>JBMOOM010000098.1:0-48375 GCA_049323275.1 Pseudomonadota bacterium
AAGCCGCAAGTGCGGGAAGTATTAAAGCTTCGCTTTTGTTCTCTTGAAGCGCCGTCGTGAACTGAACCAACACCCTCATCCGCCCTGTCGGGCACCTTCTCCCGCAAGCGGGAGAAGGGGAAAATCTAGATTGAATTCTGAGTCTCGGCGATTGAAGATGAGTTCCACCTACGTGATTTACGCCGCTTTCTCCAACATCCCATAATTTTTCCCGGACAATCCTGCGCAAGCGGGAGAAGGGGAATGGAGCTTTGCGTATTTCGGTGACTGTCGTGCAGATCGTGCCCTCACGCCGCGAGGCCGAAGGCCTCGCGGGTGGCGGCGCTGATGCCGGCGACATATTCCTGGAACAGGATCTCGCCCTTTTCCGGTGTGGCGCCCTTGGCGGTGGCGAGGATGCCGGTCTGGGTGCCCTGCTTCGGATCGACCGGGAACAGGTCATAGGGCGGATAGATGACCGGCTTCTGGTTCGGCACCTTGTCCATATGGACGAGATCGGGCCGGCGATGCAGCAGCACCGAGGTCGTCATGACGCCCGCATGTTCGAGCGGCCAGCCCGGAAAGCCGTCCGGGAACACCTTCGCCAGCGTCGCTTCCGAGACGAACTCGAAATAGCGCACCTTCATGACCTTGAGATCGCCGATGCCCCAGCTCCTGAGATCCTTGAGCGCGAGATCGATGCCCTCGATGAGGAACATCTCGTTCTCGTAATGCGAATCGAGGATGAGGAGGCGGCGCGCGCCATGGCGGGCGAATTCGCAGATGATGTCGTGGGTGAGCCTGACCAGCGTGTCGCCGTCGAGGCTGGTGGTGCCGGGAAAGTGATTGCCGCCGCCGGTGCGCGGCATCGACTTGTAGCCATAGGCGATGGGCGGCGCGATGAGGCCGTCGATCGTCTCGGCCACCGCGATGCCGATCTCCTGCGGGATGATCGTGTCGGTGGCGAGCGGCGAATGCGGCCCGTGCTGCTCGAGCGATCCGACCGGCAGGATGATCACCGGATTGTCGCGTTTGAGCTTCTCGTCATAGGCGGTCCAGCTCAGCTCGGCGATATGGACGCTCGTCACAGCGCGAACTCCTTCTTGAGCGCCGCGGCGATCGATTCGACATATTCGTCGAACATGTATTTGCCCTTTTCGGCCGTCGCCGTCTGGCCGGAGGACAGCGCGCCGGATGCGGGAATGCGATGCGGCTCGACCGGATGGATGTCATAGGGCGGGAAGTCGGCCGGCGCATGTTTCGGCACCTGGTCGAAATCGACCAGAGAATTGCGCAGATAAAGCATCACCGAGGTCTCCATGACGCCGGCATGCTCCAGATTCCAGCTCGGGAAGCCGTCCGGGAAGACCTTGTGCATGGTCGCCTCGGTCATGAATTCCCAATAGCCCATATGGATGATCTTCATGTCGGTGATGCCCTGCGCCTTCAGGTCGCGGATGGCGAGGTCGCAGGCTTCCGTCGTGAACATGAGATTTTCGGTGTGGCCGACGACGATGGCGATCTTGCGCACGCCATGGCGGGCGAATTCGCGGATGAGGTCGCGCGTCATCAGCACCAGCGTGTTGCCGTCGAGGCTGGTGGTGCCGGGGAAGTGATTGCCGCCGCCCGAACGCGGCTGCGACTTGTAGCCATATTCGATCGGCGGCGCCACCAAAGCGCCGATCCGCTTGGCGGCTTCCTCGCAGACGGCGGTGGGAATGACGGTATCGCAGTTCAACGGCAGATGGGGCCCGTGCTGCTCGAGCGCGCCGACCGGGATCAGGACCGGTGTCCGGCCGCCCGCGAGGCGCTTCTCATATTCCGTCCAGGCCAGTTCGGAGATCAATACGCTGTTGTTCATCAAGGCTCCCATCTCACTTGTCTTTCAGAATTACGGTATGTTCGGGCTTCCAGCGCAGGTTGAGGCGCTTGCCGCGCACCTGGCCCAGCGGCTCGAGGGCATGCTGCTGGAGCTGGGCGCGGAACGTGGTGCCGTCGCCGAGATCGAGATGCAAGGTCACGAAGGCGCCGACGAACTGCTCGCCGATGACCGTGCCGGAGAGGCTGTTCTCGCCATCGGCGGCGCTGTCGCTGACCACGGCGCGGTCGGCGCTGACGACGACGGTGACGCCGTCGCCGGGAATGAGGGAGAGCCCGGGATTCTCGCGGGCTTGCATCATGCCGGCCGCCGTCTCGACCTTCACGATGCCTTGCGCGACCGACCTCACCTTGCCGCTCAGGAGATTATTGGCGCCGACGAATTCGGCGACGAAGCGGTTGGCGGGGGCGCGATAGACCTCGCGCGGCGGTCCCACCTGCTGCAGCCGTCCCTCGGCCATGATGGCGACGCGGTCGGCCATGGCGAAGGCTTCCGACTGGCTGTGGGTCACATAGCAGAAGGTGATGCCGAGCTGCTGCTGCAGCTGCTTGAGCTCGGCCTGCATGCGGATGACGAGATGGGCGTCGAGCGCCGACAGCGGCTCGTCGAGCAGCAGGATCTCGGGCTCGGTGACGAGCGCGCGGGCCAGCGCCACGCGCTGGCGCTCGCCGCCCGACAGCTGGTCGACCTTGCGGTCGCGATATCGGGCGATGCCGACGCGTTCGAGCCAGGGCATGGCTTTTTTGGTGCGCTCGGCCGCCGGGAGGTTGCGCATCTTGAGGCCGAATTCGACATTCTTGAGCACGCTCATGAAGGGAAACAGCGCCAGGCTCTGCCAGACGAGCGGCGTGTCGCGCTCCCACGGCGCCACCTCGTTCATGCGCCGGCCGCGCAAGCGGATCTCGCCTTCGCTCGGCGCCTCGAGCCCGGCGATCATCCGCAGCGTGGTGGTCTTGCCGCAGCCCGACGGGCCCATCAGCGCGATGAACTCGCCGGCGGCGATCTCGAGGTCGATTTTATGGACGGCGGTATGGTCGTCGTAACGCTTGACGACGCCGTCGAGCACCAGGAGCGGTTCAGCCACGTTAGATCCTCTTTCCTTTGCCGGACCCGGGTTCGCGCATCAGGAAGACGATCTGGGCGAGCATCACGAGGGTCATGGAGACGATGAAGACGAGACTGCCGATGGCGTTGACCTTGGGGCTCACCTCGCGCTGCAGCAGGATGAGGATGCGCACCGGCAGCGTCTCGTTGAAGCCGGAGACGAACCAGGCGATGGCATATTCGTCGAACGAGACCGCCATGGTGAGGAACAGTGCCGAGAAGATCGCCGGCAGGCAGAAGGGGATGATGACTTCGCGGAGCGCCCGCCACTGGCTGGCGCCGAGATTCCACGCCGCCGCCTCGAGATCCTTGTTCATCTGCGACAGGCGCAGGCGGATGAGCGCCATGGCGAAGGGCAGCGAATAGACGACATGGGCGATGATGACGGAATGGAGCTGGCCGGAAAGCCCGATGCGGCCGAGCAGCACCAGCATGGCGACGCCGAGGATGATGACGGGGATGGTCGGCGGGATGAAGGCGAGCGCCAGATAGACCTTCTTGCCGAAGAAGTCGTAGCGGTAGTCGGTATAGGCGGCGGTGAAGCCGATGAGCGTCGCGAGGATCGAGCTCGACAGCGCCACGATCACCGTGTTGCGCAGGCTCTTGGCGACCTCGGGGTCGGCGAAGGCTTCGGCATACCACTTCGTGCTGAAGCCGCCCCAGGGAATGGCGGCGAATTTATTGGCGTCGAAGGAGAAGACGAAGCTCGTCAGAATTGGCGCGAAGACGAAGAGCAGCGCCAGGCAGATATAGGCCTTGAAGGCGAGCGAGATGATCCGGTCGGTCTTCATGGGCGCTTCCTCTTCTCGCCATAGGCGAAGTTCATGGCGAGGAAGGCGACGAAGAGCAGGGTCGCCACCATGGTCAGCGCCACCACCGCGGCGCGCGGCCATTGCGAGCCCGATTTCACCGCATCGACCATGAGCACGCTGAGCGTCGGCGGCTTGTTGTTGCCGAGGAAGCTCGGGCTGACGAAATCGCCGAAGGAGAGGATGAAAGCGAAGGTGGCGGCGAGGATGAGGCCGGTCCGGGCGCTCGGAATGATGACCTGGAACACGGTGCGCACGCGCCCGCAGCGCAGGTTGTGGGCGGCCTCGATGAGCCGGCGGTCGACATTGGCGAGGCTGAAATATTGCAGGAGGATCACGATCGGCAGAATGAGGGTGAGGTAGCCGATCATCACCGCGAAGAGATTGCTGGTCATCGGCAAAGGCGCGATGCCGACGGCGCCCAGCATGCTGTTGATGACGCCCTGGTCGGTGAGCAGGATCTTCCAGGAATTGGCGCGCACCAGATAGCTGGTGAAGTAGGGCATGATGAGGCTCGCCACCACGATGCGGCGCATCAGGGGAGAAGCCTTGAAGGCGAGCCCATAGGCGCAAGGAAAGGCGATCAGGCTCGCCAGCGTCGCGGCGAGCAGCGCATAGAGCACGGTGCGCAGATAGGTGACGCGGAAATAGCCGGCCGAATAGATCTTGGCCCAGTTGTCGAAGGTGAAGTCCGGCGTGACGCGGAAATTCTGCACCGACCAGAAGCTCATCACCACCAGGAACAGAAGGGCGGCGACGAAGAACAGGGTCTGCCAGATCGGCATCGGCAAAGCGAGCGCCCAGGCGAAGAAGTGGGGGCGCGAGCGGCGTCCGGAATGTGCTGTGGATGAAGCTTTTGCCATTAGTCCCGACGCTCTCTCCCCTCGTCATGGCCGCCCTTGAGACAGCCATCCAGTTTCTCCATGCAACGGTCGATAACGGCGAAGCTGGATGGCCGGGTCAAGCCCGGCCATGACGACTGGAGGAAATTACATGTTCTTGAATTCGGTCCAGGCCTCGTTCCAGGTCTCGATCGGCTGCTGCTTCGGCACGTCGCGGACGAAGATCTTGCCTTCCTTGAGCTCGTCCATGACGTTGCGCGCATCGAGCTTGTGCTCGAGCTTCTCGGCGGCTTCCGGATTCTTCTCGTTGAGGAGCTTCCAGCCGGCCTTGTTCGGGATCGACGCCCAATAGGCGGCCTTGGTCGCTTCCTTCACCTGGCCTTCGGCCGAGGTCATGTACTGGATGAACTTCTTGGCGAGGTCCTTCTTGCCGGAATTGGCCGAGACCGACAGCATCTCGGTCCATTGCAGGCCGCCTTCCTTCGGCACGATCGCCTTGATCGGCACGCCGCCCTTTTCTAGGAGGAGGGCCGCCCAGGCGCCGACGCCCGGCATGACCCAGGATTCTTCGTTGGTGAGCTGCGAGAAGACCGAGGACCACACGCCGATGCCCGACATCTGCGGGGCGAGGCTGAACAGCTTCTGCTTCAGCGCGTCGTATTTCGCGTTGTCGATGTCATGCGGCGGCCGGTTGCCCTCGCCCAGGCTGAGACACATCATATTGGGCAGATACCAGTCATACATGCCGACCTTGCCCTTGACCTTCTCATTCGAGAGGATGGCGTAGGAGTCGACTTCCTCGCGGGTGAGCCGCTTGGTATTGTAGACAAGGCCGAGGAAGCCATAGTCGACGACGATGGCATAGAGCTTGCCGTCGACGAACTGGGCCGGGAATTTCTGGAATTCCGGCCAGAACTCGTCGAGCGGATAGTCGGCCGGGTTCATCTCGTCGATGAGGCTCGCCTGCTGGAGCTGGTTGGTATATTCCGCGTCGCTGAGAATCACGTCGAACGTGCCGGGCGGCGACGACTGCAGCAGCGCCATCATCTCCTCGCCGCTGGTATATTCCTTGGCCTGGACCTTGACGCCATTGGCCTTCTCGAAATCGCCGACGACATCCTGCGCGCCATGGCCGGGCCAGCTCAGAAGGCTGACGACCTTGTCGTCCGACTGCGCCCGCGCCAGCGAAAAGCCGCCCGCCGTGCCGGCGAGAGCGGCGCCGGCCTTGAGCAGGCTGCGGCGGGTGATCAGTCCCCGGCCTTTATATGTATGGATCATTGTTCGTCTCCTTTGTTCCCACCCGGTTCTGGACGCCGATTTTTCCGTCTGGCGCGGCGTGAGACTTTCATACTTGCCGGTTTTAACAAATATCGACGTAGTGGAGATAAGTTTGATAGTTTGAGGGATATCATCTTTAAGGTGTTATCCGTGTGAAATGATAAAATCCATATTCTATAATATGTTACTCCAAAATACGGATGGATTTGAACCTCGCTGGTGGCTTTGATATGTTTGAAATTGACTATGTAAACGAATTCAACTTGAGAAATGCGTATGTTCAATTTTGCTGAGAAGGACCTTCGGCTGCTCAAGGTCTTCACCGCGGTGGTGGAGAATGGCGGCTACACCGCCGCCCAGGCCGAAATGAATATCGGCGCCTCGACGATCAGCAATCATATGACCGAGCTCGAGCAGCGCCTCGGCGCCAAGCTCTGCCAGCGCGGCCGGGTCGGCTTCCAGCTCACCGACAAGGGGGCCGTCGTCTATGAGGCGGCCAAGCGCATCTTCGCCGTCATCGGCGATTTCACCGGCGAGGTCGCCGGCCTGCGCGGGCAATTGACCGGCGCGCTCAATCTGGGCCTTCTCGATTCCGCCATCACCAATCCGAAATCGCCCGTCCATGACGCCATCTGGCGCTTCAACCAGCGCGACAATGATGCGCGCGTGACGGTCAGGGTCGAAGAGCTGCATGTCATGGAAAAACTGCTGCTCGACGGCCAGCTCAATGCCGTCGTCGGCTGCTTCCCGCGCAAGATCAGCGGCATCTCCTATGAATATGTCTATTCGGAAAAGCAGGAGCTCTATTGCGGCCGCCGTCATCCGCTCTACGAGAAGGAACCGCAGGCGATCAATGTGCAGGACCTCTCGCATTACCGGGTCGTGTCGCGCAGCATGTGGATGCAGACGGAGCTGCCGCGCCTGATGGTCGAGACCGCTTCCGCCACGGTGAATGACGTGCTGGCGAAATCCTTCCTGATCCGCACCGGTTCCTATATCGGTTTCCTGCCGAAGCATTTCGGCGATGCCTGGGTGACGACAGGGGAGCTGAAATCGGTGCTGCCGCAAGTGCTGGGCTGGAGTGCGGCCTATTACATCGCGACCCGCAAGGGCCACGCGCCGTCGCTGCTCATGGACACTTTCCTCAAGGATTTCTGGGCGGCGCTCGAGGCGGCGACGATCGAGCAGGAAGTATGACCTGGCCCCACCGCATATTCGCCGGACAGTTCACCGATTTCGAATTGAAGCTTCTGCGCGTCTTCCGCGCCGTCGCCGATTGCGGCGGCTTCTCGGCCGCCGAGGCCGAGATCGGTCTCACCAAATCGGCGATCAGCAAGCATGTGAGCGATCTCGAGATCCGTCTCGGCGTCAGGCTGTGCGAGCGCGGTCGCAGCGGCTTCGCGCTGACCGAGGAGGGCAAGGTCGTCTACGAGGCGATCACGCAGCTTCTGGTGTCGCTGGAGGAGTTCCGCTCGCGCATCAACGCCTTCCATTCCGAGCTGATCGGGGAGTTCTATATCGGCTTCATCGATACGCTGGTCACCTGTGAGACCATCCCCTTGCGCGAGATCCTGGCCGATTATTCCAAGGCCAATCCGGCGGTCAGGCTCAATATGATGATCGGCTCGGAGAGCGAGATCGACCGCGCCGTCGACGAGCGCCGCCTCCATATCGGCGTCTCGGTCGCCGATGCGCGGCCGTCGCGGGCGCTGATCACGCCTTTGGCGATGGAGCGCAGCCTGCTTTATTGCGGCGTCGGCCATGAGGCCTTCGCGCTGTCCGACGCCGAGCTCACCGACGAGCGCCTGGCGCAGTACAAGCTGGTCCAGCATGGCTATTCACTCGCCGAAAGCCACGCTTTCGAGAGGATGGGCCTCAAATCGGCCGCCACCTCGCACCAGACCGAAGGCGTGCTGTTCCTGGTGCTGGCCGGCACGCATCTGGGCTTTCTGCCGACGCATTATGCCGAGGCCTGGGAACAGCGCGGACAGATCCGCGCCATCCGGCCGGCGGAGATCGCCAAGGAAACCGGGATCGTCGTCAAGGCGCATCGCGCCTCGCTCGCCAACCCGATGGTGCGCAGCTTCCTGGCGATGGTGAAGGCGCGCCGGCCGGAATCTAAAACGCCGTCACGGGTCGGCCGATGATATAGAGCCAATCGCCGGCGGCCGAGCGCGCCAGGGAGCGGCGCGCCATCACCACGCCGCCGGTGCGCGCCTGGACGGGAAGGGGCTCCCTGTCGAGGCGATGCAGCCTGGCGACCAGGGCGCCGTCGGCGACCGTTTCGCCGAGCTGCGCCAGCGGCTCGAACGTCCCTTCGGCTTCGGCGAGCACGTAGCACTCCTCCGGACGGACATCGATGAGCTCAGGCTCGACCGGTTCGGGCGGCGCCTGCTGCGGGGTGATGCCGAGATGGCCGAGGAGACGGGTAAGCCCGCTCCGGCACAGAGCCATCGCGTCGGGCGTGACTGCCGCCGAGCCGCCATATTCGCCGCTGATGCCGATGACCTTCTGGCGCAGCATGGCGGCGTCGATGCTGACCTCGACGCCCATCGTCTTGGCGCCGAACAGCATGCAACGACGCGCGCCGAAGCCACAAGCGAGATCGAGCCGGCGCCGGTCCTCTTGCCGGTCGCCGGTCACGACGAACAGGGTCGACGGCAGGAAGTGCAATATGGTTCCGCCGCAATGGAAGTCGGCGGCGTAATCGGCGCGGGCATAGATCTCGGTCTCGATGGCATGCGCCAGCCGGCTGGTGAAGGTTCCGTCGGCGCGGCCCGGAAAGGCGCGGTTGAGATTGAGCCCGTCGGTCGGCGTGCTGCGCTGTCCCGCATCGCAGGCCGGCGCGTTCACCCGCGGCAGGATGATGACGCGGCCTCGGATCCCGCCGGGATCGAGGCTCCGCGCCAGCTCGGCGAGCGCGATCTGGCCTTCATATTCATCGCCATGGACGCCGGCGGTGAGGACGAGCGTCGGGCCGTCGCCTTGCGCGATGCGGAAGATCGGCGTGGTGATGCGCCGCTCCCCGTTGTCGATCGAAAGGCTCAGGCGGCCCGACTGGCGCCCGGGCGCGTCGAGATCGATGTCGATGGCGGCCTGCATCTCAGAGCGCCGCCTTGATCGAGGCGAGGCCGCGATCGATGTCGTCGGCGTTATTGTAGAGATGCGGCGAGAAGCGGATGAAGTCGCGCCGCAACGAGGCGATGACATTGTTCTCCTTGAGGGTGCGGGCGAAGTCCCGGCTGTTCTTGCCGGGAAAGCGCGCCGCGATGGTGGCCGAGCGTTCCGCCGCCTTCCTGGGCGAAAGGACCTCGGCGCCCAGCGCCTGGAGACCGGTCATCAGGCGGTCGGCGATTTCGCGGTTATGCGCATGGATCTTCTCGATCGAATGGCTGAGCAGATAATTCATCGCCTCGGTGGCGCCGAAGGCGGTGCCATAGGCCATGGTGCCGAATTCATAACGTTTCGCCGTGTCGGGCAGCTCGAGGCGGTCGGCCTGGAAGTCCCACATGTCCTTATGCGAGCGCCAGCCGACGATGCCGGGATTGAGCTTCTGAAGGGCGGGCGCGACATACATGATGCCGGTGCCGAAAGGTCCGCACAGCCATTTATAGGTGGAGGCGGCCGCCGCATCGATGCCGGTCCTAGCGACGTCGATCGGCACTTGCCCCGCCGATTGCGTCGCATCGACCACGCAGATGGCGCCATGCTTGTGGGCCTTGGCGGCGAAGCGGGCGAGGTCATAGGTCTGGCCGGTGCCATATTCCACATGCGAGAGGCAGACGACCGAGGTGCTGTCGTCGATCAGGCTCTCGAGATGATCGGGATCGATATAGAGATTGTCGGCCCGCGCCCAGCGGATCTCGGCGCCGGTCGCCTCGGCGACGCGCATCCACGGATAGATGGTGCTCGGATGCGTGGTCTCGGTGGCGACGATGGTCGTTCCCTTGGGCGGCATGACCGCCCAGGCGAGCGACGACATCAGCACCGTTTCGCTCGAGGCGGTGGCGATATCGCGGGTTTCCGCATTGAAGAGGCGCGCCGCGGCGTCGTTCAGATTGTCGAGGCATTCGACCTCGTCCTGCTCGTCGAAGGCGATGGTGCCTTCATCCGCCAGCGCCTGCTGCCAGCGGTTGATCGCGGCCGCGGCGCCCTTGTGGGTGAGGCCGACGGAGGCGGCGTCCATATAGACGAAATTTTCGGCCGGCGGGAAGATATCGGTGGTGCCAAGGCGTTGCATGAGGACCTCTCTGGTGACGATGGATCAGGTGGAGCGGTGATGGGGCAGATGGCGGTGCCATTTGCTTTCCCAGAACTTGAAGCCGCGATTGATGGCGTAGACGAGCGCCATGTAGAGAAAGGCGGCGATGATGAAGCCGTCGAAGGCGAGATAGTATTTGTTGTTGAAGAGCCGCGCGGCGCCGAGGATGTCGATGATGGTGACGGTGCTGGCGATCACGGTCCCGTGCAGCGTGAAGATCACCTCGTTCGAGAGGGCCGGCAAGGCGCGGCGGAAGGCATTGGGCAGGACGATGCGCCGGATCCGGGTGAGGGGGCTCATGCCGCAGGCCTTCGCCGCCTCGATCTCGCCCTTGGGCACCGTCTCGATGGCGCCGCGCAGGATCTCGGTGACATAGGCGGTCGTGCAGAAGGTGAAGGCGATGAAGGCGCACCACCAGGCTTCGCGCAGGATGGTCCACAGGAACGTCTCCCGGATCAGGGAGAATTGCGCGGCGCCGTAATAGAGCAGGTAGAGCTGGACCAGGAGCGGCGTGCCGCGGAACAGATAGGTATAAGCGAAGATGATCCTGTTCGCGATCGGCACGCGGTTGGCGCGGATGAGCGCCAGCGGCACGGCGAAGAGGCAGGAGAGGGCGAGCGGTCCGGCCAGCAGAATGAGCGTATTGCGCAAGCCGAGAAGGAAGAGCGGCCAGTGCTGCGCCACCAGCATGAAGTCGACCGGCGCATAGTTTTCGCTGAATTCGGTCAGGCTCATGCCGGGCGCTCCGCCCGGACATGGGCGCTGTAGCGCCGGTCGAGCCATCTGAGGCCCAGATCCGAGATCGCCGTCATCGCCAGATAGGTCATCAGCACGACGAACATGAAGGTGAAGGGCATGCGGGTCGCCTTGCCGGCGGCATAGCCGTTATAGACGAGATCCTCGAGGCCGATCACCGAGACGAGGGCGGTGGTCTTCATCAAGGTCAGCCAGATATTGGTGAAGCTCGGCAGCGCGTAGCGCACCAGCTGCGGCCAGATGATGCGCCGGAACAGGACGGGCCGGCTCATCCCGCTGGCGAGACCCGCCTCGATCTGGCCGCGCGGAATGGCGAGGGCGGCGCCACGGAAGGTTTCGGTCATATAGGAGCCGAAGATGAAGCCGATGGCGAGGACGCCGGCGGTGAAGGCGTCGAGCTCGACATGCTTCCACAGGCCGGTGATGGCGCCCAGTCTGTTGAGCGCCATCTGGCCGCCGAAATAGAGCAGCAGCATCAGGACGAGATCGGGCACGCCGCGGATGAGCGTCGTGTAGAGCCCGGCGATGCGCCGGGCGGCGCGCGAGCCCGAGAGCTTCGCCCAGGCGCCAAGGAGACCCAGGAAAACGGCGACCAGCAGCGACAAGAGGCTGAGGGCCACCGTGATCCGTATCCCTGAGGCGACGAAAGGCGAATATGTGACGACGTCATCCATCGGGCGCGACCGCGGCCGGGCCTATTTGCCGTAGATGTCGTACTGGAAGTACTTCTTCATGATCTTGTCATAGGTGCCGTCGGCGCGTGTTTCGGCGATCGCCTTGTTGAGCTGGTCGCGCAATTCGGTGTCCTCCTTGCGCATGCCGATGCCGACGCCTTCGCCGAAGCATTCGCGGTCGGTATAGATCTCGGAGACGAATTCCATGTCCCTGCCGCGCTCGGTCTTGAGCAGGCCGAAATCGACTCCGATGGCGTCGGACAGGATGGCGTCGACGCGGCCGGATTCGAGGTCGAGATAAAGGGAATCGGCGGTCTCATAGACGCGCACCGTCGCTTGCGGGAACGCCTTTTCGAGATAGCATTGGGTGACGCCCGGAATGGTGCCGATCACCTTGCCGCCGAGCGCCTTGTCGGCGGTGTCGAGCTGGGTTCCCTTGCGCGCCACGAAGACGCCGCCGGTCTGGTAGTATTTGTTGGTGAAGTCGATCTTCTTCTTTCTCTCCTCGGTGATCGCCATCGAGGCGAAGATGCCGTCATATTTGTTGGCGAGAAGGCCGGGAATCATGCCGTCCCAGTCCTGCGCCTGGAATTCGCAAGCGCGCTTGATCTTCTCGCACAGCGCCATGCCGAGATCGATCTCGAAGCCTTTCAGCGAGCCGTCGGCGGCGCGCTCATTGAACGGCGGATAGGCGCCTTCGGTGGCGAAGCGGATCGTGTCCTCGGCATGCGCCGCGTTCATGCCCGCGAGCATCAGGATGGCGCCGGCCAGCAGGGATGTCTGTTTCTTCATTTCGGTTTCCTCCGTTTATGATTGGGGTTCAATGCCGCGCCCGCGCCAGGAAGCGCTCGAAATGAGGCGAGGCGGGATTGGCCATCACGCTTTCGGGAGCGCCTTGCTCCTCGATTTCGCCTTCGCGCAGGAAGACGACGCGGCTGGACGCTTCGCGGGCGAAGGCGATCTCATGGGTGACGACGATCATCGTGCGGCCTTCATCGGCGAGCGCGCGGATGATGGTCAGGACCTCGCCGACGAGCTCAGGGTCGAGCGCCGAGGTCGGCTCGTCGAAAAGCATGATCTCGGGCTCCATCGCGAGCGCCCGGGCAATGGCGCCGCGCTGCTGCTGGCCGCCCGACAGGAAGGCCGGATAATAGGCTTTGCGGTCATCGAGCCCGACCTTGGCGAGGAGCGCCTCGGCCCGCTCGATCGCCTCCTTGCGGCCGAGGCCCAGCACATGGATGGGACCCTCGATGACATTTTCGAGCAATGTCATATGGGACCAGAGGTTGAAGCCCTGGAAGACCATCGCCAGCCGGGCGCGCATCTTCTCGATCTGCCGGCGGTCGGCCGGCTCCTGCTGGCCATTGGGGGACGGCCTGGTCCGGATCGTCTCGCCATTGAGGGCGATGCTGCCGCGGGTCGGCGTTTCGAGGAAATTGATGCAGCGCAGGAAGGTGCTTTTGCCCGAGCCGCTGGCGCCGAGGATCGAGATCACGTCATGGTCATGGGCATCGAGCGAGACGCCCTTCAGCACGTCGAGCGCGCCGAAGGATTTATGGAGATCGTGGATTTCGAGCTTCGCCCGTTCCCGTTGCGTCTGGCTGTGATCGACCACGTCGCTTGTGCCTTCCCGTAAATTCGAGGCGCATGCTCGGCCGGGATGGCGCACGGGTCGTTCGCAAAGTCGTCAACTGAAGTTTCCGCATCTCGGAGCTTTCGCGAGGCCCGCTTGAGAGACTGTGCACCCATCCATCACGAAGAGGAGCGATCATGGCCAAGCAAGTCATTTCAGGGCCGGGCATGGAAGGCCTGCCCTTGTCGGAAGCGGTCCGCGCCGGCGATTTCATCTATGTGTCCGGCATGGTCGGCTTCGGGCCCGATGGCCGGATCGTCGCAGGGGGTGTTGCCGCCGAGACGGACCGCATCATGGCGGACGCCGCCGATATCCTGAAGCGGGCCGGCGCCACCCTCGCCGATATCGTCAAGGTGAGCATCTGCCTGACCCATGCCGAAGACTTCGCCGCCTTCAACGAGGCCTATGCCAAATATTTCCGCAAGGACCCGCCGGCCCGCGTCAGCCTGGTGGCTGAGCTCACCATCGATGCCCGTGTGGAAATGGATTTCATCGCCTATACTGGCAAGTGATGACGGAGTTCGCCGAGCTTTTCACCGATCTCGATTCGCTCGCGGCGTTTGGCCGCGAGACGGGCGGCGGCGTCAGCCGCACCGCCTTTTCGCCGTCTTTCAAGGAAGCGCAGGCCTGGCTCAGAGGACGGATGATCGAGGCGGGCCTTACGGTCCGCATCGACGCGGCCGGCAATCTCATCGGCCGCTTCGGCCCGCCCGGACCCGCCGTCATCTGCGCCTCGCATATCGACAGCGTGCCGAATGGCGGCCGTTTCGACGGCGCCCTGGGAGTCCTGTCGGGCCTTGCCGCTTTCCGGGCGTTGAAGGCCGAAGACCATGTCTTCGACCGCGCTTTGGAGATCATCGCCTTTGCCGATGAGGAGGGAGAATATTTCAGCCTCTTCGGCTCACGCGCCATGCTGGGTCTGGTCGCGGCGCCCGAGATCGCGGCGGCGCGCGGCACCCGCGGCAAACTGCTGGCCGATGCCTTGCGCGAGGCCGGGCTCGATCCCGCCCGGGTTGCTTCGGCCCGTCGTCCATCCACGGATTTCCATGCCTATGTGGAACTGCATATCGAGCAGGGACCGGTTCTGGAGCAGGGTGGCTTCGATCTGGGCGTCGTCGAGAACATCGTCGGCATCGCGACATTGGAGGTCACCTTCACCGGCAGGCCCGATCATTCCGGCACCACGCCGATGCGCCGGCGCAAGGATGCCCTGCGCGCCGCCATCGCCTATTGCCAGCTCTGTTACGATGAAGCCGCCAAGGACGAAGCGCTGCGGCTCAATTTCGACGACTGGTCGATCGCCCCGCAGGCGCTGAATGTCGTCGCCGAGCATGTCCGTTTCCGGCAGGAAATCCGTCACCCCGACGCGACGTCACTAAGCGCATTCGTTGCGCTTGCCGGCCGCCTTGCTCGGGACTCGGCGAAGGAGAGCAATGCGACGGTCGATCTGCGCGAGCTTGCGCGTGACGAGCCGGCACGCATGGACACGGGCATCAAGGCGCTTCTCGAGGCTGGCGCCGCGGCGCGCGGCTACAAGGCGCTGCTCATGCCTTCGGGCGCGGGTCACGACGCGCAGCTCTTCGCGCCGGTATGTCCCACCGGCATGTTGTTCGTGCCGAGCCTCGACGGCCGCAGCCATTGTCCGGAAGAGTTGTCGACGCCGGAGGCGATCCGGGTTGCCGTAACGGTGCTGCGCGATGCGCTGCGGTCACTCACTCGGAATTAGAATTATTCCAGTTCCAGAATTGACACGTATACGGATTAAATTTCGGTCATGAAGCGGAGCGCGTCTCGACGCGCGCCGAGTAGCCGAGTAATTTGCTCGGACACTTCGTTGAAGGAATCTCGAAAATGCCGTGTCCTCGCGGCGCGCTTTCGCGCGCGCTCGTTCTGTCTATTGTCGTTCTGGCCAGCCAAGCCGCGCGCGCGGAAGATCAGACAGCCTATCAGATCGTGCTCAAGGGCAAGTCCTTCGAGCCGGAGCAGCTCAAGGTGCCGGCGGGCAAAACCTTCTTCATCAAGGTCAGGAACGACAATGACGCGCCGGCGGAATTCGAATCCAAGGATTTCAAGGTCGAGAAGATCGTCGCCGGCCATTCCGAGATCCTGGCGCGGGTGAAGGCGCTGAAGCCCGGCACCTATACGTTCTTCGACGACTATCACGCGGACGAGACGCGCGGCATCATCACTGCCGAATAGAAGTTCCCGCCATGCTCGCCGCGCTCATCATCGTCTTCCGTGAAGTCGTCGAGGCCGGGCTCGTCGTCGGCATCGTTCTCGCCGCGACCCGCTCCGTCGGCGGCAGCCGCATGTGGATCGCTTTCGGCATTATCGGCGGCGTGCTCGGCAGCTGCCTCGTCGCTGCCTTTGCGAGCAGCATCGCCAATGCTTTTTCGGGCGCCGGCCAGGAACTGTTCAACGCCGCCATCCTGGCCGTCGCGGTGGCGATGCTGACCTGGCACAATGTCTGGATGGCGAGCCATGGCCGCGAGCTGGCCAATGAGCTGAAAGCAGCGGGCGAGGCGGTGGCGCGCGGGCGGAAGTCGCTCCTGGCGCTGGCCCTTGTCGTCGGCATCGCCGTGCTGCGCGAAGGCGCCGAGATCGTTCTATTCCTCTATGGCATCGTCATCACCGATGGCGGTTCGGGGCTGGCCCTTCTCCTGGGCGGTTTCCTGGGCCTGGTTCTGGGCGGCGCACTTTCGGCACTGACTTACCTGGGTCTTTTGCGCATCCCCGCGCGCCATCTGTTCAAGGTGACGAGCGTGATGATCGCGTTCCTGGCCGCGGGGCTTGCCGCGCAGGCGACTTTCTTCCTCGAGCAGGCGGGTTTGGTCGAGATTCTGGGCGACACCGCCTGGGACACATCGGCGATTCTCTCGGAGAAGAGTCTTCCGGGCCGCGTGCTCCACACGCTCATCGGCTACAGCGATCAGCCGAGCGTGCTCCAGCTTCTCGTCTATCTAAGCACGCTCCTGGTGATCTATCTGCTCACCCGCGCCTTGGCGCCGGCGCCGAAGGTGCGCATCTCTCAACATCCCTCATGCTGAGGTGGCCGCGAAGCGGCCCTAGATCGCGATCCGTTCAGATCTCTGATCTGAACGGATAAGTGCGATCGAAGTTCTTAGTGGGCGCGCGATCGGACGGAAAACCGGAATCCACTTTTCCTGATCGCGCGCCGAGCATCCATCAGGATAGAGCGAAGATGCTGAAGCACACCCTTCGAGGCTCGCTACGCTCGCACCTCAGGGTGAGATGATGAGGTAGCCTAAGCCACGCCGGCCTTGTTGATGCGGACCGGCGCAGTGCCGAGCTTGTCGGAGAGTTCGCGCGCCGAAGCGACAAGCGTTTCCCGATAGCGCTCGTAATTGCGGGCCGCATCCTCGCGCGGCGCGATCAGACACAGAGTGGCGACCGAGACCGCGCCGCCCTGGTGGATGGGCGCGGCGAAGCAATGGGTGAAGTTGTCGGCCACCGAATCGAAGGAATAGAACTGCGCCGCGCGCGCCTGCGCGACATCGGCGAGGAATTTCTCCGGCGCCAGCCGGGATTTGTTCGGCAGGATGAAATCCGGCGCCGGGATGAAATCGAGAATCTCCTCATCGCTCATATGAGCGACGAGCAACCGGCCCGAGGCGGTCCATGGAATGGGCGTGCGCTCGCCGACATCCGCGCTGATCCGGAAGGGGCGCACGCCCTCGCGCATCATGGCGACGGTGTACTTGTTGCCGTCGAGCATGCAGAGCTGCGAAGTCTCCTGCGTCGCTTGCGCCAGCTGGTCGAGATAGGCCTTGCATTCGCGCGTCAGGTCGAACTGCGTCTGGTAGGCGAGGCCGAGGAAATAGAGCTTCCGGCCGAGAAAGACGCGGCCCTCCTTGTCGGCATATTCGAGCATGCCGGAATTGACCAGCAGATCGACCAGCTCATAGGTCGTCGATTTCGGCGCCGCGATGTCGACCGCGATCTCGTTCGGCCGCGCCGGCCGCCGCCTTTTGCGCAAATAGTCCAGGATATCGACGGCGCGATCGAGCCCGCGCATCCGCCGTCCGCCTTCAATGTCCCTCACCGCTTCCACGGTCATGGCGTTCTCCACCCTATTTAGGTCCTATTGCCCGTGCCCCCGTAGGGCGATAGCATCGGCCTTCCATTATAGCGATAGTTATTCCACTATAATGGAATAATCCCTGGGAGGAAGACAATGAGGAAATCAATGATGAAAGTGGCGGTCAGTGCGCTCTGCATCGGCCTGTTCACCTGCGTGGGGCTGGTCACCGAGGCCAGCGCCGCCGCCAAATGCATCAAGGGTGACCGCAAGGCGCCCTACACGATCGGCTGGGCGAATATCTATTCGGTGCCGACCTGGATGAAGCAGACCGAAGGCACCATCGCCGCCGAGGTCGAGGAGCTGAAGAAGAAGGGCCTTGTCGACAAGCTCGTCATCACCGACGCGCAGGGCGACGCCAATGTGCAGATCCAGCAGATCCAGTCGATGATCGACGCCGATGTCGACGCCATCATCCTGATCGCCGGCTCCTCCACCGCGCCGGCCCGCGTCGTCGCCGATGCCTGCGCCAAGGGCATCGCGGTCATCAATTTCGACAGCCTCGTCGACACCGATGAAGTGACGGCCAAGATCAACACCGATTCAAACGAATGGGGCGATACCGCCGCGAAATGGCTGATCGGGCAGCTGGGCGGCAAGGGCAAGATTCTCGTCCTCAACGGCCCGGCCGGCATTTCAGTGAGCGATGACCGGCGCAAGGGCGCCAATGCCGCGCTCGCCGCCAATCCGGGCATCGAGATCCTGGCCGAGACCAACACCGCCTATAACGTCGCCCCGGCGCAGGAAGCGGTGACGAGCCTGCTCTTCGCCCATCCGCAGATCGACGGCATCCTGTCGCTCGGCGGCGCGTTGTCGGCGGGCGCGATCCTCGCCATGGACAAGCAGGGCCGGCCGATGGTGCCGATCACCGGTGAAAATGCCCGTCAGTTCCTCGAGCTGTGGAAGGAGAAGGACCTCAAGTCCTGGGCGACGATGCAGCCGAACTGGCTCGGTGCCTTCGCCACTTATACGGCGGTGCAGGCGCTCGAGGGCAAGGATGTGCCGGCCTTCGTCAAGGTGCCGCTGCCGATCATCGACAACAGCAGCATCGACGGCTATCTCGCCCGCGCCAAGGATTTCCCGGCGGATGGCTATATCTTCTCGCCCTATGACCAGAAGCTTTTCGACGAGTTGCTCGCCGCGAAGTAATCGATCATTCTCTCGAATATCCTCGCGCTTCCCTCTTTTTCCCCTTCTCCCGCGCATAGCGTGGGAGAAGGTGCCCGATAGGGCGGATGAGGGCTCTTTTGCGAGAGTGATTACACTGGCCGAAAGAGCCCTCACCCGGCCTTCGGCCACCCTCTCCCATTGCTTCGCAACGGGCGAGGGGGAAATACTGATGGGATGAGAGCGGATTTCAGGTCGGGGGCATGACGTCACAAGCCATCATCAGGGCGAACGGATTGTCGAAGTCGTTCTTCGGCAATCCCGTTCTCCAGAACGTATCCATCGCGCTCGAGCCGGGACGCATTCATGCGTTGCTGGGCGAGAACGGCGCCGGAAAATCCACGCTGATCAACCTCCTGTCGGGCGCGCTGGCGCCCGACGGCGGCGAGATCGAGATCGACGGGCGCCAGTATCGCCGCTTGACTCCATCGGAGGCGCGCCGCGCCGGTATCGCCGTGGTGCAGCAGGAACTGAGCCTGACCAGCGATCTCTCCATTGCCGAGAATATCGGCCTTGGCGCCTATCCGCGCCGCTTCGGGCTCATCGACTACAAGGCCCTGGCGCGGAACGCGCGGAGGGTTTGCGATCTCGTCGGGCTGGAGGAAGACCTCGCCACGCCGGTCGGCGATCTGCCGCTCGGCCGCCGCCAGATGGTCGAGATCGCCAAGGCGCTGTTCCGCAAGCCCCGCATCCTGGTGCTTGACGAGCCGACCTCGTCGCTGTCCGCCCATGAAGCCCAGACTCTCACGCGGCTCCTGCAGCGGTTGCGCCAGGAGGGCACCGCCATTCTCTATATTTCGCACCGGCTCAATGAGGTGATGCGGCTGTGCGAGCATGTCACCGTGCTGAAGGACGGCAAGGTGACCGCCGACCGGTCGCTCCAGGGCGTCGATGCGGCGGGTCTGGTGCGGCTGATGGTCGGGCGCGACCCCGGCGATCTCTTTCCCCATTGGACGCCGAGCGCGGAACGCCAGGCCATCGTCGAGGTTGCTGGATTTTCCTCAGGGCTTCTGCGTGACATCGATCTCGACATCAAACGCGGCGAAATCCTGGGGCTGGGCGGCCTCGTCGGCCAGGGCCAGGAGGATCTGCTGCTCGGCCTCTATGGCGCTTTGCCGGCTTCGGCGCGCCGTGCCGTCTTCAATGGCGCTGCCGGTCTGCCGTCATCGGTGTCCCGCGCCAATACGCTGGGTCTTGCTTACGTGCCCGCCGATCGCAAGCGCGAGGGCCTGCATCTCATTCATTCGATTGCCTGGAACATGATGCTGCCGGGCTTCGGCAAGTCACGCGGCTTAAGCCGGCGCGATCCGGCCGCCGAGCGCAAGCTCGCGACCGAACTCGCCGACCGGCTCAGCATCAAGGGCGATCTCACCCGCCAGGTTCAGGCCCTGTCGGGCGGCAATCAGCAGAAGGTGGCGCTCGCCAAATGGATGCCGGCCGATCCGCCGATCCTGCTGCTCAACGACCCGACCCGCGGCGTCGATGTCGAGACCAAGCGCGAGATCTATGTGCTGCTG
The DNA here is from genome assembly GCA_049323275.1 of Pseudomonadota bacterium. GTDB lineage: Bacteria > Pseudomonadota > Alphaproteobacteria > Rhizobiales > Aestuariivirgaceae > Taklimakanibacter. The sequence continues at coordinate 19,999 of JBMOOM010000098.1, forward strand.
CGCCGCTTCGCCGCCGAGGGCAAGGCCATCGTGCTGTCGAGCTCCGACACGCCGGAGCTCGTGCATCTCTGCGACCGCGTCGCGGTCATGCGCGAAGGCGGCATCGCCGCCCTTCTGGAGCGTGAGGACATCAGCGAGGAGGCGATCGTCGCTGCCGCGATGGGCGCCGAAGCCGCCAAGGTGGCCGCATGAGCAGCACGACCCGCACCGGCGATGATCGGCTCTACTGGCGCGCGCAAGGCGAGCGCAATCGCGGCCTCATGGGGCTGTTTACTGTCGTCGCCGTTTTCGTCGCCCTTTATGCTTATTTGTTTCCGGGTCTGCTGAGCGTCGCCGGCGTCTCCAAATTCGCCCAGAGCTGGCTGCCGCTGGCGCTCGTCGCCATGGCGCAGGCGATCCTGATGCTGACCGGCGGTATCAGCCTGGCGATCGGCGCCACGGTGAGCCTTGGTGCTGTGATCGCGGCGACGACCATGAACGGCTATTTCGGTGTCGCCGGCGGTCTCGTCGCCGTTTCAGCGGCGGGCCTCGCCATCGGGGCGCTATGCGGCGTCATCGCCATCCGCCTGCGCCTGCCGGCGATCATCGTGACGCTCGCCGCCTCCTTCATCATCGGCGGCCTTGCGCTGCTCATCCTGCCACGCCCGGGCGGCGCCATTCCCGGCTGGTTCTCCGATCTGCTCGCCGGCAACACACCGGCCGCCCTGGTTCTCGTTTTTCTGGCGGCGCTGCTGTGGAAGCTCTATCTCGCCACGCCCCTGGGGCTCAGCCTCTATGCGGCGGGCGAGAATCCGGTCGGCGCCTATCGCGCCGGCGTGCCGGTCGATGCGGCGCGCATCGCCGCCTATGCGATCAGCGGTCTGCTGTCGACGCTGGCCGGGCTCTTCATCGCCGCGCAGACGGGTTCCGGCGATCCGGTCATCGGCCAGGCCTTCACCCTGAATTCGATCGCAGCCGCGGTGCTGGGCGGCGTCGGCTTCCTCGGCGGACGCGGCACCATGCGCGGCGCCATCGCCGGCAGCCTGCTCCTGAGCGTGATGATCAATGTCATGTTCTTTCTGGGCTTCCCGCCGGTGGCGCAATATGTGGCGCAGGGCCTGATCATCATCGGCGCGGTGGCCTTGCCGCAGATCACCGCCCGTTTCCGGAGGAGGCCATGAGCCAGGCGAATAATTCCCGTTTTCCGGCCTGGAGCCCTAAGGCGCTCCTGCGCAACCGCGCCTTCCTCACCGTCGCCATCGTTCTTCTGGTGTGGATCGTCGCCGGCTTCGCCAAGCCGGGCTTCGGCTCCTACGGCCATCTGCGCTATCTGCTCGAGCTCGCCGCGGTGATCGGCCTCGTCGCCATCGGCCAGACCTATGTGGTGATCGCCGGCGGCATCGATCTCTCCGTCGGCGCCATCGTCACGGTGAGCGCGGTCGGCGTGCCGCTGGTCGCCTTGTCGGGCGACGGCAGCGGCGCCTTCGCCGTCTTGATCATCCTGGCGGCGGCGACATCGATCGGCTTCCTCAACGGCCTGGGCGTCGCCTATCTGCGCATCCATCCGATGATCATGACGCTCGCCATGGCGACCTTCCTGCAGGGCCTCCTCATCCTCATCGCCGGCGGCACCGCCATCTCGGCGCAGAACCCGCTGCTCGCCTGGCTCGGCAATGCCCGCATCATCGGCATTCCGGCCGGTGTGCTGCTGTGGGCCGTGGTGTCGGGTCTGGCGCTTGCTGTCCTCCATGCGACGCCTTTCGGCGCCAGGCTCTACGCGCTCGGCGCCAATCCGCTGGCGAGCGCTCTCTCTGGCATCAATGTCCAGGCGACGACCATGGCGGTCTATGCGGTGAGCGGCCTCACCGCCGGGCTGGCGGGAGTCCTGATCCTCGGCATGAACGGGCAGGGTTATGTCGGCATCGGCGATCCTTATCTGCTCGCCTCGATCGCCGCGGTGGTGCTGGGCGGCACGTCCATCCTCGGCGGCTCCGGCTCCTATGCCGGCACGATTCCGGGCGCCATATTGCTCGTCACCATCACCGCGCTGATCACGGTGGTCAACGCGTCTGCGGGCTGGCGCAGTATTCTTTTCGGGTCGCTGATTTTGCTGCTGCTCTTGCTCTCCGGCCGAGAATCGCAACGCCGCTAGAGCGCTTCCCGCCAAAGTTGCTCGCCTTTGGCGACAAGGAAACGCTCCAGATTATACGTTTTCGAGCCCTTTTTTCCCGTTTTGATCGAATCGGAACGATTCGATCAAAACGGGAAGGGCTCTAAGTTCCTTCGGCTTCCTTCGGCAGGAGATAGCGCACCGCCAGCACGCACATCACCGTGGTGAAGGCGAGGATGAGCGCCACCAGCGCGTTGATGTCCGGCGTGAAGCCGAGCCGCATCATCGCCCACAGCCGGATCGGCAGTGTGCTGTCGGTTCCGGTCACCAGGATGGAGATCATCGTCTCGTCGAAGGAGAGCGCGAAGCAGAGGATCGCGGCGCCGATGAGCGCGCTTTTGAGATTGGGCAGCACGACATGGAAGAAGGTCTGCCAGCTGGAGGCGCCGAGATCGTAGGAGGCCTCGATATAGCTGACGCTCAGCGACTGCAGCCGGACGACGATGGTGCGATAGGCGAGCGCCAGCACGAAGATCGTATGGCCGATGATCACGGTCAGAAGCGAGCGCGGCACGTCGGTCTCGCGGAAGAAGATCAGGAGCGACAGGCCGATCATGATCGGCGGCATGAGGAAGGGCAGGAAGATCACGAATTGCATGAGGTCGCGGCCGAACGTGGCGCCGTTGCGGTAATGGATGGCGAACAGGAGGCCGAGCACCACGGCGAGGAAGGTCGCCGAGAAGCCGACGATCAGCGTATTGAGGAAGGCAGTGATGATCCCCTTGTTCTGCGTCAGCGCGGCATAGGCCGAGAGCGACGGGCTCGTCCATTGCACGTCGCCGCGCGCGATCTCGAAGAAGGACGACACGATGGGGACGAGCAGCGGCCCATAGAGCAGGATGAAGACCATGGCCGTCAGGACCGAGAGGCCGAGCGAGGCGAAGCGCGACAGCCGCATCATGCCTGGCGCTCGAAGCGCCGGCCGATGGCGATCACCACGGCCATCACGCCGGAGAGGATGACGGAGAGCGCCGCGCCGAAGGGCCAGTTGAAGGCGGCGCCGAACTGGCTGTAGATGATGCGCCCGAAGGTGAAGCCGTTGGGGCCGCCGACCATTTGCGGCGTCAGGAAGTCGCCGATGGCGAGCACGAAGACGAAGCTCGCCGCCGTCACCACCCCGGGGAGGCTCAAAGGCAGGATGACCCGGCAGAAAGTCTGCCAGTTGGAGGCGCCGAGATCGGTCGAGGCCTCGATGAGAGTCCTGGGGATGCGCTCGAGCGACAGGAAGATCGGCAGGATGGCGAAAGGAATGAGCAGCACCGTGAGGGTGAGAAGCACCGCATTGAGATTGAAGACGAAGAGCGTGAGCGGCTGGTCGATGAGATTGGCCCAGACCAGGAAGCGGTTGAGGAAGCCGTTGCCGCCGAGAATGCTGCGGATCGCATAGATCTTGATGATGTAGCTCATCAGCAGCGGCACCAGCACCAGCATCAGCAGGATATATTTGCGCCGCCCCGACAGGGTGGCGAGGCGGAAGGCGACCGGATAGCCGATGAGGGCTGCCAGCACCGCCACGGCGAGGCAGAGGAGGGAGGTCTGCCAGAGGACGGGAATGAAGATCGCGTCGGTGAAGAAGCGGACATAGTTGCGCAGAGTGAGGTCGTAATGCATCTGCCCGCCTTCCACCCAGAAGAAGCTGTAGGTGAGAAAGCTTAAGAGCGGCATCACGATGAAGAGGAAGGGAAGCCCATAAGCAAGAATGGAGATGGCGGTGCGCCAGCCCTTCGCCTGCCGGTCTCCGACGAACAACATGCGCTATCCCTCAATGCGGTAGAATAGCGAAGGCATGACACTCCATTTCCGTCATCCCGGCGAAAGCCGGGATCCATAAGAGCCCGGCCACGCAAATAGCGTCGCGCGTTCTGCACGAGTTTAGTGGATCCCGGCTTTCGCCGGGATGACAGTGAGGGGGAAAGTGACGGCTCAGCATAAAGCTGTCTCAGGGCTGCGCCTTGACCTCGTTCCAGAGGTCCGAGCGTTTGGTCGGGTCCTCGACGAATTCGAGCCATACCAGCTTGTCATTCGCATTGGCGCTGCCGGTCTCGGCGACCGTATTGCCGAAGCCGGTGCGCTCAGACAGCTGCTCGCCGATCTTCTTCTGCAGCAGGAAATTGACCCAGGCTTCCGCCGCATCCTTGTCCTGCACGCCATTGGTCATCGCCCAGGTGTCGAGCCAGGCGAGCGCGCCTTCCTTGGGATTCACATAGCCGATATCGGCGCCGGCGTCCTTCATCGCCTTGACCTGCTGCTGCCCGTAATTGGCCCAGATGAGCGCCACATCGTTGCTCTTATAGAGCTGCAGCGCCTCGTCGGGCGTCGTGTAGAAGCTCAGCACATTCTGCTTGAGTTCGGACAGCTTGGCTTTGATCTGGCCCATCTGCTCGGGGTTCAGATGGAACGGGTCGGGGAAGCCGAGCGTGAGCGCGGTGAAGGAGAAATTATGCTCGCCATTGTCATAGGCGAGCACCTTGCCCTTGTATTTCGGGTCCCACAGGATGGTGAAGGAATCGGGCGCCGGCGTCACCTTGGCCTTGTCATAGATGAGGCCGATCGAGTCGAAGCAGAACGGGATGGCGTGCACCTTGCCGTCGCGCATGATGCCCTTGATCCGGGCGAGATCCTGGAAGCGCGGCAGGACATTCTTCTGGTTCGGCAGCTTGGCGAGATCATGCGGCGTGGTGAGGCCGGCATCGATATAACGCTGCAGCTGTGCCGTGTTGACGGCGAAGACGTCGAAATCCTTGCCCTCGCTGCCTTTGATCTTGGCCCAGATCTCGTCATCGGTGCCGATGAACACCACCTGCGCGGTGATGCCGGTCTGCTCCTGGAATTCCTTGACCCAGTCGTCGTCGGCATAGCCCTGCCAGGCCATGACCCGAAGCTCGGTGGCGGCGCGCGCCCAGCTGGCGCGCAGCAGAGCCGGTGCCGCGACGCCCATCGCGATCATCGCGCGGCGGTTGAGTGTGATCGTCATGATTTGTTTTCTCCCTGATGTTTTTCCGACGGGAGGGCTTCGGATCCGCGAAAGGGGGCGAGTGGCTCCCGCCGCGTATTGACGGCCCTTCATCGTCTTATTAAAAGCTATTATATGAATAGTATGAAGAATGCAATGAGTCGCGCTAAGCCACGGAGTTCTTTCGCGAACCTGATAGGCCGGAAGCCGGTGAGAGCAGCGGGACTGGCGTCCGGCGGCCTGCATGCGACGGTCCTCAACCAGATCGGCCAGCGCATCGTGCGCGGCGATTTCGTACCGGGCGATCCCTTGCCCAATGCCGATGACTGGAGTGCCGCGCAAGGCGTCAGCCGCACGGTTCTGCGCGAGGTGATCAAGGTTCTGGCCGGCAAGGGCCTCATCGAGTCCCGGCCGAAGACCGGCACAAAAGTACGCCCGCGCTCGCATTGGAATTTCCTCGATCCCGACGTGCTCGCCTGGCGTTATGCCGCGGCGAGCAGTGGTGAGGATGTGCGCAGCCTCTTCGAACTGCGCCGCGCCTTCGAGCCCATGGCAGCGGCACTCGCCGCCGAACGCGCGACACCCGATCAATTGGCCGAGCTCGAGGCGGTGCTGGTCGAGATGGAAGAGGCGGCCGACGACAGCGAGCGCTTTGCCGAACCCGATCTCGTCTACCACCAGTCGATTCTGCGCATGACCGGCAATGAGCTCATCGGCTCGCTCGCCGCCTTGATCGAGACGGCGCTGGTGACGAGCTTCCGGTTGACAAACGACCTTCCCGGCGGACAGCGGCCGTCGGTGCCGCTGCATCGCGAGGTCGTAGAGAAAATCGCAGCGCGCGATGCGGAAGGCGCGCGCCGGGCCATGCTCACCCTGATCGACAAGGCCGAGGAAGATGTCCGGCACATCCTCGCCTCCCGGCAAACACGTCAAACCAGCGGAGAATGAGAAAATGACGGAACGGCGTAAGTTGCGGTCGGCGGCCTGGTTCGGCGGCGCCGGCAAGAATGCCTTCATGCACCGGAGCTGGATGAAGAACCAGGGCCTGCCCGACCATCTCTTCGACGGCCGGCCGGTGATCGGCATCTGCAATACCTGGTCGGAGCTCACGCCCTGCAACGCGCATCTGCGCGGTATCGCCGAGCATGTGAAGCGTGGCGTCTACGAAGCGGGCGGCATGCCGGTCGAGTTTCCGGTGATGTCGCTGGGCGAATCCAACCTGCGTCCCACAGCGATGCTGTTCCGCAATCTCGCCAGCATGGATGTCGAGGAATCGATCCGCGGCAATCCGATCGACGGCGTCATCCTGCTCGTCGGCTGCGACAAGACCACGCCCGCTCTGCTGATGGGCGCGGCGAGCTGCAACCTGCCGACCATCGCGGTGTCGGGCGGGCCGATGCTCAACGGCAATTTCCGCGGACAGACCATCGGCTCCGGAACCCATGTGTGGAAGTTCTACGAGGATGTAAAGGCAGGCCGGATGCCGCTCGACGACTTCCTCGCCGCCGAGCAGGGCCAGAGCCGCTCGGCCGGAAGCTGCATGACGATGGGCACCGCTTCCACCATGGCCAGCATGGTCGAGGCGCTCGGCATCGGCATGCCCGACAATGCCGCCATTCCCGCCGTCGATGCGCGCCGCGGCGTGCTCGCCCATCTCGCCGGCCGGCGCATCGTCGAGCTCGTCAACGACGACATCGCCATCGCGGATATCCTGACCCGCGCCGCCTTCGAGAACGCCATCCGTGTCAATGGCGCGATCGGCGGATCGACCAATGCGGTGCTGCATCTGATCGCCATCGCGCGGCGCATCGGTGTCGATCTCGGCCTCGACGACTGGGACCGGCTCGGCCGCGACGTGCCGACCATCGTCGATCTGATGCCGTCGGGCCGCTTCCTCATGGAGGACTTCTATTATGCCGGCGGCCTGAGCGCCGTCATGCGGGTGCTCGCGGAAGCGGGACTGCTGCATCGTGACGCACGAACCGTCTTCGGCAAGACCATCGGCGAGATCGTCAAGGACGCGCCGAACTACAATCCGGAAGTCATACGTCCTTTCGACAGACCGCTGACGGAGCAGGGCGGCATGGCCATCCTGCGCGGCAACCTGGCGCCCCAAGGGGCGGTCATCAAGCCCTCGGCGGCGACCCCGGCCCTGATGCAGCATAAGGGCCGGGCCGTCGTCTTCGAGAGCATCGAGCATTATCATGCCCGCATCGACGATCCGGCGCTCGATATCGACGCCGATTCGGTGATGGTGCTCAAGAATTGCGGGCCGCGCGGCTATCCCGGCATGGCGGAAGTGGGCAACATGCCGCTGCCGGCGAAGCTCCTGAAGCAGGGCGTGTCCGACATGGTGCGCATTTCCGACGCCCGCATGAGCGGCACGGCCTATGGCACCGTCGTTCTTCATACCGCACCGGAGGCGGCGAGCGGCGGCACGCTGGCGCTGGTGCGCGACGGCGACCTGATCGAGCTCGACGTGGCCGGTCGGCGGCTCGAGCTCTTCGTCGACGAGGTCGAGCTTGCCGAGCGCCGCAAGGTCTGGACGCCGCCGGAGCAACCTCCAGGCGGCGGTTATCAGAGCCTTTATGTGGAACGCGTGCTGCAGGCCGATCAGGGCTGCGATTTCGATTTCCTGGTCGGCCGGCGCGATGCCGGCGTGCCGCGCCATTCGCATTGAGGAGACGAGGCCATGACCGGTGAGATCGAGAATGGCGCCGTCTATCCGAGCCTCAGAGGGCGCAGCGTCTTCATCACCGGCGGCGGCAGCGGCATCGGCGAAAGCCTGGTCGAGCATTTCTGCGCGCAGGGATCGCGTGTCGCTTTCATCGATCTGGCCGAGGAAGCCTCGCGGCGCCTCGTCGCACGGATCGCCGCCAAGGGCGATCCGGCCCCGCATTTCATGTCCGGCGATCTGCGCGACATCGAGCGTTTGCGCGCCGCGATCGCCGAGGCGGCGGACCGCCATGGACCGATCAAGGTCCTGTGCAACAATGCCGGCAATGACGATCGGCACAGAAGCGAGGACGTGACTGTCGATTATTGGGACGACCGCATGGCGGTGAATGTCCGGCATCAATTCTTCGCCGCCCAGGCGGTCAGGCCGCAGATGAGGCAGACGGGCGGCGGCTCGATCATCAATTTCGGCTCGATCACCTGGCTGGTCGGCGACGGCGACTGCCCGGGTTATGTCACCGCCAAGGCGGCGATCACCGGCATGACGCGCGCGCTCGCGCGCGAATTCGGGCCCGAGCGCATCCGCGTCAACTGCATGCTGCCCGGCTGGGTGATGACCGAGCGCCAAATGCGCCTGTGGCTCAATCCCGAAGGCGAGCGCCAGATCGCCGAGCGCCAATGCCTGCCGGATCGGCTCTATCCGCCCGACATCGCGCGCATGGCCTTGTTCCTCGCCGCCGATGACAGCCGCATGTGCTCGTCGCAGAATTTCATCGTCGACGGCGGCTGGGTGTGAGCATGACAAAGAAAGGCAATGAGACATGCGCCTGATACAATTTCTCGACACAGCGGGCCGCAGGCAGGTTGGCGCCGTCCTGGCGGAGGGAGTCCATCCCTTGCGCAAGGTGGAGCGCGTCTACGATCTTGCTCTCGCGGCGATCGCGAGAGGCGTCAGCCTCGCGGCGGAAGCGGAAGCGCACATGGAGGGCGACCGGCTCAACTATGATGAGATTGCCGACAGCGGACGCCTCCTGGCCCCCATCGATCATCCGGAACCCGCGCGGTTCTGGATCACCGGCACCGGACTGACCCATCTCGGCAGCGCCGATGCGCGCGACAAGATGCATGAGATCGCTCATGGCGCCGATGCCGACATGACCGACTCGATGAAGATCTTCCGCATGGGGCTCACCGGCGGCAAGCCGGCCGCGGGCCAGATCGGTGTCCAGCCGGAATGGTTCTTCAAGGGGCTGGGCACCAGCGTGGTCGCCCCCGGTCAGCCTTTGCCCTTGCCGTCCTTCGCGCTGGCCGGCGGCGAAGAGGCCGAGATCGTCGGGCTCTATGTCATCGGTTCCGATGGCACGCCCTGGCGGCTCGGCTATTGCCTGGGCAATGAATTTTCCGATCAGGTGACCGAGGCGATCAACTATCTCTATCTGGCGCATTCGAAACTGCGCGCCTGCTCCCTGGGACCTGAGTTGCGCCTCGGCGCCTTGCCGGATGATGTCAGGGGCACGGTGCGCGTCCTGCGCCGGGGCAAGGCCGTATGGGAGGGCGAATTCCTCAGCGGCGAAAGCAACATGTCCCATTCGATCGGCAATCTCGAACATTATCATTTCCGCTATGACATGTTCCGTCGGCCCGGCGACCTGCATGCCTATTTCTTCGGCGCGCCCTGCCTGAGCTGCGCCCATAATGTGAAGACGGAGGATGGCGACCTGTTCGAGATCGATGTTCCCGAATTCGGCCGGCCCTTGCGCAATGTGATGAGCGCCGAGAAGGAGAAGGGGTTCGCCGTCCGGGCGCTCTGACTCCGACGGAATGCCTGCGTCGGCAAATAAGCGGCACATCCTTCGAATATTCTGTGCTAGGCGTGAGGCCTCTTAACCGGGGATTTCAACGCCGATGACTGATCAGAGTGCCGGCATCACCGATGCCGAAGTGGTGAAGCTGCTGTCACAACTTGTGGCGGTGCCGAGCGTCAATATCGCCTTCCGTCAGCCGGGCGATCCGGACGACTGGTTCCATGAGGCGCGTGTCGGCGCCGCCGTCGCCGACTGGCTGCGGGCGCTCGGTATCGAGGTCGAGATCGACATGGTGGCGCCCGAGCGGCCGAATATCATCGCCCGGATCAAGGGCACCAAAGGGGCGCCCAGCATGCTCTGGGAGGGCCATCTCGACACCGTCCAGGTGACGGGCATGGCGGCGCCTTTCACGCCGCGTGTCGAGAATGGCCGGCTTTATGCCCGCGGTGCCGTCGACGACAAGGGGTGTCTCACCGCCTTCATGCTGGCGATGCGCGATCTCGCCCGCGATCCGCCGCCCGGCGATGTGACCTTTCTCGCCGCGTCGGATGAGGAATTCAGCTTCACCGGCATCACGCACCACATGAAGCGGCCCGAGCGCTATGCCATGGGCATTGCCGGCGAGCCGACCGAATTGCGCGTGGTCCGCGCCTGCAAGGGCTGCGTGCGCTGGTTCGTCGATGTGCATGGCCGCGCCGCCCACACCGCCAAACCGCATGAGGGCGTCGATGCGGTAAAAGCGGCGCGCAAGCTGCTCGATCTCTTCGAGGCGGAGATGAAGGGCCGCACGGAAGTCCACCCGCTGCTCGGACCGGCGACCCTGACCTGCACCCAGTTCGAGGCGGGGGAGGGACCCAATACTGTGCCCTCGCTCGCCAGGCTTCGATTCGACTATCGCTATCTGCCCAGTGAAAGCGGAGACGCGGTCTGGAAGAGCTTTAAGGCCATCGCCGACAGGTTCGCGGCGGCGTCCACCGGCATCCGTATAGAGAGCCACGATCCCTTCATCGATTCCGCCGCGATGGATGTGCCGGCCGAGGAGGCGATCGTCGGCCTGATGTCGCGGGTCTGCGCCGAAAACGGCATCGCTCCCGAGCCCGAGGGTGTCCCCTATGGCTCGGATTCGACCAAGATGGTGATGGGCGGCGTCCCGACCATCGTCTTCGGCCCCGGCAATATCGTCCAGGCGCATTCGCTCAACGAATATGTCGAGATCGCGCAGGTGACCAAGGCGGCGAGGATGCTGGTGGCGGTGGCGCGAGCGGTTCCGGGCTGATTATGTCGCACATTGTTTTCCCTTCTCCCGCGCGTAGCGTGGGAGAAGGTGCCCGAAGGGCGGATGAGGGCTCTTCACTGAGAGAGATTTAAGAGCCCTCACCCGGCCTTCGGCCACCCTCTCCCATCCTTCGGACGGGAGAGGGGCAAACATTGGAGAGAGCTCTAGTTGGTCAACAGGGCCTTCATTCGCTCACCTATGTGAGCGACTTCGTCATCTTCGAGCACGTCCATGACGAAGCCGATCTTATCGCCTTCCTGGATCGCGAGGATCGACGGGTTCTCCGCTTCAAGCAGGCGTGAAATATCGGGTGCGGATTTTGCAGCCCCCTTGTCGAAGGTCACCAGCAGGCAGTTGACCGATTCGTCGATGAAACGCTCGTCCATGGTGAAGCATTTGGGCTCGAGCTTCAGGCCTTTGAGACCGGACAGCTTCTCCTTCAGCAGGCCGACCTGGCGCTCATACTGGGCGAAGCGCTGGGCGTGATCGAAATTCAGCCATTCTTCCAGCGCCACCAGCACGGCGACGACCATTTGCCGGTCCATCTTGAGCGGCCGGCCGAGCTTCAGATATTTGCCGGATTCATAGCGGGTGAAATGCACATTGCTCACCGCCTCGATCAGCGCCTTGCGCCCCAGGATGAAGCCGCCGGCATTGGGGCCGCCGAAATATTTGGCGCTGATGCAGACGAGATCGGCGCCGCGGCGCATGAAGTCGCCTATGATCGAGGTCGGGTAGTTGAGATAGGCGGCATCGACGATCACCGGAACGCCGCGCGCTTTGGCGATCTTCACCACCTCTTCAAGCGGCAGCGTGCCGGGCTTGCCGTCGAGATGGGCGGGATGGAGGATGGCGGCGGTATTGCCGCCGATCGCCGCCTCGAGCTGATCGGCGCGCGTGCCGTTGCCGGAGCCGATCTCGATGAGCTTGGCGCCGGTCATGCCGACCTGGCGGTCATATTTGTAACGATGGCCGGCCTGAATCAGCACGTCGCTCTTCATGCCGGTCGTGTCGGGAAGTCGTTGCGATTTCTCGCCATCCGTGCCGGCAAGGCAGGCGGCGGTGCCGAGGAAGATGGCGGCGGCGGCGCCCGGCGTGATGCGGGCGGCTTCGACATCAAGCAGTGACGCGATGCGCTCGCCGGTCTTGTCGAGAAGCTCGGTCATGCGCACGAACTGCCCGTTGACGGCTTCCGCTGCCGCCCAGGCGCCGGGACTCAGCCGCGAGCCGCCGAGATCGGTATAGATACCGCAGGCATTGATCACCGGCCTTATGGCGAGGCGGTCGAAAAGTTCACTTCCAGTGTTCCGGGTTGTTGGCATGGCCGATCTCATAGTAGTTGAGGCAGAGCCGGCAGATTGTGGTTTTGCCGGCGATCAAACATCGAAATCTGCCGAGGTGAACCTCGCGCGATCGGAGAGGGAAGATGCTGGGACGGGTGAGTGACGCGGATCTGCGCCTATTGCGGGTCTTCGCGGCGGTGGTCGAATGTGGCGGTTTCGCCGCGGCACAGGCGCTGTTGAATGTCTCCGAATCCACCATCAGCACCCACATGCACGATCTCGAGACGCGCCTGGGACTGCGTCTCTGTCAGCGCGGGCGTGGCGGCTTCCGTCTGACCGAGGACGGCGAGGTGGTGTTCCGCGCCGCCAGCGACCTCTTCGGGTCCCTCGACCGCTTCCAGACCAAGATCGCCACCCGCAAGCGCCAGCTGAACGGGCCGCTCGTCATCGGCATGCCGGACAACATCATCACCCATCCGGAGTTCCCGCTCTCCGCCGCGATCGACCGCTTCTATGGCCGCGACAATGCCGTGCATATCACGGTAGAGGTCCTCACCCCGCGCGACCTCGAGCGCGGTGTCCTCGAAGGCAAGCTGCATCTCGCCATCGCGCCGCGTCATCAGCGGGTAGCCGGACTGCGCTACGAAAAACTCCTCGCTGAAATCAATTATTTCTATTGTGGCCGGAAACATTCCCTTTTCAGCCAGGCCGGCCGCAAGCCGTCACTCGAGGAAATCGCCGGCGCCGGCCTCATCAGCCGCGGCTATCTTTCCAATTTCGATCAGCGTTTCTTCAAGGACGCGCCGCATCATGCCACCGTCTACAGCATGGAGGCATCGGCGCTTTTGATCTTGTCCGGCCGCTTCGGCGGTTTCCTGCCCTCCTATTATGCACAGCGCTGGGTGACCTCCGGCGAAATGCGGCCGCTGCGCCCCGACATCCTGGCCTATTCGCCGGATTTCTTCGTCGTGACCAGAAAGGGCGCCGAGCCGAGCCTCGCCGCCAAGACATTCCACGGCGATCTGCGCGCCGTGGCCGCGGAGATGAAAAAGAGCAGCTGATTGCTTCGACGGGCGTCGAACCAAACTTCCGCAACTGGCCATATTAACCGGACCCTGGCATCTGGTTTCGTTCGGAGCCTATCACAAGAACATCAAAGGATTGGGGAGACAGACATGCCGGGACTGAAACATCTGGCTTTCGCGGCGGCTCTTCTGGCGGCGACATCGCTCCAGGCGCTGGCGCAGGAGAAGATCAAGGTGGCGACGGAAGCGTCCTTCCCGCCATTCTCCAGGACGGAGGCCGACGGCAGCTATTCAGGCTTCGAGATCGATCTCGGCAATGAAGTATGCAAGCGCGCCGGGCTCGACTGCGAATGGGTGAAGCAGGATTTCGACGGCATGATCGCCGCACTGCTGGCCCGCAAATACAAAATGATCTTCTCCTCCATGTCGATCAAGCCGGAGCGCGAGAAGGTCGCCGATTTCTCCATTCCCTATTACGCCGCCAAATTCGTCTTCTATGGCAAGAAGGGCGCCTTCAAGGACTTTGCCGCCGACATCAAGGGCAAGCGGGTCGGCGTCTATGCCGGCGCCACGCAGGACCAATATGTCCGCAAATATCATGCGGGCGAGCTCGAGCCGGTCGGTTATGAGAATGCCGATCAGATCCATGCCGACCTGGTCAATGGCCGCATCGATCTCGCTTTCGGCGAGCAGTTGCCGGCCAATGAGTTTCTCGCCTCGCCGCAAGGCCAGGATTTCGAGGTGGCCGGCCCCATCATCGACAATCCCGAGGTGCTGGGCCGTGGCGTCGGCGCGATGTTCGCCAAGGGTGACCCGTTGAAGGCCAAGGTCGATGAAGCGATCCGCGCCATCTATGCCGACGGCACATTCGACAAGATCGAGCAGAAATGGGTTCCCGGCGCCGATATCCGCGCCGACAAGCTCTGGCAATGATCGGGATCCGGGGGCGACACCGCTAGAGCATGGACTGGTCACTCTTTCTGCCGGGCGCCACGGGCTGGGGCGACGAGCTCGCCGCCGGCCTGTGGCTGACGCTCAGGCTCGGCATCGCCTCCGTGCTGATCGGCACCGCGCTCGGGCTGGTCGCGGCGCTGGGCGAACTCTCCCGTTTCCGTGTCCTCAGCCACGGCCTCGCCGCCTATAATGTCGTGATGCGCAGCGTGCCGGAGCTGCTCGTCATCCTGCTTCTCTATTATGGCCTCTCCTTCCTCATCATGGCGCTGCTCCGTCCCTTCGGCGTCGACAGCTTCATCGAGGTCAGCCCCTTCTGGGCCGGCACGCTGGCCTTGAGCCTCATCCATGCGGCCTATGCGAGTGAAGTTTTCCGGGGGGCCTTCCAGGCGATTCCCAAGGGTCAGATCGAAGCCGGCCTGGCCTTCGGCATGAGCCCTTTCCTCGTGTTCCGGCGCGTCAAATGGCCGGTGGCCTTCCGCCTGTCGCTCGGCGCGCTCGCCAATCTGCTGATGACGACCCTCAAGAACACGCCGCTCGTTTCGGCCATCGGCCTGCAGGATCTCATCCGCGCCGCCGGTGACGCCGGCCAGAACACCAAGCTCTATTTCCAGTTCTTCGTCGCTTCGCTGGTCATCTATCTCGCCATCGCGGCGTTCATGCAGATTTTCCAGACGCGCGCCGAGACCAATCTCTATTCCCATTTGCGGCGGGGACCGTCGGCATGATGCTCGATTGGGAGGTGTTCCTGAGCTTCGTGCCCTTGCTGGTGCAAGGAGCGGTGACCACGATCGAGCTCACCGTGCTCGTCGCCATTTTCGGTTTCCTCATCGCATTGCCGGTGGCGCTCGCCCGCAATTCGACATCCCGCGCCGCCAGTGCCTTCGCCGGAAGCTTCATCTTCTTTTTCCGCGGCGCGCCGATACTGGCCGTCCTTTTTCTTCTCTATTACGGCCTGCCGCAGATCCCTGGCATCAAGGACAGCCTGTTATGGCATCTGATCGCGCGGCCGATGCCGATCGCGGTGCTGGCTTTGTCGCTCAATTCCGCCGGCTTCCTCGCCGAGATCTTCGCGCTCGCCTTGCGCAATGTCGCGGTGGGCGACATCGAGGCGGCGCGCGCTTTCGGCTTCAGCCGGGTCCAGACCTTCTGCCGCTTCACCCTGCCGGCGGCGGCCCGGCTCTGCATAAGGCCCTACGGCAATGAGCTGGTCTTCGTGCTCAAGGGCACCGCCGCGGTCAACTTCATCACCATCACCGACCTCATCGGCGCGGCCAACCAGATCTATTACAATACGTTCGATCCGATCACGCCGCTCCTCGTCGCGGGCGCGATCTATCTCGTCTTCGCGCTCCTGATCGTCACGACGGTCCGCCATATGGAACGCAGACTCTCCCCCTGGCTGTTTCTCAAGATCTCACTGAAGGAAGCAAAAGCATGAAGCGCGAGACATTCACCCTGGACAATGCGGAGGGCCTGCCGCTTTCGGATGCGGTGCGCTTCGGCGACATCATCTTCGTGTCGGGCATGGTCGCCTTCGACGACAAGGGCGAGATCGTCAAGGGGGGCATCGCCGCCGAGACCCGCCAGACCTTCAGGAATATCGAGCGTGTCCTCGCGAAGGCCGGGGCCACGCTCGCCGATGCGCTCAAGGTGAACATCATCCTCACCCATGCCGAGGATTTCGACGCGTTCAACGTCGCCTATCGCGCGCTCTTTCCAAAATCGCCGCCGGCGCGTATTTCCCTGGTGGCTGGCCTCACCATCGACGCCCGCCTCGAAGTGGATGTCATAGCGGGAGTGAGCTCATGAAACGTGCCTTCTGGCTGCAGACGGCCAATCAGCAGGCCTGCGAGATCGCACGTTTTGCCGGCTACGACATGGTGGTGTTCGACGGCGAGCATGGCGTCCTCGATGTGGCGGCGCTCGACCGGCTGGTGTCCTTCTGCGCCGGGATCGGCCTCGAGCCTTATGTGCGGGTAGGCGAGGCGAGCCGGATCCAGATCCAGGCGGCGCTCGATATGGGAGCTCAGGGCGTCATCCTGCCGCAGATCGAGGGGCTCGATCATGCGGCGCGGGTCGCGGCTTTCGCGAAATATCCGCCGCTCGGCTCGCGTGGCATCGGCTACAGCCGCACCATGAAATACGACGCCGTCGGTCCTGACTTCATCGCGTCCGAGAACGGCAAGCGGCTCTGCTACGCCATGATCGAGACGCCCCGCGCCTTCGCCGCCATGGCGGAGATCGCCGCGCTGCCTTGTGTCGATGGCCTCTTCATCGGCCCGGGTGACCTGTCCCTGACCCGCGGCCGCGGCCTCTTCGCCGATACGGCGGCCGATGCGGCCGATCTGAAGCTGGTCGCCGGGACGGCGCTGAAGGCGGGCAAGCTCTTCGCCGCCGCCGGCCCGACGCGCAACTATGCAAGCCAGGCGGCCTCGCTCGGCGCCAGCTTCGTCGCCGAGGGCGATGAGCTCACCGCGATGATGATCGGCTTCAAATCCCTGCTCGGCTGATGTCGTCGGCGAGATAGATCACCGCATTGCCTTTCTGCTGCAGGCCCTGGCTCGCCAGTGCGACGACGATGCCGGCTGTCGGCGCATGAATGGCTTCGGCGGCGCCGAGATTCTCGATATGGCCGAGAAGGTCGCCCTGGCGGACCTCTGCGCCGAGCTCGACCAGCGGCGCGAAGCAGCCGGCGCTGGTGATGGTCACATAATGCTCGGGCTTTCCGAGGAAGAGCAGGCGCGAGCGGCTCTGCTCAGGACGTGTCGCGCTGTCGGAGGGAACGACGCCGATATGGGACAGGAGATTGCGCAGGCCGCGCTCGGCGACGGCGAGCGATTGCGGCGTGGCGCGGCCGCCGCCGCCCAGCTCCGAGGAGATCGCTTTCTTGCCGAGCGCGCGGGCCGCTTCCTCCAGCGTGCCGCCATGCGGCATGTGGGGCAGAGCGGGGACCTCGTCGAAGACGATTGAATAGGGTGCGTCGAAGGCGAGAAGCGGCGCCAGCATCGTTTCGTATTCGGCCGAAGGGTAGCGCGCCTGGACATTCGAGCTCAGGACGAATTCATGCGCAACTCCGCCGGAATGCAGATCGATAACCCAGTCGATCCGGGGCAGGAGGGTGGTTTCGACGAAGCGGGCAATGCGATGGGCCGGCCCCGAACCCGCGGGACGGCCATAGAGCCGGTTGAGGTCGCTGCCGTCGTCCGGCGTCAGACGGGTGCCCGCCCGGCAGGCCGTCGCATTATGAAACGGCATGAGAAAAAGCGTGCCCCGGACATCTTCCGTGGCGATGGCGCGCGCGAGCCGCGTCACCGCGATCTGGCCTTCGAATTCATCGCCATGGGTGCCTCCCACGACGAGCACGGCCGGGCCCTGGCCATTCCGGATGATGGTCAAGGGCAGGGACAGGTCGTCGGCAAGGCGGATATCAAGGTGCCGTTTGCCGGCAGAGGTGAGATCGGGCTGCTGCGGAAGAGTGGTCATGCCTTCATTTGGGCCGCTGATGCCCGTCCGAACATCGCAGACTGGCGAAGTGAACTGCAACCGGCTGGAAACTGGCACATGACATGCAGGCGTCCTGGCATCCTCCTCGTTGAGATTGTGTAAACTATCGGGACACTTATGTCTCCTGGCGCCACGACCCTTTCTGATATGTCCGATGCTTACCTTTGGGCATCCGTGTCCGAAGTCTCGGTCGGCGTTGTCTTTTGAAATCCTGGGGCAGGTTGCGGGGGGCGGACGATGAGACGTGGATTTCTGCGTGATCGGGCGGGCAATGTCGCCGTCTTCACCGCTCTCTTCGCCATTCCTCTTCTCGCCGCCGCGGGCATCGCTATCGATTATGCCCGTGCTTCGATGGTCCGGAACTTTCTCCAGGCCGAGGCAGACGCGGCCGCCCTCGCCGCGGCCAAGGGCGGCGCGTCGAGCAATGACCAGACCTGGGTGAACAATCTGCGCAGCAACGTGCAGCAGAGATTCGAGGATGAGCGCCTGGTCTCCAGCCTCAATGCGTCGGGCAGCTGGGTGATGCCCACCGACTTCAGCGTGACGGCGAGCGCCACGGTTCCGGTCACCATCCTCGGCGTGATCCCCGGCCTGTCCAAGCAGATGGATGTCAGCGTGCAGGCGGTGGCCCGCTTCAGCCAGCCGGTGCTGACCTACAACCCCCCGGTCGTCTCGCAGCTCGACCCCGACGCGGCCGACTACAACCGCATCTACGTCTATTGCTACAACGCCAAGAACAAGAACAAGGCGGACAAGGGCCGCACCAAGATGACGGCGATCGCCGACAATGCCGGCACGACCTACAATTACACCATGCCGACCTGCGCCGCCGGCGAGACCATGAGCTACCGGCTGCGCAATGTGCGCAATGCCCGTACCCAGAAGTCCAAATGGGACAGCTCACGCGCCGAGTTCTACGAATATTACACCGACACCGTTCTGAATGGCGGCGTCGAGAGCTACAATCTCAGCGTCAGCCTGATCGAGACGGTGTTGTGCAGCAACCGCACCATCTGCAAGCCGGAACGTCAAGGCGGCGTGATCCCCGAAGGCGCCAACCGCACGCCGCGGCGTGCCACCGAGGCCTGCGCGCCCGGCAAGTTCATGTATTATGGCTGGGAAGACCGCCCGCCCGAAGGCGGCGGCTCGGACCGCGACTACAACGACATCCGCATCATCATCGAATGCCCGACGGTGGCCACCACCGGCGCGGAGAATGTCTGGCTCATCAAGTGACGCCGGCCGCTCCATCGCGGCCCGCCTTCCCGCCATTTTAATACCGCTCGCCGCGATTCCGCCCGCCCGTTCAGGCGAGGATCCGGCATAAGGACCTAATATCCCTGTGTTTCTTAGGCCGTCCTGGTCTCGCGGCGCATCTGTGGATGCGTCCGGCGGAGTGGGTTGACTCGCGCTCGTCTTTCAGGATATCACAAATATATTAAAAATATCCGATAGAGATATCCGTGTCGAAGAGCTCTTCCAGCCTGCAAAGCGACGGCATCTACAGCGAGCTTCGCCGCCTTATCGTGCGCACCGAGATGAAGCCGGGCAGCCTGATCGAGGAGGCCGTGGTGATGGAAAAGCTCAATGCCGGGCGCACGCCCTTGCGCGAGGCGCTGCAGCGCCTCGTTCAGGACGATCTGGTGCGCAACGTGCCGCGCCGCGGCTATTTCGTGACCGACACCTCGGCCGCCGACGTCATGCATATTTTCGAGGTGCGCCGCACCCTCGAGCGCCTCTCGGCCCGGCTCGCGGCGGAACGCGCGCGGCCCGAGCATCTGCGCGAATTCGAGGAGCTGATCCGCGAGGGCGAGGCGGGCATCAAGGCCGGCAACACCGACCTCGTCTGGAATCTCGAGGTCGACGAGCACATGCATCTGCTGCTCGCCCGCGCCACCGGAAATTCCTATCTCCTTTCGTCGATCGCGCGCCACTATGCGCTGTCGATCCGCGTCTCCTATCTCTCCAACATGCATATGACGCTGATCTCGGACGAGATCGACGCCTATCGCACGCTGCTCGAGGCGATGAAGCGGCGTGACGCCGACCTCGCCGAGAAGACCATGATGCAGCATCTCATGGACCATCCCTTGTCGGCGATCCCCGGCCTGTCGGCCGTCGCTGAATCGCGGGCCGGCTGACGATGAGGTGGCTCGGCCGCAATCGTCTGCTGACCATCCTGATGGTGACGCCCTCGGTCGCCATCGTCGGCATCTTCCTGCTGGTGCCGCTGCTGATCGTCGTCGCCTACAGCTTCGCCGAGCGCGATTCCTATGGCGGCGTGGTGCCGGCCTTCACCTTCGGCAATTACGGCCAGCTTCTCGACCCGATCTATCATCCGATCATGTGGGGCTCGCTCGAGCTCGCCGCGATCAACACCCTCTTCGCGCTGGCGATCGGCTATCCGATCGCCTATTTCATCGCCTTCCGCGCCGGGCGCTGGGCGCCTCTGCTGCTCGTCCTCATCCTGGTGCCGTTCTGGATCAATTTCCTCATCCGCATCTCGGCCTGGATCGTGCTCCTGGGACGGGGCGGCCTGATCAATGCCACGCTGCAGGCTTTCGGCATCATCGATCAGCCCGTGCGCATGCTGGGCACCTATGGCGCCGTCCAGGTGGGACTGCTTTATGCCTTCCTGCCCTCGGCGGTGCTGCCGATCTATGCCGCTCTGCAGCCGATCAACCGCACGCTGCTCGAGGCCGCCCATGATCTCGGCGCCAATCCGCTGCAGTCCTTCCTGCGCGTGACCTTGCCGCTCTCGCTTTCGGGCGTGATGGCGGCCGTCCTCTTCGTCTTCGTGCCGTCGATGGGCGTCTTCGCCATCCCGGTCCTGCTCGGCGGCGGCAAGGAGATCATCATCGGCAATCTGATCGTCCAGCTGTTCCTCGAATTCCGCAATATTCCCTTGGGCGCCGCGGTCTCGGTCATCCTGCTTCTCGCGTCCTCGCTCGGCATCCTTCTCTATATGCGGGCCTTGCGGAAGATCGAGCTGGCGAGGTCATGACCATGCGCGCCGACGCCCCCCGCATTCTCGCCGAAAGCGCTTCGAGCCTGTGGACCACGCGCCTGGCGCGGCTGGTGCCGCCGGTCTTCACCTTTGCCGCGCTTGCCTTCCTCTTCATCCCGATCTTCGTGCTCATCGCCTATTCCTTCAATGCCTCGCGCTCGACCGTCGTCTGGCAGGGTTTGACGCTCGACTGGTATGCCGCCGTCCTCGACGACCGGCGCCTGCGCCAGGCGGTCGTGAACAGCGCTTTCGTCGCGTTATTCGCCGGCGCATTCAGCGCCGCGATCGGCACCGTGACGGCGCTCGCCATCGTCCGGCGCCAGTTTCCCGGCAAGGAAATGCTCTCGACCGCGCTCCTGGCGCCGATCGTGCTGCCGGAGATCGTCATCGCCGTGGCGCTCCTCGTCTTCATGGTGGCGATGAAGGCGCCGCTCGGCTTCACATCGATGATCATCGGCCATGTGCTGGTGACGCTGCCTTTCGCGACGCTCATCATGCGCACCGCCGCCGTCGCCCTCGATCCGCGCCTCGAGGAGGCTGCCGCCGATCTCGGCGCCAATGAGTGGCAGACTTTCCTGCGGGTGACCTTGCCGGCGCTGGCCCCCGCCATCCTCTCGGCCTTCCTGATGGCGGCGACGCTGTCCTTCGACAATTTCGTCATGTCGACCTTCGTCACCGGGGTCGGAAGCACGACGCTGCCCATCTATATCTATGCGCAGCTCAAGACCGGCCTGACGCCGCAGATCAATGCGCTCGGCACCTTGCTCGTCATCGCCAACATGACCGTTCTCATCGCCGTCATCGGCTACCAGTTCCGCCTGCGCGCCCGTCGCCAGCGGTTGAGTCAGTGAGTTCCAAAAAGCAACAGGGAGGACTACGCATGTCGAGTTTCGTGTCTTGGGGTAGAAGGAGCGTGCTGCTGGGCGCGGCGGCGGCAGGATTGGCTTTCGGCCTTGCCGTGAGCGGCCCGGCCCGAGCGGACGGCGAGCTTCACATCTATGCCTGGTCGGGCGAGCTGCCGCAGGAAATCGTCGATGACTTCGAGAAGGAAACCGGCATCACGGTCACCTTCGACACCTTCGACAGCAACGAGACGATGATGGCGAAGCTCGAAGCCGGCGCTTCCGGCTATGACATCGTCAACCCTTCCCAATATGCGGTCCAGATTCTCGCCAAGAAAGGCCTCATCGAGGAGCTCGAGCACGGCAAGATCGCCAATATCGGCAACATCTCGGAAGAGTTCCGCAATGTCTCCTATGATCCCGGCAACAAATATCAGATCCCCTATCTCAGCGGCTCGACCGGCCTCGCTTACAATACCGACTGCGTGAAGGAAGAGGTGACGAGCTGGAAGGCGCTCTGGGACGAGAAATACAAGGGCCGCATCTATATGCTCGACAACATGCTGGCCGCCTATATCGCCGGCCTTCAGGTGAACGGCTTCCGCGCCAGCTCGACCAGCGAGGCGGAGATCGCGAAGGCGACGGAGTCGCTCATCGCCCAGAAGCCTTTGCTCGCCGGCTACAACAGCACCAACTTCGCCGAGCTGGTGTCGTCCGGCGAGGCCTGCCTCGTCGAGGCCTGGAGCGGCACGGTCATCCAGGTGATGTCCGAGAATCCCAAGGTCCGCTACGTGCTTCCGCAGGAAGGCGGCACCATGTGGGTCGACGGCTTTTCGGTGGCGAAGGGCGCCGCCAACCGCGACAACGCCTACAAGTTCATCGACTACATCCTGAAGCCCGAGGTCGCCGCCAAGGTGACGAAGCTGTCCAAGATCGCCACCTGCGTCGGCAAGTCGCGCGAATTGCTGCCGCCGGAGATCGCCGACAATGCGGCGATCTTCCTGCCCAAGGAACAGGTCGTCAAGGCCGACTTCATCCTCGATGCCGGCGATGCGATGAAATTCTACCAGGATGGCTGGACCAAGGTGAAGACGGCCCAGTGACCGATCCGCGTTCCCGGCCCGATCCGGTGGCCGGGAACGCCCCTCAATCCGACTTGAATTCAGTGGAGACCCAAATGCTGGCGATCAATGCGCGCCCGGCTTCGATCAAGCCCGAGCTTCTGCAGAAATACAAAACCATCACCCCGGCGGCGATGGGCCACCATATCGAGAGCGGCATCATCAGCTCTGCGATCAAGCCGGCCCGCGGCGGCATCGCCTTCGTCGGCACGGCGATCACCGTCCAGTGCCTGGGGCGCGATTCGGCGATCGTCCACAAGGTCATCGACATGCTGCAGCCCGGCGATGTGCTGGTCATCGACCGCGGCGGCGATATGCGTTACGCCTGCTGGGGCGAGATGATGACGCTCGCGGCCCATCTGCGCGGCTGCGCCGGCGTCATTCTCGACGGCCTCGCCACCGACATCCAGTTCATCCGCGAATGTCCGATGCCGGTCTTCAGCAAGGGCTTCACGCCGCTCACCACCCAGCTCACCGGCAGCCAGGGCTCGATCAACCAGCCGATCCAGTGCGGCGGCGTGGTGGTGCAGCCGGGTGATCTCGTCTGCGCCGACGACAATGGCGTGGCCATTCTCGATCCGGCGCTCGCCGAGAAGCTCTATGACCTGTTTGCCGCCGAGGAGGAAGGTGATGCGCAATACCGCGACCAGCTCAATGCCGGAAAGCTCCCGTCGGAACTCTCCGCCATCGACGCGCTTTTCTCCGCCCATTCCGCTTCGCACTGAGACGCAGGCGATGACCAGTGAAGTCGCCGTCGCTCTGGCTGACGTCGAGAAGTCCTTCGAGACACGCGCCCGCAAGGAGGGTGCCGGCGATGAGGGCAAGATCTTCGCGGTGCGCGATGTCAATCTCGACATCAGGCGCGGCGAGTTCTTCACCCTTCTGGGGCCCTCGGGTTGCGGCAAGACGACGACCTTGCGCATGATCGCCGGCTTCGAGCAGCCGACCTCGGGTCAGATCTTCATCCAGGGGCAGCCGCTGGCCGGCGTTCCGGCGCATCTGCGCCCGGTGAACACCGTATTCCAGAGCTATGCGCTGTTCCCGCATATGTCGGTCTTCGACAATGTCGCCTTCGGGCTCAAGGTCAAAGGCGTGGGGCGCGACGAGATCCGCCGGCGCGTCGGCGAGGCGCTCGAGCTGGTGCGCATGACGGAGATGGGCGGCAGGCGTCCTTCCGAATTGTCGGGCGGCCAGCAGCAGCGCGTCGGCATCGCCCGCGCTCTGGTCAACCGGCCGGCGGTGCTGCTGCTCGACGAGCCTTTCGGCGCCCTCGATCTCAAACTGCGCAAGGAGATGCAGCTCGAGATCAAGAACATGCAGCGCCAGCTCGGCATCACCTTCATCTTCGTCACCCACGATCAGGAGGAGGCGCTCACCATGTCGGACCGCATCGCGGTCATGAACAAGGGGCGCGTGCTGCAGGTGGGGAGCCCGGTCGACATCTATGAGCGGCCGAGCACGAAATTCGGCGCCGATTTCATCGGCGAGATGAACTTCATCGAGGCCGGGAAGCTCGCTCTCCCCTTGCCGGCGGGCGTGAGCGCCGACAAGGCGGTCCTGGCCTTCCGTCCTGAGGCGGTGAAATTCCATGACGGCGCGCAAAGCGCCGACCGGCTAGACTTCGACGCGGTGGTCGCCGACACGATCTATATCGGCACCGACCTGCGCTACATCCTCGATCTCGCCGAAGGCCTGCGCGTGGTGCTGCGCAGCCAGAATTCGGCGGGCGCCGGGCGCGATGTCCTTCAGCCCGGCGCGCGCGTCCGCCTCTCCGTGCACAAATCCGATATCCGTATCCTGACCGAGTGAGTGTGATGAGCGATAAACTGCCTGCCGAGCTGGCCGCCGTCTGGATGTCGACGCCGAACCACATGTTTCTCGAGATCGCCCGCGACATCGGCTACCGGCAATTCGTGCTCGATGTCGAGCATGGGCTGTTCGACCTCGAGCGCACCGACCGGCTCGTCGCCTTCGCCAAGGCGCTGGGAGTCAGGATCTATGCCAAGGTCGCGGCGCCCGATGGCACCGCGATCCAGCAGATGCTCGACATGGGCTGCGAAGGGGTGATCATTCCTCATATCGGTGGGCTTGACCATGCGCGCAGGGTCACGGCGGCGGCGAAATATCCTCCGATCGGCAATCGCAGCTTCGCCGGTACGCGAACCTCCGGCTATCTGGGCGGCACGCAAGCCTATTACGAAGCCGAGAATGAGCGGGTGCGCTGCTATCCGATGGTCGAGACGGCGGAAGCCTTGGCGGATATCGAAGCCATCCTGGCGCTTGCGACCGTCGACGGTGTCTTCATGGGGCCGACCGACCTGTCCCTGAGCCGCGGCCGCGGCGCCTATCGCAATACGGACGAGGACAAGGCCGATCTCAAACGCGTGATCGACGCGGCGAAGGCAGCCGGAAAGCCGTGGATCATGCCGGCCTGGAGTCTCGCCGAGCAAAGAGAAGCGATCTCGCGCCAGGCCGGCATGATCGTCATCAGCGAGGAGGTGGGCGCCCTGCAATCGGGCCTCGCCAGCGCGCTCAAGGATTTTCAGGCGGTCGCCGCCGGACGGAACTGAACAGAGGAACAGGATAGATCATCATGAAAGCCGTAGTCATCCAGATGAATGTGGGGACCGACAAGGCCGCCAATCTGCGCAAGGCCGCCGACCTCATCGACAAGGCCTGCGAAGTGAAGGCGCCGGATCTCATCATGCTGCCGGAGAGCTTCACCTTCTTCGGCGGCACCCGCGACGAGCAGCGCGCCTCGGCCGAGGCGTGTCCCGGCGGCGACTCCTATCGGATGCTGCAGGAGAGGGCGGCGCGCCACAAGGTCTTCATCCATGGCGGCTCGCTCAATGAGCAGGCCGGCAACAAGGTGCATAACACGACCATCGTCTTCGACCGGTCCGGCAGGGAAGTGGCGCGCTACCGCAAGATCCACATGTTCTCGATCACGGCGCCCGACGGCACCGTCTATGACGAGCGCTGGCTCTATGAGGCGGGCACCGACATCGTCACCTATGATCTCGACGGCGTCACCGTCGGCTGCACCATCTGCTATGATCTGCGTTTCCCCGAACTGTTCCGGGCGCTCGTCGACAGAGGCGCCAAGGTCATCGCCGCCCCCGCCGCCTTCACCTTGCAGACCGGCAAGGAGCATTGGGAGGCGCTGCTGCGCGCCCGCGCCATCGAAACGCAATGCTACATCCTGGCGCCCGGCCAGGAGGGCGCCTATGTCGAGGAAGGCAAGACCTATCACAATTACGGTCATTCGCTGATCGTCGAGCCGTGGGGCACGGTGGTGGCGCGGCGCAGCAGCGGCGACGGCCTGATCGAGGCGACGCTCGAGCCGGAGGCGATCGAGCGCGCGCGCAGCCTCATTCCGCTCGCCAGGCACCGCAGCATCCGCCTCGCCGCCGGCTTGTAATTTCCGGACGGCCCCGTGTAGAAGGCGCGGATGAGCAACATGGAAAAAGTCGCCGTGCAGGCGGGAAAAGGGGGGCAGGTCTCCGTCCGCGCCGGCGATGAGGTCACCATCGTCAATGTGAGCGGCACCCAGGTCGTCGACTTCTGGTGCCTGCCGAAATCCTCGCCGCAGCAATATCTCTCCCTCGAGCATTGCCGCGAGGTGCTGAACAAGATCTATTTCGCGCCCGGCGACGTGCTGGTCAGCGATCGCTACGAGCCGGTCGTCGACTATGTCGCCGATACGACGGGCGGCCTGCACGATACGCTGATCGCGCCCTGCAATCCCGAAATGTACCGGAGATTCGGCCGGCCCGACGGCCATCCGAGCTGCGCCGGTAATTTCCGGGCCGGCGTGAAGGAGGCGGGCCTCGATATCCCCTTCGTGCCGTCACCCTGGAATCTGTTCATGCGCGCCGCGGTCAAGCCCGACGGCTCGATCGAATATTCGCGTCCGCCTTACTTTCCCGACGGCCGCGTCACGCTGAGGATGCGGGTCGACGCCACCATCATCGTCTCCGCTTGCCCGGATGACTGCTATCCGACCAATGGCGGCGATGGCAGCCCGCGCGATGTCGTCATCGAGATCAGGCGCTGATCAGCGCTTGGGGCGGCCCGGCATGTTAATACCGAGCTCGGCGGCTTTTTCTCTGAGCGTGATGCGCAGCTGCGCGATGAAGGCTTCCTCCGCCGGCGACTGCCGCTCGCTGGAGCGGGTGATGAGGCCGACGGTCCGTGACGCGGCGCGATCGCGCAGCGGTACGAAAGCGAGGCCGTCATGGGTGGCGGCGATCGACAGGCGCGGCAGAACGGTGATGCCGACCCCGGCGCGCACCAGCGCCAGCAGAGACAGCACGTTGTAGACGACGATCGGCGCGCCCGAATTGAGCCCGGCAAGCTCCGCGGTTTCGGTCATGCCGCTGATGCCGTTGCCCAGGAATGTGCGGTTTTGCAGATCCGCCCAGTCGATCGGCGCCTTCGCCCGCGCCAGGGGGTCGTCGGCGCGGCAGATGATGCCGAGCTTCTCCTCGAACAGCGCCTCGAAATGGAGGTCGGGCCGCGCCCGCCGCAGGCTGGCGACGCCGAGCGCCACCTTGCCGCTTTCCACCGCTTCGGCGACGGACGGCGAGTCGGCGTCGCGGACATTGATCTCGACCCCCGGATGACTCTCGCGGAAGCGCAGCAGGACGCCCGGAACGATCGAGGTCGCGATCGAGGGAACGCAAGCGAGATCCACCCGGCCGGCCTGATTGCCGGCAAAAGCCTTGATCGCCGCGACGGAGCGTTCGTGATGGGAGAGCAGCTCGCGCGCCTGGGCGAGGACGAACCGGCCGGCCTTGGAGAGGCGGTTCTTGCGGTCGGTCTCGAAGAGCGGCGCGCCGACATCCGCTTCGAGCGCCTTCAGCGTCATCGATATGGTCGACGGCGTGCGCCCGAGCCTGTCGCCGGCCTCGGTGATGCTGCCCATTTCGGAGACGGCGATGAAGGTCTTGAGCGTACCGACCGAGAATCTCATGTAAATTTGTTTCGATTATTTTGAAATGGAGTAGAGTTATTCCAAATTGACTGAATAAGCGCAAGGGCCCATGCAAAGGGAGGTTACCGGGAGTTGAGCCGTGCAGTCTGCCTTTGCGAATTTCATCGATGGGAAATGGGTCGCGACGTCGCGCACGGTCGCAAACATCAATCCGTCCGACCTTTCGGATGTGATCGGTCACTACGCGCAGGCCAACGGCGAGCAGGCCGCGCATGCCATCGCGGCGGCGCGCCGGGGTGCCCTGGCCTGGGCCCGTACCCCCATCGAGCAGCGCTACAAGGCCCTCATGGCGATCGGCCGCGAGCTGATCGCGCGCTCGGCCGAGCTCGGCGAGATGCTGTCGCGCGAGGAGGGCAAGCCGCGTGCCGAGGGCGTGGGCGAAGTCTATCGGGCGGGCCAGTTCTTCGAGTTTTATGCTGCCGAGTGCCACCGCCAATATGGCGAGAATGCCGAGAGCGTCAGGCCGGGGATCGATGTCGATATCCGCCGCGAGCCGGTCGGCGTCGTGGCGGTGATCTCGCCCTGGAACTTTCCCATGGCGACGGCGAGCTGGAAGATCGCGCCGGCGCTCGCTTACGGCAATGCGGTCATCTGGAAGCCGTCCAATCTGACGCCGGCCTCGGCCTGGGCGCTGGCGGATATCATCGCCCGCCAGAACCTGCCGCCGGGCACCTTCAACCTGCTCATGGGATCGGGAAGCTCGATCGGAAATGCCCTGGTGGCGAGCCCCGACATCGATGCGATCACGCTGACCGGCTCGCGCGAGACCGGGCGTGCCGTGGCGAT
>JBMOOM010000099.1:0-47597 GCA_049323275.1 Pseudomonadota bacterium
AGAACAAAAGCGAAGCTTCAATACTTCCCGCACTTGCGGCTTTATAACGGCTGAGAGAGACACCCTCATCCGGCCTTCGGCCACCTTCTCCCGCACGCGGGAGAAGGGGAAAACCAGGCTGGGCCTGCGTATTCCGCGAGTTTCCCCGGACAGCCCTGCCGCAAGCGGGAGAAGGGGAATACGAGCAAGATCTTACAAACTCAGCCCGCCCTAGCGTCCCTGATCGCCGCGGAAATATTGGCGAGTCCCTTCCGCAGATCGTCCTGTGTCGGCCAGGCATAACCGACACGGAAATGGCGGTCGGGCATCTCGAACCAGCGGCCGGCGCCGACATAGGTGGAATAGGTCTCATAGAGGCGCTGATAGAAGCGCGGCAGGTCGACATTGACCTCGGGTCTGATGCGCGGGAAGCAGACGCAGCCGCCTTCCGGCTCGACCCATTCGACCAGCTCCTCCTTGCCGATCCAGTCCTTGACGATGGCGAAGGCCGAGCGGATGCGCTCATTATTGTAGCGCAGCCATTCATCGCGCCCCCGCAGGGCCAGCCAGGCCACATGCTCGTCGATGACGCTGCCGGATATGCCGATCTGCTCCTTGGCGGCGAGGAAGAGCTGCATCAGCTCGGCATCGTGGCAGACGAGCCAGCCCACCCTAATGCCCGGAATGCCATAGGTCTTGGACAGCGAGGAGACGCTGATCACGTGGGTGCTCAGTGTCGCGGCGATGGGCAGCATGGGGCCGAAGGTCATCTCGCGATAGGTCTCGTCGAACAGCAGCTTGATGCCCTTGCGCTCGACGAGCGCCACCACGGCGCGCAGTTCGGCTTCCGTCAGCATGACGCCGGTCGGATTATGCGGATAGGTGATGGACACATATCTGGTGTCCGGTCGGATCGCCGCCTCGAGCGCGGCGAAATCGAGGCGGAAGCCCGTCTCGAAGGTGAGATCGATGAAGGAGATGTCGCAGCCGATGGCGCGCGGCGTCTCGATATTGGTCGCATAGTTCGGACGGATCACCACGATATGGTCGCCCGCCTTGAGCAGCGAGGTGGCGACGATGAAAAGGGCCGAGGCGGCGCCGCCGGTGACCAGAACATCGCCGGCGCCAAGCCCCTGCCCGAGACCGGCGACCGCGGCGCGCAAGGAGGGATCGCCCTGATGATCGCCATAACAAAGAACGATGTCGTCGAGGCGCGGCTTCAGCTCGCCGAGCTTGCGGTCGGCGACCGAGCTTTCCGAGAGATTGTGGCGGATCGTGTCATACCCGAGCTGCTCCGGCGATTCGAGCTCGATCGGCATCCGGACATATTTCATGGCGACCTTCTGATCGTGATTTTGGGACTTTAATCTAGCCGGGAGACGGCGTCCCTGGCGATCATCCTTCCGGCTGATGGCCGGCATCCTCCCCTGGGAGGATACCGCGGCGCAGGACAACCGGAAATACTCACGCCCGGTTGCCGTCGGGAAGGGGAGCCCGGCCCGCGCCAAGACCGGCCAATAAGATCAAAATCGAGGGAGATCACGATGAAATTCAAGAACCTCTTCGCCGCCGCCGCCATGGCGCTCGGCGTCTGCGGAATGGTGCAGGGCGCCCAGGCGGAGACGCTGCGCGTCGGCATGGAATGCACCTATTTCCCCTTCAATTACCGCACCCCGGAAGGTGAAATGGCGGGCTATGACGTGGACGTCGCCAAGGGCGTCGCAAAGATCATCGGCGCCGATCTCGATTATGTCTGCCAGAAATGGGACGGCATGATCCCGGCTCTGCTCGCCAACAAGTTCGACATCATCGTCGCCTCCATGTCGATCACCGAGGAGCGCCTCAAGAAAATGGACTTCTCCGTGCCCTACCGGGTCTCGATCGGCCGCTTCCTCGGGCCCAAGGGCAAGGATCTGAAACTGTTCGACGAGGCCGGCAAACCCATTGCCGCGAATTTCGACGGCCTCAAGATCGGCGTCGAGCGCGGCTCGACCTATGCCTCGTGGATCAACGCCAAGCTGCCCGGCGCCACGCTGCAGATCTATGACGGCAACGAGCCGATGCTGCTCGATCTCGCCAATGGCCGCGTCGACCTCGCGATCACCAATCCGATGAAGGCCTATCTCGATTTCCTGAGCAAGCCCGACGGCGCCGGCTTCGAATTCGTCTCGCCGCCGATCGATGAGAAGGAATTCTTCGGCATCGGCGTGGGCATCGGCGTGCGCAAGGGGCAGGACGAGCTTCTCAAGCGCATCAATGGCGCGCTCGAGGCCATGATCAAGGACGGCTCGCTCAAGGAATATAGCCTCAAATACTTCCCCTTCGCCATCAATCCGGACAACTGGCAGGGCGTCGGCACCAACTGAGAGGGCGCTTAGTCCATGACCGACCTCGCCGCCTGGGGAGACGACTATCTCCTCGGCACGCTGGTGGTGTTGAAGGTGTTCGTCGTGGCGCTGATCACGGCCGTGATTTTCGGCCTGATCGGCGCCATGGCGCGCCTGTCGCCCAACCGGATCGTCAACGGCCTGGCCAAGGTCTATGTCGTGACCTTCCGCGGCGCGCCCGAGATCATCATCCTGCTGATCTTCTATTTCGGCATCGCCGTCAGCCTGACGGCGCTTGTCCAGTACTTCGATCCCGCCACCAAATTCGTCGATATTCCGCCCTTCTGGTCGGGCTCGGTCGCCATCGGCCTGATCGTCGGCGCCTATATGACGGAGACCTTCCGCGGCGCGTTCATGGGCGTCGATCACGGCCAGGTCGAATCGGCCCATGCGCTCGGCCTGTCGAAATTCCAGACCTTCTTCCATGTGCGGGTGCCGCAGATGTGGCGGCTCGCTCTACCCAATTTCGGCAATCACATGCTGTCGATCATGAAGGACACGGCCCTCATTTCGATCATCGGCCTCGAGGAGATCACCTTCGTCGCCCAGATGGCCACTTCGGTCACCCGCAAGCCCTTCACCATGTATATGGCGGTGGCGCTGATCTATCTCGCCATCACCACGCTCATCACCTTTGGCGTCGCGGCGCTCGAGAAATATGCCAACCGGCACCTGCGCGGGGCCAGATGACCCTCGATCCGCAACTCATCCTCGACAGCCTGCCGCTCATCGCCCAAGGCCTCGGCATCACGCTCAAGCTTCTATTCTACTCGGCCCTGTTCGGCATCGGGCTTGCCGTCGTCACCCTGCTGATGCGGATCAGTGGACGCTGGTATCTGTCCTGGCCGGCCCAGGCCTATATCTATTTCTTCCGCGGCACGCCGATTCTGGTGCAGATCTTCATCATCTATTACGGCCTGCCGCAGTTCGGCTTCATCCGCAACAGCATCCTGTGGCCGATCCTGCGCGAGCCGTTCACCTGCTGCGTCATCGCCCTGGGGCTCAATTCCGGCGCCTATGTCTCGGAAATCCTGCGCGGCGGCGTGCTGGGCGTCGACAAGGGCCTCACCGAGGCCGGCAGGGCGCTCGGCCTCTCCTCCTCGCAGCGCTTCGTCTACATCACCGCGCCGATCGCCATCAGACTCTCGCTCCCCGCCTACAGCAACGAATTCATCTCCACCCTCAAGGCGACGGCGCTCGCCAGCACCGTCACTCTGATGGACGTCACCGGCGTGGCGCGCACCCTCGTTTCACAGACATTCGCCCCCTATGAGATATTCATCTCCGCCGCCATTCTCTATCTGGCCTTCGCCTGGATCTCCTATGTCGCGCTTGCCTGGTTGGAGGCGCGCGCCAGCCGCTATGTGAAGAAGGAAAACTGACATGAGAGGAGCTCAGCCGGTCATCGTCCTCGACAAGGTCTGCAAGAATTTCGGCGCTTTCCGCGCCCTGACCAATGTCAGCCTCAGCGTGAGCAGGGGCGAGAGGCTGGTCGTCTGCGGCCCGTCCGGATCCGGCAAATCGACCATGATCCGCTGCATCAACCGGCTCGAGGAGCATGATGGCGGCCGCATCATCGTCAACGGCCACGAGCTGACCAGGGACAGCCGCAATATCGACGCGGTGCGCCGCGAGGTCGGCATGGTGTTCCAGAACTTCAATCTCTTTCCGCATCTCACCGTCATCAAGAACCTGATGCTGGCGCCGCGGCTGGTGCGCCATAAGAACAAGGACGAAGCGCGCGCGGTGGCGATGAAATATCTCGAGCGCGTGCGCATTCCCAACCAGGCCGACAAATACCCATCGCAGCTGTCGGGCGGCCAGCAGCAGCGCGTCGCGATCGCCCGGGCTTTATGCATGAACCCCGAGATCATGCTGTTCGACGAGCCGACCTCGGCGCTCGACCCGGAAATGATCGCCGAGGTGCTCGACGTCATGACCGACCTTGCCCGCGAAGGCATGACCATGGTCTGCGTCACGCATGAAATGGGTTTCGCCCGCTCGGTCGCCGACAAGATCGTCTTCATGGATGCCGGCGAGATCG
Source organism: Pseudomonadota bacterium (assembly GCA_049323275.1). GTDB lineage: Bacteria > Pseudomonadota > Alphaproteobacteria > Rhizobiales > Aestuariivirgaceae > Taklimakanibacter. The sequence goes on from JBMOOM010000099.1 coordinate 4,411, forward strand.
TCGAGGCCGCCACGCCCGAAACCTTCTTCACCAAGCCTCAGACCGAGCGCGCCCGCCAGTTCCTCAGCCAGATCTTAGCCCATTGAGTGTTCCCGTGATCCAGACATCCTCTCCCGATACCGAATTTCTTGCTTTCGCCGAAACTCTCGCCGATGAGGCGCGCACCATCGTCTATGAAGCGCAGCAACAGGCGCCGACCGTCGACCTCAAGGCCGACGCGAGTTTCGTCACGGCGACCGACAAGGCCATCGAGGCGCGCCTGCGCGAGCGGATCGAGGCGAAATATCCCCGGCACGGCATCAAGGGCGAGGAATATGGATCGCGCGACACCGATGCTGAATTCGTCTGGGTCATCGATCCGATCGACGGCACGGCGGCCTGGATCGCCGGCATTCCCGTCTATGGCACGCTGATCGCCGTCGCCCGCGCCAAACGGCCCTGGCTCGGCGTCATCGATCTCCCGGCGACCAGGGAGCGGCTGACGGGTGTCTCGGGCGCGCATGCTTTTCACAATGGCAAGGCGATCCGCTGCCGCGCCGGGGTCACGCCCGAGGACGCCTTCATGACCAGCTCCAATCCCCGTTTCCTGACCGAAGAAGAGCGCATCACATTCGGCCGGCTCGACCGCGTGGTCCGGTTCACCCAATATGGCGGCAGCTGCTACGCCTATGGCTGCCTGGCGCGCGGCCGCACCGATATCGCCATCGATGGCGGCTTCGATCCCTATGACGTCTTCGCGCCTCTCGCCATCATCGAGGGTGCCGGCGGCGTCGCCAGCGACTGGCAGGGCCAGCCCATCGATCTCGACTGGAAGGGCCAGATCATCGCGGCCGGCGATCGCCGCCTGCATCAAGCCGCGCTGAAGCTGCTGAACGGCTAGCCGCGGCTCATCTTGCGGAGCTGGCGCACATACCAGACCATGATGAAGGCCAGGCAGGCGAAGACGGTGAGCGCCAGGATGACCGAGGCCACCGCCAGCCTCGGCGTGCCGGCCGAGCGCAGGCTCAGCCACATCAGCACCGGCAGGGTCTGGGTGTCGCGGTCGGTCAGGAACAGCGCCATCACGAATTCGTTGAGCGAGATGACGAAGGCGAAGAGTGCGGAGGAGATCACGCCGGTCGACACCATCGGCACGACGATCTCGATGAAGGTGCGCACGGGATTGGCGCCGAGATCATAGGAGGCCTCGACCACCCGGTAGTCCACGGTGCGGAAGGTCGCCTCCATCAGCATGAAGACCAGCGGCATGGCCCAGAGCGAATGGGCCATCATGACGAGCGCCCGCGAGCCATAGATATTCACGCCGCCGATCTGGACGCCGCCGAAGGTCATGGCGATGCCGAGCCCCAGCACCACGCCCGGCATGAACAGCGGCAGCATGATGAGGAGATAGAGCGCGTTCTTGAAGGGAATGGGGAAGCGCTCGAAGGCCCAGGCCGCCAATATTCCGGAGATGGTCGAGACTATGGCGGTGCCTGAGGCGATGATGACGCTGCTTTTCAGCGCATCGGTCCATTGCGGGCTGGCGAAAAAGTCCTGGTACCATTTGAGCGACCAGGCATTGATCGGGAAGCGGATCATCGAGGCGTCGTTGAACGACATCGCCAATGTCACCAGCACCGGGATCAATATATAGGCGATGATGAAGACGATGAAGGCGGCGCCCAGCGCCTTCAGCATCAGCGGCTCGAAACCGCGGCGGGCGAGAGCCTCAGACATGATAGGACGCCCGCTTCGGCATGAGTGAACGCGTCAGCATCATGACGGCGGCGACGCCCAGGACCAGCACCATGGACAGGGCAGCGGCGAGCGGCCAGTTGTGCTTGCCGAGCATCTGCTCCTGGATCAGGTAGCCCACCGTCCACAAGGTGTCGGGGCCGAGCGCCGAGGGCGTCGCATAGGTGCCCATGGTCCAGATGAAGGATTGCGAGAAGGCGACGAGCAGTCCGGCCCAGGTCAAGGGCAGCAGCACTTCCCGGAAGGTGGTCAAGGGCGGCGCGCCCAGATCGGCGCTCGCCTCGATCAAACGCTTGTCGATGCCGTCGAAGATCGACAGCAGGATGAAGAAGCAATAAGGCAGCGTCACATAGATGAGGCCGACAAAAGCGGCGAACTCGGTATACATGAGGCTGACCTTATCGGTGACGAGCCCCAGCGAGACCAGCCCGTAGCTCAGCAGGCCGTTCTTCGGAAAAAACATCCACCAGCCGAAGATGATGGCGATCTCGGAAATGAGCAGCGGGCACAGAGCCAGGCCGATGAGCAGAAGGCGCCAGCGCGGCGGCTTCAGCCAGACGAGCAGCGCGAAGGCGTAGCCGATCGCCACCGTGGCGAAGGAGGCCATCAGCGCGAGCTTGACCGTGGTCCAGATGGCCGTGGTGAAAACCGGATTGGATAGAAGCGTCCCATAATGCTCGAACGTGAAGCCCGGCACATAGAGACGCTGGTCGGGATGAAGATTGAAGCTCATCCGCGCCATGAAGATCGTCGGCAGGCCGAAGAAGATGAGCACGATGACCAGCGCCGGCAGCAGAAGCAGCAAGGCGCTACGCTGTTTTTTGCCGCGGGACGTCACCGGAAGACCTTCATGTCTTCACTGCGCCAGCCGACATCGATCACGGCGCCGACATCATGGCCGATCGTCCCGGGATGATCGGCGAAGGCCTCGAGCGCGCCCGCCTTCAGATGATAGCGATGCACATCGCCGAGGAACTCGACGAAGTGAACGGTCGCCTTGAGGCGGTTCGGCAGACCTTGCGCCTCGGCGGCGAGCTTGAGGCGCGAGGGACGGATATAAAGCCGCACCTCGCCTTCCGGCAGGCCCTCCTGCAAGACGAGCGCCACAGACTGGCCGTTTCGATCCGTGGCGCCATGGCCGTCGCGTCGTACCGGCAGGCAGCAGCTCTCGCCGATGAAAGTGAAGACGAATTCATTGGCCGGATCGTGGAAGATCTTTTCCGGCCGGTCGATCTGCTCGATCCGGCCCTTGTTCATCACCGCCACCCGGCTCGACATGGCCATCGCTTCACCCTGGTCATGGGTGACATAGATGGCGCTGAATTCGAGCTCGTCATGCAGTCTTTTGATCTCGCCGCGCAATTGCAGCCGCAGTGCGAGATCGAGCGCCGACAAGGGCTCGTCGAAGAGCAGGATCGCAGGCCTGACCGCCAGCGAACGGGCGAGCGCCACGCGCTGCTTCTGGCCGCCCGACAGCTGGCTCGGATAGCGGTCTTCGTAGCCTTGCAACCGCACGATATCGAGCGCCTGGCGGATGCGCTCGTCGCGCTCGGGGCGCTCCACTTTGCGCATGCGCAAGCCATAGGCGATATTCTCCGCCACCGTCTTGTGCGGGAAAAGCGCGCCCGACTGGAAAATGGTGGCGGTGTCGCGCCGATAGGGCGGCAGTAGGTCGACGCGCTCGCCCTTGATGCGGATGGCGCCGCCATCGAGCTCCTCGAAGCCGCCGATGAGCCGCAAGGTCGAGGTCTTGCCCGAGCCCGACGGCCCGAGCAAGGTCACGAACTCGCCCGGCGCCACGGAAAGCGACACATCATCGACCGCCACGACCGAGCCGAAGCTGCGCCGCACTTTCTCCAATTCGAGCGCCGTCCGCTCTGTCACCGAGTCCATCCCCTGCTCTCGTCACCAGGGCCTCAGCCCTGGGTCGTCCTGGTCACGGTTTCTTTCATACGGGCATCGAGCGCTTCCCAATTCGCCACGAACTTGCCCCAGCCGTCCATGGTGAAGAGATTGAACAGGCGCTCCATATCGTCGTTGGACTTTGGATAGCCGGGGAAATGCGCCGGCGCAACCATGTCGGATCTCGACATATAGCTGGTCGAGACATTGAGGAAGCGCTGCTGGGTGTCCTTCTCGAGGAGATAGGCCTGGAACAGGTCGCTCAGATCATTGTGCCTCGTGCCGCGCACCTTGACATACCAGCGGTATAGGCGGCCGAGCCTTCCTTCGGCACGGCGGCCTCGAAATCGTCGCCATGCTTGGTGATGAAGTCGAAGACGTCGGTCGAATAGACCATCGCGACGCCCGCCTCCTCCTGATACATCAGGTTCGAGAGCTCGGCGCCGTCCTTGTACCAGCGGGCCACCTTCAGTTTTTCCAGCTCCTGGAAAAGAGGCTCCATCTCGCCCGGGCTGCCATAGACTTCCTCGATGCCGTGCAGACGGTCAGACAGCACCGCCGGGATGCAGAGGTCCCAGCCGAAATTGATGACATCCATGGTGACCTTGCCGGCCGCCCTTTCATCCCACATGTTCTTCCAGCTGTCCGGCTTGATGCCGGTGCTCTTGGCGGTGAGCAGCCAGAGGACGCCGCCGCCGAAGGGCACGCCATATTTCTTCGCCTCGCCCCGGGTCGCGTCGAACCAGGGATAGACGGCCGCGAAGCCCGGCATCCTGCTGCGGTCGGTCTCGAGGAAGATGTTCTCGGCGAGTCCGACATGGGCGGTGTACTCGTCCATGACGGTGATGTCGAAAGGCGGGTTGTCGGCGGGCGCCGCCTTGATCTGGCTGACCATCTGGTCCCAGCCGCCGACCGTCTCGACCTTCGTGCCGTATTTCTCGTTGAAGGGATTGATGACGGCGTCGCGGAAATTGAGTTCGTAATTGCCCGACCAGGACACGACGATCAGGCTCTCGCCGGCAAAGGACGCTTGGGCCGATGCCGGGATAGCCCGCCCGATGATGGCGGGCGCGGCGACGCCGAGCATGGCGCCGCCGGCCGAGAGCTTCAGAAGCCTTCTGCGGCTCAGGTTCTTCTTCATGGTGTTTCCTCCTTTGTTTTCTTGTTGTCAGGCTTTGATGCGGGCGCCTTGCGGGTCGTACCAGGGCTTCAGCTGCGCCTTCACCGGATAACGCTTCCAGGCGACCTCGACCTCGAGGGCGGCGTCGGCAAGGGTCTTTTCGTTCACGCCCTGCGGCAGGCTCAGATATCCCATGCCGAGCGATGCGCCGATGCGATGGCCATAGGCGCCGGAGGTGACGGATCCGACGATCTCGCCGTTCCAGCGGATCGGCTCATGGTGATAGAGCAGCGGCGCGTCCTTATCCGGCAGCATCAGCTGCACCAGCCGGCGGCTCGGGCCACCCTGCTCCTTCTGGCGAAGCACCGCCTCGCGGCCGATGAAGCCGCCCGGCTTGTCATAGGCGACAGCGAAGCCGAGGCCGCCTTCGAGCGGCGTATCTTCTTCGCCGATGTCATGGCTCCAATGGCGGTAGCCCTTCTCCATGCGCAGCGAATTGATGGCGAAGTAGCCGCCCTGCTTCAGGCCCAGAGGCGCTCCCGCCTCGGCCAGGCGGTCATAGACATGGGTGGCGAATTCGGCCGGCATATAGATTTCCCAGCCGAGCTCGCCGACAAAGGTGACGCGGCTGGCGCGCACCCTGGCATAGCCCAGATCGATCTCGCGGCTGGTGCCGAAGGGAAACGCCTCGTTGGAGAAGTCGGCCGGCGACAGCGCTTTCAGCAGCTCGCGCGACTTCGGTCCCATCAGCGCCAGCATCGGCAGGCCGGACGTCACATCCTTGACGAAGACATGCGCGTCGTCCGGAATGTGGCGGCGCAGCCAGGCGAAATCGCGCCTTTGCGAAACCGCGATGGTGACGACCAGGAAGGACGTCTCCGACAGGCGCGTCACGGTGACGTCGGCCTCGATGCCGCCCTGCTCGTTCAGCCACTGGGTGTAGACGATGCGGCCCACCGCGACGTCGATATTGTTGGCGCAGATGCGGTTCAGCACGCGCAAGGCATCGCGGCCTTCGACCTCGAACTTCACGAAGCAGCTGTGATCGAACAGCGTGACATTCTCGGCCGTGTTGCGGCATTCGGCGCCGCAGAGGTCGAACCAGTTCTGCCGGCCATAGGAATAATGAATCTCCGGCGTCTTTCCGCGGCCGGCGAAGAAGCCCGGCCGTTCATACCCCGCGGCCTCCGTCATGAAGGCCCCCTCGGCGAGGAGCCGGTCGTGGAAGGGGCTGCGCCTCACGTCGCGCGCGGTGGCGAACTGGCGATAGGGCCAATGCATGTCGAACAGCAGGCCCAGGGTCTCGGTGGTGCGGTCGAACAGATATTTCTTGTTGGTCTGGAAAGACTGCATGCGCCGGACGTCGACATCGGCGAGCTCCATGGGCGGGCGGCCGTCGCGAATCCATTCGGCGGCCGCCTTGCCGACGCCACCCGACGAGAGGATCCCGATGGAGTTGAAGCCGCAGGCGCAGAAGAGACCGTCGACCTCCGGCACCTCGCCGAGGAGATAACGGTCGTCCGGCGTGAAGCTTTCCGGCCCGTTGAAGAACAGCTGGATGCCGGTATTGGCGATCAGCGGCACGCGCTTGGTCGCCATTTCGAGGATCGGCTCGAAGTGATCGAAGTCCTCGGGCAGCGAGTCGAAGCAGAAGTCCTCCGGAATGCCGTCATGGCCCCAGGGCTTGGCCTGGGGCTCGAAGCAACCGAGCAGCAGCTTGCCGGCATCCTCTTTGTAATAGGCGCATTCATCGCCGAGGAAGAGCACCGGCAGGTTCTTCGGCAGATCGGGAATGGGCTCGGTGACGATGTAGAAATGCTCGGCGGCGTGGAGCGGCAACGCCACGCCGATATCGGCGGCGAGATCGCGCGACCACATGCCGCCGCAGATGATCACGCGCTTGGCGCGGATCTGGCCCTTGTCGGTCTCGACGCCGGCGATGCGGCCGCCTTCGACCAGAATGCGCGTGACCGGCGTGTGCTCGAGAATGCGGGCGCCGCGCATGCGGGCACCCTTGGCATAGGCCATGGTCACATCGGCCGGATTGACCTGGCCGTCATTGGGGAACCAGTAGCCGCCGACGACGCCCTCGGTGTTGATCGGTGACCACATCTTCTTGATGTCGTCGGGCGTCACCTGCTCGACCGCGAGGCCGAAATTGCGGCCCATCGAGGCGCCGCGGCTCAATTCCTCGAAACGCGCCTCGGTATTGGCAACACGCAGCGAGCCGTGCTTCTTGAAACCGGTCGCCTGGCCGGTCTCGGCCTCGAGCGTCTGGAACAGCTCGCCCGTATATTTGGCAAGCTCGGTCATGCGGCGCGTCGCGCGCAGCTGGGTCACGAGGCCGGCGGCATGCCAGGTGGTGCCGCAGGTCAGCTGCTTGCGCTCGCACAATACGACATCGGTGATGCCGAGCTTGGTCAAATGATAGGCCACCGAGCAGCCGGCGACACCGCCGCCCACAACAATCACATCCGCTCTATCAGGCTGTCCGGTCGTCACGAAAAACTCTCCTCACTTGTGAAAATCAGGCCGTCTCGCAGACGGCCGAAAGCTTGTTGCCGTCGGGGTCGCGCAAATAGGCGGCATAGAAATTGGGCCCGACACTGGCGCGGATGCCGGGGTCGCCCTCGTTGCTGCCACCCGCGGCGAGCGCATCCTTGTGGAACGCATCGACCGCATTGCGCGTCGGCGCGGTCAGCGCCAGCATGGTGCCGTTGCCGCCGGTCGCCTTTGCCCCGTCGAAGGGACGCATCAGATAAAGCACGGGCGCCCCGTCGCCATAGCCGACCATGCTGTCGCTTTCGAAGAGGCAGCTGTAGCCGAGCGGCGCCAGAGCGGCGTTGTAGAAGGCCTTGCTCCTCGCGAGATCGTTCGAGCCGAGCGTGATGTAATGAAGCTTCATGGGGTCAGCGGATGAACTGGTGAACGAAATCCTTGCCCAATCCCACCCGCTCATAATGCTTCTGGGCGGTCTCGATCAGGTGGAAATTGTCCTCGATGAGGGTGACCTTGTCATTGTCGTCCAGATAAAGCGTAGGCCCCTGGATGAAGAAGACGGTCTGCATCTCGTCGTCGCTGTCGACGGTCAGCGTATGGATCTCGCCCGGCGGCTCCATGACATAACCGCCCTCCTTCGCCTTCCAGCTATGCTCGAGATAGCGCCATTCGCCCTTCAGCACATAGCCATGCACCGGAGTCGAGTGCTTGTGGCGCGACAGGACGCCGCCGCGCTTGACGCGCAGCACCTCGCCATGGCCGCCGCTGTTCATGTCGAAGAACAGCGGGCGGAACCACACATTGGGCTCGAGCTCGACCCACATGCGCTCGTCGTCGACCGGATTGACGACCAGCTCGGGCCGCATGCCGAGCTCCGGCGTCAGCGGCGGATCGAAGGTCACGTAACGCGATTTGACGGGATGGATGATGGTCACGATAGGATGCTCCTCAACGGCTGGCGCCGACGGCGTGCGGCAGGAAGCCGCCGCGGAAATAGACGAGCGGACCGACCTCCAGCGTGGCGGCAAGATCGCACACGCGACCGATCACGATGACATGGTCGCCCCCCTCATAGGTGCTCCACAGCTCGCACTCGAAGGCGGCGACCGCGCTGTCGATCAGCGGCGAGCCATGGCGGCCCGCTGTCCAGGCCACATTGGCGAAACGGTCGGGCCGGCGCTCGGCGAACTGGCGCGCGATCCAGCCCTGGTCATGCGCCAGCACGCTGACGCCGAAGATGCGCCTTGCGGCGAGAAAATCGAGGCTCGCGGCGCCCTTCTGCACGCTGTAGAGCACCAGGGGCGGATCGAGGCTCAGCGCCTGGAACGAGCTGACGGTCAGGCCGAAGGGCTCGTCATTGGGCTGCCGGCCGGTGATGATCGAGATGCCGGTGGCGAAATGGCCATAGACCTTCTTGAGATCGGTGGCGGCGAAGGCCGCGGCCGCGCTCATTCCGCCGCCGTCCTGGCGGCGATCTCGCCCGCCAGCTTGTCGATGATCTTGCGCTTGCCGGCATCGTCGAGCTTGCTCAGCTCGTTGAAGAGCACCGGCTCGTCGACATGCTGGTTCCACCAGTCGATCGAATTGGCGCCGAACAAAGCCCATTTGCCGACCAGCTGGCTCGTCACCTCATTGGAGGGCGCCATGACCCAGCCGGCCTTCGAGTCGCGCACCAGGCGCTCGAGATCGAGATCGCGCATATAGCCGCGTCCGCCGCAGGCCTGCAGCATCTGGTCGGAGATGTTGGACGCGGCGCGCGTCGACAGAAATTTGAGCTGGAAGCACCAATGCGCGAATTTGGCGCGCGGCATGGCCAGCGGATCCTTCTCATAGATCTCCCAGCTGCCATTCTCCGTGGCGTCGTCGAGCGCTTTGGCGAGCGCATAGGCGGAGAGCCTGGAGGCCTCTACATCCATCACGGCGCGGCCGAAGGAATCCTGGATGGTCGGGTAGTCGGCGACACGGCGACCGAACTGCGCATGGGTCTTGCGCGTCACATGGCGCTTGGCGACGTCGATGCAACCCAGCGCCACGCCATTATAGGCGCCGGCATACATCAGCATGGCGAGCGGATCGATCGCCTCGTCATTGGAGCGCGCGCCATCGCCCGAGGGCCCGATCATGCGGTTCTCCGGCACCACGGCGTCGATTTCGACCGGGCCAGACTGGTTGCCATGCATGCCCATGGCGTCCCACTTGCCGGCCGAGCCCCTGACCTCGTCCTTGTAGAAGAGGAACACCGAGAGGTCACCGTAATTGCCGCCGAAATTCGGGCTGGTCGTCTGCGAGACATACCAGTCGGCGAAGCCGCTGGAGGTGGTCCAGGCCGCCTTCTTGTGGACATGCCAGCCGCCCTCGACGCGCTGGGCGCCCGACGTCTTGGGATACCAGAAGTGGCCGCCGGTCTCGGGGTCGGTATAGGAGGCCGTGCCGATGAGGCATTCCCTGTCGATGCGCGGCAGGAGCTTCTGCACTTCGGCGTTGCCGCTGGCGCGATAGACGAGACCCGCCAGGGCCACCATGTGCATCATGTAGATGAGCGCGGTCGAGGGGCAGCCGTAACGCGCGATGGTCTCGGCCACCATCAAGGTGCCGACGTGGTTTTCACCGCGGCAGCCATATTTTTTCGGCGCGATGATGCCGAGAAGGCCGAGTTCGGCCAGAGCCTCGATATTCTTGCGCGGATAGGTGTTGTTGCGGTCGCTTTCGATCGCATTGGGCCTGAGCACGTCATGACAGACGGCGATCAGCCTTTCCTGCAGCTTCTTCTGATCGTCGGTCAGATACCACTGCGGATCGAATTCCTCATCAAGACCGTAATAAGGCTCTGCGCCCCAATTCCTTGCCATATCGCGTCTCCTGGTAATCTATTTTGACGCGGAGGATGAACGCGAGACGCCGCTTGCGTCTCTCGGAATATTGCGGCCTCTATCGGAAACTTGCGCAATTATGACGGCGAAGCAGGGAATGATGTCAGCTCCGGCTCAAGCGGCGCAATTCGGCGGGGGAGATGCCGGCCCATTTGCGGAAGACCTGGCCGAAATGGCTCTGGCTCTCATATCCCACCGCGGCCGCCACTTCGAGAATGGAGAGGCCCGAAGTCTCGATGAGCTGGCGCGCTTTCTCCATGCGTTTTCCGGTCAGCCAGACATGCGGGGAGCGGCCCATGGTCTCCTTGAAGGCGCGGGCGAAATGGAACGGGCTGAGACGCGCCAGCGCCGCCATGTCGGCAAGGCTGATATCGCCGGCGAGATTCTGATCGACATGATCCTCGACGGCGCGGATCTGGGCCCGGGTAAGCCGGTCGCGGCGCCTGGCCTCGACGGCGCAGGCGCAGTAATTGCGCAGAAGGTGATGAGCGAGGAATTCGGCGCCGGTCTCGAGCATCAGATTGGAGGCGGGCCCCGGATGGTCGAGCTCCTCGGCCATGGTGCGCACGATCTGGCCGATGCTTTCGTCCTCGACGGCGAAACGGTTCAAAAGCTCGGGCCTGCCACCGCCCGCCTCGTCGGCGATCCGGTCGACGACGCGCGGATCGAGAAAGAGATGGACCTCCTCGGTCGGCTGATTCCAGCGCCAGGTATTGGCCTGGCCGGCCGCCATGATGATCACCTGGCCCTTGCCGACCCGCGCGGCGAGGCGGCCCGAGGACAGGATGCCCTCCACCTCGATCGGCTCGCCGAGCGTCACGGAAATATAGTGATGATTGAGAGCGGGCGCGGTCACGTAATCGGGGAGCCCGGCGAATTTGTGATGGCCGAGGCCGAGCGAGCGCAATTGCACGAAGCTGCGCGCGCGGACGGCCTCGCCGTTCAATGCCGAAATCCAATCGGTGAGCATCGATGCTTCCCTCGCGCCTGCTACCCGTCCCCAGGGACGCCTCTGACCGTCAGCTTGCGACAATCGACAAATAATCGCAACTGTGAAATTCTTGCTTGAAAATTTCATGCGGGCGAACGAATATCTCATCGTGTCATCCGGCGGGGAGCATCGCGTGCTGAAGGAAGGCCATGGCCAGAATGGGGGAGCGGCCAGTTCCGATATCTCTCCCGATCAGGCCGGGCGTGAGATCCGCGACCTGCGCAAGGCGCGGCGCATCACCATCAAGGCCCTGTCAGAGCGCACCGGCCTTTCCGTCGGCTACCTGAGCGAGATCGAACGCGGTCTCGCCTTTCCGAATGTCAAGGCGCTGCACGACATTGCGGCGGCTCTCGGCGTGACGATCGGCTGGTTCTTCCACAAGGCCGAAGCGAAGGAACCCGAAGAGCACTCCCTGCTGGTGCGCGCGGCGAACCGGCGGCGCGTGTCCTTTTCGAGCGGCATTACCGACGAGCTCCTGTCGCCGCATTTGCGCGGCGAGCTCGAGCTTCTGCTGTCACGTTTCCCCCCCGGTGCGACGAGCGGCGTCGAGCCTTACAGCCATAAGGGCGAGGAGGCCGGAATCGTGCTTTCCGGCACCCTCGAAATCTGGGTGGGCGACAAGCACCTCGTCCTGCGGGAAGGCGACAGCTTCGGCTTCGACAGCACGCGGCCCCATCGCTACCGCAATCCCGGCGATCGCGAGACCGTGGTGATCTGGGCGATCACCCCGCCGAGCTATTGAAGCTCAGAAGAAGGTCCTGAGCGCCTTGGTCACGCGATAGTCCTTGTCGACCAGAAGCAGCATCGACCATTTGTCGAAGGTCGTGCAGGGATGGCCGATGCCGAAGGACACCATGTCGCCCACCTGCAAGGGGCTGTCGGCCGGCAGGCTCACATGGCAGTGCTGGTCGTTGAGGCCGACCACCTCATGGCCTTTCGGCATGTCCTCCGGCGCCGTCATGGCGGAGCCGGGACGATACCAGCGCACCGGCACCGGCATGCCGGAATCGAAACCGATATCGCGCCGGCCCAGGCCGACGATGCTGCGCACCTTCTCCGGACGTGACTGGACATAGGCCCAGACTTCCAGCGCCGCGACGAGCCCGCCCGGCGGCAGCTTCAGGCTCGTCTCCTTCTGGATGCGACGGAAGGAATTGACGTAGCCGATGCTGTCATGGGTGAGATAGCAGCCGGAGCGTAGAATCCTGAGCACCTGCGACGGCAAGGTCAGCCTGTTGAAACGCTCACCGGCGCGATCGAAGAAAGCCGTGCCGCCGGCGCTCACGATGATCGGCTGGTCCTTGGCGAAAAGCCCTTCCTTCGCGGCGAGCTCGGCCAGCACCGCGACATCGTCGATAAGCTTGTCGGCGGCTTCTGGCGTCGGCAGAAGGCCTTCGAAACATTCGAAACCGGCAAGCCTCAGGCCCGGCGTCGCGACGATGCTGCGCGCCAAGGCAAGCGCCTCGTCACGGGTGCGCGCGCCGGTGCGGCCGCCGATGAAGCCGATCTCGACCAGCACGCGCAGCGGATTGGCGGCGGGCGGCGGCAGGCGGCGCGCGCCCTCGGCCAGCAAAGCGAGACCGGCCGCGCCGTCGGCGAGGCAATAAAGCTCGAAATCCTCATCCGCCCGCAGCATGTTGAAACAGGCATCGACCGCCTGGCGCCCCACCGGCTGATTGGCGAGCAGCACGCGCTTGACGCCGAAGCGGCGGCAGACCTCGACCTGCTGCAAAGTGGCGGCGGTGATCGCCCAGGACCCGTCGGCGACCTGGAGATCGAAGAGATAGGGCGCCATGGTCGTCTTGCCATGCGGCGCCAGCAAAAGGCCGTTGGTTTCGATGAAGGCGCTCATCCATCCGCTGTTGGCGGTCAGGATGTCGTCGCGGATGACCGCGGCCGGCAAAGGCACATCACCCTTCAGGATATTCCAGCCCTTGCGGCCGACATCGCCGACGGTCAGCGCGCCCGCCTCATAGGGAAGGCCTTTGGTCGACGGATCGAGCGGCAAAGCATCGAGGGCGGCCATGTCTAGACGCGGGATCAGGGTCATGAGAGCTCCATTTTTTCTTGTTCTATATTATAGAATAACTTCTTGACCAAATCTCAAGCGCGGACAGCGTCTTGTCAACAGCCTTGCAAAACGGCCTTGTAAAGGCTGTCGATTCAAATTATCCGAGAACCACAATCACTGACCGATCGTTCAATATTATGGAACAGACTTCAGAGAAATTACGCAAGGGCGCCGGGATCAAACCGGTGCGCATCCAGTCGGTGGGCCGCATCAAGGCCTTGCTGGATGCGATGGCGCATGGCGACTGGGTATCGCTGAAAGAGCTGGCGGCGGCGACGAAGCTCGCCAAGACCACCGCTTTCAATCTGGTCAGCGCGCTGGTCGATTCAGGTCTCGCCGAACGCGATGGCAAGGTGGGCGCCTATCGTCTGAGCCTCCAGCATGTGATCTATGGCAAGGCGGTCGAGCGGCGGCTCGACATCGTCTCCGTCGCCATGTCGCATCTGATCAAGCTCTGCGCCACGACGCGCGAGACGGTGAACCTGGCGCTGCCGGGACCGACCGATGCGGTGATCGTCGAAAGTCTCGAAGGCAGCCAGACGCTGCGCGTCACATCCTATTCCGGCACACGCGCCTCCTATCACTCGACCGCGTGCGGCCGCGCGCTGCTCGCCCATCGCCCCTCTTCCTTCCGCAGCCTCATCTACAGCCTGGGGCCGCTCGCCAGGCTGACCGAACACACCATCACCGACCCGCAGGCGCTCGAGGCGATCCTGGAGCGCTGCCGCGTGCAGGGCTGGACCACCGAATTCGAAGAGAATGAACTGGGCGGCGCCTGCGTCGCCGCGCCGATCTTCGGTCCGGGCGGCGAGCCGGTCGCCTCGGTATCCATCGCCGGACCCGCAGCACGCTACGAGCCCGAAGTCATGGAGCGGCTGGGCAAGCTCCTGGTGGCGAGCCTCGCCGAGATCACCACCGACCTCACCCGCGCCACGGCACTGCCGGGCGCCAAAGCCGGACGCGTGAAATGACGGCGCCGCGCATTCTGCTCGCCGGTCTTTTTCACGAGACGCACAGCTTCACCGAGGACGTCACCGGCCTCGCCGACTTCGCCATTCGCCGGGGCGGTGACGTGCTCGCCAGACGCGGCGACGGCTCGACCATCGACGGCTTTCTCGAGGTCGCCGACGCGGAAGGCTGGCATGTCGTGCCGGTCTGCGACTATGCAGCGCTTCCCTCCGGCATCGTGGCGCATGAAGTTTTCGAGACGTTCTGGACCGAGCTCAAGGTGGCGCTCGAAACCGCGCTCGCGCAAGGCCTCGACGGCATCTGGCTGGCGCTGCATGGCGCCATGGTCACCACTGAAAATCTAGATCCGGAAGGCGAGTTGCTGGCGCGGCTGCGCGCCATTCCCGGCGCCGGGAAGCTGCCGGTCTTCGCCGTCTTCGATCTGCATGCGAATTTCACCCACGTCATGGCGGAGCACGCCAATGGCCTCGTCGCCTATCGCGAAAACCCGCATATCGATGCGCGCGATGCGGCGGTGCGTTCGGCGCGTCTCCTGGCGCGGGCACTGCGCGAGAAGGCCCTGCCCCGCATGTTGGCGCGCAATGCGCCGATCGTCTGGGCGCCGACCGGGACCGGCACCGCCGACCGGCCGATGCGCGACCTCGAAGCCCTGGCGCGCGCCGTCGAAACGGAAGATCCGGAGATCTGGGCGGCGAATGTGATCGGCGGCTATTCCTTCTCGGACGTGCCGGAAGCGGGTGTCGCCTTCTCCGTCGTGACGACGGGCGCGGCGGCCAATGCCGAAAGGGCGCTCGACCGGCTCGAACGGCTCGCCATCGAATTGCGCGACTTCGGCCGGCCCAAGGAATGGGACCTCGACGCGGCGCTCGCCGACATCAAGGGCAAATCCGGTGGGCCCTATCTCGTGGTCGAGCCCGCCGACAATATCGGCGGCGGCGCGCCCGGTGACGACACCGCCGTGCTGCGCGGCTTCCTCAGGCACGGCATCGGCAATGCCGCGGTGGCGATCGCCGATGCGCAGGCCGTGGCGGCGCTTGCCGGCGCCAGACCCGGCGAGACCCGCCGCCTCTCGATCGGCGGCAAGGGCAGTCGTCTCGGCGCCGGCCCGCTCCAAGCGGATGCCGTCTTCCTCAGCCGCAGCGCCGGCGATTTCACCCTCGAAGACCGCAACAGCCATCTGGCCGCCTCGCAAGGCATCCATTTCAGCATGGGCCCGTGCGCGGTGGTGCGCATCGACGGCGTGACCGTGCTCCTGTCGAGCCGCAAGACACCGCCTTTCGATCTCGGCCAGTTGCGCTCGCAAGGGATCATCCCGGAAGAGCTCTTCGCCATCGGCGTCAAGGCGGCGGTGGCGCATCGGCGCGCTTACGACCCGATCGCCCAAGGCAGCTACACGGTGGCGACGCCGGGGCCGTGCAGCAGCGTGCTGACGAGCCTTCCCTATCGCCGGCTGCGCCGGCCGATCTTCCCCCTCGACATCGAAAAGAGTGCGACATGATCCAATATCCCGCCGACCCGGACACGCCCCGATCGCATCTGCCTTTCAGTCCGGCGACGCGCGTCGGCGATCTCATCTTCGTGTCGGGCCAGGCCTCGGTCGATTCAACCGGCAAGATCGTCTCCGACAGCTTCGAGGGCGAAATGCGCCGCTCGATCGAAAATCTGCGCAAGGTCCTCGAAGCGGCGGGCAGCGATCTCGCCCATGTCGTCCAGACCCGCAATTATGTGCGCGACGACGGCGATCTCGCCGAATTCAACCGGCTCTATGCCGACTATTTCAAGCCGCCTTTCCCCGCCCGCACCACGCTGACCCGCTGCCTCGGCTCGCTCCTCTATGAGATCGACTGCGTCGCGGTGGCGAAGAAGAAGGACTGACCGATCATGACTTCGACGAAACTGATGTCCTTCGACCGATCGGCGGCGGCCATCGCGTCCAATTCGCGCTGGATGGCAGGTGGCGTGAACAGCAATTTCCGTCTGAACATCTCACCGACCCCGCTCGTCTTCGAGCGCGGCGTCGGCCCCTATCTGCATGATGTCGATGGCAACCGCCTCATCGATTATTATCTCGGCATGGGGCCGATGATCCTCGGCCACAATCCGCGAGCCCTCACCGATGCGGTGAAGGCGCAGATCGCGCACGGAATCCTGTTCGCCGGCCAGACGGCGGTCGAAGCCGAGGCCGCCCGCCTCGTCTGCGAGCTCGTCCCCTGCGCCGAGCGCATGCGCTTCGGCTCGTCGGGCTCGGAGGTCGCCCAGGCGGCATTGCGCCTCGCCCGTGCCGCGACCGGCCGCAAGAAGATCATCAAATTCGAGGGCCATTATCACGGCTGGTTCGACAATGTCCTGTGGTCGACGGCGCCGGCGCTCAATGCGGCAGGTCCCGTTTCGGCGCCGGTCCCCGTCGCCGGCAGCAAGGGCCAGCTCGAGGAGACCGCCGAGCAGATCGTCGTGCTGCCCTGGAACGATCTCGACATCCTCAGGAGCCGGCTGGCGCAAGGCGACATCGCCGGCGTCATCATGGAAGCCGCGATGTGCAATGCCGGCGCCATTCAGCCCGCTGCCGGCTATCTCGAGGGCGCCCGCGAGGCCTGCAGCACGACCGGCACGATCCTGATTTTCGACGAGGTCATCACCGGCTTCCGCCTGGCGCCGGGCGGCGCCCAGCAACGTTTCGGCGTGACGCCCGATCTCGCCACTTTCGGCAAGGCCATCGCCAATGGCTTTCCGGTCGCCGCGATCGCCGGGCGCGCCGATCTTCTCGACATGTTCTCGACCGGCGGCGTCGTGCATGGCGGAACCTATAATTCGCAGCCGATCGCCATGGCGGCGACCGCGGCGACGCTGAAAGCGCTCACCCCCGCTCTCTATGCCGGCATCGAGGAGACCGGATCGAAGCTGATGCACGGCATGCGTGAGATCTTCGCTTCCGCCGGCATCACCGCGACGGTCACCGGCTTTCCGCAGGTCTTCCACGTGGCCTTCGGGCTCGAGACACCGGCGAAGGACTATCGCGATCTCACCCGCATGAACCGGCCCGCCTATATCGCCTTCACCACGGCCCTTCTGCGGCGCGGCGTGCGGGCGCTCGAGCGCGGCGCCTGGTTCCTCTCCTCGGAGCATGATGACGGGGTGATCGAGGAAACACTCGGGGCGGTCAAGGACGCGGCGCGCGAGCTCAAGAGCAAAGGCGTGGTTTGAAATATAATAAGGAGGAAAGACACATGGCATCGAAACACCGAGCTTCATTCGCGGCGGCGGCCGCCATCATCGTCGGCCTCATGGCGACACCTCAGGCCGAGGCGCAGTCGCCCTCGCCCCGCGCCGCCGAGAACAAGATCATCCTGATCGCGCGGCAGGATCCCGGCACGCTCGATTATGTCAAAAGCAACCTGACGGCGCTGCGGCTCTGGGTTCCCGCCAATGTCGTCGAGCCACTGGTCTATTTCGACAAGGACGGCAATGCCGCGCCGGGCGTCGCCGAAAGCTGGACGATCAGCGACGACAAGAAGACCTACATCTTCAAGATCCGCGAGACGAAATTCTCCAATGGCGCGCCGGTCACCGCCGACGACGTCGTCTATTCGCTCAACACCATGAAAGGCAGCCCGGTCGTCAACAATGCCAGCGCCTTCGAGGTGGTCACGGCGATCGAGAAAATCGATGACCGCACCGTCAAGGTGACCTTGTCGCGGCCGAGCCAGGCCTTCTGGCGCGGTATGGGTTCGGTCTCGGGACTGGTGCAGCCGCAAGCCGAAGCCGGCTCGATCGCCACAAATCCGATCGGCACCGGCCCCTACAAGCTGGTGCGCTACACGCCCAACAGCGCGCTCGAATTCACCCGCAATGACGGCTATTGGGGCAAGGCGCCGGCGCTCAAGGACGTGACGGTGCGCATCGTCACCGACGGCACCGCCGGACTCAATGCGATGGAAGCCGGCGAGGTCGATTCCGTGCCGGTCATCACCATCGATCTGTGGGAGCAGCTCGGCAAGCGCGAGCTCGACAAGAAGTTTTCGCTCGTCACCTATCCGCAGGTCGGCGAGCCGACCTATGCGGTGCTCAACCAGAAGCTCGAGCCGGAGCTACGCCAGACCATCGCCAGGACGCTCGACCGGCAGTCCTTCAACGACGCCTTCGGCGCCGCCTGGGGCGCGGACAACACCTGCACCTTCGCGCTGCCGGACCAGCCCTGGTACGCGCCCGCCAATGCCGATACCTGCCCCTACGCTTTCGATTTCGAAGGCGCCATGAAGACGGTGCAGGAAAAAGGCTACGCGCAGCAGAAGCTCGTCTATGCCTCGCTCAGCGACGTGCCGGACCTGTCGCTTCCCGCCGACATCATGGTGCCCGCCATGCAGGCCGCCGGCTTCAATGTCGAGCGCAACGCCATGGATCTGGCGCGCTATGCGCAGCTGATCTTCCAGGGCCGTCCGCCGCAGTTCGACGTGACCATCATGTCGGGCGACGCCGAACCCGGCCAGTTCGCCTGCCCGGATGACTCGAAGGCCGGCTGGAGCACCTATTGCAGCAAGGCCTATACCGACGCGCTCGCGGCGGCCGACCAGGCGCTGACCAGAGAGGACTACCTGGCCCAGATGCAGAAGTCGGCCAAGATCCTGCGCGATGATGCGGTGATCGTGCCGCTGATCGCCAAGAAGGGCGTCGGCCTGTTCAATCCGGCGCTCAAGGGCTTCCTCGAGCCGCGTGTGGCGGTGGCGATCGAATTCGCGCCGCTGCACTGGTAGGAGTGCCGGGAAGATGGCGATCTATGTTCTGCGCAAGCTGGCGTTCTTCTTCGCCGCTCTGCTCATCGCCTCGGTCGCCATCTTCCTGCTCATCCGCGCTGCTGGCGGCAATGTCGCCGCGGTCATTCTCGGCAAGGATGCGAGCGCCGACGCGATCAACGCGCTCGCCCATGAATATGGCCTCGACCGGCCGCTCTTCGTCCAATATTTCGACTGGATCGGTGCGATGCTGCAGGGCGATCTCGGCCGGTCCTTCCGCACCAATGAAAGCGTCGCCGATCTCGTCACCTCGCGCCTTTCGGTCTCCATTCCGCTCGCTCTGGCGGGCCTGCTGCTCGGCCTCCTGATCGCCATTCCCGTCGGCACCTATGCCGCGCGCAATGCCGGCCGGCCCTCCGGCGCGGTGCTGGCGCTGCTGAGCCAGATCGGCGTCGCGGTACCGGTTTTCTGGGCCGGCATCCTGCTCTCCGTTCTGTTCGGCGTGCGTCTCGGCTGGCTGCCGACGGGCGGCTGGACGCCCTGGTCGGAGAATTTCTGGGAAGCGGTGCGCTCCATGGTGCTGCCGGTGCTGTCGCTGGGCCTCATCCTCGCCGCGATATTGATCCGCTATATCCGCTCGGCGGTGCTCG
This sequence comes from Pseudomonadota bacterium, assembly GCA_049323275.1. Classification (GTDB taxonomy): domain Bacteria; phylum Pseudomonadota; class Alphaproteobacteria; order Rhizobiales; family Aestuariivirgaceae; genus Taklimakanibacter. The sequence continues at coordinate 23,947 of JBMOOM010000099.1, forward strand.
ACGTCATGAACCAGGACTACGTGCGCACCGCGCGCGCCACCGGCATGACCCAGACCCAGGCCCTGCTCAGGGTGGGTCTGCGCAACGCGGCCGTGCCCATCGTGACCGTCGTCGGCCTGCAGATCGCCGAGCTCGTCGGCGGCACGGTGATCATCGAAACGATGTTCTCGCTGCCGGGCTTGAGCCGCATGATCCTCGCCAATGTGGCGGCGCGCGAGGTCATCGTGGTGCAGTCGACGGTGATGCTGATCATCGTCTTCGTCATCACCGTCAATCTGATCGTCGACCTGGCCTATGGCTTCCTCGACCCGCGCATCAAGACGGCAGGGTGACGGGATGAGCATGCAAGCCAGGCAGACTCTGTCCCGACCGCGGCGCTTCAGCTGGAACGCCTCGCTCGTCATCGGCATCATCCTCACCGTCGCCTTCCTCGCCGTGGCGGTCGTGTCGTTCCTTTATCTGCCGTCCAATCCCAATATCCCGGTCATCCGCGACCGACTGCTGCCGCCCGGCACGCCCGGACATCTGCTCGGCACCGACGTGCTCGGCCGCGATATCATCGCGCAACTGATGGCAGGCTCGCGGACCTCGATCCTGGTCGGCGCCGGCGGCGCCATCGTGAGCCTGATGCTCGGCCTGATCGCCGGGCTCGCCGCCGCCTCCTCCGGCAAGCTCACAGATGAAGCGATCTCGCGCGGCGCCGATATCATGCTGTCGATCCCCGGCATGGTGACGGCGCTGGTGCTCGCCGCCACGCTGGGCTCGGGGGCCTTCACCACCATCCTGGCGCTCGCCTCCTTCTTCACGCCGTCCTTCGTCCGCATCGTGCGCTCGGCGGCGATCGGCGTGCTGCATGAGGACTTCATCACCGCCGCCAGGCTCTATGGCCGCGGCCGCGTCTTCATTCTCGCGCGCCATGTGCTGCCCAATATCGCCGGCGTGCTGATCGTCCAGTTCACCCTCTATTTCGCCGCCGGCATCCTGACCGAAGCGGGCCTCTCCTATCTGGGCGTGGGCGTGCACCGCCCGTCGATCTCCTGGGGGCTCATGCTCAACGAGGCGCAGCAGCAGGTCGGCGTGTCCTCACCGCTCGCCATGTGGCCGGGCCTCGCCATCGTGCTGGCGGTGCTGGGCCTCAATCTCCTCGGTGACGGCCTGCGCGACGTGCTCGATCCGAAACTCAAGCGGAGGACGGGATGACCGGCGACGTCCTCGATGTCCGCGATCTCGTCGTCCAGTCGAGCGGGCTCACCGCGGTGCGCGGCGTCTCCTTCCGGCTGCCGGCGGGCGGCCGCATGGGCCTCGTCGGCGAATCGGGCTCGGGCAAAACGCTGACGGCGCTGGCGCTCATGGGCCTCCTGCCGGTCGGCTGGCAGGCGCAGGGCCAGGTGAAACACGACGGAATCGATCTCGTCACACAATCCGACCGGGCCCTGTCGAGCCGGCGGGGACGCACGATCTCCATGATTTTCCAGGACCCGCTCTCTTCGCTCAATCCGGTGCGGCGCGTCGGCGAGCAGATCGCGGCGGTGATCCGCCGTCACCAGGGCGCTCCGCGCCGGAAAGCGCATGAGCAGACGATCGAGCTCATGCGGCAGATGAATCTGCCGCGCCCCGAGCAGCTGGCCCGCGCCTATCCGCATGAGCTGTCGGGCGGCCAGCGCCAGCGTATCATGATCGCCATGGCGCTCGCCTGCTATCCGCAGCTCATCATCGCCGATGAGCCGACCACCGCGCTCGACGCGACGGTGCAGAAGCAGGTGCTGCGGCTCCTCAATGCGGCGGTGCGCGAGCGCGGCTCGGCCCTGCTGATGATCACCCATGACCTGCCGATCATCGCCGCGATGTGCGACAGCGTGGCGGTCATGTATGCCGGCCGCATCGTCGAGATGGGCCCGGTCGCGGAGGTCTTCCGGCATCCGCGCCATCACTACACCAGAGGCCTGCTCGACTCGCAGCCGACCATGGACAATATCGCGCTCGACGGCAGCTCGAGGCTCGCCTCCATCCCGGGCATGGTGCCGCCCTTGCACAGCCTGCCGAAAGGCTGCGCCTTCCATCCACGCTGCGCCGCGGCGAGCGAGACATGCAAGAGCGCGATCCCCGCGCTCACGGGCAACAGCCGGCAAGCCGCCTGCTGGCATCCGGTCGAGGCATCGGCATGACCACCCCGATCCTTGAAATGCGCAAAGTGAGCCAGACCTATCCCCTCAGGCGGCAGTCGCTGTTCGGCCCGCGCGGCAAGCTCACGGTGCTCGACACGATCGATTTCACGGTCAGGCCGGGCGAGGCGGTCGGCATCGTCGGGGAATCCGGATCCGGCAAGACGACGCTGACGCGGCTCCTCACCGGCACCGAGAAGCCGCAAAGCGGCGAGGTTCTTTATGAGAGGCGCGATGTCTGGACCGGCGGCGCCCCGGCGCGACGGGAATTCCGGCGGGCGGTGCAGCTCGTCCTGCAGAATCCGCGCTCCTCGCTCGATCCCCGCATGCGTGTCGGCACCTCGCTGCTCGAGCCCCTGCGCAGCCTGAAGATCGAAGGCGATCATGCGGCGCGCGTCTTCGAGGTGCTCGATCAGGTCGGCCTCGCGCGCAGCGCCGTCGAGCGCTATCCGCACGAATTCTCCGGCGGGCAGTTGCAGCGCATCGCCATCGCCCGGGCGCTGATGCCCGCGCCCAAGGTGCTGATCGCCGACGAGCCGGTCTCGGCGCTCGACGTCTCCATCCAGGCGCAGGTGCTGAACCTGCTCAAGGACCTGGTCGCCCATCTGGGGCTCGGCCTTGTCTTCATCGCCCATGATCTCTCGGTCGTCGCCTATACGACGAGCCATGTCTCGGTGATGTCGGCGGGCCGCATCGTGGAAGCGGGCAAGCCGCTCGATCTCTTCACCAGGCCCAAGGCGGAAGCGACCCGGAATCTGGTCGGCGCCATATTGAGCGTCGAGCGCGGCCTCGCCGGCGAGGCATTGTCATGAGCAAGGAGAAGCCGATGAGCAAAGCCTGCGTCTGCGTGACCGGATCGACCCAGGGCATCGGTTTCGCCATCGCCGAGGCCTTCGCCCGTCAGGGCGCGCGGCTCGTCATCAACTCGCATCTCCCCGATAACGGCGCCAGAGCGCGGCTCGAAACTCTCACCGAGTGCCATTTCATCCAGTCGGACCTGTCGCGCGCCGAAGGGGCGCGATATCTGGTCGAGGCGGCGCATCAGGCGCTCGGCCGGCTCGATACGCTCGTCAACAATGCCGGGACTTTCCTCGACAGCGAGTTCCTCAGCCTCACCGAGGAGACTTTCGACCGGACCTTCAATCTCAACGTGAAAGCCTATCTCTTCGCGGCGCAGGCTTTCGTGCGACATCTGGCTCCCGGCCAGCAAGGCGCCAGCATCATCTGCGCCGGCTCGACCAATTCGGTGACGGCCGAACCGGGAAGCGTCGTCTATGACGCGCCGAAGGGCGCCGTGGCCATGCTCATCAAATCGCTTGCGGTGTCGCTCGCGGGCCGCGGCGTGCGCGTCAATGGGGTAGGTCCCGGCATCATCGAGACCGACCTCACCAAGGCCGGCCTCGCGCGCCCCAATATCAGGGAGACGCTCAACGCCAAGATCCCGCTGGGCCGCGTCGGCCTGCCTGCCGATGTCGGCGAGGCCGCCGTCTTCCTCGCTTCGGACGCCGCTCGTTACATCACCGGCCACATGCTGTTCATCGATGGCGGCATATTGGCCATTCAGAACACCTGGGAGCCGCCGGCATGAAGAAGAGATGGTCCAACGTCACGGTGGTGACGGCGGAGGCGCATACCGCACATGACCTCCTGATCGATGGCGGCCGGTTCGCCGGCCTCGTCGCCCGCGACGCGCTGATCGGCGACAATTGGGAGCCGGTCGACGGCAAGGGCGCCGTCGTCTATCCCGGCATGATCGATCTCCTGCAGCATGGATTTGGGCAGTATCTGTATAACGACACGACGCTAGGCGCTGTCGCGGAAAATTCGCATGCGCTCGCGCGCCATGGCGTCACCGGCTTCCTGCCCTCGATCAGCTGCCTGCCGCCCAGCCGGATGGAAGGCGTGCTGGTGCGGCTCGCGGCGCAATGTCCGGAGGCCAGAGGCGCCCGGGCGCTCGGCATCCATAGCGAAGGCCCCTGCTTCGGCTCGCCCGGCGCGCATAATCCTGAGAACATCGTGGCGCCGAGCCTCGACCTCGCCGAGCGCATGCTCGCCGTCACAAACGGGCAACTCAAGGCCGTCACGCTGGCGCCTGAACGACCGGGCGCGGAGGCGTTCATCGGACGCCTGAAACGGGCCGGCGTATCGATCCATCTCGGCCACAGCCGGGCGAAGGCGGCCGATATTCCGCGCTATGTATCCTGGGGCGTCGATGCGGTGACGCATATGTACAATGTCATGCCGACCGAGCCGCCCGGCACGATGGGCGTCCATATCGTTTCGCTCACCGATGCGCTCCTCGCCGAGAAGGACCTGGCGCTCGGCCTCATCTGCGACGGCATCCATGTCGATCCGCAACTGGTCAAGCTCCTGGGACAATTGCCGCGGACCCGCGTGTTCCTCGAGACCGACGCCATGAAATATGCCGGAACCCCCGGCATGGAGTTCGAGTTCTATCCGGGCTACCGGGTGGTGAGCGCGCCCGGCAAGGCGGTCAGGGACGAGAATGGCGGGTTGTGCGGTTCCTCGCTCACGCCCGACGAGGCGATGCGCAACTATCTGATCTTCTCCGGCCAGGACCTGGTGCGGATGGCACATGCGACGAGCCTGGTTCCTGCCCGCGTGCTGGGCCTGGATAACGAGATCGGCAGCATCGCGTCCCGCAAGCGGGCCGACTTCATCCTGCTCGACCGCTCAACCCTGCAGGTCAAGGCGACTTATGTGGGTGGCGAATGTGTCTTCGGAGGCAAGACGTGAGCAACAAAGAGATGCGCTATCGGGAAGGCGGCAATGTCCATCTCGATTTCCACGGCGCCACCAACACGACGATCGATTTCATCATCGCGCATTTCGGCGTCGCGGCGATGGACGAGATCTTCGCCAAGGTCGGCCGCGACGTCTATGCCGGTATCCGCAACGACCTCAGCGCCGGCGACACGGGGCAGCTCATCGCGCATTGGCGGCATTTCTTCGAGCGCGAGAATGCCGATTACGATATCGCCGTCACGGACGACGGGATCGTGCTGACGGTGCGCCGCTGCACCGCCTGGCATCATGTCCAGGCCTTGACGGGGAGCGTTTCACCACATTTCTGTGATCAGACCAGCCGCGTCAACGAGGCGATGGCGGAAGGCACGCCGTTCCGGATCGACACCGAGATCACCGGCCCCGGCGCCTGCCGGCAGGTCATCAGGAGGCGCTCATGATCCCCAGTGATCACTTCACACGCTTCTACAACGAAGTCTTCAAGTTCCTGGAGGCGCAAGGCGAAGAAGCGCTCGAAGCCTATTTCCTCGCCATCTCGAAGAACCAGGAGAAGCATATTCTCGAGCTGATCGAGACGCGCGGCCTTGCCGGCATGTTCGACTATTGGTCGCATATCAAGGACGAAGAAAATTGCGACATGGATCTCGACCTCGACGCGGACCGGCTCGAGCTCAGGATGAATCTCTGCCCCAGCCTCAGCAAGGTCATGGACAATGACGCAAGCCCGATGCGACGCTATTGCGATCATTGCGCCGGCTGGATCGGGCCGATCATGGACAAGACCGGCTATCACCTCGTCTATGACGGGATCGACCGAACCAGGCCGCAATGCGTGGTGCGCATCTTCAAGGACGGGGAGAAGGCGAAGGAAGCCGAGAAGGACGCCGCCCTTCTGATGGGCTGGCCGGGCCGCCGCGGCTCACGAAGGACGTAAAAGTCCGGGAAGCGACGAAAGGATCTGCGCCACCGGATCCGATGACCGGGCCGGCCCCGGCGGCAGCTTGCAGTCGAGCATGAGCGTGGCTGTGCCATGAACGAGCGCCCAGACGGCGGCCGCCTTGGCGTTGACTTCATCCTTGCGTTTCGGCCCGAGCGCCGCGGCGACGGCATCCCCCAATTGCAGCCAGGCCGCCGTCGCCGCCGTTTTGAGACGCGGCGACTGCAAGGGATCGGCGCCGCCGCGGAACATGAGTCCATAGACACCGGGATTGGCGAGCGCGAAGGCGACATAGGCCCGTCCCATCGCGGCGAGCCGCTCCATGGATGTTCCTACCGTTTCGTCCGCCGCCTTGCCGAGCGCCGCGACGAAACGCTCGAAACCACGCGCCGCGATTTCGGCGAGGAGATCGGCGGCCGTTGCGAAATGATGCGCCGGCGCGGCATGCGATACGCCGGCCCGCCTGGCGCATTCGCGCAAGGTGAAGCTCGACAATCCCTTCTCCTCCAGAAGGTCGACGGCGGCCAGGACGAGGGTCTCGCGCAAATCGCCATGATGATAGGTCTTCGATCGCTTGCCGGCCGCCATGAGGACTTTCCTACCGCGCCATCCGGACACTGTCAAAATCAATCTTGACAACGACAAGATACGGTCGTTTAAATCTTGTCAATGTCAAGATAGGAGCCGACCATGACTCCCGCAGGACTGTTTGAACTGGCGAATTTCACCGCCTTGGCCGGATGGGCCGTCCTGGCGGCCGGCGTCGTCCTCAACAATACGCTGCTGCGCGACCTGGTCGCCGGACGCATCGTTCCGACGCTTCTCGCCGTCGCCTATACTTCATTGATCGCCCTGTTCTGGTCCGGCGCCGACGGCGGCTATGGCAGCCTCGGCGATGTCGCGCGCCTCTTCGCCAATCCCTGGCTATTGCTCGCCGGCTGGGTGCATTATCTCGCTTTCGACCTGGCGATCGGCGCGATCATCGCGCGCCGCATCTTCGATGAAGACCTGTCGCGGCTCGCGCTCATTCCCATTCTTCCGCTGACCTTCCTGTTCGGCCCCGTCGGCTGGCTCGCCTTCGAGGTCCTGCGCGTTCTCGCCCCGAAATTCCGGGCGAAGGCAGCTGCGTAAGGAGGTCACCATGGCCGCATCCGTCTCGACCACTCTGCCGCAGGCCGCACGGCCCGGCCGCTCCGGCTCGCCGCTGCTCTGGCCTGTGGCTCTCATTTTCCTTGCTTTCTTCATCCTCCTCTATGCCGGCACCTTCATCGACGATCGTCTCATCAATGGCGTCAGCGTATGGGAGAAGCCGGCCAAGTTCTTTCTCTCCCTGAGCCTGCAGCTGGCGACGCTCGCCTGGGGGCTCGCTTTGCTACCCGAGCGGGAACGGCAGGCGCCGACGATCCGGATCGCGAGTGTCGTCATCGTCATCGCCGCGGTCGGTGAGATGATCTACATCGCCTTCCGGGCATCGCGCGGCGAGGCGTCCCATTTCAATCAGACGACGATCGTGGCGGCGGCCTTCTACATGCTGATGGGCGTCGGCGCCGTGACCCTGGCGGCCCTGACGAGCTTCCTGGGCTGGCGCATCCTGAAGAAAGCGCCGCGCTCTTCGCTCGGCTTCGCGACCGGATTGGGATTCCTGCTGGCCGGCCCGCTGGCGATCGTGACCGGCGCCTATGTGAGCAGCCAGACCGGACATTGGATCGGCGGCGACCAGACCGATGCGACGGGCCTTCCGTTCTTCCACTGGTCGACCACCGGCGGCGATCTCCGGGTCGCGCATTTCTTCGGGCTGCATGTCATGCAGGCGCTCCCGATTCTCGGCCTCCTGTTTCGCGACTTCACCCGCCTGCAAGCGCGTGGCCTCATTGTACTGGGCGCCATCCTGTGGACCGGACTCACTGCGCTGACCTTTCTCCAGGCCATCGCCGGCGAGCCGTTCATCCGCTTCTGAATAATTATATAACCCATTGATTCAGAAGCTGCTCCTGGACCCTAGGCGGATTTTCCCCGGATAAAGTCTCATACGCCTCTTGACGGCATCGCGGTTTTGTAACACGCTTTACTAAAGCGCTTTACAAAGAGCCGTCATTGATGACCAGGAAGGCCACGATCGGGGATGTCGCAAAGCGGGCGAAGGTTTCGCCCACCGCCGTCTCGCGCTGGCTGAATGGCGGGCTCGAACTGCCGGAAGCCACCGGCGAGCGCATCCGCACCGCCGTGCGCGAGCTCGATTACCAGCCGCATGCCCAGGCGCGCCGCCTCTCCAAGGGCAAGGCGGAAGCGATCGGCATCGTCGTCCCCGACATCTCCAACGCCTTCTTCGCCCTGCTCGCCGGCGAGGCCGAACGGGTCGCCGTCGCTTCCGGCCATGACGTCATGATCTGGTCGTCGCGCAACCGCATCGAGCGCGAGCTCGCCTGCTTCGACCGTTTGCGGGCCGGCTATATCGACGGGCTCCTGCTCATCACCAATCACGAAGACGACGGCCGGCTCGCCGAGCGTATCCGCGCCCTGCCGAACCGCGTCGTCATCATCGACGAGGATGTCATAGGCGGCGACAACGCGCCGCGCTTCTTCGTCGAGAACGAAACCGGCGGCTATGAAGCGACCCGCCATCTCCTCGCCCACGGCCATCGCCGCATCGCCCATATCGGCGGCCCCAAAGGTGTGATGAGCGCCATCGAGCGCGCGCAAGGCTGGCGCCGCGCGCTCGACGAGGCCGGCATAACGCCCGATCCCTCCTGGCATGTCCGGACCGAATATGAGGTCGAGCCGGCGACCCGCGATGCCGAGCAGCTTTTCGCGCTCGATCCGCTGCCCACCGCGATCTTCGCCGGCAGCGACGCCGTCGCCTTGGGCGTCATGACCACGGCGCGGCGCAAGGGCATCGACATTCCGCGCGATATCTCGCTCGTCGGTTTCGACGGCATGCCGATCAACGATCTGTTCGGGCCGCCGCTCACCTCGATCGCCCAGCCGATCGACGATCTGGGCCGGCTCGGCGCCCTACGTCTCATCGCCATGATCAATGGAGAGAAATTCGACGGCACCCCGACCAGGCTGCCGGTGCAACTGGTGGGGCGCGGCTCGGTCGCCGCACCGCGCAAGGAAAAGGTTTCGGGCTGACGCCCGTACAAGCATCGACGAGCATGGGCCGTCGCCCATGCCGCGATCACAGGGAGAGTAAGTATGATGAGCATAACGCGCAGAAAAATCATGCTGTCGGCCGCCGGCGCCGCTTTGGCGCTGTCGATCGGCACCGCCGCCCAGGCACAGGAAAAGACCATCGCGCTGGTGCAGATCAACCAGCAGGCGCTGTTCTTCACCCAGATGAACGAAGGCGCCCAGAAGGCCGCCGACGCCGCCGGCGTGAAGCTGGTGATCTTCAACGCCAATAACGATCCGGCGGCGCAGAACAACGCCATCGAAACCTATATCCAGCAGAAGGTCGACGGCATCGTCGTCGTCGCCATCGACACCAACGGCATCATGCCGGCGGTCAATGCCGCCGCTACCGCGGGCATTCCGGTCACCGCCGTCGATGCGGTGCTGCCGGCCGGCCCGCAGAAAGCGCAGATCGGCGTCGACAATGAAGGCGCCGGCAAGGCGATGGGCGAGTTCTTCAACAAATACGTGACCGACAGCATGGGCGGCAAAGCCAAGCTCGGGATCGTCGGCGCGCTCAACTCCACCATCCAGAATATCCGCCAGAAGGGCTTCGAGGATGAAGTGAAGTCCAATAGCGGCGTCACCACCGCGGGCGTCGTCGACGGCCGCAACGTGCAGGACTCGGCGCTTTCCGCCGCCGAGAGCCTGATCACCGCCAATCCCGATCTCAACGCCATCTATGCGACGGGCGAGCCGGCGCTGCTCGGCGCGGTCGCCGCTGTCGAGAGCCAGGGCAAGCAGGAGCAGATCAAGGTCTTCGGCTGGGATCTGACGGCGCAGGCGATCAAGGGCATCGATGCCGGCTATGTGGTCGGCGTGGTCCAGCAGGATCCGGCCGGCATGGGTGCCGCCGCCGTCGACGCGCTGGTCAAGATCACCAAGGGCGAGACGGTGCCGGCCACCATTCCGGTGCCGATCACCATCGTCACCAAGGACAATGTCGAGCCCTATCGCGCCGTCTTCAAATGAACGCCAGTCAAAACCAGGGAGCGGCCGCGGCCGCTCCCATTCCCCGCATCGCGCTCAGCGGCATCAAGAAGCGCTTCGGCAGTGTCGAAGCGATCCGCGGTGTCGACCTCGCTCTTTATCCGGGTGAATGCGTCGGCCTCGTCGGCGATAATGCCGCCGGCAAGTCGACGCTGACCAAGATCATCTCCGGCACCTATGTGCCGGACGAGGGCACGATCTCGATCAATGGTGAGCCGGTACGCTTCGCCACGCCGGCGGATGCGCGCAAGCACCATATCGAGATGGTCTATCAGGACCTCTCGCTCTGCGACACGATCGACGTCGCCGGCAATCTCTATCTCGGCCGCGAGCCGATGAACGGCCTGTTCCTCGACCGCAAGGCGATGCGCGAGGGCGCGCGCGCCATGCTGGAACGGCTCGAAATCAAGATTCCCAATCTCGATGCGCTCGTCGCGCAATTGTCGGGCGGCCAGCGCCAGTCGATCGCCATCGCGCGCGCCGCCGCCTTCGACCCGCAGGTCCTCATCATGGACGAGCCGACCTCGGCGCTGGCGGTCAAGGAAGTCGAGGCCGTCCTCACCCTCATCAACCGCGTCAAGGCCAAGGGCGTCACCGTGGTGCTGATCACCCATCGCCTGCAGGACCTGTTTAACGTCTGCGACCGCATCACCGTCATGTATGAAGGATTGAAAGTGGCAGAGCGCAAGATCGCCGACACCGACCTCACCGATCTCGTCAGCCTGATCGTTGGCAAGGGCCACGGCATGGGAGGCAAGGCATGACCAGCGCCTATACGTCGCGCCCGCAAGGCTCGCGCCTCGCCGACCCGCTCGCCACCCACGCGCAGCTCCTCTCCATCGCCGGCTTCTTCCTGATCATGGTGGTGATCTTCGCGATCGCCAGCCCGGTCTTCCTGTCGACCGGCAACATACTCAATCTGATACGCCAGACCGCGCCGATCCTGATCGTCGCCGTCGCCATGACTTTCGTGATCACCACCGGCGGCATCGATCTGTCGGTCGGCTCGGTGGTGGCGCTCATCAACGCCTCGGCCGCCATGATCCTGCAGATGGGCCTGCCCTGGCCGATCGCGGTGATCGGGCTCCTGCTACTCGGCGCCGCCATCGGCGCCATACAAGGCTGGTTCATCGCCTATCAGGGCATCCAGGCCTTCATCGTGACGCTCGCCGGGCTTTCGGCGCTGCGCGGCATCGCGCTTTTGATGACCGAGGGCTTTTCTATCCCGATCTCCACCGATCTCGGCTTCGTCACCATCGGGCGCGGGTGGTTCCTGGGGGTTCCGGCTCCGGCATGGATCGCCTTCCTCATCGTCGCGGCGGGCTTCGTCACTTTCTGGGGCACGCGCTTCGGGCGTTATGTCACCGCCATCGGCGCCAATCAGGAAGCGGCGCGCCGCTCCGGCATCTCGACCAAGCGGATCCTGCTCTGGGTCTATGTGCTGACCGGCCTCGCCTCGGCCCTCGCCGGCATCATCATCGCGGCGCGCCTCGGCTCGGGCAGCTCCAACGCGGCCGTCGGCTTCGAGCTCGAAGTGATCGCCGCCGTGGTGCTGGGCGGCACGTCGCTGATGGGCGGGCGCGGCTCGATCGCCGGCACCGTGCTGGGCGCTCTCACCATCGGCGTGATCGGCAACGGGCTGATCCTTTCGCATGTCTCGCCCTTCTTCACCCAGATCGTGACCGGCTCGATCATCCTGCTCGCCGTGTGGCTCAATGCGCGAGTCTTCTCGCGCCTCGCCAGCGGCGCACGGCGCAAGAACTGAGACAAGGACCATGACGGAACTTTCGCAAGCCCATACCGGCTCCGGCCTGGTGATGACGGTGAACGGACCCATCAAAGCCGCGGAGATGGGCGTGACCTTGATGCACGAGCATCTCCTCAATGACTGCCGCTGCTGGTGGAATCCGCCCAGGGAGCCCGACCGCGCGCATCTCGCGACGTCGCCGGTCCATGCCGGCATCATCGGCGAGCTTCGGATGGATCCCTTCGTCAACCTGCATAATTGCGGGCTCGACGATCACCGGCTCGCCATCGCCGAGCTGGCGCCCTTCAAAAAGGCCGGCGGGCGCACGGTGGTCGACCCGACCTGCCGCGGCATCGGCCGCAATCCGCAGAAGCTGCGCGAGATCGCCAAAGGCGCCGGCCTCCAGATCGTGATGGGCTCCGGCTATTATCTGCAGGATTCGCATCCGCCCGCGCTCAAAGGCATGAGCAAGCAGGATGTCGCGGATGAGATCGTGCGCGACGCGCTCGAAGGCGTCGACGGCACCGACGCCAAGATCGGCCTCATCGGCGAGATCGGCGTCTCGGGTGACTTCACCCCGGACGAAGAGAAGTCGCTGCGTGGCGCGGCACAGGCCCAGGCGCGCACCAGGCTGCCGATCATGGTGCACCTGCCGGCCTGGTATCGCCATGGCGGCCGGGTGCTCGACATCATCGCGGAAGAAGGCGGCGATCTCGACCACACCGTTCTCTGCCACATGAACCCGTCGGGTGAAGATGTCGACTATCAGGTCGCCTGCGCCAGACGCGGCGCCTTCATCGAATATGACATGATCGGCATGGACTACTGGTATGCCGACCAGCAGGTGCAGTGCCCCTCGGACGAGGACAATGCCCGCGCCATCAAGCGGCTGATCGATCTGGGCCACCTCGAAAAGATCCTGCTTTCGCAGGACGTGTTCCTCAAGATGATGCTCAGCCATTATGGCGGCTTCGGCTATGCCTATGTCGTGACCCATTTCGCCGAGCGGCTGAAGCGCCACGGCGTCACCGGCAAGCAGATCTCAACCATGCTTGTCGACAATCCAAGGCGTGTTTTCGCCGCCGCATAAAAAGGAGACTACAATGACCAAGAAGAATGTGCTGCTCGTCGGCGAAAGCTGGGTGAGCTCGGCGAACCACTATAAGGGCTGGGACACGTTTTCGAGCGTGACCTTCCATCTCGGCGCCGAGCCGCTGGTCGAGGCGCTGAAGGACAGCGAGTTCAATCTCACCTACATGCCGGCGCATGAGGCGGCCGAAGGCCTGCCTTTCACGATGGACGGGCTCGCCAAATATGAGGCGATCATCATCTCCGATATCGGCGCCAACACGCTGCTGCTGCCGCCCGATGTGTGGCTGCATGGCAAGACCGTGCCGAACCGGCTGAAGCTGCTCCGCGACTGGACCCAGCAGGGCGGCGGCCTCATGATGATCGGCGGCTATTTCTCCTTCCAGGGCATCGACGGCCGCGCCCGCTGGCGCCGCACGCCGGTGGAAGAAGCACTGCCGGTCTCCTGCCTTCCCTATGACGACCGCGTCGAAGCGCCGGAAGGCATCATCGCCGAAGTGCTGAAGCCCGATCATCCGATCGTCGCGGGTCTCAAAGGTCCGTGGCCGGCGCTGCTCGGCGTCAATGAGGTCGAGGTCAAGAAGGGCTCGGAGATCATCGCCCGCCTGCCCGCGGATCAGGGCGGTCACCCGCTGCTCGTCACCGGCAGCTTCGGCAAGGGCCGCACCATGGCGTGGACCTCCGACATCGGTCCGCACTGGCTGACGAACGACTTCGTCAACTGGCCGGGCTACGCCAAATTGTGGCGCCAGTCGCTCGCCTGGCTCACCAGCAAATAACGCCATGCGCAAGGATCGTCCGCGTCTCGTGGTGATCGGCAATGCCTGTCTCGATGTGACCTATCATCTGGACCGGCTGCCGAAGCCCGGCGAGACGATCAATGCGCAACATGTCGTCACCGATCTCGGCGGCAAGGGCCTCAACCAGGCCATTGCCGCCGGGCGCGCCGGTGTCCAAGTCCATCTGATCGCCGCCATCGGCAGGGACCAGACCGCCGCAAGAATCCAATCCGCCCTTCGCGCCGAAGCCATGCCGGGGGAAGGCCTCATCCAGCATGAGGGGACGAGCGACGACTCCATTCTCCTCCTCGATGCGCAGGGCGAGAATGTCATCGTCAGCAACACGCTTCAGGCCGGGTCATTGACTCCCGCCGAAGTGGAAGCCGGACTGAAGCGCGTTCTTGACGGCGCGGCGCTCCTGCTCCTGCAAGGCAATCTCCGGCACGACGCGACGCTTCAGGCCATGAAGCTCGCCCGGCGAGCGGGTGTCGCCATAGCGTTCAATCCTTCGCCGCTGCAATCCTGGTTCGGCGATCTGCCGGAAGCCGACATCGTCATCGCCAATCAGGTGGAAGCCGAAGCGCTCGATGGCCGGATCGGCTCGGCGCTGACCGTGATCACGCTCGGCGCCAGAGGCTGCCGGCTCACGCGTCGCGGGCAAGCCGATGTCACGGTGCCGGCTCCCGAGGTCGACGCCATCGCCGCCGGCGGCGCCGGTGACGTCTTCGCCGGCACCTTCATCGCCGAATGGCTCCTGCAAGGCGACGCCGAGCGCGCCGCGCGTCTGGGTGTCGCCGCGGCGAGCGACAAGGCGACACGGCACGGCACGCTCTCCGCCTTCCCGACAGCAGCCGCGCTGGCGGGCTTCCGCCAGGATCTATTTTCTCTCTCAGCTTGAAAGACCGATCATGACCGATGCCTCTCCCCTTCTCTCTTCCGCCGCCGTGCGCAAGGCCGCGCAGCGGATGCTGGCGGACGGTCTCGATGGGAAGCTCGATCACTGGTCGGTCGATCTCGATCAATTGCCGAAGACCGCGCAGCTCGTCGCGCAAGTGACGCGCGAGAACTACCCGTCCTTGTCGGTGCCTTTCCATTCACGCTGGCGGCATTTCGAGGCGGGCGGCATCGACCGCTGGGGCAAGATTCTGGCCGAGCGCGCATGGCCCGGCAAGGAAGCGCAGACGCGCGCCGCCCTCGATCTCGCCATCGTCTCGGTGCTGCTCGATGCCGGCAGCGGCGGGCGCTGGTCCTACACCGAGCCCAGCACCGGAAAACGCTTCGCGTCCTCCGAGGGCCTGGGCGTCGCGAGTTTCGACCTCATAGCCACCGGCGCGCTCTCCAGCGATCCCAATGATCCCTGGCGCGCCGATGCCGAGCGCCTCAAACGTTTCAGCCGGGCCGATCTCGAAAAAGCCTTCCAGGTCGGCGCCGACAATCCGCTGGCCGGCGTCGACGGCCGCGTCGCACTGCTCAACCGTCTGGGCGAGGCCTGCCAGGCCCAGGCCTCTCATTTCGCCATCAAGGATGCGCCGCGACCGGGGGGCATCGCCGACAGTCTCGCCGCGCAGGCCGCGGCGGGACGGATCGAGGCGGCGCAGATCCTGCGCGCCATCCTCGATGCTCTGGGCGGCATCTGGCCGAGCCGGCTCACGCTCGGCGCGACGCCGCTCGGCGACACCTGGCGCTACGAGCGCTGGCAGAGGCCCGGCGATGTATTGTCGGGTCTCGTTCCTTTCCACAAGCTGTCGCAATGGCTCACCTACTCGCTGATCGAACCTCTGATCGCAGGCGGCCTCACGGTCGAGGCCATCGACGGCCTCACGGGTCTCGCCGAATACCGCAATGGCGGCCTGTTCATCGACATGGAGGTGCTGCGCCTGAAGGAGCCCGCACAGGCGGCGAGGCCGCAGGAGGTCAACTCGCCCCTGATCGTCGAATGGCGGGCGCTCACCGTCGCTTTGCTCGATCGGCTCCTGGGGCCCGTGCGCGACGAACTCGGCATCAGCGCCGACCGCTTCCCGATCGCCTCGATGCTGGAAGGCGGCAGCTGGGCGGCGGGACGGCGCATCGCACGCGCGAAACGAGCGGATGGGTCGCCGCCGCTCAATATCGTGAGCGACGGCACCACATTCTGACGACAGCGCCGATCAGGAGATGACGGCGAGGTCATGCGGTATCGCCGACAGCATGGCGGCGCCGTCGGCATGGAAGGCCAGCGTGTCAATGATGCAGCTCAGTCCCGACATGCGTGGCAGAAAGAAGATGCTCTCGAAGTTCGCCGCGGTGCCCGGGCTGAAAACGGCGTCGGTTTCGACCTCATACTCATAGACGAAGTTGCCGACCCAGTCGGGTGGAAAGGCAATGCCCATCTCGTAACCGCCGATCCATGACTGCTCGCCCCACAGGCCGCATTCCTCATAATAAGCCTTCAAGGTCCGGGTCAGCTCCATGATCGGCAGGTTGGGCCGAAGCAGATCGCGGCAGATGGCCATGGATTTCGCGGATTTCTCGAAGGCCTGAAGGACTTCGCGCGGCGGCTCGCCGACATGATAGGTGCGCCCGATATTGGCGTGATAGCGGTGATAGACCCCGCTCAGATCGACATTCACCTGCTCGCCCGGCATGATCTTCTTGCGCGAGGCGAGCGGATGGTTGCAATTGGCTTTGGGACCCGAGGCGACGGGCTGGGTTATGCCAGGATTCTCGCTGCCCGCCGCCGCCATCGCCCGGATGACCTCGCCATAAACTTCGAGCTCGGTGACGCCCGGCCTGATCGCGGCGCGGGCCGCCTTATGGCCGACATCGGCGAAATGCGCGGCCTGCGCGATGCAGGCCATTTCCTGCGGCGACTTCAGCCAGCGCACCTCGCGCAGGATGTCGCTGCCATCCACCACCTTCAGGCCGGCATTCTCAAAGGCCTGGACGAAACGGCGGCTGACGGCGGGATTCGGGCGATAGGAGTGGAATTCGAGCCCGACATTGCCGGTGAGCCAGCCGGCGGCCCGCAGTTCCTCGATGATGAAGGGCGTGCCGTCGCGGCGCTGATGCATGGGGAAAATCCGCGTGTCGCGCGCCACCGTGACATAGCGGATCATCACCTGCTCGCTCAGCGTGTCGAACATGATGAAGTCGTCATGATCGACATGGACCGCTATGCCGCTGGTCGGCGGCCAGGCCTTGGGACTCTGCGCCTGATACCATTCCGCCTGATAGCCGCTGACATAACAGAGGCTTTCGGGCGCGGTCAGATAGAGGAGATCGATCTTGTCCTTGGCCATTCGCTGGCGGATGCGGACAAGGCGATCCCGGTATTCGCCGAGCGAGAAGCCGAGCTCGAGCGGCGGCGTGATCTGATGTAGCGCGATATCGCGGTTGATGCCCATTCGGGTCTCCTCTCCTGTGGTGCGGAACTGTCCGATCAGGCGGCGGTTTCGGGATCGAGCGGGAAGATCGGCCGGCGCACCTTGCTGAAGGTGAGCTGCGAATAATCGGAGGTGCAGACCCCTACGCCGGCGCATTCGACGATCGCCTTGGCGAGCTTCTGGAAGCCGGCGCGGTAATGGATGCGGCTCTTGAGCATCACGAAGCGCTTGCGCAACGGATCTATGCCGAGGCACAGCAGGCTCTCGATGTCGAAAGGCTCGACCTGGCGGGATATGACGACGATCTCGACCTTGCCCGTGTCGATGATGACGGTGTTGCCCATATCGTGCAGCACGCCCCGTTCCATCGGACCGCGATTGCGGTATTTGCCGTCGCTGATCAGCTTCACCTTGCCGGTGACGGTCATCGGCTGGCCCTTGCGGTTGATGGAGGGCATGTCAGCCTTGCCGCCGAGATTCAGCGTCACCGTGGCCCCGATGCCGGCGGCGATCGCCTGCTTCACCGCCGCCTCGTCATAGATGGCGAAGACCGCCACATTGTCGAGCCCGGCGCGCAGGATACCGTCCAGCACCATGATCGTGTCCATGGTGCCGCCCGAGGCGCAGTTGTCGTAGTGGTCGAGCAGGATCACCGGTCCGTCACCGGGCTCGGCGGCGAGCTTCGCGGCACGCGCGAGCGACGCGTCGAGCGCCTCCAGGCGGTAGACGAAGGCATGGCGCGCGGCCCAGGCCATATCGAGCAGCTCATCGCATAGTGCCCGGGCCTTGGCCCGATCATTGTCGGTGACCACCACCGCGCTCAAGCCGGCATTGCTGACATCGGCATGCGGGAAGCCGGTGAAGACGGTGGCCAGCAGAGCCTCGCCCGATTCCTCCATCTGCCGGGCGCGCGCCTGAATCTCGCGATTGGGCGAATCGCCGGTTCCCTGGCGCATCACATGCGGCAGCATCGGCCGGTTGCCCCATTCCATGGCCGGCGTGATTTCGCCCTTGATGCCCTTCAGCAAGGTGCGGCCGGCGCGCAGGCCGGTCTCGTAATGGTCGACATGCGGATAGGTCTGATAGCCCGCGATCACCGTCGCATTGTCGACGATCGCCGGGAAAAGATTGGTATGCATGTCGAGCGCCACCGCGATCGGCGTCTTGGGCGCGATCTGGCGCAGGCGCGCCAGCAGGCTCCCCTCGCCGTCCTCGCTGGTCTCGGTGACCATGGCGCCATGCAGGTCGAGCAGGATCGCATCGCAGCCCTGGCTGACCGCTGCGCAGATCCGGCCGGCAATGTGCTCGAAGGCCTCCTTGGCCACCGGCCCGCTCGGATTGGCGTTGGCGGCAATCGGCGTCACGATCTCGGCGCCCTCGTTCTCGGCGAGATCGAGAAAGGCCGCGAGCGCCGAGCCCGTTCCCTTATAGGCGTCATAGGCGGCACGCCCCTCATAAGGCTGGTCGGAACCGACCGCGAAACGCGCCAAAGGTGTGGGCACTGGCGAAAACGTATTGGTCTCGTGCTTCATGAGCGCCGCGACGATGCGCATAAGGGAATTCCTTTCCTGCAATTGGGCAAAATTCGTCTATGATCGCCGCCCGGTGTCAGGCGGCGGCCTGTTCTCGATGAACCGACGCGGAATGGATCAGGCCGGAAGCGTCAGGAGCTTTCTCGGCGTGCGTACGGGATTCTCAACTCCATCCTTCTTCCAGATCAGCGTGTCGATCAGAGCGGTGCTGAAGAGGATTTCAAGGTTGGTCACCATGCCCGGCTCGAAGACCCGATCGAGGTAGTCGGTGTCGAGCATGTTGAAATAGAAGTCGCCCACCCAGTCCGGCGGCAGGCTCAAGCCCAGCTCGTAGCCGAGCACCCAGCCCTCTTCATCGATCAGGCCGGTGCGCTCGCAATAGCTGCGCAGCGAATTGTTGACCTCGCGAACGGTCATGCCGCCGCTGAGCTCCTTGTCGGCATGGTTGAAGGCGCCGGCCGCCTTCTCATAGAGATCGACCAGCTTGGCCGGCGGATCGCCCAGATAATAGCCGCGCAGGATGTTGCCGTGATAGCGATGCTTCACGCCGCACAGATCGGCGGACAGGACCTGGCCGGCCTCGAGCTTGCGGGTCGTCGGCATCGAATGGCCGCTTGCCGCCACGCGACCGCCCACCAAGGGGCGCACATTGAAGACGTGGATCAGCGCCGGCAGCTCGCCGCCTTCCGCCATCATGGCGCGGGTGACCTCGCCCATCACCTCGAGCTCGCTCTTGCCGACGCGCGCATATTCGAGAATGGCGTCATGGCCGATGTCGCAGATGCGGAGAGCCTCCTTCACCACCGCGATCTCGGCCGGCGACTTGACCCGCCGTACCTCGCGGGTGATGGGGCTCGCATCGACGATGTCGCAGCCGCGCTCGCGGAAGGCATCCTCGATCATGTGGCTGATGGCGCGGTTCGGCAGATAGCTCCAGAACTCCATGCCGACCCTGCCCTTGAGCAGGCCCTCGCGCTGCAGCTCGTCCATGATGAAGCGCAGGTTTATCTTGCCCTCACGGTGCGGGTAATAGCGGTTGTCGGTGCTGACCGACATCTCATGAAGCAGCGGCAGCTCGGTCGGATGATCGAAATGGATCATCTTGTCGCTATGGGCGTGGATGGCCGTGCCATAGACCTGCGGATAGCGCATCGGCCCATTGGCCTTGTACCAGCCGCAATAGAAGCCATGCAGATAGGCGACGACTTCCGGCGTCGTCACATAGAGAAGATCGATGCCTTCGCGGCGCATGAGCTTGCGCAAGCGCTCCTGGCGATCGCGATATTCGGCCTCGGTGAAGGCCAGCTGCTTGCCGGCATTCGGGTCCATCACACCCGGGGTCATCCCTTTCGGCGCTATGTAGGACATGTCGGACGTCTCTCCCTGTTTTGATGAGTATGCTTCAGTGCGGCTGGCGCCGGCGGACGAAAGCGAGGCAGCCCAGCAGGCAGATCGAAACGGCGATGAACAAAGTCGAGATGGCGGCGACAGTCGGATCCACCGCGTCACGCAAGGAAACGAACATCTTGCGGGTGAGCAGCGTGTTGCCGCCGCCGGCGACGAAAAGGCCGATGACGACCTCATCCAGCGAGATGATGAAGGCGAACAGCGCCGCCGAGATCACCGAGATGCGCAATTGCGGCAGGGTCACCACCAGGAAGGCGTTGAGGCGCGGCGCGCCGAGGCTCATCGCCGCCTGCTCCTGGCGAAAATCGAAGGAGCGGAAAGCCGCCTGCATCATGAGGACGACGAAGGGCAATGCCAGCAACGTATGGGCAAGGACGATGCCGAACATCGTGTTCACGATCTTCAGCCGGATATAGATGTAGAACACGCCGATGGCGATGAGAATGCCGGGCACCAGCATCGGCAGGATGAGCACCAGCTGGATCCAGGGCGTCATGCGCGAGCGCATCGAGTGAAGGCCGTAGGCCGCCGCTATGCCGAGCGGCGTCGCCACCAGGACGGTGAGGACGGCCGCGGTGATCGAGGCCCGGGTCGCCGCCAGCCACTCGGCGGAATTCCAGTAGTTCTCGAACCAGCGCAGCGAATAGGCCTCGGGCGGAAAACGGAGATACTTCGAATCGGAGAAGGAGACCGGAATGACGATGAAGATCGGCACGATCAGAAACAGGATGACCGCCGCCGTCACGGCGAAGAGCCACCATCTTCTCCACATGGGCAGGTCGGCGCGGACCATCTCAACGCACTCCCAGGAGGCGGTCGAGGTCGAAGAGACGGTGACCGATATAGAGAATGGACAGCACGCAGAAGAGCAGCACGATGCCGAGCGCGCTTGCCGCACCCCAGTCGAAATATTGCTGAACGTTGGAGGCGATCTTCATCGACACCATGGTGACCTTGCCGCCGCCGAGCACGGCCGGCGTCACGAAGAAGCCCAGGCACTGAACGAAGACGAGCACCGCGCCGGCCAGCACGCCCGGCAGCGACAGCGGCAGGAAAACGCGCAGGAAGGCCGACACCGGCGGCGCGCCGAGGCTGGACGCGGCCTCGAGCAGGCGCCAGTCGAAAGAGCGGATCACCGCATAGACGGGCAGGATGAAGAACGGCAGCATGATATGGACCATGCCGATGACGCTGCCGGTCTCGTTGAACAGAAGGCTCACCGGCTGGTCGACGAGCCCAAGCCACATCAGCGTCTGATTGACCGGGCCGGCATCGGTCAGGAGCACGAGCCAGGCATAGGAGCGCACCAGAACCGACGTCCAGAAAGGTATGATGATCAGGGCGATGAAGGCCATCGCCAGGCGGCCGGGCAGCTGGGCGATGAGATAGGCGACGGGATAGCCCAGCACCGCGCAGATCACCGTTACGACGCCGCTGATCTTGAGCGTCGTGAACAGGATCTTGGAATAGGAGGAGTAGGTGATCATCCGTTCGTAATGGCCGAAGCCGAACTGTCCCTTCTCGACGAAGGAGAGGGCGAAGAGCCAGATGACCGGCAGGACGACGAACACGAAAGTCAGGGAGAAGGCCGGAAAGGTCAGAAGCGCCAGATTGCGCGCCTCGCGCCGCGCATTGCCGGCCAGCGCCTCGCGGTTGAGCAAGGTCGCAGAGACGTCACCGCTCGGATAATCGAGGCTCTGAGGTGTTGCGAGAGACATGAATCGTCCTGAGCTTGCGGCCGGAAGCCGGCGCACCCGATGGAGCGCCGGCCTGTCATGTTCCGTTATTCGGCCAGGAACTGGTCGAAGCGCTCCTTCGCTTCGGCGCCGTGCTGCGCCCACCATTCGGCGCTGGTGACGATCTGCTTGGAATAGTTCTCGGCGGAGGTCGGCAGCAGCGGCGCCAGATCGGCCGGGATCTTGCCGGTCTCCTCGATCTTGGTGTTGGCGGCGCCATAGTTCGACAGGAGCGTCATGTCGGCCTGGTGCTCCTTCTTGACGAACTCCGCCAGGACTTTCATCACCAGATCCTTCTTCGGCGTGCCCTTCACGATCGACCAGCAGCCGAAGTCGATGAGCCCTTCATTGAAGGTGTAGGCGAGCGATCCGCCGTCCGAAATGACCGACTGGGCGCGGGCGTTGAACATGCCGATCATGTCGATGCCGCCCTCGCGAACGAGCTGTTGCGATTCGGCGCCCGATGCCCACCATGCTTTGATATGAGGCTTGATCTTGGCGAGACTGGCAAAGGCCCGGTCGAGATCGAGCGGATAGAGCTTGTCCTTCGGCACGCCGTCGGCGAGCAGCGCCGCTTCGATCACATAGAAGGCATTGCGGTAGAGCGAGCGGGTGCCGGGGAATTTTTCGACATTCCAGAAATCGGCCCAGTTCTGGGGCGGATTGGGAACCTTCTTCGGATTCCACGCGATCACCATCGAATAGATGGTGCTGCCGACGTAATAGTCGCTGAAGGTGCCCGGGGCGAGCTCGGAATTGTCGATGACCGAATAATCGAGCTTCTCATAGAGCCCTTCGGCGCCGGACTGGACCTGGACCCTGACCGGCGTGTCGACGTCGTTCGTCTCGACATTCCACTTGATGCCGAGTTGCTTGCCGACCGGCTCCAGATAGGCCTTCTGGATATTCTCGAGATAGATACCGCCGGCGGTGATGTAATTGATGGTTTCCTCGGCCTGGGCCCGTAGCGTAAGGCTTGTGGAGACCAGCACGGCCGCAACCAATGTGCAAAGGCGCTTCATGAGAATTCACTCCCCAACGTGGACGTTTATTCGTTTAGCTTGCACTTGCTATTTTTTCGCTATGCGAATATTAATTCGCAAAGCGCAAATGAGATTAACAAGAGGATCCGGGCATGTCTAGTGGGGGCGGACGGGACGAACGGGTGAATTCACTCGTCCGCGGATTGGAGGTGCTGAAAGCCTTCGGCCGCTATCACGAGCCCATGACCATTTCCGAAGTGGCGACCGAAACCGGACTGACGCCCGCATCGGCGCGCCGGATGCTGCTGACACTCACCGATCTGGGCTATGTCGAGCAGCGCGGAAAGCGCTTCCGGGTCGGCCCGAAGGTGCTCGATCTCGGCTATTCCTACATGTCCTCGATGCCGATCTGGCAGATCGTCCAGCCGGCCGTCGAACGCATCAGCGAGAAGTTCAGCGTGTCGAGCAGCGCTTCCGTGCTCGACGGCTGCGACATCGTTTATGCCGTGCGCGCCAACAATCGACAGGCCAGTTCGGTGCTGGTCAGCACCGGCACGCGGCAGCCCGCCCATGTGACGTCGATGGGCCGGGTCCTGCTCGCCTTCACCGAGGCTGAGCGGCGCGAAACCATCCTGTCGCAGATCCGTTTCAGCGCCTACACGTCGCATTCGGTGATGGATATCGGTCAGCTGCGCCTGATCCTCGACCAGGTGCGTGGCCAGAACTTCTCCATCGTCGATGAGGAAATGGAATTCGGCCTGCGCGCCATCGCGGTGCCGATCCGCAACAAGCGCGGCGAAGTGGTGGCCGCGATCAACGCGGCCGGCTCCAACCGGGCGCTCGACCTCGATTATCTGAAGAACACGGTGCTGCCGGCGATGTTCGAGGCGGCGACCATGATCAAGGCCAACCTGCCGGCCTAGCTGTGAGCTTTCAATAGGTTGTCCACTCGGCCCCAACCGAGGAAGCTGATGTTTGCAGACGTCAGTG
>JBMOOM010000100.1:0-45820 GCA_049323275.1 Pseudomonadota bacterium
GGCGGTGACGTCGCTGACCTTGTCCTCATCGTTCCAGATCTGATTGAACAGTTGCAGATAGACCTGTGTGTGCGCCGCATCGTCGATGCGCGTAACGAGATTCGAGACGGCGTCGCCCTTCTGATAGCCTAGGTCAACGGCCGTGAACCCGCTGATCGGCATGTAGGCGACGTCGCCGGCTTCCGATCCTGCGTGAATGAACTGCTGCATCGGTGCCTTAGTCTTGTTCGACTTGAAGCGAGCCTTCTTTCGTATCCATTCGGCGCACTCGCGCGCGACTGCGCGCTGCGTGAGCTTGTTGCGAAGCTGAATCTCGAACTCGGTGCCGTAGAGCCCCCGCTCTCGCGTCGTCTTTGGGATGAAGAACTCTCGCCGCTCCTTGCGGAGGCGGTCAGTCACATCCGTCGCGACGAAGGTTGGGGCTGTGAAAATGAACTGCAGGCTCTCGACCTTCGAAAACTCCGCCTTCAGGGCCTCGAACGCATAGATCGAGAAGCAGGACGCTGCGATTTTGATCCGAGCGCCACGCCCCAACGTCGCCTTCAGGTCATCGCCGAGAAGCAGTGAGGTGTTGTCGATTATCTTCATCGGCTTTTCCTCACGCCCACAGACACGATAGAGGCGCGGCCGCCAGGCTGTCTCCGAACGGCACGACATCCGTGCTGTCGTAGAGGACGACGCCAAACGCGAAGCGGTCCCCACAAGCCTCGGCCAATGCGCGCAGGCCCGAAAAGTCGCTGGCCTTGACCGTTGCGCTCGCCTTCACCTCGATGGCGGCAATCATGCCGTCATCGCGCTCGAGCACGATGTCGACCTCGCGCATGTCCCGATCGCGGAAATGATGTGGCGTCAGACGCAGGTCTGAGGCCGTCATCAGCTTCAGCACTTCGGAGAACACGAAGCTCTCGAGCAGCGCGCCAAATGCCCCCCGATCCGCCTTGATCCGATCGAAAGTCAGCCCGCGCGCGGCAGCCAGCAGGCCGGAATCAAGGAAATGCAGCTTGGGCGTCTTAACGATGCGCTTGAGCGCATTGGTGAACCATGGCTGCAGGGTCGCGATCAGGAACACCTGTTCGAGCAGACCGACATAGCGCTGACCGGTCCTGTGGTTGACGTTGATGCCGCTCGCAAGCTGGGAATAGTTGACGAGCTGCCCGGAATGTTCGGCGAGAAGACGCACGAACTTGGGGAGTTCGGTGAGCTTCTCAACTTCAGCGATATCGCGCAGATCACGGGTCAGGATCGAGGTGAGATACGCACGCGCCCAGTCTTGTCGCCGGCGTTCGCTGTCGCGGCTAATCGCCTCAGGAAAGCCGCCGCGCAACGCAAGCTGGACCAACTCGTCGCCGACAATGGCGGCGCTTTGACTCTCCAAATTCCCCTCGAACAGGCGTTCCAGAAAGGTCGGTGCTCGGCTTTCGATTTCCGCCCGAGCCAAGGGCAGCATCCGAATGGTTTCCATCCGGCCAGCGAGGCTGTCAGCGACGCGCGGCAAGGTCAGCACATTGGCCGAGCCGGTCAGCAGGAAACGGCCCGGGCGATAATCTTCGTCGACCGTCTTCTTGATCGCCAGCAACAGATTGGGCGCGCGCTGGATCTCGTCGATGATGGCGCGATCCAGACCTCGGATGAACCCGGCCGGGTCGGACTGGGCGGCCTCAAGGACGGTCTGGTCGTCGAGTGTGCTGTAGGTCCAGCCGGTTTCTCCCATCTTTCGCACCAGCGTCGTCTTGCCGGCCCGGCGCGGTCCGACGATGAGGACGACCGGCGTGTCTGCAAGCGCCTCCTCCGCCCTCCGCTCAACGAATCGCTGGAACATGACATCTCCGACTACCGGCTGATTGGCATCATCAGCCTCGGCAGATTTGTAGTCAATGGTCCGCTGATTGGTATCGTGAGCATTCCCAGGATCTGAGGGGAAAGCCTTCCCCTGCGGCTGAACTTTGTCTCTGCCGACCCTTGTTTAGCGGGGAGCCCTCGCAACGCCCCCCGAGAGTGAGAGTGCAGGCCGGGTGTGCCGTGACGGGTTGAAGGCTGGGAGAGAGGCTTCCGGCGCCCGTCGCGGAGACCCGCGATGTCGAAACGTGATCCACGCGGCCGGCCGAGCGCTGACCGGACGAGCCTGTATGACGAAATCACCGGCAAGATCCTGGCCGAACTGGAGGCCGGACGGTTGCCCTGGGTCCAGCCCTGGGGGACGGCCGCGGCCAAGGCGCCACTCGCCATGCCGACCAACGCTGCGACCGGGCGCGGCTACTCAGGGGTCAATGTGCTGATCCTCTGGGGCGCGGTGATCTCGCTTGGCTTCCCGAGCCAAGGCTGGCTGACCTTCCGCCAGGCCCTGTCGCTTGGCGGCAATGTCCGGAAGGGCGAGCGCGGCACCACCGTCGTCTATGCCGACCGCTTCGTGCCGGACGATGAACGCCGTCGTGCGCGAGAGACCGGTGAGGAGGCACAGGCGATCCCGTTCCTGAAGCGCTTCACGGTCTTCAACGTCGCTCAGTGTGACGGCCTGCCTGAGGACCTCGTGGCCGCCGTGCCGGCGCCCGAACCCGGGCTGATCGAGCCCACGGTCGACGCGCTGATCCGGGCGAGCGGGATCGACTTTCGCATCGGCGGCGACCGGGCTTACTACGCGCCGGCACCTGATTATGTGATGGTGCCGCCGCCCCAGGCCTTCTTCGAGCCCATCAACTGGCATCGCACGGCGCTGCATGAATGCGCCCATGCCAGCGGCGCGGTCCATCGGCTGGGACGCGATCTCACAGGATCGTTCGGCTCCAAGAAATACGCGTTCGAGGAACTGGTGGCCGAAATCGCCTCGGCCTTCTGCTGCGCCGCCCTCGGCATCGCCCCGACCGTCCGCCACGCCGACTACATCGGATCCTGGGCCGAGGTCCTGCGCGAGGACAATCGCGCCATCGTCCGTGCAGCCAGTCAGGCAAGCAAGGCAGCGGACTGGTTGCTGGCCTTCGCCCCAAATGCGGGCGAACCGGGTCAGGCAATTGCCACCACCCCCGAGGCAGCACGCCAGGCGGCCTGACCGACTCGTTATCGTTCCAAGCATCGGCGCAGTCCCGTCTTTCCGGCTCTACGGCGTTCCGGCTTTCCGGCTTTCCGGAAGCAATGAGAGGAAGAGGGCTGCGCCGATTTTCGTGACGGGTTGGAGGTCGGGAGAGAGGCTCCCGGCCGCCCGTCGCGGAGACCTGTCATGGCCACTGCCATTCAGAAGATCACCCTGTCGCCGTCGCGCGACATCCCCTTCAACAAGCTCACGCTCTCGCAGGCGAATGTCAGGCGCATCAAAGCCGGCATTTCGATCGAGGAACTGGCCGAGGACATCGCGCGCCGCGGTCTCCTGCAGAGCCTCAACGTCCGTCCTATCATCGATGCCGATGGCGCTGAGACCGGCCTGTACGAGATCCCGGCCGGCGGGCGTCGCTTCCGGGCGCTCGAGCGTCTGGTGAAGCAGAAGCGCCTCGCCAAGACAGCCGCGGTGCCGTGCGTCGTGCGCGATCCCGCAACATCGATCCTGGCCGAAGATGACTCCCTCGCGGAGAACATCCAGCGCGCGCCGCTCCACCCGCTCGATCAGTTCCGGGCATTCCAGGCGCTGCGCGACAAGGGCCAGTCGGAGGAAGACATTGCTGCGGCCTTCTTCACCTCCGCCCATGTGGTGAAGCAGCGTCTGCGCCTCGCGAGCGTCTCGCCGAAGCTTCTCGACATCTATGCCGCGGACGGCATGACGCTGGAGCAGCTGATGGCCTTCACAGTCTGCTCCGACCATGCAAGGCAGGAACAGGTCTGGGAGACGATCGCAGGCTCCTGGTCCAAGGAGTCCTATCAGATCCGCCGCATGCTGACCGAGAAGACGGTGCGCGCGTCGGACCGCCGCGCCATGTTCGTCGGGCTCGATGCCTATGAAGCCGCTGGCGGCACGGTCCTGCGCGATCTCTTCGAACAGGACGATGGCGGCTGGCTCGCCGATGTCGCCCTGCTCGATACCCTGGTTGCCGCCAAGCTGAAGACAGAGGCTGAGGCCATCGCGGCCGAAGGTTGGAAGTGGATCGAGGTCGCTGCCGACTTCCCCTACGGTCACACCCACGGTCTGCGCCAGATCGAGGGTGTCGCCGCCGAACGATCGGCTGACGAGCAGGCGACGATCGACGCGCTCAACGCTGAGTATCAGCGGCTCGAAGCCGAGTATGAAGGTGCGGACGAATTGCCAGACGATGTCGATGCGCGGCTCGGCGAGATCGAGGCCCTGCTGGATGAGCTCGACACCCGGCCGGTGATCTTTGATCCCTGCGATATCACGCGTGCTGGCGTCTTCGTGAGCATCGGCGCGGACGGCAGGCTCGTTGTCGATCGCGGCTGTGTTCGCCCGGACGACGAGGCGCCCCTCGTCCTGCCCGATGACGAGACCGATGGCGCTACGGCGGCCACCAGCGCCCAAGCCGGCGAACCCGGACCGAGCGGCACGTCCCGCACCGTCATCACGGTCGGCGGGCAGCCGATCGAAAGCGAGGACGACGAGGACGACGTAATCAAGCCGTTGCCCGAGCGCCTAGTGATCGAACTGACCGCCCATCGCACGCTCGCGCTGCGCGACGCCGTGGCGAGCAACCCACAGATCGCGCTGACGGCTCTGCTGCACAAGCTCGTCATCGACACATTCCAGCGCACCAGCACCGGCGGCGGATGCCTCGAAGCGTCCGTGCGACACGTCTTCTTCCCCGCGCAGGCCGCCGACCTCAAGGACAGCCCCTCCGCATGCGCGATCGCGGAGCGTCACGACGCCTGGAAGGCCGATCTTCCGCAGGACGATCAGGCGCTCTGGGACTGGCTGTCGGCACTCGACGATGCGAGCCGACTCGCGCTGCTCGCTCATTGCGTGAGCTTCGGCGTCAACGCGCTTTACGAGAAGCCGAACCCCTACGGGGGGAACGGCGTGTCCCAGCACGGGCTCGAACGCCGTCTCACCCAGGCCGACCGGCTCGCGCGGGAGACTGGTCTCGACATGGTGGAGGCCGGATGGCGTCCTTCGGTCGACAATTATCTCGGCCGGGTCCCGAAGCGCCGCATCGTCGAGGCCGTGCGTGAGGGCGCGGGAGACCGGGCTGCGCAGCTCATCGAGCATCTGAAGAAGGCTGAAATGGCCAAGGAAGCCGAACGCCTTCTCGCCGACGCCCGGTGGCTGCCCGAGCCGCTGCGGCTCGCCGACACGGACACATCCTCCGAACCGGCCGAACCCGAAGCTGAGGCGAGCTCCGTGGATCTGCCGGCGTTTCTCTCAGGTGACGAGGAAGCTTCGGACGAAGATCCCGAGCCGCTCCCGGCCATCGCAGCCGAGTAGCCGATCCAGGCGGGACCGCTCCGGTGGTCCCGCATCTTTCCTCACACGCCCCTTCCATAAGCCCGGTCGCCACGCCGGGCTTTTCCATTTTCGTGGGAGACTGTCATGGCAGATTTTTTCACGCACTTCTCGTGCCTGCTCGACGTCGGCACAGCTCAGAACGCCGCGCGCGCACTCGATCTCTACAATGCCCTGTCCGAAGCCGGCGCGTCGGAAGAACCGCCGTCGGAGGGCTTCCTTATCTCCATCCAGCCGGAGCACGGCGGCTCGCAGCTCTGGCTACGGGATGACGTCTCCGGCGATCCCGAACGGCTGATCCAGTTCGTGAAACTCTGCGCCGCGGAATTCAGCCTCAAGGGCCGTTGGGGCTTCCAATACGCCAATACCTGCTCGCGGCCCCGGCTCAATGCGTTCGGTGGCGGTGCGCACGTCCTCGACCTCGGTACGGGTGAGACCCTCGGATGGATCGACACCGATGGCTGGCTCGCCGCCGCGGTGGATGGAGGTAATCCCGATGCCTGAGATCATCGAAACCACCGTCTATCGCCTCGACGAACTCTCCGCTGCTGCGAAGGACGCCGCGCGCGGATGGTACCGCGACGGCAGCTTCGATTATGACTGGTTCGAGTTCGCCTATGACGACTTCGAACGCATTTGCATGATCCTCGGCATCAGCCTCAGGAGGCGCCCTGTCCGACTGTTCGGCGGTAGCACCCGCTCGAAACCCTGCATCTGGTTTTCGGGCTTCTGGAGCCAGGGCGACGGAGCCTGCTTCGAGGGCGACTACCGACACGCGAGATCCGCCGCCGGCCGCATCCGGGCCTATGCACCGACGGATACCGCGCTTCACCGGATCGCCGATACCCTCCAGGCCGTTCAGAGGCGCAACTTCTACCAGCTCCGAGCCACGATGACCCACCGGGGGCGCTACTATCACGAGCATTGCATGGCCATCATGGTCGATCGCGACAGTCCCGTAGGTCAGGACATGACCGCCGATGCAGAAGATGCCGTGTCGGAAGCGCTCCGCGATCTGGCCCGCTGGCTCTACCGCCAGCTCGAACGGGAATACGAGCATCTGACCTCGGACGAGGTGGTCGACGAGGCGATTGCGGCGAACGGCTACACCTTCACCGAAGCGGGCCGGCGCTTCGGCTGATTCAGCCTGCCGCTCGCACGTCGAGAGGCAGAGGGGGCCGGGACGGGTTTGAGCCCGGACGGTCGAGAGAGAGCGGCCGAGGGCTTGCCCTGTTCCCGCTCTCCTCGAGGTCTTCCCCATGCACGATCGTTCCGCACCATGCGCGCAAGAACATAGGCCGGCGACTCATTTCCCACGCGTCGACCTAACGGCCGCCCTGCTCGATGCCGCCCGATCCATTCTCGTCCATCTCGAAGCCGGCCGGCGAGTCGACGCCACCCTGCTTCGTGACGCGATGGAAGCGAGCTTCAACGCGAGCGACGCTGCCGGAGCGTGGGACTGGAAGCTGGCCTACGACGCCTGCGAGGCAGCGACCGTTCTCTTCCTCCGCAAATACGGCAAAGCGCTTTTGCACAAAGCCGGCTCTCCGGCCGCTGCCCTGCCGCTGGTCGCCAAAGTCGCCGGTCTGCTTCCCACGCATACCCGCCGCTCCCTCGAAAGCGAGACGTTCCAGCAATTCTCGACGCCGATCCCGCTCGGATTCATCGCGTCGCGCGCGGCCGGCATCACACCTGCCGACCATGTGCTCGAGCCTTCCGCCGGGACCGGTTTGCTCGCCATTCTGTCCGAGATTGCGGGCGCTACTTTGGTCCTCAACGAACTGGCGGAAATCCGCGCCAGCCTCCTGTCCTCCCTCTTCCCGGCGGTCGCAGTCACGCGCTTCGACGCAGCGCAGATCGACGATCATCTGCACCCGGCTATGGTCCCGTCGGTCGTGCTGATGAACCCGCCATTCTCGGCGATGGCGAACGTCTCCGGTCGCATGGCCGACGCAGCTCTGCGACACATCGCATCCGCGCTCGCCCGCCTCGCCGAGGGCGGGCGCTTGGTGGCCATCACCGGCGCCAATGTCAGCCCGGAGCATCCAGCCTGGCGCGACGCGTTCATCCGACTGCAGGAGCGCGGGCGCGTCGTATTCACCGCGAGCATCGACGGCGCCGTCTACGCCAAGCACGGCACAACCATCGAGACACGGCTCACCGTCTTCGACAAGCTGCCAGCAGACGATCCGGCCCGGTTTCCCGCATCACAGGGTCAAGCACGCGACACGCAGACGCTTATGGGCTGGGTCACGGATCACGTTCCCCCACGGCTCACACTGGCGGGTTCGGTCGCCCTGCCGGCACCGTCGGCGATGGCGCCGAAGCAGGTTGCCTGTCCGATTGCGCGCAGCACCGCGAACGCGCCGCAGAGGTCATCACTCGAGGAACCGGTTTACCTGGACCTCGCCTATGAGACCCTTGACTGGAAGCCGGCCGAGGGCGGTCGGCTGACCGACGCCATCTACGAGGAATACGGACTTCAGACGATCCGCATTCCCGACTCTCAAGCCCATCCGACCAAGCTCGTGCAATCGGCGGCCATGGCGTCGGTCGCACCGCCCAAGCCAAGCTATCGTCCACGCCTGCCCGAACGTCTCATCACCGAGGGCATACTGTCGGACGCGCAGCTCGAAACCGTGATCTATGCCGGCGAGGCCCATACGGGCTTCCTCAGCGGCGCCTGGACCATCGACGCGACGTTCGATGTCGTCTCTGCCGCACCTGACGACGCGGCATCCGCCGTCCGCTTCCGGCGCGGTTTCATGCTCGGCGACGGCACGGGCGCGGGCAAGGGGCGCCAGTCCGCCGCCATCATCCTCGACAACTGGCTGCACGGTCGGCGCAAGGCCGTCTGGATCTCGAAGTCGGACAAGCTGATCGAGGACGCGCAGCGCGACTGGTCGGCCCTGGGCATGGAGCGCCTGCTGGTGACGCCGCTCTCCCGCTTCCCGCAGGGACGGCCGATCACACTGCCGGAAGGCGTCCTATTCACCACCTATGCCACGCTGCGGTCCGATGAGAAGGCCGACAAGGTTTCGCGTGTCCGCCAGATCGTCGATTGGTTGGGCTCCGAATTCGACGGGGTGATCATCTTCGACGAGAGCCATGCCATGCAGAACGCCGGCGGCGGCAAGGGAGAACGAGGCGATGTCGCTCCGTCGCAGCAGGGCCGTGCCGGCTTGCGGCTCCAGCACGCCCTCCCCGGCGCTCGGATCGTCTACGTCTCGGCGACAGGTGCCACCACCGTCCACAATCTCGCCTATGCCCAGCGTCTCGGCCTGTGGGGCGGCGAGGATTTCCCGTTCGCCACCAGGGCCGAATTCGTCGCAGCCATCGAGGCCGGCGGTGTCGCGGCGATGGAGGTGCTGGCCCGCGATCTTCGTGCCCTCGGACTCTATACCGCCAGGTCCCTGTCCTATGACGGCGTCGAGTACGAGCTGATCGAGCACGCGCTAACCGACGAGCAACGCCGCATCTATGACGCCTATGCTGGCGCGTTCTCCATCATCCACAACAACCTCGATGCCGCGATGCGCGCCGCGAACATCACCAGCGAGACCAGCACGCTCAACCCGCGCGCCAAATCTGCCGCCCGTTCGGCCTTCGAAGGCACCAAGCAGCGCTTCTTCGGGCACCTGCTGACCTCGATGAAGACCCCAACCCTAATCCGCTCGATCCAGCGTGATCTCGATGACGGGCACGCGGCTGTCGTCCAGATCGTCTCCACTGGCGAGGCACTGATGGAGCGGCGACTGGCCGAGGTGCCGACCGAGGAATGGAACGACGTGCGCGTCGACATCACCCCGCGCGAATATGTGCTGTCTTACCTTCAACACTCCTTCCCGGTGCAGCTCTACGAGCCGTTCACCGACGCGGATGGCAATCTCTCTTCGCGACCTGTCACCCGCGACGGCCAGCCCGTCGAAAGCCGTGAAGCGGTCGCCCGGCGTGACCGGCTGATCGAGAAACTCGCAAGCCTGCCGCCGGTGCCTGGCGCGCTCGATCAGATCGTCCAGCGCTTCGGAGTGGACTTGGTTGCCGAGGTGACCGGGCGATCGCGGCGCATCATCCGCAAAGGTGATCGGCTTATGGTCGAGAACCGCCCGAGCTCCGCCAACCTCGCCGAGACCGCCGCCTTCATGGATGATGCCAAGCGCATCCTCGTGTTCAGTGATGCTGGCGGCACTGGGCGCAGCTATCACGCCGACCTCGCGGCACGTAACCAGCGCCTTCGCGTCCACTATCTCCTCGAGCCGGGCTGGAAAGCCGACGCCGCCATTCAGGGCCTTGGTCGCACCAACCGCACCAACCAGGCGCAGCCGCCCTTGTTTCGCCCGATCGCAACTGACGTGAAGGCCGAGAAGCGCTTCCTGTCGACCATCGCCCGCCGGCTCGACACGCTCGGGGCAATCACCCGCGGCCAGCGCCAGACCGGCGGACAGGGCCTCTTCAGACCCGAGGACAATCTCGAAAGCCCCCACGCGCGCGACGCGCTCCGCCAACTTTACCTGCTGATCGTCCGCGGCAAGGTCGATGGCTGCCCGCTCCAAATCTTCGAGAGCGCTACCGGCCTGAGCCTGATGGACGACACGGGCATCCGCGACGAGCTGCCGCCGATCACGACCTTTCTCAATAGGTTGCTGGCGCTGACGATCGACCTGCAGGGCATATTGTTCATCGCCTTCGAGCAGCTTCTCAATGCCCGGATTGCCGGAGCACTGGCCAGCGGCACCTATGACATCGGGCTGGAAACGCTGAAGGCCGAAAGCTTCGTCGTCACCGACCGGCACACCATCTACACGCATCCCGCCACTGGCGCGGAAACCCGCTTGCTGACGATCACCCAGCGCGAGCGCAACCGGCCCTTGTCGCTCGAACAAGCCTTCGAGCTTCTCGCCGATCCACGTGCAGCTCTGCTGATTAACGAGCGGTCCGCGCGGGCGGCGGTTCAGGTGCCTGCCCCGAGCATCATGCTGGATGATGGCGAAATCGAACGTCGGGTGCGCTTGCTCCGGCCGATGGAACATCACCATGCATCGCTGGCGTCGATGGCGGAAAGCCATTGGCGGGCGGCCGATCGCGAGGTCTTCGCGGCGGCGTGGCAGCGCGAACTGGGGCAGATCCCCGAGTTCACCGACAGCACGATCCATGTCGTCGCCGGGCTCCTGCTTCCGATCTGGAAGCGTCTCCCGGATGAGTGCACGCGTGTCTATCGCCTCCAGACGGACGACGGCGAACGCATCATCGGGCGACGCGTTTCTCCAGCATGGGCAGCCAACGCACTCGCTATCGGAGCGCCCACGCTGACGGCTGCCGATGCCTTTGCAGCCTTGGTGGCAGGCAGCACCGTCCTCGATCTCACTGAGGGCCTCCAGCTTCATCGCGCGCGGGTGATGGGCGTCCACCGCATCGAGCTATCGGGCTTCTCAGACACGATGCGCGATCGCCTCCGGTCCTACGGCCTGTTCCACGAGATCATCTCCTGGAAGCTCCGGATGTTCGTTCCCACCGACGCGACCGGCGTGGCCGTCCTTGCCAAGGTGATGGAGCGCTATCCAGTCACGCGGATCTCTGAACGGGAGGCCGCATGATGGCCAGCTTGGACGCATCCGATCTCGCGGCCCGCCTCGCCGGCCAGGCCGAAGCCGTGTGCCGGCACTATCTGTCCAACGGCACAAGGCAGGGAGCCTACTGGCTGGTCGGCGACGTTCGCAACACGCCGGGCCGCTCAATGTTCGTGCGGCTCAAGGGGCCGCAGACGGGTAAGGGCGCCGCCGGCAAGTGGACCGACGCCGCCACCGGCGAGCATGGCGATCTGCTCGATGTCATTCGCGAAACCTGCAGCCTTCCCGACTTCAAGCAAATCGCCGAGGAGGCACGGCGCTTCTTGAGCCTCCCGCATCCAGAGCCAAATCGAGAACCGCGGCGAGGCAAGACGTCCGCGGCGCCCATGGGCTCGTCAGAAGCCGCGAGGCGTCTCTTCGCGATGGCACAGCCGATCAGTCGTACACTCGCCGAGACGTATCTGCGCGCACGCGGCATTACGTCTTTGCACGAAACCGGATCGCTGCGCTTTCATCCCCGCTGCTTCTTCCGCCCCGATGAGCATTCCCCGACCGAGATCTGGCCGGCGATCATCGCAGCCGTCACGGATCTCAATGGCGAGCTAACCGGCGCACATCGCACTTGGCTGGACCCCGACGGCTTCAACGAAGCGACCTTAGGCAAGGCGCCAGTCGAGACACCGAGACGGGCGATGGGCAATCTCCTCGGGTCTGCCGTGCGCTTCGGACTGCCAGGCTCGGTGATGGCGGCCGGCGAAGGCGTCGAGACCATGCTGTCGCTGCGCTGCGTCCTGCCGACCATGCCGATGGCAGCCGCGCTGTCGGCGGCGCATCTCGCTGCCATCCAGTTTCCCGACACCCTGCACCGGCTGTATGTCGCGCGTGATGACGATCCCGCTGGCGATGTGGCGGTGACGACCTTGATGACCCGCGCGGATGAAGCGGGCATCGAGACGGTCATCCTGTCTCCGACCCTCGGCGACTTCAATGAAGACCTCCGGCTGCTGGGACACGCGGCGCTCCGGACGGCCATCCGTGTCCAAATCGCGCCCCAGGACGTCGCACGCTTCATGCAGCACACAGCCTAACCGGGATGGAGGCAGGCGGCTGCCGGTCGAGCACTTCGACCAACGCTCGCATCCGGGATGACCGTTTCGCCAGAGGACCGCGCCCCGGCCTTCCAGAGGGCGATCGGCCATCAGACGGTCTATCCAGGCAACCTTGTGGCCGACTATTTTCCGGCGGCCCGCTCCACCCCACGCGGTCAAGCCGCGCGGGGACCCCGGCTCGGGCCTTTCCATCGCGAGACAAAATAGCCGGCCCCTGCGGTCCTTCGCTCACGCTGCGGCCCCTCGCTTCGCTCCGGGTGCCAGTCCAGCCCGTCCGACGGCTTCGTCGCCATGAAGGCCGCGGCGGTCGCGGTCCAGCGAACGGAGCTTCCCATGAGCGAGCATGACGAATTTGAGCCCGACCACATCTCTTCTCCCACCGAACACGTTCTGACCGAGCTTCAGCTCTACGGCTTCCATCCCCGCGACGACGAACCCGATCCTCGACCAATCCCGGAAGATCGCGTGATCGCCGGCGCCGTCGCCGACATCTTCGACGCGCTGATTGCCACCATGGCCGATACCGGTCTCGACGCAGATCTCGACGACCTGCTGTGGTCAACGGTCAACACCTTCCACCGCGCCGTCGAACGGGTCGAACGCACACTCGACGACAACGAGCAGGCGCAGAAGCAGGGGCAGCGCGAACAGGACGGCTCCGAGGTGAAGGCCGTGCAGCTCGAAGCGCTGATCGCCACAGGCCAGCGGCTCATCGAACGCCGCGACGCCCTCGAACTCCTCCGCGACACCGGCGCCGACCTCTACCGGAAGACGACCGGCTCGAACTGGTCTCCCCGCCACGGCTCACGCGTCAACCATCGCCAGCTCACCTCTGCGATGATCGACAGCCGCGACTTCATCGCCGCGCGCAAACGCTCCGATCGCGAGGTGCTGCTGCCCGCCGGACCGAAAATCGCGCTGACCGGCGGGCTCGACTTCAACGACCATCAACTGATCTGGGCCAAGCTCGACCAGGTCCGCATGAAGCATCCCAACATGGTGCTGATGCACGGCAAATCTCCGAAAGGGGCCGAGAAAATCGCCGCCCGCTGGGCCGACAACCGCGGCGTCGCGCAGATCGGTTTTGCCCCCGACTGGACCAGGCACGGCCGTTCAGCCCCGTTCAAGCGCAACGATCAGATGCTGGACGTGCTGCCAATCGGAGTCATCGTCTTCCCCGGCACCGGCATCCAGGACAACCTGGCCGACAAGGCGAAGAAGCTCGGCATCCCTGTCTGGAGATTCGGCGGCGCGTGAGCGCCGCCTATCCCAAATCGACTTTCCAGAACTTCAGAACATTCTCGACCTCAGTCTTCGGATAATGAAGCAAATTGGCGCTGGCGAGAGCGGACCGAATCTTTGACTTTCGCTTTTCGATTTCGCGTTCGATGCGCGGCGTGAACGGCGCGGTCCCCGGAGGCAAGACGCCTCGCCGATCCGCGTTGGGCCAACTCTTCGGGTAGTCGGGAGGTGTCCAGCCAGATCGCACCTGTTCAGCCTGTTCGGCGACCGCCTCGTGCTCGCATGCCCATCCGTACAGATGGAAAGCGCATACGCGCAGCATGGCTTTGATTTCAGGAAGTGTGTCGGTGAAGCCCTTCAGCGAGGTGGGCAGCCACACCATGTTCGCGACACAGGAGAAATAGCGTGGATCCTGCACCACGCTGCTGCCCTGCGCGAACGATGGATCGTCGTAACCCCAGATGTGACAGACGGTCCAGTTTTTCGGCCTTGGGGACGCGACGTCGAGCGCGGCGACAAGGGCGTTCAGCGCAGCCACATTTCCTTCGAACTTCTCCGCCGTGACGCCGGTTAGCTTGCGCGTGTTCGTGTAACGCCGCGTCCACGCGGCATCAAAGAGCGGCCGACCGCGCGCAGTATGCGGTGCCCAGACCGGCAGCGCGCGAAACGTGTCGGGATGTACCCAACGTGCCGTCCGCTCGATGAGTTCGACGATGGCAGGAATATCCGACCTCAAGGCCTCGTTGCCATCCGGCACGTGGAAACCGCTTGCCATTTTCCTCCCAGACGAAGTTGTCGCCTCGTCTGCGCGAGACGTCCGGTTGATGTCTTGGCGGCAAGGCTGTTGAGACCATCACAGCTACCATTTCAGACCGGCCGACACACCCCCGCTTATCTGCGCTGATCCTTGGTCAGACTGATCGCCTGACGCCATCAACCCGTAAAGGGTCGGCTATGCGAGCATGCCGCCGCTTCGGCTGCGCCTGCGCGGTGATTGCAGCGTTCAGTCCGACACTTCGGGCGCCTGTCAGCGGGGGATGGTCCTCCGCTCGGAACAGGAGCCGGACCGATGTCCCTCGACGCCGCTTATGCCTTCGCAAACAGCCTCGCTGGCACCCTGATGGTCGCCATCATCATCTTCCGAGCGGGCGACGGCACGCTGTCTGTCACTCCCTGCAACGAGTTCGACGGCGATGCCGAGGTCGTGGCCGAGATCGATCCGTTCGACGTCTGACGTCTGGCGGAACAGCTTCGCGGGCGGAGATCGGTTCGATTTCCGCTCCCGAAGCGCATCGAATTTGGCTATACTCTGCATCGCGCCTTGGTGGTGGTGGTCGGCGCACCCGTCAGACCTATTCTCACGGAGGCCACCACCATGATCGTCTTCGCCATTCTCGGTTCGCTCGTCGCCATCGGCGTGCTTTGCTGGCTTTTGTTCACGCTCGCCGTCTTTGCGCTTCCAGCTTTCATCGGCGTCAGCGCGGGCATCTGGGCGCATCAGACCGGCGCCGGCCTGCTCGGTGCCATCGTCATCGGCGCCGTTGGTGCCGTTATCGCACTCGGCGTCGGCCAGCTTCTGCTCGCCATCCTGCGGCCGGCGTGGCTGAAAATCCTTGTCGCATTGGCTTTCGTCGCGCCCGCAGCCATCGCGGGCTTTCACGCGACCCATGGCATCGTGAAGCACACCATGCCGTCGGAAACCTGGCACCTCGTATTCTCGGTCATCGGGGCGATTGCCGTTGCAGTCACGACCTTTGTCCGCGTGACGTCACTCACCCCGCCAGAATCGACCAGCCGGGGCGTTGCCAATGCCTGAATGCCGAACTGACCGCAGAGCCG
This sequence comes from Pseudomonadota bacterium, assembly GCA_049323275.1. Taxonomy (GTDB): domain Bacteria; phylum Pseudomonadota; class Alphaproteobacteria; order Rhizobiales; family Aestuariivirgaceae; genus Taklimakanibacter. The sequence continues at coordinate 15,132 of JBMOOM010000100.1, forward strand.
GACCAGAAAGCGGACGTGCACCACGCACCAACCATCGACCGACCTGATGTGGGATCGAGCGAAAGGGCGCGCACGTCAGCGCGCAACCTGTCATGGCGCAGGGCTCGCTGATCGTCTGATCCCAGGCTGCTCATTCGCCGACTGACCAAACGCAGGCTGACGGGCGTCACCGGTCAGGCGCCCCTCATCAGCAGGACGAGACGTGTCAGCTCAGAGCTCAGAAACGCCGATCACGTGAACCGCGCGTGCCAATTCGGCCGATGCCTTGCGCCGCCACGTCATCCCCTCGGGATCTAGCCAGATCGAGCGCACCCGAGCGGCCTCTTCAATGGCCTGATCTGGCCGAAGACCGGCTCACGCCTCGCTCGCCTATGGCGCAACAGCGGCGTCACAACTTTCTTCCCCTGCCGGCTGCGCCGTCATTCCTCGCGGGACAAGAAAGTTCCTCCTTTGCTGTCAGGCCCCAAGCCTACCCCAGCGAACTGGGGCCCCGAGGCTGGGGTGCGCCGCCGAGCGTCTCCGGCCCGTCGATCGCCATCGAGGCCGCAATGGTGCGGGCTCGAGACTTAAGATCGAGGAGAAATGACATGGCCACCATCGGCACCTTCAAGAAGACCGGCACGAACGAGTTCACCGGCGAGATCGTCACCCTGAGCGTTCAGGCCAAGAACGTCCGAATCGTCCCCGAGACCCGGGCCACCGGCGAGAACGCCCCCAGCCACCGCGTCCTGGTCGGTCGCGCCGAGATCGGCGCCGCCTGGTCCAAGCGCTCCAACGAGGGCCGCGACTATCTTGGTCTCAAGCTGGACGACCCGAGCTTCAACGCCCCGATCTACGCCAACCTGTTCGACGACGAGGATGGCGAAGCTTTCAGCCTCATCTGGTCCCGCCCCAGCCGCCGCAACGGCGACTGAGGCTCCGGCGACGCCCCGTCCGGTCGATCCGGACGGGGCCTTCGTCGACCAAAGCATCCGAATCAGGTTGCGGCCTGAACTACTCGAGCGACCGCAATAGACGCTCTTCAGTCTGGCCCGAGAAGCCAAGAACGACTATTGTAGTCGTAGTTCTGGCGTGCGCTGAGGTCCGAGTGGAGGTGATCATGCATGATCACCGCCCGACTGTCGCGGGCCGCACGCGCGCTGCTGGGTTGGACACAGGAGACGCTCGCTGACGAAGCCCGTGTATCACTGACCGCGCTCAAGCGCCTCGAGTCGGAGAGCGACTTGAAGGTCTACGAGAGCACACGCGATCAGGTGCGCCGGGCATTTGAAGCGCATGGCATCGTCCTCTTGCAGTCCGACCAAGGTGAAGGGGTGATGCTCGTCCATGGCCGAAAAGCCGCCAGCGACATGCGGAAGAGAAACTAGCGCCGTTCCACGACGGCCAACCCGCGTTGCGAGCCAGCAGCCATACCAGTTGCCGTCGAAGTCGGGCTTGGTTAACGCCATGCCGACACGCAGGGGCTCTGTGATTCCAGGTGGGGCGTCGTGACCAAGGCAGACTTCCTCGAACGGCCGCCGGAGAGCGCGTCGATCACCGACTATGATCGGGCGCACATGACGCTCTACCTCCGTCTCCTTGATGCCGCGTCGGACGGCGCTGCTTGGGAAGAGGCCGTGTCAATCCTGTTCGGCATTGACCCGGCCGCCGAACCGGAGCGGGCCCGCCGCATCCATGACAGCCATCTCGATCGTGCCAAATGGATGACCCAGCACGGCTACCGCGAGCTTGTACACGAGCACCCGCGTCGTTGAGGCGGGGGTGATGCCGCAGCGGCATCGCCCGTTTCCATTTCTCCGGCTTCCGCTTGCGCTTGCGTGGCGGAATCCTGCGCAGCGAAGCTGCTGCAGGTTTGCTGGCGGAGGATTCATGACCCCCGACATCTCGCACTGGCGATCATCCGAGCGCTACGAATACGTCGAAGGCCTCGTCTCGCCCGAACTCGCTTGGGAATGGCTGCGCCGGAATGGAGACTATCAGCGCGACTTCGAGGCCGCTCAGCTGGAACCGAACGCCGACACCGCAGCAACCGAGGCGACGAGGTCTCGATGGGGGCTGCGATTTCCTGTTGTCGCCGGCCCTCGACGCCAAAGAGGCCGCGCCCATCTGGGCACCCACCGTGAACACTGGCGTCGTACTACTGACCGCACCGCCCGCCATCCTGCCGAAGGACGACACGTCACAATACATTGACGCGCAGGCGCCCGGCCAATCAGACGCGCAAGGCTCCCACTTCGTCCACACCCTCACGAATGGCGAACGGCTTCAGATCCTGCGTCTCGGCGGATTAGGCGCAGACGAAGGCACGGCGGCCGTCATCCCGCTCGGCCCCGAAGGCTTCGATCGGCTCGAGGCCGTAGCCCGTCTCCTGAGTTCGCTCCATGGCCGCTCGATTCCTGCCGACACGCGGCTGACCAAGCAGCAGCGTCAACGTGCGCGACGGATGTTGCAGGCCGTGGACGGGCGTCTCAGCGGCGCCAGCTACCGCGAGATCGCGGCGGCACTGTTCGGCGCAAGCGACCTCGCCGATGAACCATGGAAAACATCCTCGCGCCGGTTCGCGACCATGGACCTTGTGCGCGGCGGCCTCGCCATGATCGCCGGCGGCTATCGACGCCTCCTGAGCCATCGCCGTCGACGCTAGCACGCCTGGTGTGGGGATTTGCTCCCGCCAGCTTCCCACTCCCTCCGCAACTTCGCGGTCCGCCAGGGTAGCCGCCAACCGCCGCTGTCCCCCTGCGGCTCTCGCGCAACCTCGGAGGCCCGATCATGTCACCCAATGGCGCCGGCGTGCCGCAACGCTTTCTCCGCACGCCTGAAGCGGCCCGCTTCCTCGGTCTCTCGGATCGCACGCTCGAGAAGCACCGGACCTACGGCACCGGTCCCGCCTATCGCAAGCTTGGCGGGCGCGTCGTCTACGCGCTCGAGGACCTGAAAGCCTGGGCTGACCGCGGGTTTGTCACCTCGACGTCCGATCCGCGCGGGAGTGTCCTTCCCGCCAAGCGCCATGCCGCCGTCACGCCTGCCTTCGGCGGCGGCCAAGCCCGCTAAGCCGTCCGACATGTCCCCACGGCAGCGCCCCCTCTCCTTGAGCGAACGATCGCGGCTCGACCCGTTCGTCGTCGCCACCGGCGACGCCAGTCCGCGCGACCAGCGCGATCTGATGGAGCGGCCCTTCTTCTCGCTCGCCAAGGCCAAGCGTACTTCACCGATCCACTACGAAGCCGGCGACATCCGCGTCGAAGTCTTCGCGGTCCCCGAGCATGGCATGGCGACCATCTGGGATGCCGATATCCTGATCTGGGCCGCGAGCCAGATCGTCGAGGCCGCAAACCTCGGCTTCCAAACCTCACGCTTCCTGCGCTTCACGCCGTATCAACTCCTGACCGCGATCGGGCGCCAGACGGGATCGCGCGACTATCGGCTCCTCAAGGGCGCTCTGGCGCGCCTTCAGTCGACGGTCATCCGCACCACGATCCGCAACGGCGAGCATTGGCGGCGTCAGCAATTCTCCTGGATCAACGAGTGGGGGGAATGCACGACGCGCGACGGCCGCGTAGAGGGCATGGAGTTCGTCCTGCCCGACTGGCTCTATCGCGGTGTCATTGACCGCTCGCTCGTCCTCGCCATCGATCCCGCCTATTTCCGACTGACCGGCGGCATCGAGCGCTGGCTCTACCGGGTCGCCCGGAAGCATGCCGGCCGTCAGCCAGCGGGCTGGACCTTCGAAATCGCGCACCTGCACGCCAAATCGGGCAGCCAGGCGCGTGTTTCCGACTTCGCCATCGACATCCGCCGCATCGTCGCCCGCCAGCCGCTGCCCGGCTATCGCTTGGCTCTGGAGCGCACCGGTCGTCAAGAACGCCTGCACATCCGCCCCATCAACTTGTCCACAGGCCCTGTGGATGGTGTTGTGGATGCGATCGGGACTTCGGGCGCAAATGGTATCGGGATTTCGGGCGTTGCCGGCTCGGGACTTCGGGCGCGGAAATCGCAACTAACCCTCTGGCCTGAAACGGCGATTCCGAGCCTTAACTTAGAATCTAACAACGAATCTAACTTCTTGTTGGAGCGGGGCGACGGTGGAAAACCACCCCGCTGCCGACGGAGCGCGCGGTCATGATCGTCGCGTTGCTCAATCAGAAAGGCGGCGTCGGCAAAACGACGCTCGCTCTCCATCTCGCCGGCGAATGGGCCAGCCGCGATCAACGCGTCATGCTCATCGATGCCGATCCGCAGGGTTCCGCACTCGACTGGTCCCAAGCTCGCGCCCGTGAAGGCCTGCCTCGCCGGTTCGCCGTCATCGGACTGGCGCGCGACACCTTGCACCGCGAAGCGCCCGAACTGGCGCGCGGCGCCGATCATGTGGTGATCGATGGTCCCCCGCGGGTCGCCGGCCTCATGCGCTCAGCCCTGCTCGCCGCCGATCTCGTCCTCATCCCGGTTCAGCCGTCGCCCTTCGACGGATGGGCGTCAGCCGAGATGCTGGCACTGCTCCGCGAAGCACGCCTGTTCCGCCCGTCGCTTGTCGCCCGGTTCGTGCTCAACCGCTGCGGCGCGCGCACCATCATCGCACGCGAGACCGCGAAGGCGCTCGCCGAACACGATCCGCCGGTGCTGGCGAGCGCGATAGGCCAACGCGTCGGCTTCGCGGATGCCGCGCAATCCGGCCGCCTGATCTCGGAGCTCGATGGCCAGCGTGCCGGCACGCGCGAGATCGCAGCGCTTTGCGCCGAAGTTGGAAGGCTCGCACCATGACCAGGCGCAACTTCGCCGCGCGGCCCGGCGACCCGGACACCTGGATCAAGGCCGCCGACGATCCGCGCGGCCGAAGGGCTGACGCCATCGCCTACACCGCGCGCCTCACGATCGACGTCACGCCGGACCTGCGCGGCCGGATCAAGGTTACCGCGTTCCAGCGCGGCCAAACCGTCGCGGACATGCTGCGCGAGCTCCTCGCGGGCGCGTTTCCTGCCGAGGGGGACGCGCCATGAGCGCACCGGCAATTCATGGTGCAGCAGGCGTTCGGCCGTCATCACCTCCCGGTCGGCTCACCGAGGTCGAACTGGTTTGGCGCGAGAAGCAGATCGAGCACTGGATCCGCTTCGGCCATGCGGTCCACGAGCAAATCCTCGACCGACGGCGCCGCGTCCTCAGCTTCCCCGCCGGGGCTGTCTTCGCCTTCGTCCGCTGGGCATCGAATGGCTTTGGCACCGTCGTCTCGCGCATCGACATCCTGCGCGCCGTCAGCGCGGGCGACGGCTATCAGACGCTACCCTCGGTGCGGCCCGGTGGTGAAATCCTGCTGCAAACGAGCGGCTGGCCGAGCGTCGAGCAGGTGCTGCTTCTGATCGACGCGATCGAAGCGCTCGACATCGATCCCGCCGAAGCTGCGCCTGACTATTGGCGCCATGTCCATAACCGGCTCGCCGCCGGGGACGCCCCGCGATCCTACTCCCGACAGCAGCATCGCGCTTGGCACTTGCGACAGAGGGCCGAGCCATGACGCGCGCCGGCTACCTGCTGACGGCCACTGGCGCCGCGCTCCTGCTGATCACGCTGGCGATGGTGCACGTTGCACCGCGGCTCGTCTGGAACGCATCGGCCAGCGTCCCGGTCGGCCTCTATGAGATCGGCTCGGCTACGCCGCTCGAGGTCACCGACCTTGTCGCGGTCAATGCGCCGGAGCCGCTTGCCGCATTCCTCGCGGACCGGGGTTATCTGCCGCGCGGCGTACCGCTCTTGAAGCGCGTTGCCGCACTTCCCGGGCAGACAGTCTGCCGTTCGGAAGGGGACATTAGCGTCGACGGGATCACCGTCGGCAATGCGCTCGACCGCGACCGTCTGGGACGCACGCTGCCTATCTGGAGAGGCTGCCACCGGATCGGCGCGAGCGAACTCTTCCTCATGAACATCGGCGTCCGGGACAGCCTGGACGGCCGCTACTTCGGGCCTCTCGCCGTCACCACCGTGATCGGCCGGGCCACGCCTCTCTACACCGACGAAGACGGCGATGGTCGCTTCGTCTGGAGCGCGCCGACGCGGTGACGGCGCAGCCATGACCCGTTCCACCGCATCGCCAAGGAGGTTGCCATGAGCCTGATCGGAGAATTCACCCGCACCAAGAGCGGCTATGGCGGCCGCATTCGCACACTCGCCCTCGACGCCGCTCTGGTGCTCGTGCCGGCGGAGCACTCCGACGCCGAGAACGCGCCCGACTATCGCGTTTACCTCGGCGATGATGCCGATGGGCCTGAAGTAGGCGCGGGATGGAAGCGCACCGGCGAGAAGGCCGGCGAGTATGTGTCGTTGCAGCTCGACGATCCGACCTTCGCACAGCCGATCCGGGCCAACCTGTTCCAGTCGGCCGACGACAAGTCAGCATGGGGTCTCTACTGGAACCGGCCGACCAAGCGCAGCGAGCGGGACTGACCGATGCGCGTCTCCCATCGCCAGCCCGCTGCCGGAGCGAAAGGGGCCGCCCGCCGATTCCCCTTCATTCTCCTTTCCGGCCTGGCCTTTGCCGGCGCGATGCCCGCGCCGTCTCTGGCGCAGACCTCGCTCATCGAGCGACCCGCTGCAGGCTCGCCCTACACACAAGCGGTCGCCGAGGCAGCGCAGCGGTTCGGCATTCCCGAGCGCTGGATCTGGGCAGTCATGCGCGTCGAGAGCGGCGGTCGTGTCCGCGCGGTCTCGCCCAAAGGCGCGATGGGACTCATGCAGATCATGCCCGCGACCTGGGCGGATCTGCGGGCGCGCCACGGTCTGGGGGCCGATCCCTTTGACCCTCGCGACAACATCCTCGCTGGCGCAGCCTATCTGCGCGAAATGCACGACCGCTACGGCGCGCCGGGCTTTCTCGCGGCCTACAATGCCGGCCCCGGGCGGTACGATGACTATCTCTCGGCTGGCCGCGCGCTGCCCGCCGAGACCATCGCCTACGTGGCCGCGATCGCGCCGTTGATCGGCAGTGAGCCGCTCGCTGCCGGCGTCGCTGTCGCGACCATCGACCCGCTCGCGTGGACTCGGTCTCCGTTGTTCGTCGCGCGCTCCGAAGGCAGCGTTGCAGCAGAACGATCGCAGCCCGATCGCCAAAGGAACGGCAGCCGAACCGCAGATCCGCAGCAACCCCCAATTGCCGGTTCGACGCAGACGGCAGGCATCTTCGTGACCCGCGCCGATGATGGGGGGCGTCCATGACCGGAATCGCACTCCGGCGCGGTGTAGCGAGCTCCCGGAAAGAGGCGGCACGGGGCCGTTGGGGCGAAGCAGACACGACCAACAGATGGCGAGATAAAAGCGGCTCGCCACTCGCGTGCAAGCCATTGCTTTCGCATGGCTTTTCACGTGCCGGTCGGTCGGGGGCAGTGCCGGTTCCGGCTATTTTCCACGATATTTCAAGGACATTGCCGGCACTGTCCCGCGTTTGGCCCGCCGGAGGCCGGCGATGAGCGACGGCGACAGCGACTTCCGGGTCCGGCCAGGCCGCATCGGTTCGACGCGGGCGCCGAAACCCAAGAGCTTCATCAACCAAGTCCTGCGCGCCGCCAAGCGCTCGGGGCATGTCGGCACCGGCGGCGGTCCGGGCCGCAAGGCGTCCGGCTATGGCCGTTCGAGCTTCGGGCGCGGACGGATCGCCTTCAGCCGCGCGCGGCTTTTCAGCTCGTCGCGCCGCGTCGTCGTCAAGGCGCGGATCGCCCGCCACCAGGGCCGGGCCTTCCGGTCTGCGCCGCTTAATGCCCACCTCTCTTATCTCAAGCGCGACGGCGTCACGCGCGACGGTGAGAAGGCCGTGATGTTCGATGCCGACAGCGACCGCGCCGATGACGCTGGTTTCGCCGCGCGCTCGAAGGACGACCGCCACCATTTCCGCTTCATCATCTCGCCCGAGGACGCCGCCGAGTTGACGGACCTGCGCGCCTTCACGCGCGACCTCGCGCGCCAAATGGAAGCCGACCTCGGGACCCGGCTCGATTGGGTTGCGGTCGATCACTGGAACACCGACAATCCCCACGTCCACCTGCTGGTGCGAGGCGTTGACGCCCAGGGCACCGACCTCGTCATCTCACGCGACTACATCAGCCGCGGCTTGCGATCCCGGGCCGAGGATCTTGTGTCGATCGAACTCGGCCCGAAGCCGGAGCACGAGATCAAGACGGCGCTCGAGCGCGAAATCACGGCCGAGCGCTGGACGCGCCTCGATGTCGAGATTCGCATCGCCGCCGACGAGACCGGCTTCATCGATCTTCGTCCCGAGCAATCCGGCGCCACTGATCCCCAGACCCGCCGGCTCATGATCGGGCGGCTCCAGCACCTAGAGAAGATGGGCCTCGCGTCATCCGCCAGCCCCGGCGAGTGGATGGTCGGGCTCGACGCCGAACGCAATTTGCGCGACCTCGGGCTTCGCGGGGACATCATCAAGACCATGCACCGCGCCTTCGCCGAGCGCGGTGAGGATCGCGCTGTCGCCGACTATGTCATCGAAGGCGGCAGCGGACAGGCGCCGATCATCGGGCGGCTGGTCGATCGCGGCCTGCACGACGAGCTGACGGGCGAAGCCTATGCGGTGATCGACGGCACCGACGGCCGCGCCCACCATGTCCGGTTCCGCGGTGTCGAGGCCTTCGAGCATGCGCCTGCGATCGGCGGCATCGTGGAGGTTCGGCGCTTTGGCCGAGCCGATGAGGCGCGCCCGACGCTTGTTCTCGCCCACCGGTCAGACCTCGAACTCGGCCAGCAGATCAAGGCGCCGGGGGCCACCTGGCTGGACCATCGGCTTGTGGAGGCGGACCCCATGCCGCTGTCGATGGGAGGCTTCGGGCGAGAGGTGCGCGAAGCCCTGCAGGCACGGGCCGAGCATCTCGCCGACCAAGGCCTCGGTCGACGCCAAGGCCAGCGGATCATCCTGCAACGCGACCTCCTCGCCACGCTGCGGCGGCGCGAACTGGATGCGGTCGGGGCGCGCCTCTCCGCCGAGACCGGCCTTGCGCACATGAAGCAGACCGCCGGTGATCAGGTCGCGGGCATCTATCGCCAGCGTCTCGACCTCTCCTCCGGCCGGTTCGCGATGATCGACAACGGTCTCGGCTTCCAGCTCGTGCCCTGGTCCCGCGAGATCGAACGCAAGCTCGGCCAGCATGTCGCCGGCGCCGTGAAGGATGGCGGCGGCATCGAATGGGGCCTCGGCCGCAAGCGTGGGCTCGCCCTCTAGCCAACAAGGAAGAAAGGACCGCCGCCGATGTCTGCGACGAAAATCCTCTGGGGCCAGATCACCACCGTGTTCCTCATCGTGCTGCTCACGACCTGGGGCGCGACCCAATGGACCGCCTGGCGGCTCGGTTTTCAGGCGCAGCTCGGCACGCCGTGGTTCGAGCTGGCGGGTTGGCCGGTCTACTATCCACCCGCCTTCTTCTGGTGGTGGTACTTCTACGACGCCTATGCCCCGCCGATCTTTGTTGAAGGCGCTATGATCGCCGCCTCAGGCGGCTTCATCTCCATCGCCGTCGCCATCGCAATGTCGGTATGGCGCGCCCGTGAGGCGAAGAATGTCGAGACCTACGGCTCGGCCCGCTGGGCTGAAATCCGGGAGGTGAAGGCGGCAGGACTGCTCGGACCCGATGGCGTCGTCCTCGGAAAGCTAGGCGACGCCTATCTCCGACATGATGGACCCGAGCATGTCCTGTGCTTCGCACCAACCCGATCGGGCAAGGGTGTCGGTCTCGTTGTCCCGACGCTCCTCACCTGGCCGGGCTCCGCCATCGTCCACGATATCAAGGGCGAGAACTGGCAGCTGACCGCCGGCTTCCGCGCGAGGCACGGCCGCGTCCTGCTGTTCGATCCCACCAACGCCAAGTCGGCCGCCTACAATCCGCTCCTGGAAGTGCGACGGGGAGAGTGGGAAGTTCGCGACGTGCAAAACGTCGCCGACGTTCTCGTCGACCCCGAGGGCTCACTCGACAAGCGCAATCACTGGGAGAAGACGAGCCATTCTTTGCTCGTCGGTGCCATCCTGCATGTGCTGTACGCGGAAGAGGAGAAGACGCTCGCCGGTGTAGCCGCCTTCCTGTCGGATCCGCGCCGTCCGATCGAAGCCACGCTGAAGGCGATGATGACGACGCCCCATCTCGGCCTTGGCGGCCCTCATCCCGTCGTGGCGTCGACAGCGCGCGAACTCCTCAACAAGAGCGACAACGAGCGCTCGGGCGTCCTGTCCACCGCCATGTCCTTCCTGGGCCTCTACCGCGATCCGGTGGTGGCGGAGGTGACGCGCCGCTGCGACTGGCGGATCGCCGACCTCATCGCCGATGAGAAGCCAGCAACGCTCTACCTTGTGGTTCCGCCATCCGACATCTCCCGGACGAAGCCGTTGATCCGGCTCGTGCTCAACCAGATCGGCCGACGCCTGACCGAGGATCTGCATGCGCGAGACCGGCGGCATCGTGTGCTGATGATGCTCGACGAGTTTCCAGCTCTCGGCCGCCTCGACTTCTTTGAGAGCGCGCTCGCCTTCATGGCGGGCTACGGCCTGAAGTCGTTCCTCATAGCCCAGTCATTGAACCAGATCGAAAAGGCCTATGGCCCGAACAATGCGATCCTCGACAACTGCCATGTGCGCGTGAGCTTCGCCACCAATGACGAGCGCACCGCCAAGCGCGTGAGCGACGCCCTCGGTACGGCGACCGAGATGAAGGCGATGCGGAACTATGCCGGGCATCGGCTCAGCCCCTGGCTCGGTCATCTGATGGTCTCGCGCTCGGAGACGGCGCGGCCGCTCCTTACCCCTGGCGAGGTGATGCAGCTACCGGCGACGGATGAAATCGTGATGGCCGCCGGTGTCCATCCCATCCGAGCCAAGAAGGCCCGTTACTTCGAGGATCGCCGCTTCAAGGAGCGCATCCTGCCGTCACCCGACCCGGCGAAATGCGGGCGTTCGGCCCGAAGGGACGCCTGGTCCGAGTTGAAACCGCAGCGGCCCGACGCATTGCTCGCGGCTGAGCTCGACAAGGCGGAAGACGCTGCCAATGGCGGTCTGCGGCGCGAGCCCGAACTGCCCGACCATGTCGCGATCGCCAAGGAGACGACCGGACCTGCCGCGGCCGACGAGTTTTCCATCATGCTGGACGATGAGCCGGAAGACGCGGCGCGGCAGCGTCAGGCGCTGCGCCAGCAGATGCGCGGCGTGGCGAGACAGGTCGCGCTCGATCCCAATGACGGCATCGAACTGTGAGGCAACCATGCGCGACCGGATGAACGTTTATTTCCCGCCCGAGATGCTCCGCCAGATCGCCGATCTCGCCGACCGCAAGAAGCTCTCCCGCTCCGCGATCGTCGAAGCGGCGGTTGCGTCATTCCTGTCACCTGATGGCGCGGACAAGCGCGAGGCCGCGTTCGCGCGCCGCCTCGATCGCCTGTCGCGCCAGGTCCAGCGCTTGGAGCGCGACCTCGGCGTCACCGCAGAGACACTCGCCCTGTTCGTCCGGTTCTGGCTGACGATCACGCCGCCCTTGCCGAATGATGCTCAGGCGTCAGCACAGGCCAAAGGGCGGGAGCGCTACGAAGGCTTTATCGAAACGCTGGGGCGGCGCCTGCAGAAGGGCCAGAGTTTCCTTCGGGAGATCCCACAAGACGTGGCCGGTGCAAATGATCCCGATCATTGAAGAGGAAATTCCACACTTAGCCGCCGCGAGAGGCCGACATAGACGCAACGTCGCGGCCTTTCAATGCAACAAATAGCGCGCTGGACGCATCAAACGCGCTTGACGCGCACCAGAAAAGGGCCTATACGCATCATCTTAATGAGATAGCGCATCGCGCCGCCAGGAATCACCAATGGACCACTTCTCGATCATTCAGGCCCTATGTCGCGCGGCAATGGCCGACGCTTCACCTGCCCTACGTAAGCAGATCGAGCGACTTCGCGACGCTTTGGCTAAGGATGGGGAGGCGAAGCAGTCCGCTGCTCTGACCAGCATCCTCACGACCGCTGATCGGACGAAGGAGCTTTCGCCAAGCCGGATCGAACGCTCCAAGGCGCAGATCTCGGGTGAGCCGCTGACACGGAACACGCCTGTTCCGGTCGACCGTGAAACAGCCGCACCGTTGGCGGAGATTATCTTCCCGGCGGACATTCAACCGACCGCGCCGCTCTTCAACTCGACCGTCAGTCGTGCCATCGAGACAGTTATCGAAGAATGGGCCAACTTCGACGCACTATCAGAGATCAACATTCGGCCGTCCAAAACCTGCCTTGTTTACGGAGCTCCAGGGACGGGAAAGACAAGGCTGGCGCTTTGGATCGCGCAACAGCTCGATCTCCCCGTCGTGCTGGTGAAGCTGGACGGGCTCGTTTCGTCGTTCCTCGGCACGACCGCGCGCAATATCGGAAACTTGTTCGCCTTCGCGAACCGTCACCGCTGCATCCTTCTACTCGACGAATTCGACGCGATCGCGAAAGTTCGTGACGATCCCCAGGAGGTTGGCGAGATCAAGCGTGTCGTAAACGCACTTCTGCAGAATCTCGATACGCGCCGCGATGTCGGCTTCACGATTGGCATCACCAATCACCCGAAGCTCTTGGACACCGCCGTCTGGCGGCGTTTCGAGGTTCAGCTTGAGATTCCCAAGCCGGACTTCGAGATGCGAAAGGCGATCGCCGCGCATTTCATGCCACCAGTAAAGGCCCCGGACATCCACTTGCGCCTAATCGCATGGTTTACTGAAGGTTCGACTGGCGCTGAGATCGAGTCTCTCGTGCGCACATACAAGAAGGCCACCACCGTTCGTGAGGAGGACAAGCGCGGGCTACTCGATACACTTCGCCAATTCGCCACGTTGAACGCGGCTCGGGTCCAAAGCGAACGCCGCGCGTTGCTATTCGACGACTCCAGCAATCTGTTTCGGGCGATGCGGGATGATCCGATCCTCGGCTTCTCAATGGCCGACATCGGTGAGATTGCCGGCAAGGACAAATCGACGGTCAGTCGTCAGCTCGGCCGCGCGGCCAAGTCTGGCGAGGCGGAGACGCTAAATGGCTAGTCCCATCCAGATCGTCCTCAATCCTGAAAACTATGAGGAAGCGCGTGACGCTGGTGGTGGAGGCGGTCGGAAGGACTTCTTTGCCCACCGCGATGCGGAGTTCACCGCCCATCGCGCCGCGCTGATGGGCCAAATCGACACGATTGCTGGCGTTCTCAGCGCGCAAGCACAGGGCGATATCGGCTTCGTGAAGGTTATTCTTCGTCGTGAGGCTTGGGCTAAAAGCCATCGCCCGATCGCCAGCCTGTTTCGGCACGATCGCACCCCTGTAGTTGGCGGCGGAGATCTCGGAGTTATGCTCGTCGAAGCCCGGCCTGGCACGCTGCGCCAGGTGGCAGCAGAGATTGCCAAGGCCGAAACCCACACCGAAATGCGCTTCAACGAGCAAAAGCAGAAGGACGAACCTTATCCGTCTGCCCGAAAGAGCGAGGTCGGTGCCATCGACCGGATCGAACTCTATGGGCCAAGTGATCGGCGCAGCTTCTCGGTCGATGAGGCTGTAGCGTGGCTCTCCAATCCGATGACGGGCAGCAGCTATCAAGTCGAGCTGTTTGATAGCCCGCCGCCGCGCTCGGAGTGGGACCGCCTCGACCTGAGCCATCGGCGCCTAGTCGAGAGCTTCGTTGCCGGCTTCGCCGCACTAGATCGCGGCCTCGTCGTCGAGCGTTTGCCGAACCGTCGCCACAAACAGCCGATCCTCTCTGTCCGACTGGATCAGTCCGGAGATCAGCCGGTTCTGCGGCTGAATGATGCCCCGGTCAGCGAACGGCGGCGCGAGCTTGCCGCATTCAATCCCGACGTGGGTCGACACCTCCGGCTGCTCGCCTTCCTTGACAGCCATCCGCTTGTGCGCCGGATCGAACTTCCTGGCATCGTCGTGCGGGCCGCAAGACCCAGCACGGCAGTCGCCCGCGCACGGCCTACCGATGTCACTATTCCCGTCCGAGACAGCCGCCGCAGTCATCCCCGGCTTGGGATCATCGACGGCGGAATCGGCGAAGCACTGTCAGACTGGATCATCGACCGGTGGGACGTTCTCGCAGAGGAAGATACCGACCTTGCGCATGGGACGTTCATCGGCGGATTGGCCGCACTGGGCGGCGCGCTTAACGGCGCGGAGATTTGCCCCGAGCCCGACGGCGCGGAGTTGGTCGACGTTGCAGTCTTCCCGAACGAACGCAAAGCCGGAGCTTTTGCGTCCTATTATCCCGATGGCTTGCCGCAATTCTTCGACGAAATGGAGACAGCCATTTCGGACGCTCGCGCTCGACATGGGGTGCGCGTGTTCAACATGAGCCTGAACATCCTTCAGCCTGCGGCACCAGATCGTTACAGTCCCCACGCAGCGCGGCTTGACCAGATCGCTGAGAGCAACAACGCCATCGTTTTCATTTCAGCTGGCAACATACAACCGCAAGACCTGCGCCCTGAATGGCCTGCTGACGCCACGGCGGCGCTCGGCAACCTTGCCACCGCACGCAACGACGGCCTCCTTACGCCGGCCGAGAGCGCGCGCAACGTCGCTGTGGGAGCTCTCAACCCGCCAGGCCATGATGGATGCCTTCCGTTCGCTCCGACGCGCTACAGCCGACGTGGCCCCGGACTGCGCGCAGGTGTTAAGCCCGACTTGGCTCACATCGGTGGCGCAGGGTCCCAGCACCCTAAACTTGGCCACGGGCTCTTCTCGATCCTGCCCGACGGCACCATCGTCGATGGCTGCGGAACTAGCTATGCCGCGCCCCTTGCCGCGAAGACCGCCGCTGTCCTGGATCACGCTATTGAGGGCGAGGTCTCTCGTGAAACCCTGATCGGTCTGCTTGTTCACCATGCCGAAATGCCGACCCTTTTGCAGGACAAGGCGCTGGCGCCTATCGCCAAACATATGGTCGGATTCGGAATGCCGCCTTCGGCCGATCGCATCCTGGAAACGGGCGACCACACGATTACTCTAGTTTTCGCATCGCGCATCCAACGTGACCAACAGATCAACTTCCGTTTCCAATGGCCGGCGTCACTGGTCGGCCCCGAAGGCAAGTGCCGTGGTCGAGCAAAGATCACGCTCGTCTCCACCCCCCCGCTCGACGCCCGTTTTGGATCGGAGTTCGTTCGGGTCAACATCAACGCTGTCCTCCAGCAGGAACAAGCCAATGGCGGGTGGAAAGGACGGCTTGAACCACTTTATCTCCCGTCACGGCGGGAGGCTCCTCCGATTGAGGCGGAGCGCATCGAACATGACCTCAAATGGAGCCCGGTAAAGGTCTTGGCGAAAACCTTCCCTCAGGGCGTGGGTCCCTCGTCGAACTGGCGTCTCTTCGTTGAATACTTGACGCGCGCGGGCGAGGTCATGCCCGAAGAAGGCGTGCCCTTCACAGTGATCGTGACCATCAGTGATCCAGACGCCGAGCAACCGGTTTTCAACGATATGCGTCAAAATCTGCACGCTCTTGGCATCCAGATCGCCGATATCCGTACCGCAGCGCGTATTACTCCCCGGGTTTAACCGACGATGGGCGGCTCTTTATCGACCGCGTCATCGCATGGCTCCCGCGATCGTCAAAGCACAGCGATCGGCGCGGTCACGGATCATGTTGGCAAACTGCTCGATAGCCGTTCGGTCCAACTCAGGGCGCGAAAGTTCCTCTGCGACTGCGGCTGCTTTCTCGAGGACCTCTTTGCTGATCTCCGCAACCCGTCGTCGTATCAGCGGCAGACCGAGACCTGTGTCCGCCGCGAACGCTGCCCACCCCTTCGCATCCAGTTCGGCAAGCGTCGCTCGTTTCCCGATCTTCATGGCAAATTTCGGCGAGAGATCGGGATAGGCAACTGTCGCAAGCAAATCATACAGCGGGGCTAGGCGTGGGCCTTCGTCGCCGTAGAGGATCGAAAAATTCTTGCCGTGTGCGTCGGCGTTCCCGGCGATCACATTGAAGATCACCGCATCGAGAAGCTTCAGCACATCGACAGCGGGCCTTGCGGCGACGCGGCGGAGCAGCGCGAAGCAATCCTTGAAGGTCGGCCCGCCTTCGCTCGCATATTTGGTCTCCGGTGGCACGCCGAGCGCCTGGCAGAAATCCTCCTGATGGATGCGGCGCACAAAGCCATCGTCGCCAATGAGGCGGTCATAGCGCTGGACCAGCAGAAACGTTCGATCCTGAACGATGCGGGCTTCTACCGGCGCGACATCGAGGCCGATGGCGGCAGCAAGGCGCATCACGAAGGCCTCGTTCTCGGTCGTGGCCGCGAAGCGGGATATCGGGGGCTTGAGAATATGCGTCGTGGGCTGGCCCGGAGCAGGCAACGCCACTGCGCCTTCCACCAGAACCACCGGCACCTTCGATTGGGCGCCAGCGAGAGAGAGCCGCAAGCCTTCCTCGCCCGCGAGCAATGGGCGGACGGGCAGCGCGTCCAGCACCCGGATCAGGCCCTCATCGTCAAGCGGGATTGGCCGTTGATCGGGGGCAGGAGCGGTCGGACCTTCGCCGGGCGGCAGAAGCTGGAGCGCGCCCGCCACATCGCCGCCGAGGCGATCAAGAAGGGCGAAATCATTGGCGCGCGACACGCCGAGTGCCTGAGCCGCGGCGTCGCGCTGGCTTTCCTCCGGCAAGAGACCGCCGAAAAATGGGCGGCACTCGCGACGACTGAACGGCTCCGTCCGCTTTGGCAGTGAGGCTGACAAGGGCTGCGCCGCCTCGTCGTCGAGCCAAGCCCGCGCATAGGCGAAGCCGAGTTCACCATGCTTGTCCTGCGTCAGCTGACCCACCAGGCGCCCGTCCCACCAGATATCGAGGGTGCGCGTCATCCCTTCCGCGCTCCTTTGGGATCGGGCGGCGGTGTGATATCGAGCGAGCAGCCCAACGCGGCTAGGACCTGAAGTGTCTTGCCGATCTGCGCGGTCGGCTTGCCCGCTTCGAGATCGACGATGAAGCGCAGGCCGACGCCAGCTGCGCCGGCAAGCTCGTCCTGCCGCAGGCCAGCGGCC
Organism: Pseudomonadota bacterium; assembly: GCA_049323275.1. Classification (GTDB taxonomy): domain Bacteria; phylum Pseudomonadota; class Alphaproteobacteria; order Rhizobiales; family Aestuariivirgaceae; genus Taklimakanibacter. Next base: position 32,146 of record JBMOOM010000100.1, read on the forward strand.
TTGCGGGTTGTCCGGACAATGTCGCCGATCTCGGCGGTGGTGAGGTTGCGTCTGGCCATGATATTTACCGAACGGGAAAGTATCATGGATTTCTGAAGAATGTCTATAAGAATTTCCCGCTCGGGAAAGCTTGCGCCTCGGGGTAGCTCCTGGGTCTGAATTATTCCCGCTCGGGAAAACGCGCCGGTCGGGAGTCTCAGATGCTGCCGCGGCTCGACGCCAGTCCGCCGATCACCTGTCTTTCTTCGCCACAGTACGATGACCCCCTGAGCGTTGTTGCAACGCCCCAATTCCTGCCTTTCTTACTCATCCCCGATCCAGGGCCGCGCATCGCGCGGGCCCGCAAGCGAACGGGGACGACGTGGCGGTCAACCATCAGCAATCGGAAGCAGCCTCACGCGGTGCACGCATGCTGCGCACCGCGCTGGGGCCTGCGGTCGCCCGATTCCTGGAAGACCCCGCGATCGTCGAGGTCATGCTCAACCCCGATGGGCGGCTCTGGGTCGACCGGCTCTCTGACGGCCTGTCCGATACGGGGGAACGACTTTCGGCCGCCGATGGCGAACGCATCATCCGCCTCGTCGCCCATCATGTCGGTGCCGAGGTGCATGACCGACGGCCGCGTGTCTCGGCTGAACTGCCCGAAACCGGCGAGCGCTTCGAAGGCCTGCTGCCGCCGGTCGTGACGGCTCCGGTCTTTGCGATTCGCAAGCCTGCCGTCGCCGTCTTCACGCTCGACGACTATGTCGCCGCGGGCATCATGACGGCCGACCAGGCCGCCATCCTCCGGCAGGCGGTCGCAGCGCGCGCCAACGTCCTCGTTGCCGGCGGAACCAGCACCGGCAAGACCACGCTGACCAATGCCCTGCTGGCCGAGGTCGCGAAGACAACCGACCGCGTCATCGTCATCGAAGACACCCGCGAGCTGCAATGCAGGGCGCAGAACATCATCGCCATGCGCACCAAGGACGGCGTCGCGACCCTGTCCGACCTGGTGCGCTCCTCGCTGCGGCTGCGGCCGGATCGGATCCCGATCGGCGAGGTGCGTGGGGCTGAGGCGCTCGATCTCCTGAAGGCCTGGGGCACCGGCCATCCCGGCGGGATCGGCACGATCCACGCGGGCACCGCGCTCGGCGCGCTGCGCCGCCTCGAGCAGCTCATCCAGGAAGCTGTCGTCACCGTCCCCCGGGCGCTGATCGCCGAGACCATCGATCTGGTGGCCGTGCTCTCCGGCCGCGGCGCAGCGCGGCGTCTCGCCGAACTCGCGCGCGTCGAAGGGCTCGGGACGGACACCGACTACCGCCTTTCCCCCGCAACCCAGCCTCCCGACCCACAAGGAGAACCCGCATGATCCAACCTATCGCGCGCGGCCATCAGCGCCTCGCAACCGCCGCCACGGCGCTGACCCTGAGCTTTCTTCTGGCGCCCGCCGCCCATGCATCCGGCTCCTCGATGCCCTGGGAAGCGCCGCTGCAGTCCATCCTGCAGTCGATCGAGGGGCCGGTCGCCAAGATCATCGCGGTGATCATCATCATCGTCACCGGCCTGACGCTGGCGTTCGGCGACACGAGCGGAGGATTTCGGCGCCTCATCCAGATCGTCTTCGGCCTGTCGATCGCCTTCGCGGCGTCCAGCTTCTTCCTGTCGTTCTTCTCGTTCGGCGGCGGGGCGCTCGTCTGATGGCGGGCCTCCTGCATCATCCCGATGAAGTCGCGGGCTTCTCGGTTCCGGTCCACCGCGCGCTGACCGAGCAGATCCTGCTGGGCGGCGCACCGCGCAGCATCGCCATCATGAACGGCACACTCGCCGGCGCTGTCGGTCTCGGATTGCGGCTATGGCTGGTTGGTCTCCTCATCTGGGCGATCGGCCATTTCGCCGCCGTTTGGGCAGCAAAGCGCGATCCGCTCTTTGTCGAAGTGGGCCGCCGGCATCTGCGCATTCCGGGCCATCTCTCGGTGTGAGGCGTGGCCATGATGAACCTCGCCGAATATCGCCGAACCGCGACCCGCCTTGCAGATTTCCTGCCCTGGGCGGCGCTGGTCGGCGAAGGGGTCGTGCTGAACAAGGACGGCAGCTTCCAGCGCACCGCGCGCTTTCGTGGTCCCGATCTCGACTCTGCTGTGGCCGCCGAACTGGTGGCAGTCGCCAGTCGCCTCAACAACGCCTTCCGGCGTCTGGGCTCGGGCTGGGCGATCTTCGTCGAAGCGCAGCGCCACGAAGCCGCCTCCTATCCGGCAAGCCGCTTCGCGGACGCCGCCTCCGCCCTCGTTGATGCGGAGCGCAACGCCGACTTCGAGGAAGCGGACGCGCATTACGAGTCGAGCTACTTCTTGACCTTTCTCTATCTCCCGCCTGCCGAGGACGCCGCGCGGGCGGAAACCTGGCTCTACGAGGGTCGCCAACAGTCCGGCGTCGATCCCCATGAAGCCCTCGCGGCCTTCATTGACCGCACAAACCGCGTCCTCCAGCTCGTCGATGGCTTCATGCCGGAATGCCGGTGGCTCGATGACGCCGAGACCCTGACTTACCTGCACTCGACCGTCTCGACGAAGCGCCACCGCGTCCGCGTGCCCGAAACGCCGATCTACCTCGATGCGCTTCTCGCCGTTGAGCCGTTGACCGGCGGCCTCGAGCCACGGCTCGGCGCCGCTCATCTGCGCGTGCTGACGATCAACGGCTTTCCGACGGCGACGACGCCAGGGATTCTCGACGATCTCAACCGGCTCGCCTTTCCCTATCGCTGGTCCACGCGGGCGATCCTCCTCGACAAGACGGACGCCACGAAACTGCTGACGCGCATCCGGCGGCAGTGGTTCGCCAAGCGCAAGTCGATCGCCGCAATCCTGAAGGAGGTAATGACCAACGAGGCCTCCGCACTCGTCGATACGGACGCTGCGAACAAGGCCGCCGATGCCGACATGGCCCTGCAGGAGCTTGGGGCCGACTATGCCGGTCAGGCCTATGTGACCGCCACGGTCACAGTCTGGGACGCCGATCCGCGCACCGCCGACGAGAAGTTGCGCCTCGTGGAAAAGGTGATCCAGGGCCGCGACTTCACCGCGATGTCCGAGACCATCAATGCCGTCGATGCCTGGCTCGGTTCGCTGCCCGGCCATGTCTACGCCAACGTCCGCCAGCCACCGATCTCCACTCTAAACCTCGCCCACATGATTCCGCTCTCGGCGGTCTGGGCCGGGCCGGAACGGGACGAGCATTTCGGAGCGCCGCCGCTGCTGTACGGCAAGACCGAAGGGAGCACGCCGTTCCGCTTTTCGCTGCATGTCGGCGACGTCGGCCACACACTGGTCGTCGGGCCGACAGGCGCGGGCAAGTCCGTGCTGCTCGCGCTCATCGCACTTCAGTTCCGGCGCTATCCGGGCAGCCAAGTCTTCGCCTTCGACTTCGGCGGCTCCATTCGCGCGGCCGCGCTCGCCATGGGAGGCGATTGGCACGACCTCGGTGGCAGCCTGACGGACGGCGCCGCGTCGTCGGTCTCCCTCCAGCCACTCGCACGCGTTCACGAGACCCATGAGCGTGCCTGGGCAGCCGACTGGATTGCCGCCATCCTTGCCCGCGAGAGCGTCACGATCACGCCGGAAGTGAAAGAACATCTCTGGACGGCGCTGACCTCGCTGGCGTCCGCGCCGATCACAGAGCGCACGCTGACGGGCCTCGCCGTCCTCCTCCAGTCGAACGATCTCAAGCAAGCGCTGCGCCCCTTTTGCGTCGGCGGTGCCTACGGACGGCTGCTGGACGCCGAAGGCGAGCAGCTAGGGGAAGCTGCGGTCCAGGCCTTTGAAACCGAGGGGCTGATCGGCGGCGGCGCGGCGCCGGCGGTCCTCGCCTATCTCTTCCATCGGATCGGCGACCGTCTGGATGGACGGCCCACGCTCCTGATCGTCGACGAAGGCTGGCTCGCGCTCGACGATGAAGGCTTCGCGGCGCAACTGCGCGAATGGCTGAAGACGCTGCGCAAGAAGAACGCGTCGGTCGTCTTCGCCACGCAATCGCTGGCCGACATCGATGGGAGCGCGATCGCTCCGGCCATCATCGAAAGCTGCCAGACGCGCCTTTTGCTGCCGAACGAACGCGCGATCGAACCCCAGATCACCACGATCTACCGGCGCTTCGGCTTGAACGACCGCCAGATCGAGATCCTCAGCCGGGCCACACCCAAGCGCGACTATTACTGCCAGTCGCGGCGCGGCAACCGGCTGTTCGAGTTGGGGCTCTCCGAAGTCGCCCTCGCGCTCTGCGCGGCATCCTCGAAAACTGATCAGGCCGCCATCGAGGCGATCCTCGCCGAGCATGGCCGCGACGGCTTCCTGTCCGCCTGGCTGCGCGCCCGCGATGTCGGATGGGCCGCCGACCTCATTCCCGATCTCACCAACCTGGAGCCCAAGCCATGATGATCCGACGCTCTCGCGCGGCGCTGTTCGCCGCAACCATCCTGTCGCTGCCCGTCGCCTTCTCGCCCGTGTTCGTGACCCCGGCAGCGGCGCAGTGGGTCGTTTATGATCCGACCAACTACGTCCAGAATGTCCTATCGGCCGCGCGGGCGCTCGAGCAGATCAACAACCAGATCCAGAGCCTCCAGAACGAAGCGCAGATGCTGATCAACCAGGCCCGCAATCTCGCGAGCCTGCCCTATTCCTCGCTTCAGCAGCTCCAGCAATCGGTGCAGCGCACGCAAGCGCTTCTGGGTCAGGCACAGCGCATCGCCTTCGACGTGCAGCAGATCGACCAAGCCTTTCAGAGCCAGTACAGCAACATCTCGCTGTCCACTTCGGATCAGCGTCTCGTCTCCGATGCACGATCGCGCTGGCAGAACACGGTCGGCGGCCTTCAGGACGCGCTGCGCATGCAGGCCGGTGTCGTCGGCAATATCGACACCAACCGCGCCGAGATGGCGGCTCTGGTCGGGCAGAGCCAGGGTGCGACCGGCGCGCTTCAGGCAACCCAGGCCGGCAACCAGTTGCTCGCATTGCAGGCGCAGCAACTCGCAGACCTGGTCGCTGTGGTCGCTGCGAACGGCCGAGCGCAGGCGCTTGTCGATGCCGAGCGAGCCGCAGCCGCCGAACAAGGCCGTGAACAGCGCCGCCGGTTCTTGACGCCCGGCTCCGGCTATCAGCCCGGCAACGCCCGGATGTTCCCGAACGGCAACTGAGGACAGCAGGATGGACGGCAAGACGCTGGCCCGCCTGGGCGCAATCATCTTCGTCTCCGTCGCGATCACGGCAACGGCGATCGAGATGACCCGGAAAGAGGAAAGGCCAGCGGCTCGGCCGACGCCCGTGCTTGAGGAGGCGCCGGACCCGCTGCGCGAGGGCCAGCGTCGGTGCCAGCAGATGGGGGAAGCCGCCGCAAGGGACGGCGAGTGTCTGCGCATCTGGGCCGAAACCCGCGACCGTTTCCTTGGCACCCGCACCGCGCCGCGACGCGCCGACGAAGGGCGGTGAGCCATGGGCGGCAGCGGCGTCATCGACAATTTCCTCGGGGTCTTCACCTCCTACATCGACAGCGGATTCGGCCTGCTCGGCGGCGAGGTGGCGTTCATCGCGACGACGCTGATCGTCATCGACGTCACGCTGGCCGCCCTGTTCTGGAGCTGGGGCGCGGACGGCGACATCATCGCACGCCTTGTGAAGAAGACGCTGTTTGTGGGCGTCTTCGCCTACATCATCGGCAACTGGAACAACCTCGCGCGGATCGTCTTCGAAAGCTTCGCCGGCCTCGGACTTCAGGCGTCTGGCACCGGGTTTTCCATCCAGGACCTGATGCGCCCGGGCCGGGTCGCGCAGACGGGTCTCGATGCGGCGAGGCCGCTGCTCGAATCCATCTCAAACCTGATGGGCTGGATCGCCTTCTTCGAAAACTTCATCCAGATCGCCTGCCTGCTCTTCGCCTGGGCGCTGGTGCTGCTCGCCTTCTTCATCCTCGCCATCCAGCTCTTCATCACGCTGATCGAATTCAAGCTGACCACCCTGGCCGGCTTTGTCCTGATCCCGTTCGGCCTGTTCGGGAAGACCGCCTTCATGGCCGAGCGCGTGCTGGGAAACGTCATCTCGTCAGGGATCAAGGTACTGGTGCTCGCCGTCATCATCGGCATCGGCTCGACTCTGTTCAGTCAGTTCACGGCAGGATTCGGCGGTCAGCCACCGACCATCGACGACGCGATGGCCGTCGTATTGGCGGCGCTGTCGCTTCTCGGTCTCGGCATATTCGGTCCGGGTATCGCCAACGGCATCGTTTCCGGCGGCCCGCAACTCGGCGCAGGCTCCGCCATCGGCACCGGCCTCGTCGCGGGCGGCGCAGCCATGGCTGCCGGCGGCGCGGCCGGGCTCGCCCTGCGCGGTGGCGCGAGCGCCATTTCCGGCGGCGCCGCCGCCATGCGCGGTGGAGCCACCGCGGCGGGAGCCGCCTCTGCTGCCTACAGTCTCGGTTCCCTCGGCCAGTCGGGCGCTGCCGGCGTCGCGTCGGGCCTCGGCGGCGTCGCACGAGCGGCCGGCGGCGCGGCAGCCTCTCCGCTGCGCCGGGCCGCGCAAAGCGTTCGCTCGAGCTTCGCCGACGGCGTCAAAAGCGGCTTCGGAGCCACCGGCGGTTCCTCGAGCATGGGAACGGTCGCGAATGATGCCGGTTCGGCCGCACCGGCAGCCACAGGCTCTGCCGCCAGCCCGCCGGCTTGGGCGCAGCGCATGCGACATGGGCAGACCATGAGCCACGGCGTCACGCTCGCGGCACACGCGATCCGATCGGGCGACAGCCACGGCGGCGGCTCTTCCATCAATCTCTCCGGAGGCGACCGCACATGAGCTTCTTCAAGCGACCCGCAACCCACTATGGAAAGACGCCCGGGCCCGAGACGCCGTATCAGCGCGCGGCGCAGATCTGGGATGATCGAATCGGCTCAGCGCGTGTCCAGGCCCGAAACTGGCGGCTCATGGCCTTCGGCTGCCTGATCCTCTCCGCCGGCTTCGCTGCCGCGCTGGTCTGGCAGTCGGCGCGCGGGACCATCGTCCCGTGGGTGGTGCAGGTCGACAATCTCGGCCAGGCGCAGGCGGTCGCGCCAGCGCAGGCCGACTACCGCCCCACCGACCCGCAGGTGGCCTGGCATCTGGCGCGGTTCATCGAGCAGGTCCGCTCGATCCCGGCCGACGCCATCGTCGTGCGGCAGAATTGGCTGCGCGCCTACGAGTTCACGACCGATCGCGGCGCGGCGGCCCTCAATGACTTCGCCCGCGCCAACGATCCGTTCACCCGCGTCGGGAAGCAGCAGGTGTCGATCGAAGTGTCGAGCGTTATCCGCGCGTCGCCTGACAGCTTCCGCGTCGCCTGGACCGAACGCCAATACGAGAACGGCCAGCTCTCCACGACACAACGCTGGACAGCCATCCTGACCATCGTGATCCAACCCCCACGCGACGCAGAGCGGCTGCGGGCCAATCCGCTCGGAATCTACGTCAACGCCATCAACTGGTCTCGGGAGATGGGGCAATGAGAGATCATCTCCGCCGATCCGCGAGCCGCAGCTTCCGTCTATCCGGCTCTGCGCTTTTGCTGATCTCCGGATTGGCGCTGGCCGGCTGCGCGACCAACCGGCCGCCACAGGTCAGCTACGACGCCGATGTGCCGCCGCTTCCCCCTGTGCCGGCTGCCGTCACGGAGGCGCCACCAAGGCCGCTTCACACACCGCCCGCCTGGACACCCGCGCGCGGTGGCGCTGCCGCAGGGACGCCGGCGGGCCGCGTGGAGAATGCCAACGCCGCCGCGCGCGTCGAACCACGCCGCGAGGGGTATTACAACTCGATCCAGATCTATCCCTGGAGCGAGGGCGCGCTCTATCAGGTCTATGCCGCTCCCGGGCAGATCACCAACATCGCGCTGGAACCAGGCGAGGGCCTGACCGGCGCCGGCCCGATCGCTGCGGGCGACACAGCGCGCTGGATCATCGGCGACACCGAGAGCGGCTCGGGGATCACTCGCCGCGTCCATGTTCTCGTGAAGCCGACACGGCCAGATATCACGACCAATCTGGTCATCACCACCGACCGTCGCATCTACATGATCGAGCTGCGCTCGGGCGAACGCCCTTATATGCCGGCCGTCGCTTGGGCCTATCCCCAGCCGCCCGCCTCGCAGAGACAGGCAGTGCCCGCTACGCCAGTGCTCCCGGCCGTTGCGGCACGGAACTATCGCTACGGCCTCACGGGCGACACGCCGCCGTGGCGGCCAATCTCGGTCTACGACGACGGGCGCCGCGTCTATGTCGAGTTCCCGCGTGGGATCGTTCAGGGCGAGATGCCGCCGCTCTTCGTCATCGGCGCAGATGGCGAACCGCAGATCGCCAACAGCAGGATCCACCAGAACATACTGATCGTCGACCGCCTGTTCGGCGCCGCCGAGCTCCGTCTCGGCAGTGGCGAGCGCCAGCAGACGGTCCGGATCGTTCGCACCGATGGGAGGCCCGCGTCATGAGCGAGCGCGACACGCCCAACGAAGCCGACGCACCGCTGGTCGGCACACCGCCCGACGATGCCGCTGCGCCCATGCGGCTGCGCGCCGAACCGCCCCGGGTCACCCGACTGTCGCGAAAGGTGCTGGGCGGTATCAGTCTCGTCGCCGCCCTCGGGGTCGGTGGCGCGCTCATCTATGCGCTTCAGACGCGCAGTATCGGCCCTGGCAGTGAGGAGCTTTACTCCACGCAAAATCGGCGAACCGCGGACGGGCTTGCCGGCCTGCCACGCGACTACACCGGCCCGGTGCTCGGGCCTCCGCTGCCCGGAGATCTGGGGCGACCCATCCTCGATGCGCAGAATCGTGGCCAGCCCGTCACGCCGCCGATGGCGGCAGCGCCCACCGTCGATCCGGTTGAGCAGCGCAGGCGCGCGGAAGAAGAAGCTGCCCTAACGAGCCGCGTCTTCTTTCAGACGGAGGCGCGCGTCGCAGCTCCGATTGCGACAGCTGGCGGACCAGGCAGCCCGAGCCTCTCTGGGCTAGGTCTTCCGGGCCAGCCGGGGGCAGCGACGGCGCAGGATCGCCAGCTCGCGTTCCTGAATGCGGGCGTGGACCGCCGCACGGTCTCGCCAGATCGCGTGATGGGTCCGGCGTCGCCCTATGTGCTTCAGACCGGCGCCGTCATCGCCGCGGCCCTCATCACCGGCATCCGATCCGACCTGCCGGGCCAGATCACTGCGCAGGTCACGGAGCATGTCTACGACAGCCCGACCGGGCGCATCCTGCTCGTCCCACAGGGCACGCGGCTGATCGGCGAGTACAGCAACGATGTCGGCTTCGGTCAGCGCCGGGTGCTGCTCGTCTGGAAGCGGCTCATCCTCCCGAATGGCCGTTCGATCGTCCTGGAACGTCAACCCGGAGCCGACGCGCAAGGCTATGCGGGTCTCCAGGATGGCGTCGACTATCACTGGTGGGATCTCGCCAAGGCTGCCGGCCTGTCGACACTGCTGTCGGTCGGCGCCGAACTCGCCGTTGACGATCAGGATCGGCTGCTCCGGGCGATCCGCAACGGCGGGCAGGACACCATCAACGATGCAGGGCAGCAGATCATCCGTCGGCAACTCAATGTCGCGCCGACCCTGACGATCAGACCGGGGTTCCCCGTGCGCGTCATCGTCACCCGCGACCTCGTGCTCGAACCTTATGGAGGGTTGTGATGACCAAGCTGAAGCTCGGCCCGATCATCGACGACAAGCCGGTCAAGGTGACGATTGAACTCCCTGCGCCGCTGCATCGGGACCTCGTCGCCTACGCCGCAGCACTCGGCCGCGAACAAGGCCAGACCATCGGCGACCCGACGAAGCTGATTGTGCCCATGCTCGAGCGCTTCATTGCAACCGATCGGGGGTTCGCCCGCGCGCGCCGCGATGGCAGTCAACGTGCGGCACGCGCCGATGCTCAGGGCGCATGAGCCGTTGCCGGGCGAACCAAGCGTCATCTCGCTCCGAGAAAGACTTTGCCAGCGCCAGCAGGCGCTCGAGGTTCCGATTGAGCGCCCCTCGCGGGTGGACAGCACCATAGCGGAGAACTGCATCCTCGATCAGGCGAAAAGTGATGCCTGGCACTCCGTGACGTACATGCGCGCTACCTGCGATGGTGACGCCGTCCCCATGCGCGACGATCTGCATCAGAGATTCCCGAGTGACGGACAATTGCTCGATCTGGAGGTCTCCGGGCGAAGTCTGGAGGTTTCGCATCAGGTAACCCTTCGCGAAATCGCCGGTCGGTAAATCAGTCACCACAAAGTGCCGATCACGCAGGTCATCCCACCGGAGCGCCTTCTGATCGGCGAGTGGGTCGCCGTCCGGCAATGCCGCGTACACGGGCTCGGCCCACAAATGCGTCACGTCAAAGCCCTTCCCGGGCGAAGCTTCGGCGACGACACCGACATCAAGCTGCCCCCGCCGCACGGCCGCGATAAGTTCGGGACAGCTGCCCTCGCTGAACCGCAGCTTGACCCCCGGGCGGTCACCCCGAAAGGCCCCGAAGAGCTCAGACAGAAAGCCCATGGTCAGAGGCCCGAACACGCCGATCCGAAGATGCCGTCCTCTGTTCGCCACCGTTCTTGCGCCGTCGAGCGCCGATCCGATCTGGCGAGCCCCAGGGGCGGCCTGATTCAGGAATTGTTTGCCGATGTCCGTCAGGTCGACGCCGGCAGGATGACGGCGGAACAGCTGTGCGCCGATCTCATCCTCGACATCCCGGATGCGGCGGCTGATCGCCGACTGCTCGACACCGAGATCTTGCGCCGCGCGCCGGAAGCTGCCGCTTTCCGCGGCGGCGATGATGTAGCGCACATGGCGCAGCTCGATCTTCGATCTCGGCACGATGGTTCCCCATGATGCAAAGGTCTTTGCAAACGTAGCCCCGTCAGCCCCCGAGAACTGTTCCGATCAGATTATGGGTCTTCTCCGTCTCCTCGCTACCGCCGCCCACGAAATCCTTAAGTGTCACACATTCGACTGTTGCTACGTCGCTAGCGGACTTCCGGATCGCATCTCGCCGGTGCAAGCAGTAAATGGTGCGTGATCTGAACAGCGCAATTAAGGCGCGGAACGCGTGCGGCGAGTCGTGCAGATTCTGTGGGCTGACGGATGTCCGGCCGCGCTGTCAGGACTCAAAATGACCCGCCGATTTCTACGCCAGAGCCCGAAATTGCCGCACGCCACTCGGGAGGGACTTCCGGCATCGGCACCTATCGTTCTCAATCGCCAGCGACAGCCGCTGAGGAGATTGGGTATGGGTCAGAGCGAGCCTTTGGAGATCAGGAAGACCATCCGGCGGCACCAACTGCGCGAGATGGTGCCCCTGGCTGACAGCACAATCTACGAGATGGAGCAGCGCGGCGAATTCCCACGCCGCTTCGCGCTGTCGCCGCGCTGCATCGTCTGGGACCTCGCCGAGGTCCACGCCTGGTTGCTGGCGCGGCGCGCGAAGCCAATCCCTCGCGCACAGCATCCCGATGTCACCAAGCGCAAGTCCCGCCCAGTCAAAGGGCAGGATCGAGCGCGATAGACGGCATGATTGTCGGCAGCAGCGTCGGAACATACTTCCGCCCCTCGACCCAGGCATCGACGGTGTCGGCCCATTCCTGCATCATGTGGCGACGCTGAACCTCGTATTCGGCCTTGTTGTAGACGCCGCGTGATGAACGCCCGTCCTCGTGCGCCAGGCACTTTTCGATCCAGTCGCGGTTGAAGCCCAGCTCATTGAGGAGCGTCGAGCCCGTGCGGCGCAGGTCATGCACGGTGAACGGCTCCAGCGGCAGCCCCTCCTTCTTGGCCTGTTCGACGACAGCGTAAGTGACCCGGTTGAAGGTCGCCCGCGACATCGGCGCATCCGCATCGTAGCGGGAAGGCAGCAGATACCGGGAATTACCGGCGCAGGTCTTGAGCGCGATCATGATGTCGAGGGTCTGCCGGCACAGGTAGACGTTGTGCGGCTTCGATCGCTTCATGCGCTCCTTCGGGATCGTCCAGACGGCGTTTTCGAAATCGACTTCATCCCAGACCGCGTCCTGCAGTTCGCTCTTCCGGACCATGGTGAGGAGGTAGAGCTTCATGCCGAGCCGGATCGTCGGCAGCGTCGCGACATGCTCCAGTTGCTTGAGCATGATGCGGATCTCGGTCGGCGAAAGCGCCCGGTCCTTGGGCGTGAACGTGGCAATCGAAGCCGGACCAACGTCATCGGCCGGGTTCGCGACCTTCTCGCCGTGGAGGATGGCGAAGGCGTAGATCTGCTTCAGGATATCCCGCACATGGATGGCCGTCGCGGGCGCGCCCCGTTCCACGATCTTGGCGCAGTGGGCGCGCAGGTCATCAGGCGTGATTTCGGTCAGCAAACGGTTCTGCCAGACCGGCTTGAGTTCACGCTCGAATATGGCGCGGCGCATGGCGCGCGTACTGTCCGCCATGGGCGCGCCCGTCAGCCACTTCTCGCCGAACTCGCCGAAGCTCTTGGCCTCCTTGATCCGGCGCTTCTCCCGCTGCTTCTCGATGGCGGGGGACTGCCCCTCGGCAATCATGCGTTTCGCGTCCAGGCACAATTCCCGCGCCCGGGCGAGCGAGATCCCATCTCGGGCGTACTTGCCGAGATGGACGGTCTCCCGCCTGCCGTTCAGCCGATAGTCGAGCCTGAACGAGATGCCGCCTGTCGGCGCGACACGCACATACATGCCGTCACGATCGGTCACCTTGTACATTTTGGCTTTTGGTTTCAGGCACTTGAGTGCCGCATCCGTCAACATTCTGGGCCTCCTCGCGGAAAAGTACCGTCACGCGGTTTTTGAAGGCTTTTGACGGGAATATCTGTTTATGTTCAGCGTGTTAGGCTGAAAAAAGTACCGTCATTAGCCTCGGTCGCTATGACGGTACTTTCGATTTTCCGGATGATCAACGGGGGCAGGGTCCGTCAGCGGGCACGACAGACGCGTTTGATGCCCACCGATAGCTCTCGATAGGTCTCGGCTGAAATATTTTTGTTTTTCAGGTGGTTACGTCGTATTCTGGCGTAGTTTCGGATAGCCTCGGATGGGCAAAAATCATTCCCACTCGATGGTGCCGGGCGGCTTGGAGGTCACGTCGTAGACGACGCGGTTGATGCCCCGCACCTCGTTGATGATCCTCGTCGCCGCGCGGCCCAGGACCTCCCAGGGGAATTCGAAGAAGTCGGCCGTCATGCCGTCGGTCGAGGTCACGGCGCGGAGCGCACAGACCTCGTCGTAGGTGCGGGCGTCGCCCATCACGCCCACGGTGCGCACCGGCAGCAGGACGGCGAAGGCCTGCCAGATCGAGTCGTAGAGACCCGCCTTGCGGATCTCATCCAGGTAGATGGCGTCGGCCTTCTGCAGGATGGCGACCCGCTCGGGCGTCACCTCGCCAGGGATGCGGATGGCCAGGCCGGGGCCCGGGAACGGGTGGCGGCCCACGAACTGCGGCGGCAGGCCCAACTCGACGCCCAGGGCCCGAACCTCGTCCTTGAACAGCTCGCGCAGCGGCTCGACCAGCTTGAGCTTCATGTAGTCCGGCAGGCCGCCCACGTTGTGGTGGCTCTTGATCACCGCCGAGGGGCCGCCGCGGGCCGAGACGCTCTCGATCACGTCCGGATAGAGGGTGCCCTGGGCCAGGAACGCCGCGCCCTCGATCTTGGCCGCCTCGCGGTC
>JBMOOM010000101.1:0-45465 GCA_049323275.1 Pseudomonadota bacterium
AAGGGGTTGATGGCTGCCGCGATCCGCTCCGACAATCCGGTCGTCTTCATCGAGCACAAGGGCCTTCTGCTCAAGCAGGCCAAGGATTTCCTCAACGCCGGCGATGTGCCGGCAGAGCCTTTCGTCACGCCGATCGGCAAGGCCGATATCGTGCGCCAGGGCGGCGACATCACGCTCGTCACCCTGAGCGCCGGCGTCGAATATGCGATGGAAGCCGCGGGCCAGGTCGCCGGCGAGGGAATCGATGTCGAATTGATCGATTTGCGGTCGATCGTTCCGCTCGACGTCGAGACCGTCGCCCAGTCGGTGGCGCGGACCGGCCGGCTGCTGGTCGTCGACGAGGATTATCTGAGCTTCGGCCTCTCGGCCGAGATCATCGTGCGGGTCCTGGAACGGCTGGGGCCCACGGCGGTGCGCCAGCTGCGCCGTCACGCGGTGCCGGATGTGCCCATCCCGGCGGCCTTGTCGCTCGAAGAGGTGCTGGTGCCGGGACCGGCCTCGATCGCGCGGGTCCTGCGCGAGATGGCGGCGGCGTCATGAGCAAGCTTGGAGATTCGCATGTCGCGGTGGTCGTCGGCGGCGGCGGCACGATCGGCGCCGCCTGCGTTGCGGCATTGGCCAACGCGGGCGCCACGGTCTGGTCGCTCGACCGCAGGGAAGAGCACGCAACCCGCGCCATCGCCGGCCTGCCGGGAGACCATCGCAGCAAAGCCTGTGATGTCTCCGATGCGCAAGCCATGGCGGCGCTCGCGGCCGAGATCGGCGATGTCGACAGCGTGATCTATGCCGCCGGCCTGAATGCCGACGGCGCCGTGGTCGATATCGACTGGGCGGTCTATCGCCGGGTGATGGCGGTCAATCTGGATGGCGCCTTTCACACCGCCGCGGCCTTCGCCAGGCCGATGATCGCGCGCGGCAAGGGCGGCGCCTTCGTCTTCCTGTCCTCGACGGCGGGCTTGCGCGGTGAGGCCGGTGCCTCGATTTACTGCGCCACCAAATTCGGGCTGCTCGGTCTCACCGAAAGCCTGGCGGCCGAGCTCAGCGCGCATGGTATAAGGGCGAATGCGGTTTGCCCCGGCAATGTCGACAGCCCGATGCTGCGCGAGGTCGCGAGGAATATCGCCGAACGCACCGGCGCCGATGCGGCAGAAGTCTGGGAAAGCATGGCGCATAGTGGTGCGGCGACACGGCTGGTCGACCCGAGCGAGGTTGCCAATCTCTGCCTTCACCTCGTGTCGCCGGCGAGCGCCGCCATCACCGGCACGACGATCAAAGTCGATGCCGGCGCGATGCTCAGCGCCTAGCAGGAGAATGAATAGATGAGCGATCGTAAAGAAAGCGCGCCGGAAGAAGCCGCGGGCGGCATGCGCAACAGCACCTCGCCGGTCCCCAATATCTTCCCGCCGCCCGAATCGATGCGCCCGACTTTGATCGGGGAGAATTATTCGGTGGTGGCGGGCCATCCGCTCGTCTCCATGATCGCGGCCGATGTGCTGGAGCGGGGCGGCACGGCGATCGATGCCGGCGTTGCCGCCGGTCTCGCCAGCAATGTCATCCAGGCCGATATGTGCAATCTCGGCGGCGTCGCGCCGATCGTCCTGCGTCTCGCCGGCTCGGATGAGGTCTGGTCGATCAGCGGCGTCGGCTCCTGGAGCCGCGAGGTGACGCTCGCCGCCTATCTCGACCGCCATAAGGGCGACATGCCGCTGGGGGCCGCCTGTTCGGTCGTGCCGGCGGCGCTCGATGCCTGGGTGTCGGCGCTCTCCCGCTTCGGGACATGGTCCTTCGGGGAGGTTGCGGCGCCGGCGCTGCGTTATGCCGAGGAGGGCTTCGTGCTGGACCGGCGCACCGCGCTTGCCTATGAGCTGATGGGCGCGACCTTCAAGAACTGGGAGAGCTCGGCTTCGATCTATTGGCCGGAAGGAAGACCCCCGCGTGAAGGCGACCGCCTCGTGCAGGCCGATCTGGCCCGGCTTCTCAAGCGGCTGACAGCCGCCGAGCGCGGCGCCAAACGGACGGAAGCGCTCGAAGCGGTGCGCAAGGCCTTTTACGAGGGCGAGGTCGCCGAAAGAATCGTCGCCTGGGTCAGGGAAGGCGGCGGATGGATGACGCTCGCCGATCTGGCCCAGTTCCGTAATGAGGTGGCATCGGCGCAGCACTATGACTATTGCGGCTGGCGCATGTTCACCGGCGGGACCTACAGCCAGGCGCCGGTGATCCTGCAGACGTTGTCGGTCCTCGCCGGCTTCGACCTCGCATCGCATGTCGGGGATGAGGAGACCTATACGCATCTGCTGGTCGAGGCGATGAAGCTCGCTTTCTCGGACCGTGAGAAATTCTATGGCGCGGCGGATTGCGAAATTGAAGAGCTGCTGTCCGACGACCACGCGGCGCGCCTGCGCGCCATGCTCCGCCAGGATCAGGCGCTGCCGGACTTGCCCACGCTCGATCTCCCGCGACCGGGCGGCGCCAATCGCGGCAAGAGGCGTGACACGACCAATTTCACCATCATCGACGGCGCGGGCAATGTCTTCAGCTGCTCGGCGAGCGACACGATCGACGGCAATCCCGTCGTGCCGGGGCTCGGCATCATCGTGTCGCCGCGCGGCGTCCAGTCGCGCCTCGCTCCTGATCACCCGGCGGTGCTCGGCCCGGGCCGGCGTCCGCGCCTGACCCCCGCGCCGGCGCTGGCTTTGAGCCTGGGGGAAAGCGAAGCCAGGGCGATGGCCCTGTCGGCGAGCGGCGGTGACGTCATTCCGCAAGGCATCCTGCAGGCCTTCCTCAACGTCGTCGACCGCGGAATGTCGCCGCAGCAATCGGTCGAGGCGGCGCGCGTGACCTGTCTGGCCTTCCCGGATTCCTTCTTCCCGCATTTCCATGATCGTGGCCGGTTGAGCGTGGAGGCGCGCATCTCCGACGAGGTCAGGGCAGGCCTCGCCAGGCGCGGCCACCGCATCCATCTCTGGCCGGATTACGAGTTCGATTCGAGCGGCGTCGCGCTGTCCGTCGACATGCGGGCGCCGGTGGATGGCCGCCGGGTGCTGGGCTCCGGCGCCGATCCGCGCCGCAGTCATTATGCGATAAGCAAATAGGAAACCGAGCCGGCTTGACAAACCGGCGCGTGGATCGCAGTTTGAGCGCCTTCACCAGGGGGGCTCCGTCAAGGAGCTGAGAGGCTGCTGGCGAAGACCGTCCGGTCTGAGCAGCGCAGCGACCCGTTGAACCTGATCCAGTTAACACTGGCGTAGGGACGGTGCGGGCGCTTCAGGCCTTCGGGCCTCATGTCATCCCTCAAGGGCGCCTTTTCATCATTCCGGGTCAGAGCTGGGTCTCCGTAGCGATTGCGAAGGAGTCTCGCCATGACGATGCATGTTTCCAACAATCCGGCGGCGCCGGCTATTACCCTGGGTCCGCTGCCGGCTTCGACCAAGATCTATAAGCCGGGCAAGATCCATCCCGATATCAGGGTGCCGATGCGTGAGATCGCGCTGCACCCGACCGCGGGCGAACCGCCGGTCACGGTCTATGATTCATCCGGCCCTTATAGCGATCCGAAGATCGCCATCGCCATCGAGCGCGGCCTGCCGCGCCCGCGCGCACGCTGGATCGAGGGGCGCGGCGACGTCGAAGCCTATGCCGGACGCGATGTCCGCCCCGAAGACAATGGCTCGGTCGCGGCGAGCCATCTCACGCCGGAATTCCCGGTTCGCCACCGACCCTTGAAAGCAAAGAACGGCAAGGCGGTGACGCAGATCGCCTATGCCCGCGCCGGCATCGTGACGCCCGAAATGGAGTTCATCGCCATCCGCGAGAATCTCGGCCGCGCGCATCTGCGCGGCGCCAGCGAGCGCGACGGCGAGGATTTCGGCGCCGCCATTCCGGATTTCGTCACGCCGGAGTTCGTCCGTGACGAGGTCGCGAAAGGCCGCGCCATCATTCCCGCCAACATCAATCACCCGGAAGCCGAGCCGATGATCATCGGCCGCAATTTCCTGGTGAAGATCAACGCCAATATCGGCAATTCGGCGGTCACGTCATCGATGGCGGAGGAGGTCGAGAAGATGGTGTGGGCGACGCGCTGGGGCGCCGACACCGTGATGGATCTCTCCACCGGCCGCAACATCCACAATATCCGCGAATGGATCATCCGCAATGCGCCGGTTCCGATCGGCACCGTGCCGCTTTATCAGGCGCTCGAGAAGGTCGGCGGAATCGCCGAGGATCTGAGCTGGGAAGTCTATCGCGACACTCTGATCGAGCAGGCGGAGCAGGGCGTCGATTATTTCACCATTCATGCGGGCGTGCGCCTGCATTATGTTCCGCTCACCGTCGGGCGCGTCACCGGCATCGTGTCGCGCGGCGGCTCCATCATGGCAAAATGGTGCCTGCATCATCACCGCGAGAGTTTCCTCTATGAGCATTTCGAGGAGATCTGCGACATCATGCGGGCCTATGACGTGTCCTTCTCGCTGGGCGACGGCCTGCGCCCCGGCTCGATCGCCGATGCCAATGACCGGGCGCAATTCGCCGAGCTCGAGACCTTGGGCGAGCTGACCCGCATCGCCTGGGCCAAGGACTGCCAGGTGATGATCGAGGGGCCGGGCCATGTGCCGATGCACAAGATCAAGGCCAATATGGACAAGCAGTTCCAGGTCTGCGGCGAGGCGCCTTTCTATACGCTGGGACCGCTCACCACCGATATCGCGCCGGGTTACGACCACATCACGTCCGGGATAGGAGCGGCGATGATCGGATGGTTCGGCACCGCCATGCTCTGCTATGTGACGCCCAAGGAGCATCTGGGCCTGCCAGATCGCGACGACGTCAAGACCGGCGTCATCACCTATAAGATCGCGGCGCATGCAGCTGATCTCGCCAAGGGCCATCCGGCAGCGAAGATCAGGGACGATGCGCTGTCGCGTGCCCGTTTCGAGTTCCGCTGGGAGGATCAGTTCAACCTGTCGCTCGACCCCGAGACGGCGCGGGCTTTCCATGACGAGACATTGCCGAAGGAAGCCCATAAGGTGGCGCATTTCTGCTCCATGTGCGGGCCAAAATTCTGCTCGATGCGGATTTCGCAGGACATTCAGACGGAAGCGCAGAAGCTGGGCATGGCCGCCATGGCGGAGAAATATCGCTCGGGTGGTAATCTCTATATGCCCGTGGAACAGGAGGGCCAATGATGACCATGCCGGGAACCTTGCTCGCCGCCTTGCGCGAGAAACCGCCGCTCGTCCAATGCATCACCAATTTCGTCGCTATGAATATCGCGGCCAATGTGATGCTGGCGGCTGGCGCTTCGCCGGCCATGGTTCACGCCACGGAGGAGGCGGCCGAATTTTCGGGCCTCGCGGGCGCGCTGACCATCAATATCGGCACGCTGTCGGCCGAGTGGTTCGCCGGCATGAAGCTGGCGGCCATCGCCGCCCATGAGAAGCGTATTCCCTGGGTCCTCGATCCGGTGGCGCATTTCGCCACCGCCTTCCGCCGCAATGCGGTTGCCGAGCTCCTGGCGCTGCGCCCGACCATCATCAGGGCCAACGCTTCGGAGATCATCGCTCTTGCCGGCGGCGCCAGCGCCGGCCAGGGCGTCGACAGTCGTGATCCGGTCGAGCAGGCCGAGGCGGCTGCGGTCGCGCTCGCCCGGCAGCACGAGGCCGTGATCGCGGTGACCGGTGCGGTCGATTTCGTGACCGACGGCCGCCAGTCCATGCGCATTGCCGGCGGCTCGCCCTTGATGCCCAAGGTGACGGCGCTCGGCTGTGCTTTGACTTGTCTCGTCGGCGCTTTCGCCGCGACGGCGCCGCGTGAGCCCTTGGCGGCGACGGTCGCCGCCTTGGCCTGCTTCGGCGTGGCGGGCGAGGCGGCAGCGCTTGGCGCGGAGGGGCCCGGCTCCTTCACCTGGCGCTTCCTCGATGCGCTGGCAGGGCTCGATCCCGCCAGCCTCGATGCGAAAGCGAAGGTGGTGCCGGCATGAAGACGTTCGATCTGTCGGTCTATCTCGTGCTCGATCCGCTGCTCTGCCGCGATCTGTCGATGGTCGAGACGACGCGCGCCGCCGTGGCGGGCGGCGCCACCATGGTCCAGCTGCGCGACAAGGAGGCCGGCACCGCCCGCATGATCGAGACGGGGCGGGCGCTCAAGACGGCTCTGGCGCGCACCGGCGTGCCGCTCATCGTCAATGACGATGTCGAGGCGGCCATCGCCATCGCCGCGGACGGCCTGCATGTCGGGCAGGAAGATATGGCTGCGGCCGAAGCGCGCCGCCGGATCGGAACGGACATGATCCTCGGCCTCTCGATCGAGACGCCGGGGGCCGCGCGCGCCATGGACGGCGCAGCGGTGGATTATGTCGGCATCGGTCCGGTCTTCGCCACGCCGACCAAGACGGACCACAAGCCACCGATCGGCTTCGGCGGCCTCGCGGATCTCGTCAGGCTCTGCAACCTGCCGGCGGTGGCGATCGGCGGACTGAAGGTCGAGCATGCGGCGGACGTGATCGCGGCCGGGGCGGAGGGACTGGCCGTGATCTCGGCCATTTGCGGCCAGCCCGATCCGCGCGCCGAAGCGGCGCGGATCGCCGATGCGGTCAGGAGCGCCAGAGCGCGTGGAAATGATGCAGCGGCCCATGGCCGTGCCCGACCGTGAGCTCATCGCTCGCGGCCAGCGCGCCTGAGAGATAGTCCTTGGCGCGGCGCACGCTTTCTTCCATGCCATAGCGGGGCAGCAAGGCGGCGACGGCGGCCGAAAGGGTGCAGCCGGTGCCGTGATCGTTCTTCGTGGTGATGCGCGGTGCCGAGAATTCGACGCTGTCGCCGCTGCCGAGAAGGATGTCTGTGCTCTCGGGCGAGCCTTCGAGATGGCCGCCCTTGAGCAGCACCCAGTCGGGGCCGAGCCGGCGCAGCTCGCGCGCGCGCATCCGCATTTCGGCGCGCGTCCACTGCGGCTCGGCGCCGAGCAGCACGGCGGCTTCCGGCAGGTTCGGCGTGATGAGGGTCGAAAGCGGCACCAGCGCGTCGCGAATGGCGGCGATCGCATCGGGGCGCAGAAGGTGATGGCCGCTCTTCGCGACCATGACGGGATCGAGCACGATCCGCTTTGCGCCGTGATGCTTGAGGCGTTGGGCGATCGCCTCGGCGATGGCGGCCGTCGCCACCATGCCGATCTTGACCGCATCGACGCGCACGTCCTCGAACACCGCGTCGATCTGCTCGGCGATGAAAGCGGGCTCGAGCGTCACGAAGGAGCGCACGCCTTGTGTGTTCTGCGCCACCACGGCGGTGACGACAGCCATGCCATAGGCGCCCTGCGCCGAGAAGGTCTTGAGATCGGCGTGGATGCCGGCGCCGCCGGTCGGGTCGGTGCCGGCGATGCTGAGGATATTCGGGATCATGGAATGGTGAGCGGCAGGCGCAGCCCGGGGCTGGCCGGGATGAGCTTGTCGCCATCGATGCGGATGGCGCCCGAGGCCACCAGGGCGAGGGCGCGCGGATAGAGCTTGTGCTCGGCGTCGAGCACGCGCGCCGCGAGCGTGTCGGGATCATCGGATTTGAGGACCGGCACCGAGGCCTGCGCGATCAGCGGACCGTCATCGACGTCGCTGCGCACGAAGTGAACGCTGCAGCCGTGGCGCGTCACCTTGTCGGCGAGCGCCCGCTCATGCGTGTGGAGACCTTTGTAGGCGGGAAGCAGCGAGGGATGGATGTTGATCATCCGGTCGCGCCAGCGCCGGACGAAGCCTTCGGTCATGATCCGCATGAAGCCGGCGCAGGCGACAAGCTCGACACCGTGGCGCTTGAGCGCCGTATCGAGCGCATCATCGAAGGCCTCGCGCGAGCCGAATTGCTTGTGATCGACCACCTCGGTGGCGATGCCTTCGCTTTGCGCGAAGGCGAGTCCGGCCGCCGCGGGGCGGTTGGAGATGACCACGGCGATCTCGGCCGGGTAGGCGGGATCGCGCGCCGCTTTGATCAGGGCCTGCATATTCGAGCCCCGGCCGGAAATGAGAATGCCGGTTTTCCTGCGCGCGCCCATCAGAGCGCGAGCTTCCCGGAGGGCTTGACCTGTTCCTCGCCGTCCCGGCGTTCGGCGATGGTGCCGACCCGCACGACCTGCTCGCCTTGGTCCTGGAGCAGGCGGGTCACCTCATCGGCACTTTCGGCCGTCGTGACGCAGATCATGCCGATGCCGCAGTTGAAGGTGCGCAGCATCTCGCGCTCGCTTATATTGCCGACCTGCTGCAGCCAGCCGAAGACTTTCGGGCAGGGGATCTGCGCGAGATCGATCTCGGCCACGGTGTGGGCCGGCAGCACGCGCGGTATGTTTTCGAGGAAGCCGCCGCCGGTGATATGGGCCAGCGCCTTGATGCCGGCCGAAGCCTTCAGCGCCGCGAGCACCGGCTTCACATAGATGCGGGTCGGCGTGAGCAGCGCTTCGCCGAGTGTCCTGTCCGGCGCGAAGGGCGCCTTGTCGGTGTATTTGAGCCCGCTGATCTCGGCCAGGCGGCGGATCAGCGAATAGCCGTTTGAATGCGGGCCCGACGAGGCGAGGCCCAATATGACGTCACCTGGCCCGACATCGGGCCTGGGCAGGATGTTCTCGCGCTCGACCGCGCCCACCGCGAAGCCGGCGAGGTCGTAGTCGCCGCCATGATACATGCCGGGCATTTCGGCGGTCTCGCCGCCGACGAGCGCGCAGCCCGCCTGCCGGCAGCCTTCGGCGATGCCGGCGATGACGTCGCGCGCCTCGCTCACCTGCAGCTTGCCGGTGGCGAAATAATCGAGGAAGAACAGGGGCTCGGCGCCCTGCACGACGAGATCGTTGACCGACATCGCGACGAGGTCGATGCCGACCGTGTCATGCAGGCCGGAATCGATGGCGATGCGTAATTTCGTGCCGACCCCGTCATTGGCGGCGACCAGGACGGGGTCCTTGAAGCCGCAGGCCTTGAGGTCGAAAAGGCCGCCGAAGCCGCCGAGCGCCGAATCGGTGCCGGTGCGGGCGGTGGCCTTGGCAAGCGGCTTGATCGCCTCGACCAGCGCGTTTCCGGCCGAAATATCAACGCCCGCGTCGGCGTAGGAAATGCCATTATGGCCGTCTTGTTTGCCTGCGCCCATGCCGCTAGTTTGCCTCAATGATCTAGGAATTCTGCTGTGATCCGGGGTGTCGGGGCTGAATAGCCCGAACGGTGCCTCAGATAAAGCGCTCAATTAGGCTCAACTGGGCGTTAAGCGGGCAGATGGAGTTTTGTGAATGACGTGCCGATCCAGGGGCCTCTTCGGGGCCTTCCTGACCTTCCTCATCCTCGCTGTACCGCTGAAAGCCTGGGCCGTCGGTCCGGTCGAAACCGGCCTGTTTTCGGTCACCGGCGTCGAGGTGGACGTCACCGACAAGGACGCCGCCACCGCCCGCACCCGCGCCATCATCGAGGCCCAGGTCAAGGCCTTCTACCAACTGGCCGAAAGGCTGGGCTCGCCCGAGGCCGCCAAGCGGCTCCAGGGCATGGATGCCCGCGATATCGGCCGCATGCTGCGCTCTCTGAGCATCGAGGAGGAGCGCTCCGGTCCTGGCCGCTATATCGGCAAGCTGACCGTCCGGTTCCTGCCCGGCAAGATCAGGGAGGTCCTCGGCCGCTACGGCATCGACGTCGTCGAGGAGCAGGCGCCGCCGCTGGTCGTACTGCCGCTGTGGAAAGGCCCGACCGGGCTGGTCCTCTGGGAGGAAAATCTCTGGCGCAAGGCCTGGCTCGACCTCAAGGCCGAGCAGTCGCTCGTGCCGATCATCGTGCCGCTCGGCGACCTCCAGGATACCTCCGCCATCACGCCCGAGGAGGCGGCCGCGGGTGACGCCATCAAGCTCGAATCCCTGATGATCCGCTACGAGGCCAAGGCCGTTCTGGTCGCCGTCGCCGAACCCGATCCCTCGGGCGGCATCCGCGCCGTCATGCAGGGCGATTCGCCCCTGGGTAAGATCAATTTCGACAAGACCTACGCGGCCGAGGACGGCACGCTCGAATCGGCCGCCGCCGCCGCGGCGCGGCGCTTCGACGATGTCATGCTGGAGAAATGGCGCTCGGTGCGCCTGAAGGTCGCCGCCGAGGCCAGGGCCCGTGCCGAGGCCGAGCAGCAGCAGTCGCGCGCCTCGCGGTCGATGCCGGTCGCCGTGCCGTTTTCGGGCATCTATCAATGGAACGGCATCCGCGCCCGCCTGCTGGCGACGCCCGGCGTCGTCGGCGTCGATGTCTCGACCATCGCCGAGAATGGCGCCGTCATCCAGCTGGCTTTCGTCGATTCGGTCCAGGATCTGCAGCAGGCCTTGTCGGGCAGCGGCCTCAGGCTGGTGCAGGCGAGCGGGACATGGGTCCTGCAGCCGTTGTAAGATGACACCAGCAACCATCATCTTCTTCGCCACATGAACTTGCCGAACATCATCTCCATCGGCCGGATCCTGCTGGTCCCGGTCACCATCTGGCTGATCGTCGCCGGCCAGTTCGGCCTCGCTTTCCTGTTCTTCATCATGGCCGGCGTCAGCGACGGCATCGACGGCTACATCGCGCGGCGCTACCAGATGAAGACGCAGCTCGGCGCCTATCTCGACCCGCTCGCTGACAAGCTGCTGCTGGTGTCGATCTATATCTCGCTGGGCTTCCTCCAGCATATGCCGGCCTGGCTCGTCATCCTCGTCGCCTCGCGCGACGTGCTGATCGTCGGCGCGGTGATCCTGTCCTGGATTCTCGGCAAGCCGCTCAAGATGCAGCCGCTCATCACCAGCAAAATCAATACCGCCGCCCAGATCATCCTCGCCGGGGGACAATTGGCGGTGCTGGCCTGGATGTCGGACGCCACCTGGTTCCTCAATATCGGCAGCGCCGTCGTTGCCTTCCTCACCGTCGCCTCCGCCGCCCTTTACATGCGGGCATGGGCCCGCCATATGGCGAACGGAGCGAGCATGAAGGACGCGCCATGACATTGCAGCGGCAATTCACCTTCTGGGCCGTGGCGCTGGCCGTGGTCATCCTGGCGCTGTGGCTGCTCGGCGATATCATGCTGCCCTTCATCGCCGGCCTGGTGCTTGCCTATTTCCTCGATCCGGTCGCCGATGCGCTCGAAAGGCTGGGGCTGCCGCGACTTGCGGCGACATTGCTCATCCTCGTATCGACCATCGTCGCTTTCGTCGTCCTGCTGCTGCTGCTGCTGCCGGTCCTTGGCGACCAGATTGCGCGCTTCGCCTCCAACCTCCCGGGCTACATGCAGTCGCTGGTGACGCTCTTCAACGAGGCGGCGCCGCAATGGCTGAAGGACATGCTGGCCTCCTCGGGCACCAATCTGCCCGCATCGCTGTCCGATCTCGCCGGCAAGGCGGCCGGCTGGCTGGCCGCGATCCTGACCTCGATCCTGTCGGGCAGCCTGGCGCTGGTCAATGTCCTCTCGCTTCTCGTGGTGACGCCGATCGTTGCCTTCTACATGCTGAACGACTGGGACCGCATGGTCGAGAAGGTCGACGGCTGGCTGCCGCGCGATCATCTGGCGACCATCCGCAGCCTCGCCACCCAGATCGATGAGGCCATGGCGGGCTTCATCCGCGGCCAGGGCACCGTCTGCCTTCTGCTCGGCGTCTTCTATGCCGTGGCGCTGTCCTTCGCCGGGCTCAATTTCGGCCTGCTGATCGGGCTGGGGGCGGGGCTCCTCAGCTTCATTCCCTATGTCGGCTCGATCATCGGCGGCGTGCTGGCCATCGGCATGGCGCTCATCCAGTTCTGGCCCGACTGGGTCTCCATCGTCATCATCATCGCCATCTTCGCTGGCGGCCAGTTCATCGAGGGCAATTTCCTGTCCCCCAATCTGGTCGGCAACCGCATCGGCCTGCATCCCGTCTGGCTGATGTTCGCGCTGTTCGCCTTCGGCTATCTGTTCGGCTTCGTCGGCCTCCTCCTGGCCGTGCCGCTCGCCGCCGCCGTCGGTGTGCTGGTCCGCTTCGCCATTCAGCAATATCTGAGGAGCCCGCTCTATCTCGGCGTTCCGACTCAAAAAAAGCTGACCGAGCCGGGCGAGCCCAAGCGGCGGAGCCCGCCCAAATAATGGGCACCGAAAGCCGCCAGCTCGCATTCGACCTGCCGCATCGTCCCGCCACCGGACGCGATGATTTCCTGGTCACGCCATCCAACGAGAAGGCGGTGGCGCTCATCGATCTGTGGCCCAACTGGCCCTCGCATGCGCTGATCCTGCTCGGGCCCCCGGGCAGCGGCAAATCCCATCTCGCCGCCGTCTGGCACGAGATGACCGGGGCCCGGATCATCGCTCCCGCCGAAATCCGCAAGGAAGCCGTGCCGGGCCTCCTGGAAAAGGGGGCGCTGGTCATCGAGGACGCTCCGGGTTCGGGAGTGGATGAGGCTGGCTTCTTCCATCTTCTCAACCTCGCCCGCGAGCAGAAGGCGTTTGTTCTCGTCACCGCCCGCCAGGCCCCGCTCGGCTGGGGCATCGCGCTGCCGGACCTCATTTCGAGGCTGAAGGCGGCGCCAATAGCCCAGTTGGGGGCCCCCGACGACGAATTGCTGCGGGGGGTCCTGGTCAAGCTCTTTGCCGACCGGCAGATCGCCGTGGACGAGGCCACGGTGAGCTACCTTCTGGCGCGGATGCCCCGGGAACTCGAGGCCGCACGCAATCTGGTGGCCGAAATCGACCGAAGGGCGCTCGAGGAGCGGGCCGAGGTCACGCGGAATTTTGCCGCGCGGGTGCTTGGGGATATAACCTCCCCAGGGCTCTTCGCCGAGGACGAGGGTTAACGGAACTCCTTCATCGTTCGGTCATATGGGCTGGGTAGAGGCTCTGAATCTGATTTCCGGCAGGATCGTGCGATGAATGAGATTTCTCTCTCCATAGAAGCGAAGGATACGGTTGCGCTCACCGATCCCGGCCGCTTCATCAATCGCGAATTGTCCTGGCTGGGCTTCAACATGCGGGTTCTCGAAGAGGCCCGCAACGCCAACCATCCGCTCCTCGAGCGGCTGCGCTTCCTGTCCATTTCGGGCAACAATCTCGACGAATTCTTCATGGTCCGCGTCGCCGGCCTCGTCGGCCAGATGCGCGCCAGGCTCGCCGAATTGAGCCAGGACGGGCTGACGCCCGCCGAGCAGCTCGACCAGGTGCGCAAGCTCGCCCAGGAGCTGATGAGCGAGCAGGATACACGCTGGCTGCAATTGCGCGACGAGTTGGGCCAGAACGGCATCCACATCACCGACGGCGTCGACCTCAGCGAGGAGGAGCGCGCCTGGCTCAGCGACCGCTTCCTGAGCCACATCCTGCCGGTGGTGACGCCGATCGCCATCGACCCCGCCCATCCCTTCCCCTTCATCCCCAATCGCGGCTTCATCATCGCGCTCCAGCTCAAACGGCGGCGCGACGGCGGCATGATGAACGCGCTGCTGCCCATTCCGCAGCAGCTCGACCGCTTCATCCGGTTGCCCGGCACCGCGCCCGGCGTCGCCCGCTTCATCTCGCTCGAGAACATGCTGTCCCTGTTCGGGCCCAAACTCTTCCCGGGCTACGACGTGCTGGGGCAGGGCCTGATCCGTCTCATTCGCGACAGCGACATCGAAATCGAGGAAGAGGCGGAAGACCTGGTGCTGCTCTTCGAGAGCGCCCTCAAGCGCCGGCGCCGCGGCTCGGTGATCCGCATGGAGGTCGACGCCGCCTGTCCCTCCAACCTGCGCGACTTCATCGCCGACGAGCTCGACGTGTCTGCCGACGTGATGGTGACCTGCGCCGGCCTCATCGGCTATTCGGACACCAAGCAGCTCATTCTCGACGAGCGTCCGGACCTCAAATTCAAACCCTTCGTGGCGCGTTTCCCCGAGCGCATCCGCGACCATGGCGGCGACTGCTTCGCGGCGATCCGCCAGAAGGACATCATCGTCCATCATCCTTATGAATCCTTCGACGTCGTCGTCCAGTTCGTCCGCCAGGCGGCCCAGGATCCCGATGTCGTCGCCATCAAGCAGACGCTTTACCGCACCTCCAATGACAGCCCGATCGTGGCGGCGCTGGTCAAGGCGGCGGAGGCCGGCAAGTCGGTCATGGCGCTGGTCGAGCTGAAGGCCCGCTTCGACGAGGAGGCCAATATCGCCTGGGCGCGCAATCTCGAGCGCGCCGGCGCTCAGGTCGTGTTCGGCTTCATCGAGCTCAAGACCCATGCCAAGGTCTCGATGGTGGTGCGCCGCGAAGGCGGCAACATGCGCACCTATGTGCATTTCGGCACCGGCAACTATCATCCGGTGACCGCCAAGATCTATACCGACCTGTCCTTCTTCACCTGCGATCCGGCGCTCGGCCGCGACGCCGCAAGGCTCTTCAACTACATCTCAGGCTATGCCGAGCCGGAAGACCTCGAGAAGATCTCGCTGTCGCCGATCGGCATGAAGGCGCAGCTCCTCGAGGATATCGAGGACGAGATCGAGCATGTGAAGGAGGGCCGCCCCGGCCAGATCTGGGCCAAGCTCAATTCCCTGGTCGATCCCGGCATCATCGATGCGCTTTATGCCGCGAGCCAGGCCGGCGTGCAGATCGATCTCGTGGTGCGCGGCATCTGCTGCCTGAGGCCCGGCGTCCCAGGCCTGTCGGAAAACATCCGCGTCAAGAGCATCATCGGCCGCTTCCTCGAGCACAGCCGCATCATCTGCTTCGGCGCCGGCCACGGCCTGCCGCATCAGAGCGCCAAGGTCTATATCGCGTCCGCCGACTGGATGCCGCGCAACCTGCATCGCCGCGTCGAGACGCTGATCCCGATCGAAAACCCGACCGTGCACGAGCAGGTGATGGGCCAGATCATGATGGCCAATATGCGCGACAACGAGCAGAGCTGGGAATTGCTCTCCGACGGCTCCTCGCGCCGCATAGCCCCGGGGCCCGACGAGGAGCCCTTCAATGCCCATACCTATTTCATGAAGAATCCATCTCTCTCTGGACGCGGCAGATCGCTTAAAGGTAGTCTGCCGCCACCGATCACGGCGCGCGTGAGCAGGAAGTCCAGAGCCAAGAAGTGAAGCGTAAAAGACTAGGCAGCGGGTCGACGAAATACCGTCCGGTATCGGTCGTCGACATCGGATCCAACTCGGTGCGGCTCGTCGTCTATGACGGTCTGCGGCGCGCGCCGACGCCTGTCTTCAACGAAAAGCTGCTCTGCGGCCTGGGCCGCGGCGTCGCCACCACCCGCCAGCTTCATCCGCAAGGCATGGAGCGCGCGCTGGCGGCGCTGCGCCGCTTCAAGGCGCTGTCGCGCCAGATCGGCGCCCGCGAGGTCTATGCGGTGGCGACCGCGGCGGCGCGCGAGGCCGAGAACGGCCCGCAATTCGTCGACATGGCGGAAGAGGCGCTCGGCGCCCATATCGACGTGCTCTCCGGCAAGGAGGAGGCGCGTCTCGCCGCCATGGGCGTGATGGCGGGCGTCACCGGCGCCGACGGGCTGATCGGCGATCTGGGCGGCGGCAGCCTCGAGCTCATCGATGTGAGCGAAGGGCGCATCCGCGACGGCATCACTTTCCCGCTCGGCCCCTTGCGGCTCATCGACATGTCGGGCGGCTCGCCCGCCAAGGCGCGCGACATCATCGACAAATATCTCGATTCGTCGCCGCTGCTGTCGCGGCTCAAGGGCCGCAATCTCTATGCGGTCGGCGGCACATGGCGGAATATCGCGCGCATCCATATGGGCCAGACGCGCTATCCGCTCCATGTCCTGCATAACTATACGATCGGGCGCGAGCAGGCGCGCTCGGTCGCCGATCTCGTCTCGCATCTTTCGTCGTCGTCGCTGAAGGACATCAAGACCGTCTCCAAGAGCCGCATCGACACCTTGCCCTTCGGCGCGCTGGTGCTCGAACGGCTGCTCGCCAAGTCGAAGGTGAAGCAGATGGTCGTCTCGATCTACGGCGTGCGCGAGGGCCTGCTTTATTCGAAGCTGCCGAAGCGCAAGCGCGATACCGATGCGCTGCTGTCCTCCTGCTGGGATTTCTGCTGCCGTTATGCGCGCTCGCCCGAGCACGAAATCGAGCTCGCCGACTGGACCGACAAGCTCTTCGCGCATAAGAGCTTCGAGGAGACGGAGCCAGAGCGCCGCCTGCGCCAGGCCGCTTGCCTGCTCGCCGATATCGGCTGGCGCGCCCATCCCGATTACCGCGCCCAGCGCTCCCTCGGCATGATCTCCCAGGCGGCTTTCGTCGATGTCGACCATGCCGGCCGCGTCTTCCTGGCCCTCACCATCTACTATCGCTACGAGGGCGAGGAGGAGGGGATGACCAACAGCCTCGCCCGTCTCGTCGACGACAAGACATTGGAGCGCGCCCGGCTGTTGAGCGAGGTCTTCCGGCTCGCTTACATCCTCACCGCCGCCATGCCGGGCGTCCTGCCCAAGATCGGCATCGAGGTGGAGGGAGCGCGCAACCTGACGCTCCGGGTGCCGCGGAAATTCGCCGATCTCATGGGCGAGCGCGTCGAGAAACGCCTCGACGCGCTGGCCGGCCAGATGGGCCGCACCGCCAAGATCGAGATCGTCTGAAGGGGCACGCCTTCATTTTTACTGGGTAGATAGAGGGAAGATTCGGAAAAGATGATGGTCCGAGCGTCAGTCCCTGGCCAAAGTCTTGCGTGACACGGGCCCCGGTCGCTCGGGGAAGGTCGGCCGAATCCCGCCCGTTGCAGGGAAATGCCCCTGGCCGATGCGGAAAGCGGAGCGGACGGTTGGCTATTCCGCGGCGGCGGCGGGCTTGAAGTGGCCGGCGCTCGGCATGATCTCGGCCCGGCCATTGCGGAAGCCGATGACGGCGCGGCCATGCTTGAGGTCGAGCGCGATGGCGCCGAACATCTGGCGGCGCCAGCCATTCATCAGCGGCACGTCGGCCTTGTCGTCCTGCGCCACCGCATCGATATCGGAAGCGCTGGCGAGGAGGCGCGGCGCGAGCCCCTCGCGCTCGGCCACGATCTTCAGCGCGAGCTTGAGGATTTCGGCGGCGGCCTGGGTGCTCTCGGGCATCTTTTCATGCCCGCCGGGCAAGGGCGGCAGCAGCTTGGCGTCGGTCTCGAGCCCGTCCTTCACCGCGGCGAGGATCGCCTCGCCGGCGCGCGAATTGCCGAAGCCACGCGGCAAGGCGCGCGACGCATTGAGCGCCTCGCGCGTCTGGGGCATCTGGGTGGCGACCTCGATCAGGGCGTCATCCTTGATGATGCGCTGGCGCGGCACGTTCTTTTCCTGGGCCTCGCGCTCGCGCCAGGCGGCGAGCGCGATCAGGACGCCGAGCTGCTTCTTCGAGCGCAGACGCGTCTTGAGCCGCTTCCAGGCGTCTTCCGGCGCCATATTGTAGGTCTTGGGGGAGGTCAGGACCTCCATTTCCTGCGCCAGCCAAGGCTCGCGGCCGGTCTTGTCGAGCTCTTCCTTGAGCTTTTCATACACGGTGCGCAGATGGGTGACGTCGGAAAGGGCGTAATTGAGCTGCTTCTCGGTCAGCGGGCGCCGCGACCAGTCGGTGAAGCGCGAGGATTTGTCGATCTGGGCGCGCGCCAGCTGGCGCACGATGGATTCATAGGAGACCTGGTCGCCGAAGCCGCAGACCATTGCGGCGATCTGCGTGTCGAACACCGGATGCGGCACCCGGCCCGACAGATGCACGAAGATCTCGATGTCCTGGCGCGCCGCATGGAAGACCTTGAGGACATTCTCATTGGTCATCAGCGCATGGAAGGGCTTGAGGTCGATATCCGGGGCCTTGGGATCGATGATCGCCTGATGTTTTCCGCCGGCGATCTGGATCAGGCAGAGATCCGGCCAGAAGGTCTGCTCGCGCATGAATTCGGTATCGACCGTGACATAGGCTTCCCGGGCGAGTTCCTTGACGAGCGCCTTGAGCGCCAATGTGGTGGTGATGACCTCCATAGGGCTCTAAGTCGCGCGAGTCCGGGGCAGGCGTCAAATGATTTGCTGTCTCATTCGCGAAAAATATCTTTTTTCGTTTATTTTCAGGTGTTTAAGTTGATTTTCGACTCGTTTTGTCAATTTTCCCGATTTTCCGTCGCGTCGGCCGGCCCCGGCAGCTGAAAAAGCCCCGGAAACGGGGCGAACCGCGGGCAACTTGACAATCCGGCCTCCCCATGCGCTTTTCCGCGCTCTCTTCCGATTATCCGACCCGATTTGCGAGGGATTATGCACGCCTATAGAAGCCATAAATGCGGAGATCTCCGCGAGACGCACCAGGGCAGCGAGACGCGCCTGTCGGGCTGGGTGCATCGCGTGCGCGATCATGGCGGCGTGCTGTTCATCGACCTGCGCGACCATTACGGCCTGACCCAGGTGGTGGCCGATCCCGACAGCCCGGCCTTCAAAATCGCCGAGACCCTGCGCAGCGAATGGGTGATCAAGGTCGACGGCAAGGTGCGCCTGCGCCCGGCCGGCACCGAGAACCGCGACCTCCCGACCGGCCTGATCGAAGTCTTCGCCACCGGCATCGAAGTGCTCTCGGAAGCCAAGGAGCTGCCGCTGCCGGTCTTCGGCGACATCGAATATCCGGAGGATGTCCGTCTCAAATACCGCTTCCTCGATCTCAGGCGCGAGGGGCTGCACAGGAACATCATGGCGAGGACCCGGATCATCGCCGAAATGCGCAAGCGCATGGGCGAGGCGGGCTTCACCGAATTTTCGACGCCGATCCTCACCGCCTCATCGCCCGAGGGCGCGCGCGACTTCCTGGTGCCGTCGCGCATCCACGCCGGCAAGTTCTACGCGCTGCCGCAGGCGCCGCAGCAGTACAAGCAGCTCATCATGGTGTCGGGCTTCGACCGCTACTTCCAGATCGCGCCGTGCTTCCGCGACGAGGACCCGCGTGCCGACCGTCTGCCCGGCGAGTTCTACCAGCTCGATCTCGAAATGAGCTTCGTCGAGCAGAATGACGTGCTTTCGACCATGGAGCCGGTGCTGCGCGGCGTCTTCGAGACCTTTGCCGAAGGCAAGCCGGTCACCAAGGAGTTCCCGCGCATCTCCTATGACGAAGCGATGCGCAAATACGGTTCCGACAAGCCGGACCTGCGCAACCCGATCGTCATGCAGGACGTGTCCGAGCATTTCCGGGGGAGCGGCTTCAAGGTCTTCGCCAATATCCTCGCCGCCGATCCGAAGAACCAGGTCTGGGCCATTCCGGCAAAAACCGGTGGCTCGCGCGCGTTCTGCGACCGCATGAATGCCTGGGCGCAGGGTGAGGGCCAGCCGGGCCTCGGCTATATTTTCTGGCGCAAGGAGGGCGACAAGCTCGAAGGCGCGGGTCCGATCGCCAAGAATATCGGCGAGCGCACCGAGGCCATCCGCCAGCAGCTCGGCCTCGCCGATGGCGATGCCGCGTTCTTCGTCGCCGGCGATCCGAAGAAATTCGCAAGTTTCGCGGGCGCCGCGCGCACCCGCGCCGGCGAGGAATTGAACCTCGTCGACCGCGAGCGCTTCGAACTGTGCTGGATCGTCGACTTCCCCTTCTATGAATGGAACGAGGAAGAGAAGAAGGTCGATTTCGGCCACAACCCGTTCTCCATGCCGCAGGGCGGCACCGAGGCCCTGTCGAAGCAGGATCCCCTGACCATCAAGGCCTTCCAGTACGACATGGTCTGCAACGGCTTCGAGATCGCCTCCGGCGGCATCCGCAACCATTTGCCGGAAACGATGGTCAAGGCCTTCGAGCTGGTGGGGCTGAGCCGCGCGACGGTCGAGGAGAATTTCGGCGGCCTCTATCGCGCCTTCCAGTATGGCGCGCCGCCGCATGGCGGCATGGCGGCCGGCATCGACCGCATCGTCATGCTGCTGGTGGGGGCGAAGAACCTGCGCGAGGTGACGATGTTCCCGATGAACCAGCAGGCCTATGACCTGCTGATGAACGCGCCGTCCGACCCGACGCCGAAGCAGTTGCGCGAGCTCCACATCAGGCTCAATCTGCCCGACAAATAGAGGAGCAGGCGGATGGGCGGCGGATTCGGGCATCGTGATTGGAATGCCACTCTGCCGCAAATCGGTGGGATATGGCCTGAGCGCAACGAATTTGACGAATTGTCGGCTCGTGCTCTGCGCGAACAGCTGCAGGTTCTTCGCGATGTCGGGCGTCTTCTCGATGATGACGTCGTTCTGATCAGCGTCGTTCGCAACGAAGCCTTACGGCTTCCGGCGTTCTTCGAGCATTACAAGCGCCTCGGGGTAAAGCGCTTCTTCATGCTGGATAACACATCGGAGGACAGTACCCTGGATCTGCTGTTGGCCGAGCCGACCGCCACCGTCTTCCATACTGCTGCCTCCTATCGCGACTCGTGCTGCGGGATCTATTGGATCAATGGCATAGCGCGTGCGTATTGTGCCGGTCATTGGACCGTTCTTGCCGATGCCGACGAGCTCCTCGTCTATGACGGGCAGGACCAGCATGACTTGCTCGATCTCGGCAGATGGCTCTTTCGCAATGGCCAGGAACGCCTCTTTGCCCCGATGATCGACATCTATCCACCCGGGGTGATCGGGGAGACAGGGCTTTCGGTCATCGATAATATTCAGCGCAACAGTTGGTTCGACACGAGTGGCTATGCGCTGCAGCAGCATCGAGGGGGCTGGCTGCTGACCGGCGGACCTCGGCAGCGTCTATTCGGAAGACGCCCATTGGTAGGCGGCGAATGGGCATCCAAATATCCATTCTTTCTGATGAAACCCGAGATATCGATCTTCAACGCGCACTTTATTTGGCCGCGAGATGCCGAACCGGCGCGTCCGTTCGGAGCATTGATCCATCTGAAGTTCATGGATGACTTCGCCGAGCGCGCCGCCCGCAATGAGCGCGAAGGACAACACTACGATGATGCGCGGAAGTATCGAATTATAAATGAGACTCTGTCGGAACAGCCGAAACAAATCGCGCACTACCGGCGATCGGCTGAATATACAGGTCCGGAATGCCTCGTCCGTCACCAGCTGATGTTGCCGATCGACTGGAAGGTGGCGGGGCAAACCTTACCGCATTTTCGGACTTTCGGTGACATAGACTACCGCGACTGGGGCGGGCTTGGTCGCCACACATCGCTGTCGGCCGGAGAGCGGGAGGAATTCGAAGACTTTTCCAGGAGATCATTCAGCGCGCATATGACGACCATCCGCAGCCGTGGGCGCCTGGCGCCGGATGAGATCGGCCTCGTCTGCGTCCTGCGCAACGAGGCGGCTCGGCTTCCCTTGTTCTTCGATCATTACAAACGTTTAGGCGTTCGCCGTTTTTTGATGATCGACAATAATTCGGAGGATGGTTCGCTCGATGTCTTGGCTGCTGAGCCCATGGCAGACATCTTTCACGCCCACGCGCTGTTCAGCGAAGGCCAAGGCGGCCTGTTCTGGGCTCAGACCGTGGCGCGGCGCTATGGCGAGGGCAATTGGCTCATGCGGCCCGACGCCGACGAGCTGTTCGTATTTGATGGGATGGAGGAGCACGACCTTCACGAGCTGGCACGCTGGCTGGAGCGTCATGAGATGGACAGGATCTATGCCCCGATGATTGATCTCTATCCATCCGTAGCTCTGGGCAGTTCCTCTCAGACGGTGGAACAGCTCATCGACACGGACAGCTGGTTCGACAATGATGGCTACTCGCTCGAAAGATGGCCGCAAGGATGGCGCCTGACTGGCGGGCCGCGATACCGCGTATTCTATCACCAGGATAAGCATCGCAACCTGATGTGGAAGTATCCGTTTTTCCGCATGGGCCCCGACACCCTTTTCTTCAACCATCATTGGTTATGGCCCTTCGACACGTCCACCCGGGGCGCCTTGGGGGCCATGGTGCATCTCAAACTTATGCACGATTTCATCGAACGCTCGGAGCGGTATGAGCGCGAAGGCCAGCACTGGAATAATTCGGTGGCTTACAAATCGATCAACAGCAAGGTGAGAGACTTGCCGGAGGTCGTGATGTTTCACGAAGATTCGAAGCGCTATCGTGGACCCCGCAGCCTCATCCGGCACGGCATGATGCAGCCTATCGAGTGGGACGCGTGAAAAGCAAATGGCCGGGAGAAGCTCCCGGCCATTGTCGTTGGGTCGTGCGATGACGCCGATCAGTCGTTGGCGGAGATCGTGACGCCCAGCTGGTCGAGGGCGGCGCCCGGATTATTGGGGTCGAGCGCCATGATCTGCTGGACGGTGACCGGCTGCGCCGGCTTGGCGAGGATGGTGAGCGAGCGCGGGTCCTTGAGATAGGCGTTGACCGCCTCGACCGCCTTCTGGGTGAAGGCCGGGTTCTTCAGCTCGGCGAGGCCGAGCTGGAGCATGGCGCCGGCATTGGCGACCATGGTCGCCTCATCCATGCCCTGCATCGCGGCGAGGAGCGGCAGCACCTTCTTGGTGATCGACTTGTCCTCGAAGCGGATGGTCACGCGGCTGAGCTGGATGCCCTGGACGAGAGGCATGAACTTGTTCGGATCCGGCTCGGCCTGGCCCTTGAGCTTCTGCAGCTCGCCGACGAGGGCGAGAGGGATCTCGCCCGCTCCGGCGCCGATCTTGATGGTGGCCATGTCCTTGCCGGCATAGGAGACGTCGAAATCGAAGCCCATCTTGTCCGCGCCGATATCCATCGTGCCGGCGCCGCCGATATCGAAGGAGAGCGTCGAATAGCCGAGCTGCTTGAGCGTGCCCGAGCTGTCGAGGGCGGCGACCGCGGCTTCCGGGATCGCGATATTGCTGATCTTGAAATCGCTCTTTCCGGAGCCGGTGACCGGATCGCCGTCCCAGGTCATTTCGTAGCTGTCCGCCGTGAAGGTCTGGCCGCCCGCGGCAAGCGTCATCTGGCCGGCGCTCATCCTTTTGGCGACATTCATGCTGGCGCGCAGGACGTCGGTCGGGCTCGGATTTTCACCCAGCGCCTTGACATACCAGTATTCGGCCGAGCTCTTCGGCACCGTGATGGTGAAGTTGCCTTCCCGGCTGCCGACCTCGATGGTGGTGTCGTTATATTCGGCGGCCGCGACCTCGAAGAGGCCGTTGCCCTTGTCGGTGATGCCGGAAAGCTTCACCTGGGCCACATTGAACGACATCTTGCCCTGGTCTTCGCCGGGCGCCTGCATATTGGCCGAGAGCCCGTCGATCACGACGGAGCCGTCGCTGCCGGTGGAGACCGACTTGTAGGTCGGCTTGGTCTGCAGCTGGGTTTCCCAGTTCTTCAGGATCGCGGTGACAAGCGGGGGCTCTTCGGCCGCCCAGGCGGGTGCCGCACCTGCCAGGGTTGTCGCGAGAATCAATATGAGCGCCGAGCGCTTGACCAATGTCATATCCTAACCTCTTGAAAAATTTTGGGTGCCCCACCCGGGCGGCAGACATTAGGTCAAGCCATGGGAAAAACCAATGGCGAACTCGTGGCGAAGTTGCGATTTGGCGGGCCCTGAAACCGCGCCAGGCCGGCCGTGCGAGGGCGGAAGATCCCGGCCCTCTGGCCAGTTGAAACGTCAAAGACGAAGGATTAATGTCCGCCGCGGATAATTCCACTCGAGACGGGGCTGTCTCTTAACAAGGGGTTAAAATGCGGAAATTCTGGATCGGCGTCGCGGCTGTCCTGGCCGTGACGGGGCTTGCGGCAGGACAGGTGCAGGCCTCGACGCCGAATGTGAAATCCAACATCTCGGTGGCGGACGAGAAGCCGGCGCCGAAGAAAAAGAAGGTCGTCGAGAAGAAGAAGCCCGAAGTCAAGAAGGAGCGCCGGATGAGCACCCGGCGCGATTGTGGCGGTTTCTTCGAATGCCTGTTCAATACCAGGCGCGTCAGCCGCGGTTCCATGTCGGGCATGAGCGACAGGACCACCCGCTCGACCGTCGCTTTCGCCGATTCGCAGTACAAGCCGGGCTCGATCATCGTCCGCACCCCCGAGCGGGCACTCTATTATGTGCTGCCGGGCGGCAAGGCGCTGCGTTACAAGGTCGGCGTCGGCAAGGAAGGCTTCCAGTGGAGCGGCAATTCCAAGATCGGCATGAAGAAGGAATGGCCGGATTGGCGCCCGCCCGCGACGATGATCGCCCGCGAAGCGGCCAAGGGCAACAAGATCCCCGACTTCATGGAAGGTGGTCCGAACAATCCGCTGGGCGCCCGCGCCATGTATATCTCGGGCACGCTGTTCCGCATCCATGGCACCAACAATGCCGCCTCGATCGGCGGCGCGGTGTCCTCCGGCTGCATCCGCATGATGAATTCCGACGTGATCGATCTCTATGAAAGGGTCGCCGTCGGCTCGCGGGTCTATGTCTATCAATAGGCTGACCGAATCCCGATAGGATGAGCCGCGGGGATTTCCCGCGGCTTTTTTGTCGTAACACGCTGATCGCGACTTCGAGGGGCTGTCATGGACTGGTTTGCGCCGATCGACTCTTATTGTGAACGCCTGGGGCCCGGACTCCTGGCCGAGCCGCTCAACGCGCTGAGCAATGCCGCCTTCATCATCGCGGCGGTCTGGGCGGCCCGCGCGGCGCTCAGGCGCGGCAATCGCGAGCCGGTCATCTGGCTTCTCATCGCGCTCGTCTTCGTGATCGGTCTCGGCAGCCTGGCGTTCCACACCTTCGCCAATCAATGGTCGGTACTGGCCGACGTGCTGCCCATCACGGTCTTCATCTATGGCTATCTGGCCTTCGCCCTGCGCCGTTTCCTGGGCTTCGCCTGGTGGAAGGTCGCCGGCGCCCTGATCGTCCTGTTCGCCGTCACCTACGCCGCCGAGAGCATCCTGCCGCCGGGCTTCATGAACGGATCCGGCGCCTATCTGCCGGCGCTGGTGGCGAGCGTGCTCGTCTCGCTCGAGCTTCTGCGCCGTGGCCATCCGGCCCAGCTGAATGTCAGCCTCGCCTCGACGGTGCTGTTCGTGTCGCTGATCTTCCGCACCGCCGATATCGTGCTGTGCTCTCTGCTGCCGATCGGCACGCACTTCGTCTGGCACATATTGAACGGCGTGGTGCTGGCGCTCTATCTCGAGGCGGCGATCCGTTATGGCAGCCGCAGGCCGGCTTGAGACGGGAAGGGGACGCGACCGGCGTTTCTCGGGGCCGGCGGAGCGGTCCGGCGCGATGCGTGCTCCATAAAAAGAACTGGCCCCGGAGGCGCATGCCGTCCGGGGCCCAGTCCTGAAGTATCGCTAAAGAAGATTACTTCTTCTTCTTGGCGGCCTTCTTCTTCGTAGCCTTCTTAGCGGCTTTCTTCTTAGCAGCTTTCTTCGCAGCCATATCTATTTCTCCTGGTTAAATTAGAGCCCCAATAACGCAGGTAAGCCTCACATCCAACGATCGACAGGTGACCCATGAGGAATCAACATTTGTCAGACCGTCATCGCAACGTGTTGTCTACCTGTTTGTGTGATTCGGCAATATGCCGACCACATCTGGTATGTCATCAGAAATCAGCTAACAACCGGTAAACATTGGGAAAACGGGATTTTTGTCCGTGGACGGACGAAAAAGCCCTCGATTCATGGGAATCGAGCCGGAATCAAGCATTTTCTCGGTATGCTCCGTATACGGAACAGCGCCCGGAATCGGCCTGCCGGAGGCCTTCCGGAGGACGGTTTTCGAGTGTGGCGGCAAAGTCACGCCCGTAAAAATATTTGTGGAAGACGGGCTGCCGAGGCTGAATCCGGCCGCCGAAGCCGATCCGAAACGCTGCTCGGCGACGGATGCGGCGGTGAATCGGTGGCCTGAATTTTGGCGAACATGACCATCATCGCCATCATTTCGACCGCGGACGGACAAAATCCGCGAGGCGAGGTCCATAAGACAATGGCCGGGACATGCCCGGCCATTCCTGATCGTCTCTTCAGTGGCGCTCGCCTCTTATGAGCAACCGCTCGTCGAGCCGCAGGTGTCGCATTTGAGGCAGGTGCCATTGCGCACCATCGTGTAATTGCCGCACTCGTTGCAGCTGTCGCCCTCATAACCCTTCATGCGCGCCTCGGTGCGCCGGTCGAGCTCCATCACCTGGGGCGCGGCATGAACATGCACATGCTCCTCGTGATGCTCATGCACATGGACCTCGGACACCCGGGCCTCGGCGACGGCGAGCGCCGACGTGCCGTAGCTCTCGGTCGCCCGCATCTGCAGCGCATGGGCGGGGGAGGCGGTCGTGGGCGCATTGGTCGGCATGACGACGACATTGCGGGTGTTGAGGTTGCGGCGCACGAAGCCCGACGACAGGACCTTGGAAGCGGGCAGCACCGGCGCCGGCGGCGGCGCGCTGCCGTCCTCCACGCCCTTGCCGAGCGCGTCGAAGCCGATATCGGAAGGCTCGACATGGGCGAGGTCGTGGCGGCCGAGATAGGACACCGCCAGCTCGCGGAACACATAGTCGAGGATCGACGTGGCGTTCTTGATCGACTGGTTGCCCTGGACGAGGCCCGCCGGCTCGAAGCGCGTGAAGGTGAAGGCCTCGACGAACTTCTCCAGCGGCACGCCATATTGCAGGCCGGTCGACACCGCGATGGCGAAATTGTTCATCATCGCGCGCAGCGCCGTGCCTTCCTTGTGCATGTCGATGAAGATCTCGCCGAGACGGCCGTCCTCATACTCGCCGGTGTGCAGATAGACCTTGTGGCCGCCGACGATCGCCTTCTGGGTATAGCCCTTGCGGCGCTGCGGCATGACTTCCCGGTCGCGCTTGACCATGACCTCGACGATCTTCTCGACGATGGTCTCGACGCGCTGGACCTGGGTCTTGCCGGCGAGCTGCTCGGCCAGATCGTCCTCGGCCTCATCGTCCTCGATGAGCTGGGCCGAGAGCGGCTGGGAGAGCTTGGAGCCGTCGCGATAGAGGGCGTTGGCCTTGAGCGCCAGCTTCCAGGACAGCATATAGGCCGCGTTGCATTCCTCGACCGAGGCGTCGTTCGGCATATTGATGGTCTTGGAGATGGCGCCCGAAATGAAGGGCTGGGAGGCCGCCATCATGCGGATATGGCTGTCGACCGAGAGGTAGCGCTTGCCGAGCCGGCCGCACGGATTGGCGCAGTCGAACACCGGCAGGTGCTCGTTCTTCAGGCCCGGCGCCCCTTCGAGGGTCATGGCGCCGCAGACATGGACATTGGCGCGCTCGATATCGGCCTTGGAGAAGCCGAGATGGCCGAGAAGGTCGAAGCTGAAGTCGTTGAGCTGCTCGTCGGTGAGCTTGAGCGCCGACTTGCAGAAGACTTCGCCGAGCGTGAACTTGTTGAACACGAACTTGATGTCGAAGGCCGAGGCGAGGCCCGCCTCGATCTTGCCGATCTCGGCGTCGCCGAAGCCCTTGGCCTTGAGCGCGGCATGGTTGATCGCCGGGCTTTCGGCGAGCGAGCCGTGGCCCACCGCGTAGGAGACGATCGCCTCGATCTCCTCGACGCCGTAGCCGAGTGTGCGCAGCGCTTCGGGCACCGCCTGGTTGATGATCTTGAAATAGCCGCCGCCGGCGAGCTTCTTGAACTTCACCAAAGCGAAGTCGGGCTCGATGCCGGTGGTGTCGCAGTCCATTACGAGGCCGATCGTGCCGGTCGGCGCGATGACGGTCGCCTGGGCGTTGCGGTAGCCATTGGCCTCGCCGAGGGTGACGGCCTTGTCCCAGGCGGCGCGGGCATGGGCGATGAGGGCCTTGTCGGGGCAGCTCAGCTCGTCGAGCGGCACCGGCGCGGTCTTGACGCCTTCATAGCCCACCGCGGCGCCATAGGCGGCGCGGCGATGGTTGCGCATCACCCGCAGCATGTGGTCGCGGTTCTTCTCGAAGCCGGGGAAGGGGCCGAGCTCCTTGGCCATCTCGGCCGAGGTCGCATAGGAGATGCCGGTCATGATCGCCGAGATGGCGCCGCAGATGGCGCGGCCTTCATGGCTGTCATAGGGAATGCCGGACGTCATGAGCAGGCCGCCGATATTGGCGAAGCCGAGACCAAGCGTGCGGAACTCGTAGGAGAGGCGGGCGATTTCCTTGGACGGGAACTGCGCCATCAGCACCGAGATTTCGAGAACGATGGTCCACAGGCGCACGCCATGCTCGAACGAGGCGACGTCGAACGTGCCGTCTTCCTGGCGGAACTGCAGCAGGTTGAGCGAGGCGAGATTGCAGGCCGTGTCGTCGAGGAACATATATTCCGAGCACGGGTTGGAGGCGCGGATCTCGCCCGAGGCCGGGCAGGTGTGCCAGTCATTGATGGTGGTGTGGAACTGGATGCCGGGATCGGCCGAGGCCCAGGCGGCATAGCCGATCTTGTCCCACAAGGCGCGGGCCGAGACCGTCTTGGTGGTCTTGCCGGTGAGCCGCGAGGACAGGTCCCAATTGCGGTCGCTTTCGACGGCGTTGAGGAAGTCGTCGGTGACGCGCACCGAATTGTTCGAGTTCTGGCCGGAGACGGTGCGATAGGCCTCGCCGTCCCAGTCGGTGTCATAGGTGTCGAAGCTGATATCGGTATAGCCCTGCCGCGCGAACTGGATGACGCGCTTGATATAGTTGTCGGGCACCATGCTGCGGCGCGCGTCCTTGACGGCGCGCTTGAGGGCCGGGTTCTTCTCGATCTCGAAGCAGTCGGTCCCCGGGCCTTCGCAGTTCACGCAGGCCTTCATGATGGCGGCGAGCGCCTTGCGCACGACCTTCGAGCCGGTGACGAGGGCCGCCACCTTCTGCTCTTCCTTCACCTTCCACTCGATATAGTCCTCGACATCCGGATGGTCGATGTCGACCACCACCATCTTGGCGGCGCGGCGGGTGGTGCCGCCCGATTTGATGGCGCCGGCGGCGCGGTCGCCGATCTTGAGGAAGCTCATCAGGCCGGAGGACTTGCCGCCGCCCGACAGCTTCTCGTTCTCGCCGCGCAGCTTGGAGAAATTGGAGCCGGTGCCGGAGCCGTATTTGAACAGGCGGGCCTCGCGCACCCAGAGGTCCATGATGCCGCCTTCATTGACGAGATCGTCATCGACCGACTGGATGAAGCAGGCATGCGGCTGCGGATGCTCATAGGCCGACTTCGACTTGACGAGCTTGCCGGTTTCGAAATCGACGTAATAGTGGCCCTGGCCGGGGCCGTCGATGCCATAGGCCCAATGCAGGCCGGTATTGAACCACTGCGGGGAATTGGGCGCGCATTTCTGGGTGGCGAGCATGAAGCACATCTCGTCATAGAAGGCGCGCGCGTCTTCCTCGCTGTTGAAATAGCCGCCCTTCCAGCCCCAATAGGTCCAGGTGCCGGCGAGGCGGTTGAAGACTTCCTTGGAGCTTACTTCGCCGCGGGTGCGCTCCTTGACGGGCAGGGCGCTGAGAGCGGCGTCATCGGGAACCGAACGCCAGAGCCACGAGGGAACGGTGGACTCTTCGACGCGCTTCAGGGCGACCGGGACGCCCGCTTTGCGGAAGTACTTCTGCGCCAGGATGTCGGACGCGACCTGGCTCCAGGCGGAGGGGACCTCGATATCCGCCAGGCGGAACACGATGGAGCCGTCGGGGTTTTTGATCTCGCTCACCGCCTTTCGGAAATCCAGCCCGTGATAGGCGTCCTGACCAGATTTTGTGTAGCGGCGCTCGATCTTCATAATATCCCTCGTCTTCTTCAATGTTGGCCCACGGGCGGACGCGCAAGAATCCACCCACCGGCTTCAGTTCACCCGTGTTTGACGACGCAGTACTCCCTATCCACGGATCAACGCCCCGCGGATCAAGCAGCATTATTTTGGGTTTTTGATTTGTGAGAGCCGGCTTTTGCCCCGGTTCTCCGTACCCCTCAGCCTCAGGACTCAATCTATTACATCGTCATGAGAACGTCAACAGGTAGTGCGTAACCAATTCCTTAACACAACATCTTGTGTCCACAGGTTGACGGCATTCTGTGGATAAGCGAGAGTGCGCCACGATTCGGGAGACCCCGGCAAGGAAACCTTGCGCTTGACTGGGAAAAGGCCCGAAAAGCCCCGATTCTCAAGGCGCCTTACGCTGGGGTGCGTGCCACATCCGTGGCGCGGGTGAGGGCGGGAGAGAGGCAAGCAGGCGCTGGCCGACCGATGTCCAGCTGCGCCAATCCTGCTGCTTGAGCGCAAGCTCGTCATAGAGGGCTTTGCGGTATTGCCGGGCGGCGCCCGCCTGCGGCGCATCGCGCATCCGCGAAATATACCGGTCGAAAGCCGGCAAGGCGGCGGGACCGAGGCTCGCGAGATAGGGCATGTCGAGCGTCTGGCCGCGCCTGCCGACATCGCTCGTATGGTGGACATTGTAATGGGCGATGACCCCTGACAGATCGGCGAAGGCCAAAGCGTAGAGCACGCCGGCTGCCGCCAGGGCATTGGCATTGATGAGCCAGCGCCCGGTCTTCGCCATGAGAATGCGCGCCACGATGAGGACGAGGCCGAAGGCGACGAGCCCCATCCAGATCAGCGCCGACAGACGGAGCAGGGTCAGCGAATAGTCCTCGATATAATTGAGGGTGCGCAGCATCGCCGAGGCGACGAGAAAGACATTCTGCGCCAACCACAGATAGATGAGCGCGCGGATGCGCATGGCATGCTCGCGGGGCGCTCGGCGGCGCAGCGCCACGAGGACGAAAGCGCCGGCGAGCAGCGCCGTGAGGACGAGCGGATAGGCGCCGCGATGGGCATATTGGGCATGGGTCAGGCCATGGGGCAGCGTCCCGCCGGCCCAGAGATAAGTGAGGTCGAGCCCGTTCTGGAGCGCGAAGATGCCGTTGCAGAGGACGAGGGCGATGAGCACGCTCCGGGCCGAGAACAGCCGGACGATACGCCAGTCGATCTTCTCGGCTTCATAGTCGGCGCCCTTGGGCAGATAGATGGCGCCGGTGCGCAGGAGGCTCCAGACGATCATGCCCGTGAACGCCCACAGGATCAGGCGGTTCACGGTCAGCAGCGCGAACAGGCCGCCGCCGTCGAAGGAGG
Source organism: Pseudomonadota bacterium (assembly GCA_049323275.1). Taxonomy (GTDB): domain Bacteria; phylum Pseudomonadota; class Alphaproteobacteria; order Rhizobiales; family Aestuariivirgaceae; genus Taklimakanibacter. Next base: position 30,894 of record JBMOOM010000101.1, read on the forward strand.
CGGCGAAATTCTCGAGCACCGGATTGGCCCAGACGAACAGGAGGCCGAAGAGCAGGGCCACCGCCGCCGGCAGGATCAACGGCGCGAGCCTGGCGGTGGACGCGGAGCGACGTTTGCGGGCGAGCCGTAGAAGTCCCAGATCCCGGAAGGGAGAGAGCGACATCGTGAGCGTGAACACGCCGAGCTTGAGGGCGAGGTCGCGCGCGTCGGCGGGATTTCTGAAGGTCGGGCGCAGGACGAGGAGAGCCAGCGCCGACCAGAGCAGCAGCGCGGCCAGCGGTCCCGGGTCGTCGAACAAAGCGAGGCAGAGGCCGAGAGCGGCGATGCCCAGCACATGGTCGGACAAGGCGGGGCGCGGCACACGCGTCAGCCAGACGATGGCCAGAAGGCTTGCCGCGAATAGGCCAAACGTCGATCCCGCGACGAAGCCCTGGGCGCCGATAAACAGGGTGTCGGCGAGGAGGAGCAGCACCAGGGCGGCGACCGCCTTGGTCCAGAAGCGTGATGTGAAATGGCCGAGAAAGGCACGTCCCGCCGGCACCAGGCCGTTGCAGCTCGTCATCTGACCGTCCCTCTTGTTTTATCGCTGCATCAAGAGCCGGTTTCGCGGAAATTACGAGACGCGCCGGCGGCGAACCGACGGTGGAATTGCGGAATGATTGCGGCGGAGCTGGCGCGTGATCAGGAAAAGTGGACGCCGGTTTTCCGTCCGATCACGCGCTAACATAAGATTCCGATCGCGTTCATCACTTCAGGTGATAACGACCTAACGTGGTCGTGATCTAGTGAAGGCCGGAACGAGGTCCGTCGCTCCGCTCCACGCCGCGCACGAAGACCAGGGCCACGAGGCCGGCGAGAGTGATCAGCGCCAAAAGCAGCCAGGCATCGTTGATCGCCATCACCAGCGACTGTTTCTCGAGATCGGGCAGGAGATCCATGAGCCGCATGGAATCGAGGCCGCCCTCGACATCGGCCGCGGTGAGGCCGAAGAGCGCCAGCGTGTCCGGATCGGCGGCTTTCAGCTTCTCGGTCAGCATGTCGGCATGCTGGGGACCGCGGGTGAACATCACGGTGTCGATCAGCGATATGCCGATGGCGCCGCCGAGATTGCGCATCATGTTGAAGAGGCTGCTGCCGTCGCCGATCTCGCTGGGGGCGAGCTGCGACAATGCGATATGGGTGGGCGCCAGCAGGCACAGCATGACCGAGGCGCCGCGGACGACCTGCGGCCAGAACATTTCATAGTAGTCGCTGTCGGTGGTCTCGTTCATGCTCAAGGCCAGGCCCAGAGCGAAGACGAGGAAGCCCGCGATGGTCAGCAGGCGCGCATCGACGCGTTTCTCGAGCTGCACGGCGATCGGCGCCATCAGGAGCTGGGCGGCGCCGGTCACCAGCATGATTTCGCCGATGCGCAAGGGACCGTGGCCGCGCACGAAGGAGAGGAAGACCGGCATCAGATAGACCATGCCGAACAGGGCGGCGCCGAGCGCGAAGCTCAGGACGCAGCCGGCGGCGAAATTGCGCCGGCGCAGCAGCGAAATGTCGACGATGCGGTTGTCGTGGCCGAGCGTGCGCTTGATGAAGAACACGGCGAGGATGACGGTCGCGGCGAGAAGGCCGAGCACCGTTCCCGACAGCCAGCCATCGTCGGGCGCCTGTTTGAGCGCGATCTCGAAACAGGCGAGGCCGAGCGCGAGGCCGATGAGCGACAGCCAGTCGAGCCGCTTGAAATGCGAGATGTCGCGGGCTTCCGGCGCGAAGCTGCGGGCGGCGACGAGAAGTGCCGCGATCCCCGGCACGACATTGATGAGGAACAGCCAATGCCATGAGGTCGTCTCGGTGATCCAGCCGCCGACGACCGGGCCGAGCGTCGGCGCCAGCACCGCCACCATGCCGGCGATGGTGGTGGCGAGCGCCTCGCTCGATTTCGGGAACAGCAGGAAGACGGCCGCGAAGACGAGTGGAATGAGAACGCCCCCGGCGAAGCCCTGGACGACCCTGGCGGCGATGAGCGAGGTGAAGTCGAAGCTGAAGGCGCAGGCGGCCGAGGCGAGGGTGAAGACGCTGAGAGCCATGATGAATGTTCGCTTCAGCCCGAGCGCCCGGATGAACAGGCCGGTCAGCGGGATGGCGATGATCTCGGCGATGAGATAGGCCGTCTGGATCCAGCTCATCCGGTCGGCGCCGATCGCCAGAGCCTCCTCGATGACGGCGAGCGAGGTCACCACGACCTGGATGTCGAGGATCGCCATGAACATGCCGAGGCACATGGCGGCGAATCCGGCCCAGGTGGCGGCGCCGGCAGCGGGTCTATCGGAAAGAACGTCGGTCATCGGCGATCACAAAGAGGTGACAGGATGTCTTCAATAGCAGAGAGGCGGCGGTCATTCGAGGTTGGCGCTCACGCATGATTCGGCGTAGTCTCCGATCATGCGATTTTTGTTCATATTGTTGCAGCTTTTTAAGTCTTTCCTCGGGGTCGGAGCCGCTATCCTCGCCTCTACCCGCGCGATCGTGAAGAGGCCGCGCCTTGTTCTTGACATCAGGATCTTGGTAAGTCCGGCGGATGTCCCGCCCATCGCATGCGCCATTCCGTAATATCCTTGTGACTTTTCCGATCTAACGAGCCGCCGGCCGCATGGATTATATTCAGCCTTATCTCGATTTCTTCACCCAGAATCCCGGCTGGGCGATCGCCATCGTCTTCCTGATCTCGTTCGGCGAGGCCTTGCTCATCATCGGCCTGTTCGTGCCCTCGACGGCGGTGCTGGTCGGCGCCGGCATGCTGGTCGGCACCGGGCATCTGGAGTTCTGGCCGGTTTTCGCGGCGACCGCCTTCGGCGCCATTCTGGGCGACCAATTATCCTACTGGGCCGGCCGCCTGTTCGGCGAACGGCTGAAGACGCTGTGGCCGCTCAACCGCTATCCGGTGCTGGTGGCGCGCGGCGAGGACTTCGTACGCCGGCATGGCGGCAAGTCGATCGCCATCGGCCGCTTCGTGCCGGGCGTGAAGGCGGTCGTGCCGGGAATCGTCGGCATGTTCGGCATGGGGCAGGTCTATTTCGCGGTGATTAATGTCTCGTCGGGTCTGTTCTGGACCCTGGCGCATGTGCTGCCGGGCATGCTCTTCGGCCAGGTGCTGGCGATGGCGGGCGAGCTCAGCGAGCGGCTCTTGATCGTCCTCTTGGTGCTTCTGGTGCTGCTCGCGGTGGCGGGCTGGCTCATCCGTCTCTTTATCGGCGGCCTGGGCCCGATCCTCGAACGCGGACAGGACCGCTTCGCCGCCTGGGCGGAACGGCAGCCGGGCCGTTTCTGGCCGCGCATCGGCGCGGTGATTTCGCCGGCCCATCCGGGCTCGCTGTCCATCATCCTGTTCGCCGCCTTGGCGGTGACGGCGCTCATCGCCTTCCTCCACATCATGAGCAGCGTGTTCGGCCAGTCGGCGCTGATCAATGCGGATCTCTCGATCCACAACATGATGCAGGGCCTGCGCAATGCGCCGGCCGACGAGATCATGACCATGGTGACGATGCTGGGCGACGGCGCCGTCATGGTGACGGTCGGCATCGCCATCGTGCTCTGGCTGCTGTGGCGGCGCGAATGGCGGATCGCCGTCGCCGCCTTCGTCACCATCCTGGCGGCCCGGCTGTTCGTGCCGTTGATGAAATTGTGGCTGCAGCGGCCGCGCCCCGTCGAGTTGAGCGGCCTGCCGGAAGTCTTCAGCTTTCCGTCCGGCCATACGACCTTCGCCACCGTGACGCTCGGCGTCTTCGCGGTGCTGGTGACGCATGGGCTCAGGAGCTGGGGCAAGGCGGTGGTGTTCGCGGCCGTCGGCATCGCCGTCATCGCCATCGCTTATTCGCGCATCTATCTCGGCGCCCACTGGATGTCGGACGTCCTCGGCGGCTTCCTGTTCGGCGCGGTGATGATCGCCGCCTTCGGCATCGCCATCGAGGCGGTGCCGTCGCGCCGCATCCAGCCGATCGGCTTGAGCGTCGCCGTGCTTCTCGCCTTCCTCGCCGCCGGCACGGTGCATATCAACCGCGACTATGCCGCCAATGCCGAGATGTACACGCCGCGCGAGGCGATCGTTCTTTACGACCTGGAGCAATGGGAGACCGGCTCCTGGGCCGGCCTGTCGCGCCGCCGCATCGATCTCGCCGGGCGCAGCGAGGAGAAATTCGCGGCGCAATGGGTGGGAGATCTCTCGCCCTTGAGCGAGGCGCTCTCCAGGGACGGTTGGACGGAGCAGGGCAAATGGTCATGGACCCTGGGGCTCGCCTATCTCGATCCCAATCGCAGCCTCGCCGACCTGGCGCCGCGTCCGGCGCTGCATCGCGGCCGCGCCGCCGAGCTCACCTGGACCAGGCCGGTTGAAGGCGATCCCAATCAGCGCCTGGTGCTGCGCGCCTGGAAGACCGATGCGATGATCGGCAAGGCCGACCAGACTTTTCCGATCTATGCCGTGAGCCTGATGCGCGAGCGCCTGCGCCGCGACCTCAATCTCTATGCGGTTCCGTCCGCGGTGGCGCCGAAGCCGGCCGAGCTCGATTCCTTCGCATCCTTGCTTCGGTCCATCCCCAATATCCGTATCGTCGCCGGCCGCGGACTCGACGCCAAGGACGGCTTGACGCTGGTGGATGCCATGCGATGACCCAGGCTGGACAAACCCGGCCATTTCGGCCATTCAGGTCCCGAAAGGTGACGACGTGATGGACTTCCTCAAGCAGTTTTTCTCCTGGTGGAACGGGCAGACCCTCGGTTTGCGCTTCTATACGTGGCGTAAGGGCGAGTTCGTCGGCGAGGATCAGTTCGGCAACCGCTATTATAGGGCGCCCTCGGCGCTGCCGCGGTCGATCGCCGAGCGCCGCTGGGTCGTCTATAATGGCTATGCCGAGGCCTCGGCCATCCCGCCGGGCTGGCATGGCTGGATGCATCACCGCGACGCCAATCCGCCGACCAAGGACGGCTACAAGCCGCGCGAATGGGAGAAGCCGCATCACCCGAATCTGACCGGCACGGCCCAGGCTTATCGCCCGCCCGGCAGCATCGTCGGCAGCGTCGCCCCCAAGCCGGCGAAGCCCGATTACGAAGCCTGGCGGCCGGAATAGACGGGGTTTCCCGGCCCGCTGCTGCCACAATTTGCGGGTTGTCTCGAATCCCTAAAGATCGCTACATGGCCGGGTCGCAAGGGACCGAATTATGAAAAACACCACTGTTGAAACCGCCATTGGCGCTCTGGTGATCCTGATCGCCGCCGGCTTCTTCGTCTTCGCCTATTCGACCTCGGGGGCGGGCACCGCCTCGGGCGGCTACCGGCTCACCGCCGAGTTCGACAATATCGCGGGCGTCAATACCGGCACCGATGTGCGTCTCGCCGGCATCAAGATCGGCACCGTGGTCAGCCAGACGCTGAATCCGGAGAATTACCAGGCGGTCCTCACCATGACGATCGATCCCAAGGTGAAGCTCACCGACGACACGACGGCGAAGATCACCTCCGAAGGCCTGCTCGGCTCCAACTTCGTCGCGCTCGATCCGGGCGGGTCGGACGTCGTCCTGGCCGATGGCGGCGCCATCACCAATACGCAAGGCGCTGTCGATATCTGGTCGCTGATCTCGCAGGCGATGTTCGCCGGCAAGGGCGGCGGCGGTGAGGCGGGTGGCGGCGACAAGCCGGCCGAAAACACCCAGACCCCGGCGCCGGCGCCGGAATCCCAGCCGCAATGACGGCCGACGTCCCGCGCCGGCAGAGCTGGTCGGCGTCCACCTACGACACTCATGCGCGTTTCGTCTCCGACCTCGCCGGCGGCGTTCTCGATTGGCTGGCCGCCCGCAAGGGCGAGCGCATCCTCGATCTCGGCTGCGGCGACGGCGTCCTGACGGCGGAGCTCGCGGCCCTGGGCGCCGACGTCATCGGCGTCGATTCGAGCGAGAGCTTCGTCGCCACCTGCCGGTCCCGCGGCCTCGATGTCCGGCACATGGACGGCGAGGCATTGACCTTCGACAATGAATTCGACGCCGTCTTCTCCAATGCCGCGATGCATTGGATGACGCGGCCCGAACGCGTCGTCGCCGGGATCCGGCGCGCGCTGAAGCCGGGGGGCCGGCTGGTTGCCGAATTCGGCGGCCATGGCAATGTCGCGGCGATCGTGACCGCGCTCGAAGCCGTGGCCCGGCGCCACAATGTCGACGCGGCGCTGGCGCATCCCTGGTTCTTCCCCACCACCGAGGCCTATCGGGCGATGCTGGAGAAGGACGGTTTCGACGTGAAGCGCATCGCGCTCATTCCCAGGCCCACGCGGCTCAAGACCGGCATGGCCGCCTGGCTCAGCATTTTCCGCCAGCCTTTCTTCGATCAGTTCGGCCCGCGCGCCGAAGAGGTCGTTCGCGAGGCCGAAGATCTCCTGCGCTTCGCCTTGTGTGACGAGGCCGGAAACTGGACGGCGGACTATGTGCGTTTGCGTGTCGAGGCCGTGAAATCATGAGACCTATGCTGGCGGGCTTGGCGCTTTTGGCTGCGGTCGCACCGGCCTACGCCGAGCGCATCTCCAACCCGATCGCCGTCTTTGCCGGGCTCGACAAGATCACCGGCCTCACCACCACTTTCGAAGCCAAGATCGGCGAAGAGAAGCGCTTCGGCGGGCTCTATGTCAAAGCCGATGCCTGCTATACGCGCGACATCACCGAAGAGCCGAAAACGACGTCCTTCGTCGAGGTCGAGGAGATCGAGCCCGACGACTCCCGCAAGAAGATTTTCTCCGGCTGGATGTTCGCCGAAAGCCCGGGCCTGAGCGCGGTGGAGCACCCGATCTATGACGTATGGCTGACCGGATGCCGTGATCCCAATGCGCCGCCGCCGGTCATCGAGCAGACGCCCGATACGCAGCCGCAGGACAGCGGCCAGGAAGGCGAGCCCGAAGACTGATCCAAAAAATGGGGAAATATCATCGTGAAGGCGTTCCATCTCGTCGAGGCCTCGATAGCCGAGCTTCGTGAGGCGCTCGAGCAGGGGCTCGTCACCAGCGTCGAGTTGGTCGGCGCCTGTCTTCGCCGCATCGCCTTCTACGACCGTCACGGCATCAGGCTGAACGCCGTGCCGGTGCTCGACCCGTCGATGTTCGAGGCCGCCGCGGCGTCCGACCAGCGCCGGCGCGAGGGCAGGGTGCTCGGTCCTCTCGACGGCATCCCCTACACCGCCAAGGACAGCTATCGCGCCAAAGGCCTCACGGTGGCTTCCGGATCGCCCGCTTTCGAGCGCCTCGTCGCCAGGGAGGACGCGTTCACCATCGAGCGCCTGCGCGCCGGGGGCGCCGTCCTCATCGGCCTCACCAACATGCCGCCGATGGCCAATGGCGGCATGCAGCGCGGCGTCTATGGCCGCGCCGAGAGCCCGTATAATGGCGATTACCTGACCGCCGCTTTCGCTTCGGGCTCCTCCAACGGCTCGGGCACCGCCACGGCGGCGAGCTTCGCCGCCTTCGGCCTCGGCGAGGAGACCTGGTCGTCGGGCCGCGCGCCCGCCTCCAACAACGCGCTCGTCGCCTATACGCCCTCGCGCGGCGTGATCTCGGTGCGCGGCAACTGGCCGCTGGTGCCGACCATGGATGTGGTCGTGCCGCATACCCGCAGCGTCGCCGACCTGTTCGAGCTGCTCGATGTGATCGTCGCCGACGACCATACGGCGCGCGGCGACTTCTGGCGCGTCCAGCCCTGGGTGAAGATTCCGCCGAGCTCGGCGCTCCGTCCCAAAAGCTACAGGGAGCTTGCCGTCGCCGGCGCGCTCGAGGGCGTGCGGCTCGGCGTGCCGCGCATGTATATCGGCCGCGACACCGCAGCTACCGCGCCGATCGAGACCAGGGCTTCGGTCATTGCGCTGTGGGAGAAAGCGGCGCGGCAATTGGAGGCGCTCGGCGCCGAGCTGGTCGAGGTCGATTTTCCGGTGGTCTCGAATTACGAGCGCGACCGTCCCGGCGCCAAGTCGATGGTCGACCGCGGCCTCGTGCCGAAGAGCTTCGAGACGCATGAGCTGGGTCCGCTTTGCGCCTGGGCCTTCGATGATTTTCTGCGCGCCAATGGCGATCCGGCGATACCGGATCTGAGTGTCGTCGACGGCGCCAGGATCTTCCCGCAGCCGCCCGGCACGCTGCCTGAGCCGCTCGATGCGAGCCTCGGCCATCTGGTCGACTTGGCGAAGCAGGGCTTGCCGCCGCTCGATGAGATTCTCGACATGGAAGCCGGATTGAACGGCCTCGAGGCGACGCGCCGCATCGATTTCGAGGACTGGATGGCGAGCCTCGGCCTCGACGGCGTGGTGTTTCCGGCCGTCGCCGATGTCGGCAAGGCCGATGCCGATGTGAACGAAGAGTCGGCGAGGCACGCCTGGCGCAATGGCACCTGGGTCGCCAATGGCAATCTCGTCTGGCGCCATCTCGGCATTCCCACCGTGACCGTGCCGATGGGCATCATGGCCGATATCGGCATGCCGGTCGGTCTCACTTTCGCCGGCAAGGCCTATGACGACACGCGTCTGCTGCGCTTCGCCGCCGATTTCGATCGCGCCGCGGGCTTGCGCGCCGCGCCGCCGCGCACGCCCGAACTGCCCGAGGACATTTTTGTGAAATCGCGGCCGATCGGATCTGCCTCGTCCGCCAAGCTGAAGATGACGATAACAGCCGAGACGCGATCGCTCGACAAGGAATTCGATGAAGTGTCGGCGCAGGTGACGCTCGACTCCGGCGAACCGGTCGATCTGTCGGGCGCCACGGTCATGATTCACGTGAATGGCGCGCTCGCCGAAATCACCGCAGCGGGGCAGGGCTGGACCGTGCGCAAGAACGTAGCCGCTGCCGAGCACAAAGCCGTCCACAGCATCTGGCGGGCACCTTACGGCTCGATCGTCACGGCGGTGATCCGGCTCGCCGACGGCCGTAGCGCCGGCGCCTACGCCGTTACCGGCGGCATCTGACTCAAGCCGGCTTTCCTGCTCGCGAGCTGCAGCACCAGCTCCGGATCGCGGTCGCCCTGGAACTTGAAGAACTCCGCATCCTGTTCGATCGCGCGTTCGAGCAGCACGTGGTAGTCGGCGCGGCTGATGGCGCGCGCGCCCAGGCTCTCGAGATGCGGCGTGGTGAATTGCGCGTCGAGCAAAGTGAAGCCGCCGGCCTTGAGCCGCGCCACCAGATGGACGAGCGCCACCTTGCTGGCGTCGGTCTCGCGCGAGAACATGCTTTCGCCGAAGAAGGCGCCGCCGATGCGTACCCCATAGAGCCCGCCGACCAGCTGGTTGCGCCGCCAGCATTCGACCGAATGGCAGCAGCCCATCTTGTAGAGCTGGCCGTAGAGCGACTTGATGCGCTGGTTGATCCAGGTCGTCCGGCGATCCGGCATCTTCTCGGCGCAGGCCGACATGACGTCGCTGAAGGCGGTGTCGACGCGCACGTCGAAGCGGCGCTGGCGGATGCGCTTGCGCAGCGAATGCGAGACATGCAGGCCGTCGAGCGGGAAGATGCCGCGCTCCTCCGGCTCGACCCAGTAGAGCGCATTGTCCTCGGCACTCTCCGCCATCGGAAAAATCCCGGCGGCATAGGCCTTAAGCAGGATTTGCGGCGTGATCGAGGACATCGGCGTCAGGTATTGTTGATCAGATACTTCTCGAGCCAGTGAATGTCGTAGTGACCGTCGATGATGTCGGGCTCGGTGACGAGCCGCTGAAACAGCGGAATGGTCGTCTCGACCCCTTCGATGACATATTCGCTCAACACCCGGCGCAGCCGCATGAGGCATTCGGTGCGCGACTTGCCGAACACGATGAGCTTGCCGATGAGGCTGTCATAATAAGGCGGGATGCGGTAGCCGGCATAGAGCGCGGAATCGATGCGCACGCCGAGGCCGCCCGGCACATGCACATTCTCGACCCGCCCCGGCGAGGGGGCGAAGGTCGTCGGGTTCTCCGCGTTGATGCGGCATTCGATGGCATGGCCGGAGAAGGTGATGTCGTCCTGCTCGTATTTGAGCGGCGCGCCGGCGGCGATGCGGATCTGCTCCTGCACCAGGTCGAGGCCGGTCAGCATCTCGGTCACCGGATGCTCGACCTGCAGGCGGGTGTTCATCTCGATGAAGTAGAACTCGCCATTCTCATAAAGGAACTCGACCGTGCCGACGCCCTCATAGCCGAGCTTCTGCATGGCCGTGGCGACGCGGTTGCCGATCTGCTCGCGCTGCGCCGCGTTGAGGGCGGGGGAATGGGCTTCCTCCCACACTTTCTGATGGCGCCGCTGCAGCGAGCAGTCGCGCTCGCCCAGATGCACCGCGCGGCCCTGGCCGTCGCCCAGCACCTGGATCTCGATATGGCGCGGCTTCTCGAGATATTTCTCCAGATAGACGTCGCCATTGCCGAAAGCGGCCTTGGCTTCGGTCTGCGCCGTCTGGATGGCGTTTTCGAGCTCGGTCTCGCTGCGCGCAACCTTCATGCCGCGCCCGCCGCCGCCCGCCGTCGCCTTGATCAGGACGGGATAGCCGATGTCCCTGGCGACGCGCCGGGCCTCGCCGATATCGCTGATGCCGCCTTCCGAGCCCGGCACCACCGGAATGCCGAGCTCCTTGGCGGTGCGCTTGGCCTCGATCTTGTCGCCCATGGTGCGGATATGGGCCGAGGAGGGACCGATGAACTTGATCTTGTGCTCTTCGAGGATCTCGGCGAAGCGGGCATTCTCGGAGAGGAAGCCATAGCCCGGATGGACCGCTTCGGCGCCGGTGATCTCGCAGGCCGCCACGATGGCGGGAATGTTCAGATAGCTGTCGCGCGCCGGCGGCGGGCCGATGCACACGCTTTCGTCGGCGAGCCGGACATGCATCGCCTCTTCGTCGGCCGTCGAATGCACGGCGACGGTGTGGATGCCGAGCTCGCGGCAGGCGCGCATCACGCGAAGGGCGATCTCGCCGCGATTGGCAATGAGGACTTTGTCGAACATCGCGCTACTCGATCAGCACAAGGGCTTCGCCATATTCGACGGGATTGCCGTTCTGGACGTAGATCTGCGTGACTTTGCCGGCGCGGGGGGCCGGGATCTGGTTCATCGTCTTCATGGCTTCGATGATGAGAAGCGTCTGGCCGGCTTTCACTTCCGTGCCGACCTCGACGAAATTGGGGGCGCCCGGTTGCGGCGCGCGATAGATGGTGCCGACCATGGGTGATTTGACCGCATCGACCGGAATGGCGGGGGCGGCGGGCTGGGCCGCCGCGGCAGCGGCCGGCGCGGCGGGAGCCGCCGGCGCCACATGGACCGGGGCGGGGGCGGTCGCATAGACCGCGCCGCCACCGCGCGAGACCCTGACGCGCACGCCCTTCTGCTCCAGCTCGATCTCCGTAAGCCCGGTTGCATTGAGCAGATCGGCGAGGTCGCGGATCAGCCCGAGCTCGCCCGATTGGGCAGCCGGTTTGGCGGATGATGCATTCTTCTTCGAGGGCATGGTCTGTCTTACCCCTTCTTGACCGTCAGGATTTGGTGGATTGCGTCGAGCGCGAGCTCATAGCCATGGCCGCCGAAGCCGCAGAGGACTCCATTGGCGACCGCCGAGATATAGCTGTGATGCCGGAACGGCTCGCGCTTGTAAATATTGCTGAGATGGACCTCGATCAGCGGCAGCTCGGCGATGCGCAAGGCATCGTGGATGGCGACCGAAGTGTGCGTATAGGCGCCGGCATTGAGGATGATGCCGCTGGCCTCGCTGCGCGCCGCCTGGATCCAGGTGACGATTTCTCCTTCCAGATTGCTCTGGCGGCAGGAGATTTCGAGGCCCAGCGCCCTGGCCTTGGTCCGGCAGCGTTCCTCGAGCCCGGCCAGGGTTTCGTGGCCGTAAACGTCGGGTTCGCGCAGCCCAAGCATATTGAGATTGGGCCCGTTTATGACAAAAACAGGTTTCATCAGAGCGCTTATAGGCGGTCAGGCGTGCTTCGGGAAGGCTGGACGCCCCGCCATCCTCAGCAAAGCTTGCACCCGCCATTGTCGCGGATCTGCTTGACCACCGCGGCAAGGGCCTCGTAGCCGACCGCCCCCGGAATGACCGTTTCGTCGATGATAAAGGCGGGAGTGCCCTGAATTTTAAGGGAATCGGCCAGTTGCATGTTGCGGCCGATGACCTGGTTGACCTCGTCGGCTTCCATGTCGGCCTTGAGCTTCTTCACATCGAGGCCGGTCGCCTCGGCGATCTGGTCGGCCACCGCCTCGTCGATGCGGCCCTCATGCGCCATCATCGCCATGTGATATTCCCAGTATTTGCCCTGCTTGCGCGAGGCGAGCGCGGCGCGCGCCGCATAGACCGAGCCCGGGCCCAGAATGGGGAATTCCTTCATCACCAGCTTGAGGTCCTTGTCGGCGTCGATCATCTTCATGACATCGGGGAACGCCCTTTTGCAGTAGCCGCAATTATAGTCGAAGAACTCGACCATGGTGACCTTGCCCTTGGGATTGCCGCCCACCAGGTCGTCCTTGCTGTGGAAGATTTCGGACGCCATGGTCTTGAGCGTATCGCTGCGCGCCGAGTCCTCGGCTTCCTGCTGCTTGCGCTCGAGCTCCTGCATGGCGTCGCGCACCACTTCCGGATTCTCCAGGAGATACTGGCGGATGATGTCGCCGAGCTCCTTCTTCTGGACGTCGTTGAACTCCGCCGCCTGGGCGGGGAGAACGAAAAGGGCGAGCGAGGCGATCAGGAGGGCGCGAAGGGGCTTAAACATGGAGAATCCTTAACGGAAAAGGCAGGCGCGGCACAATGCGCCCAATGAGGGAGCGGGTCTACTCCTCGCTCCGGTTGACGAAGTTCAAAATGTCGTTAGCGCGCAGCCAGTCCGGCGAGCCGCGCTTGAGCGTCCGCATCGCGATCTTGGCCTTCTCGGTGGCGAGCTCCTTGTCGCCCCGATAAAAGGCGAATTCGGCGGTGGCGAGATCGGCGCGCGGTATGTCGCCCATGATGCCATAGGCCATGGCCATGAACTGATAGAGGCTCGGCGTGTCGTCCTCGGTCTTGCGCGCCAGCCTGAGCTCGCTCAAGGCGGCCTGGGCGTTGGCCTTGCTCTCGGTGCCGAGCAATGCCTGCGCCAGCATGATGCGGATCAGCCCGTTATTGGGTAGCATCTTCACCGTCTGGCGCAGGGGCGCGATGGCCTGACCCGGCTGGCCGCCTTCGAGCAGCGCCTGGCCCTTAAGCTCGAAAAAATAGGGATCGCTCGGCAGGTCGCGGATCAGCGTGTCGATCACCTTGACCGCATTGCGCGTGTCGCCCGAGCGGAACATCGCGATGGCGCGCGCATAGCGGGCGGGCAGGCTCGTATCCGACGTCGGGTAGCGCTGGAACACCACCTGGGTCGGGTTGAGGAAGCCGACCAGCTTCGCCTGCATCAGCTTGTGCCGGAGCATGATCTCCGGCTTGTCGAGCGTGTTGAAATATTTGCTGCCCTTGGCCGCGATCTCCAGGTTGCGGATGCGGTCGAGCGGCATCGGATGCGACAGCACATAGGGATCGACATTCTGCAGCGACGCCATCGACTGGTTGGCGAGCTTCTCGAACAGGGTGAGCATGCCTTTGCCCGACTGTCCCGTCGCGGTCAGATATTTCATCGCCGCCTGGTCGGCCGAGGCCTCCATGGCGCGCGCATAGCTCAGGACCATGCGCTGGGTCAGGCCCTGCGAGCCCATCATGATGCCGCCCCCGGCGCGCGCCACCTGGCCGTCGCCCGCCACGGCACCTCCGGCGACCGCCGCCGCGCCGAGCAGCATGCCGATGATGGCGGCGGTGCTCTTGCGGTCGATCTCGTTCTGCATGCGGGCGAGGTGACCGCCGGCGATATGGCCGGTCTCATGGGCGAGAACGCCGATCACCTCATTGGGGGTCTTGGCCTGGGTGAGAAGGCCGGTATGGATGAAGATGCGCTGGCCGCCGGCCACGAAGGCGTTAATGCGCGGATCGTTGATGATGTAGACATGCACCGATCCGGGATTGAGGCCCGCCGCCTGGAAGATCGGCTTGGTGTAGAGCCGCATCAGGCTCTCGATCTCGGCGTCGCGGATGAGGGAGGGGCCTTTGCGCCTGCTCTGCGCGAAAGCGGGCGGGACCAGAGCCGTGACCGCGACGCTCATCGCACACAGGACAGCAATGATGCGGCGCGCAGCCATCGCTCCTCCGATTGGCGCAAACTTCAGATCGTGATCCAGTCTTCTCTGTAGCAAATGAGGCGAGTTTGAGGCTCGCCCCACCGATCCCGCGAGCTATCCCCGCTTGCTCCACCAGCCGGTCTTCGCCTGGGCCGGACGTTCGGTGACGGTCGGCGCCGGCGGCTGCCACTTGGGCGGCTGATAGGCTTCGACAGGGGTCGACGCCGGTGCCGGCTCGGCCTTCGGTTTCTCGATCGGCTGCGGCGCGGGCGCCGGCTCCTCGTAGCGGACTTCACTGCGCTCCGGATGCGCTTCGGCGGCGGCTTCCTGACCGCCTTGCGCCTGATCGGCGGAAGCTTCGCCATGGCCGTTGCGGTCGCCGCGATTGCGGTTGCGCCGGCCGCGGCCCCATCTGTCGCGCC
>JBMOOM010000102.1:0-43722 GCA_049323275.1 Pseudomonadota bacterium
TCGGCATCAAGGAGGTCGACGAGGGCATTTGGCTCGTCTCCTTCATGAGCTATGATCTGGGATATATCGACTTGGAACAGAGAACCTTGCAAACCATCGACAACCCGTTCGGCTCGAGGTTGTCACCTATGTCTTAGGTACACTCTGTTACCTATGTGTCCGGGTCGGACACTTGAAATTAATGGCGCGCCCGAAAGGATTCGAACCTCTGACCCCCAGATTCGTAGTCTGGTGCTCTATCCAGCTGAGCTACGGGCGCGCAATAGGGGCGGCAAGCCGCCCGCGGGCGCACTCTCTAATACGGCTTTCCGGCAAAGGCAAGCGACGGATTTGCCAAACTTTTTCCTGGCCTATTTGGGCGTAAAGCCTCGACATTCCTGGGTTGGATGACAAAGGAATGGTCGAAAGGACGCGGATGTCGAAGAGAAACGGAAATCGTCGGACTGTTCTGATTTCCCTGCGCCGGCGAGCCAAGCCCTTGAAATCATTCAGGCCGGCTCGTTTTTTCGCGAAATTACCCTGTAATTCCCTGCATTTGCCTGCATCCGGCCTGCATTTGACCTGCTCCCGAACCAGGCTGTCACAGCCTGAACTTGTCGCGGTATCCCGGAAAGCCGCCCGTCGTCTCCGCCGCCCACAGCGCCCGGCCGATGGCCCGCGTCAGCGTGTCGGCGGCGATGCTGCCGAGCGCCGCGACGCCCAGCGAATGCGGCTCGGGCAGGGGCTTCCGGCCGGTCGACAGCGCGAAGACCGTGTCGCCGTCGAAAGGCGTGTGGATCGGGTGGATGGCCCGCGCCAGGCCGTCTCTGGCCATGATGGCGAAGCGCTTGGCCTCGATCCGGCTGAGGGTCGCGTCCGTCGCCACCACGGCGATGGTGGTGTTCTGGGCGGGCTTCGGGTCGAATTTGCCGTCTTCCAGCGGCGACGCCTTGGGCCGCGCGCCCTCGCGCGACACGTCGGGTCCCATCTCGTCGCTGAGCGCCAGGTCGCGCGCCCACAGCCTGGACGTGCCCGGAATGACGCAGGAGCCGACCGAGTTCACCGCCACGATGGCGCCGACCGTGTAGTCGCGCCAGCGCGACGATGCGCTGCCGAGCCCGCCCTTGAGCCGGCCCGCTATGGCGCCGAGCCCGGCGCCTTTGTTGCCGATCTCGAAGGTCTGATTCGCCGCGTGGAGCGCCGCGAGGCCCAGCTCGCGATAGGGCGGCAGATCGTCCGGCCATTTGGCGCCGCCATTCATGATGTCGAACAGGATGGCAGACGGCACCACCGGGCAGGGCACCGGCTGGTTGCCGAAGGTGAAGCCGACGCCGCGCTTCGACAATTCGATGATGACGCTCGAGGCCGCATCGAGGCCGAAGACCGATCCACCCGACAGCACCAGCCCATGTACCTGCTCGACCAGATTGGCGGGGTCGAGCGCCGCCGTCTCGCGGCTGCCGGGCGCGCCGCCGCCGATCTCGATCGCCGCCACCGCGGGCTCGTCGGGCAGGATCACCGTCGTGCCGGTCAGCGCCAGCCAGTTCTCGGCATTGCCCACCTTCAGCCCCGCCACATCGGTGATGAGATTGCGCGGGCCCGGCCTTATATCGTCGGATCTAGCCGTCAAGCGAGAACCTGCGCTGGCCGCGCTCGCCGCGTTTGGGGACACGCACCTCGCTCACCCGGTCGGGCAGCGTCAGCATGAAGCTGGTGCCGTCGGAGCCCGTATGCGACATCCATAATTCGCCGCCATGGGCGCGCACCAGGTCGAAGGCGATGGCGAGGCCGAGCCCCGTGCCGCCGGGCTTCGCCGCGCTCTGGAACGCCTCGAAGAGGCGGCCGCGTACATGTTCGGGAATGCCGGGTCCGTTGTCGCTGACGCTCGCCGTCACCACCGATCCCTCGCGCCAGGCCTTGATCGTCACCACCCCGTCGCGCTCCGAAGGCGCCTCCTTCTGATGCTGCTCAAGCGCCTCGACCGCGTTGCGCGCCAGGTTGGTCAGCACACGGAACAGCTGGTCGCGGTCGGCGTCGGCCGACAGCGTCTGCGGCACGTTGTTGTAGAGCACGACGCGGCTCGACGCCTCGACCGCGATGCCTTCGATCACCTCGTCGACGAGCAGCGCCAGGATGAACTTGTCGCGTTTCGGCGTCGCCTCCTCGGCGCGGCCGTATTTGAGCGTCTGCACGCAGAGCGAGATCGCCCGGTCGAGCGAGACGATGAGCTTGGGCGCGAATTTCTGCACCGTCGGGTCGTTCACCATCGACAGCCGGTCGGAGATCAGATGCGCCGAGGACAGCATGTTGCGCAGATCGTGGCTGATCTTGCTGACCGCCAGGCCCAGCGCCGCCAGATGGCTCTTCTGATGCAGCGCCGCGGACAGCTCCAGCTGCATGTCGCGCAATTCGCGCTCGGCGATACCGATCTCGTCGCTGCGCTTCGAGGGCGCGATGATGCGCTCGGGATTCTCCGGCGCCCCGGCATAGGCCTGCATATGCTCGGAGAGCCGCCGCATCGGCTTCACCAGCACCTGGTTGAGGGCGAGGAAGACGAGCCCGGCGACAAGCGCTGAGAGGAAAAGAGACAACAGGAAGATGTTGAGCGCGTAGCGCAGCATCGCGGCGCGCAACGGCGCCTCCGCGAGCGCCACGTCGATGAGCTCGCCCGAGCTGTTGGGCGGCGTGTCGGTGACCCCGATCACCCTTCCGTTGCCGGCGATGAGGGCGCCGAAGGCGTCATAGATGGCGGGCAGCGTCGAGGTTTCGCGCAGGTCGAAGCTCTCGTCGATCATGTCATAGCTGTCGCTGCGCAGGATGAGCTGGCGCGTGTCGCCCTTCTTGAGCGACACGACCAGCACGCCGGCGCCGGCCAGGAGCTCGCTTCGGAGATCCTCCGACAGCATCTGGTCGGGAGCTGCCTCAACGGCAAGGGCGGCGATCTCGGCCTGGGCGATCCGGTTCTTGAGCCAGTTGAGGCGGAAATTGGCGATGGACGGCAGGAAGATCAGGATTTCGCCCAGCATCACGAAGAGAAGCGTCAGGCGCAGCAGCTTGCCCGACAGGCCCTGGAACAGGCCGGGGCTCTTCATGCGCTCGATCGTGGCGGGGTCCGTCATCACGGGCGGCACACTAACATCTGGCGGGACAAGGAAAAAGCGGATTGGGGCCGGCCGGTTGACGAAGCCCCCTGGCGGGGCGGATCCGGGCCCGCCGGCGGGGTCTGGGCGGGGCTGGGGGAAAATGTCGCGTGCAGATTGACTTTGCTTGCTTTTTCACCCTATATGCCGCGCCATTCCAGAAGCGAGTGAATTGTCCCCTCGCGGCGCTCTCCGGGCCGGCTGCCCGGTCCATGGATTGAGCGCCAGGACGGGGGCTGACGACGGAGAAAGATTGTGAAGCGCACTTTTCAACCCTCTAAGCTTGTCCGCAAGCGCCGCCATGGCTTCCGCGCCCGCATGGCCACCACGGGCGGCCGCAAGGTGATCGCGCGCCGCCGGTCGCAAGGCCGCAAGCGGCTGTCCGCCTAACGCGGACGGGGCCGTTGAGCCCCAACCGGCAGATCGAGCGCATCGTGAAGCGGCAGGATTTTCTAGCCGCCGCGAAATCGAATTCCTTCGCCGCCAAGGGCGTCGTCGTGCAGATGCGCGACCGCAAGGACGAAAGGCCGGCGCGCGCCGGCTTTACCGTCACGAAGAAACTCGGCGGCGCGGTGACGCGCAACCGGATCAAGCGGCGCTTGCGTGAGGCGGCCCGCCTCACGCTGCCCGAGCTTGCGGAACCTGGCCATGATTATGTGCTGATCGGCAGGGCCCAGGGCCTCGAACGGCCGTTTTCAAGCCTTCAAAATGACATTAGGACAGCCTTGAAAAGGCTGCACACCATCGACCGGTGAACGGGACTGCCCATGCAGCATGACAATAAGAATTTCATTCTCGCCATCGTCCTTTCCATGGCGATCATCTTTGGCTGGCAGTTCTTTTATGCCGGGCCGACGCAGAAGAAGCTCGAGGAGCAGACCCAGCAGCAGCAGGCGCAGCAGACCCAGGTGACGGGCGGCCAGCCGCAGCAGACGCAGCCGGGCGCCGCCGTTCCGGGCACCCAGGCGGCCCCCGCCGTCTCGCGTGAGACCGCCATCGCCACCGGCAAGCGCATCAAGATCGAGACCCCGGTCATCGACGGCACCATCAATCTGGTCGGCGCCCGCTTCGACGACATCCGCTTCAAGAACTACCGTGAGACGGTCGACCCCAAGAGCCCGGAGATCGCGCTCCTCAATCCGCTCGGCACGCCGCATGGCTATTTCGCCGAGCAGGGCTTCGTGCCGGCCGCCGGCACCACCGCGAAGCTGCCCGACCTCAACACCGAATGGCAGGCTCCGGCCGACGCCACCCTGGCGCCCGGCAAGCCGCTCGTCCTCACCTGGGACAATGGCGAGGGCCTCACCTTCACCCGCACCATCTCGGTCGACGAGGACTACCTCTTCACCGTCAAGCAGGACGTCGTCAACAAGAGCGCCAATCCGGTGTCGCTCCTTCCCTATGCCAGGCTCCTGCGCCAGGGCACGCCCAAGGTCGACGGCATCTATGTGCTGTTCGAGGGCCTGATCGGCGTCCTCGGCGGCAAGCTGCATGAGGTCCACTATTCGGACCTCAAGGAGGAGACCAAGAAGATGCCGGTCGACACGACCGGCGGCTGGCTGGGCTTCACCGACAAATACTGGGCCACCGCGCTCATCCCGGACCAGGCCCAGGAGCTCGTCAGCACCTTCCAGCACATCACCGCCAACGGCGCCGACAGCTACCAGGCCGACTATCTCGGCAAGACCGCCATCACCATCCCGGCCGGCGGCAGTGCTTCTTACGAGGATCGCCTCTTCGCCGGCGCCAAGGTGGTTCAGAACATCAATGCCATCGGCGAGAAATACAAGATCGACCGCTTCGACCTGATGATCGACTGGGGCTGGTTCTACTTCCTGACCAAGCCGCTCTTCTGGCTGCTCGAATTCATCAAGTCCTATGTCGGCAATTTCGGCGTCGCCATCCTCATCGTCACCGTCATCGTCAAGCTCCTGTTCTTCCCGCTGCAGAACAAGTCCTACGAGTCGATGAGCAAGATGAAGAAGCTGCAGCCCGAGATGGAGAAGATCAAGAAGCTCCATCCCGAAGACCGCATGAAGCAGCAGCAGGAGATGATGGCGCTCTACAAGCGCGAGAAGGTCTCGCCGCTGTCGGGCTGCCTGCCGATCCTCATCGCCATCCCGGTGTTCTTCGCGCTCTACAAGGTGATCTATGTCACCATCGAGATGCGCCATGCGCCGTTCTTCGGCTGGATCAAGGACCTCTCGGCGCATGATCCGACCAGCATCTTCAACCTGTTCGGCCTCATCCCGTGGGATCCCTCGACGGTGCCGGTGTTCGGCCACTATCTGATGCTGGGCGTCTGGCCGATCATCATGGGCATCACCATGTGGCTGCAGATGCGCCTCAACCCGACGCCGCCCGATCCGATTCAGGCGCAGCTCTTCAACTGGATGCCGATCCTGTTCACCTTCATGCTCGCCTCGTTCCCGGCCGGCCTGGTGATCTACTGGGCGTGGAACAACTTCCTCTCCATCCTGCAGCAGAGCTACATCATGAAGCGCCAGGGCGTCGAGGTTAACTTCTTCGGCAATGTCCGCGACAGCCTGCCGTTCCTCAAACGCAAGAACAGCACCGGGAGCACCACCGGGTGACGGTGGTGGAATGGACGCCCGATCAGCTTGAACGGGGCAGGCTCCTTTTCGCGGGGCCTGCCTCTTTCGTCATGGGCGTCGCGATTCCCGATCAGCTGCCCGAGATGCGCGGCGTCGAGATCGCCTTCGCCGGGCGCTCCAATGCCGGCAAGTCGTCGCTGATCAACACGCTGACCGGCCATAAGGAGCTGGCGCGCGCCTCCAATACACCGGGGCGCACCCGCGAGCTCAATTTCTTCGACATCGGCGGCGGCAGGCTGACGCTGGTCGACATGCCGGGCTATGGCTATGCCAAGGCGCCCAAGACCGAGGTCAAGAAATGGCAGGGGCTGCTGCGGACTTATCTCAGGGGGCGCCCGGGCCTGACCCGCGTCTTCGTGCTGGTCGATGCCCGCCACGGCGTCATCGGGACCGATCTCGAGATGTTCAAGCTCCTCGACGACAGCGCCGTCACCTTCCAGATCGTGCTGACCAAGGGCGACAAGATCCTGGCCAAGGACGAAGCCGCGCTCCTCGAGGCCACGCGCGCCATCGCCAGGAAGCGCCCGGCCGCCTTCCCCCAGGTGCATCTGACGTCGAGCGTGACCGGCAGGGGTTTCCCGGAGCTGCGCGCCGAAATCGCGGGTCTTGTGAGCGGGCGCAATTGAAGTATAAGCGCATCGGTTTTTAAGTCCGGGACTCCTCAACCATGTCCGAAATATCCTCCGCCGAAACCGCCCGCATCCTTTCCGAAGCCCTGCCTTTCCTGCAGCGTTACGACGACCAGGTCGTGGTGGTGAAATATGGCGGCCACGCCATGGTCGACCCGGAGCTGGCGCGCAAATTCGCCCGCGACATGGTCATGCTCAAACTGTGCGGCATCCATCCGGTGGTGGTGCATGGCGGCGGCCCGCAGATCAACCGGCTGCTCGACAAGCTGCAGGTGAAGTCGGAATTCCGCGAGGGCCTGCGCGTCACCGACAAGGACACGATGGAGGTGGTCGAGATGGTGCTCGCCGGCTCGATCAACAAGTCGATCGTCGGCCTCATCCAGTCGGCGGGCGGCCGCGCGGTGGGCATTTCCGGCAAGGACGGCAATCTGCTCGTCGCCGAGCGCTTCACCAAGACCAAGGTGAATGCCGAGACCGGCGAGGCGGAGAAGATCGACTTCGGCTATGTCGGCGAGCCGCACCGGGTCAATACCGAGATCCTCTCGACCATCATCCACAGCGACGCCATCCCGGTCATCGCCCCCGTGGGCGTCGGCCTCGACGGCGAAAGCTACAATGTGAATGCCGATACCGCGGCGGGCGCCATCGCCACCGCGCTCCACGCCAAGCGGCTGTTGCTGCTCACCGACGTGGCGGGCGTGCTCGACAAGAACAAGGAGCTCATCCATGAGCTCACTCTGGCCGGCATCCCGAAGCTCATCGCCGAGGGCACCATCACCGGCGGCATGATCCCCAAGATCGAAAGCTGCGTCTCGGTGGTCGAATCGGGCGTCGAGGGCGTCATCATCCTCGACGGCCGCGTCCCGCACAGCGTGCTGCTCGAGCTCTTCACGCCCCATGGCGTCGGCACCCGCGTGTCGCGTTCGGGTGTATGAGGATGCGCCGGCCTTGACCGACAAACACACCAGAGGCTTCGACCATATCGACACCTGGGTCTTCGACCTCGACAACACGCTCTATCCGGCGAGCTGCCGGCTGTTCGACCAGATCGACGTCAAGATCGGCGCTTTCGTGTCGAACCTGCTCGGCATCGACGCCACCGAGGCGCGCCGCATCCAGAAGGCCTATTTCTACGAATATGGCACGACGCTGCGCGGCCTGATGAGCGAGCACAAGGTGGCGCCCGCCGAGTTCCTCGACTTCGTCCACGACATCGATCATTCGCCGGTGCCGGCCAACCGGCTGCTCGACGACGCGCTCCACGCGCTGCCCGGCCGCAAGCTGATCTTCACCAACGGCACCGTCGCCCATGCCCGGGCGGTCCTCGCCCGCATCGGCGTCACCCATCATTTCGGCGACATCTTCGACATCGTCCATTCCGACTACATCCCGAAGCCGGCCATCGGGCCCTATCGCAAGTTCATCGCCCAGACCGGCATCGATCCGACCCGCGCGGCGATGTTCGAGGACATCGCCCGCAATCTCGAGGCGCCGCATGAGCTCGGCATGACGACGGTGCTGGTGACGTCGCCCGACAATACCGACGCCAAGCACCTCAACAGCCTGCATGGCGGGGCGGGCGAGGCGCATGTCCATCACGTGACCGACGACATCGCCGCTTTCCTCGGCAAGCTGGTCGATGAGATCACGATCCCTTCAGATCGAAACGATCTGAAGGGATGAACGTGATCGATTCCAATAGATTGGAGCGGGATGGTTGCGAAAAACCGGTGTCCACTTTTTCGCATCCCGCTCTGCGTAATTGACTTCAAGCCTCTGCGCGCTAGTCTCCGCCCCCGCCCCGATCCGTCATCCCGGCGAAAGCCGGGATCCCCTGAATGGATGCAACGCGGGAAGCGCGGGACGGGCGCCAAGGATTCAATGGATCCCGGCTTTCGCCGGGATGACGATAAGAGAGGGCGTCGGTGAGATGTCCTTTTCCTCAACACTGAGCACCGTGGAGAAGAACATGGCCGACCTGCAATCCACCATCGAAGCCGCCTGGGACGAGCGCGACAAGATCTCCTTCAAGACCAAGGGGGCCGTCCGCAAGGCGGTGGACCAGGCGCTGATCCTGCTCGACCAGGGCAAGGCGCGGGTGGCCGAGAAGAGCGGCGACCAGTGGACGGTCAATCAGTGGCTCAAGAAGGCGGTGCTGCTATCCTTCCGCCTCAACGACATGGCGGTCATCGGCGGGGCGCCGGGCAAGGCCAAATGGTGGGACAAGGTGCCGTCCAAGTTCGACGGCTGGACCGCCACCCAGTTCCGCAAGGCCGGCTTCCGCGCCGTGCCGGGCGCCATCGTGCGCCGCTCCGCCTATATCGCCCCCGGCGTCGTGCTGATGCCGTCCTTCGTCAATCTCGGCGCCCATGTCGATCAGGGCACCATGGTCGACACCTGGGCGACGGTCGGCTCCTGCGCCCAGATCGGCAAGAATGTCCATCTCTCGGGCGGCGTCGGCATCGGCGGCGTGCTCGAGCCGATGCAGGCCGGTCCCACCATCATCGAGGATAATTGCTTCATCGGCGCCCGCTCGGAAGTCGTCGAGGGCTGCATCATCGGCGAGGGCTCGGTCCTCGGCATGGGCGTCTATATCGGCCAGTCGACCAAGATCGTCGACCGCGCCACCGGCGAGGTCTTCATGGGCCGCGTGCCGCCTTATTCGGTGGTCGTGTCGGGCAGCCTGCCGGGCAAGCCGCTGCCCAACGGCGAGCCGGGCCCCAGCCTCTATTGCGCGGTGATCGTCAAGCGCGTCGACGAGAGGACGCGTTCCAAGACCGGCATCAACGAATTGCTGCGCGACTGATACGCGCCGCCATCAGCTGTCGCGGCCGCGGCTCGGATGAGCCCGGCCCGCGACATCCTCGGCGCCGATCTCAGGCCGCATCAGAAAGGCCGCCGCCAGGCCGCCCAGGACCATGCCGCCGACGAGCGCGGTTCCCAGGATCAGGCGGAAGTCTTCTTCGAGATTGAGCCCGAGGACATCGCCCAGCACATATTCGGCATTGGCGCAGAGCACCACGGCGCCGATGAGGCCCCAGAGCTTCCCGATATGACTGCGCCGCCGCCGGGCTATGCGCGGAACCAGCGATCCCGAATTCTGAGAGTGCTCCTTCATCGCCCCCATGCGATAGGGGACCGGCCGCTTCGTGAGAATAGGCAGGACTACCTAATTCACACTTCACGCTAAATTGAACCTATCGACGATACCGGGCGGTATCTTACGGGTTAAGAAGCTGAGGACCGGCACAAGCGCGAGGCAGCTCATTGCTGAAGCGTTCACCAGATACAAGATCGCCATTGACCGGACCAGGTTCCCGCATCGCCGCCAGTTTTCCGTGGATCGTTGCGAAATGGATGTCCGGTGAAACGGCGATCCGCTCCTGTGCCTATCTCATGGCGTACTGCGCGGGCTTCGTGCTTCTGCAGGGCGTCACCAATTTCTATCCCCTCGCCAGGCTCGCGGCGTCGCCCTGGAGTCCCGAAACCGGCCTGACCGTCGCGGCGAGTGTCGTCTTCGGACCGGTGATCATTCCGCTCACCATGGTGAGCCATGTGATCGCCGACTCGATCACCCGCGCGGCGCCTTTCTGGACGGTGGAAATGCCCGCCAGCGTGATGTACGCGCTGATCTATGCAGGGCCGGGCGCGCTCATCGGCAGATGGCTGAATGTCTTCGGCCATGAATCGATGCGGTTCCTGCTGCGCTTCATCGCCCTGACGATAGTCGGCGCCTTCCTGTTCGCGGCGACGCAAGCGGGCTTCGCCGTCGTCATCCGCCGCATCCCGCTCACCGAGCTGCTCTCGCCGGCATTCACCCTCGCGGTCGGCGACATCATCGGCATCCTGACCGTGGCGCCCCTGTTTCTCCTCACGGCGCGCGATCAGCGGCTTTCCGATTATGTGGCGCAGCACGCGCTCGCCTTGACGGTCGGCTTTTTCGCCATCGCCGCGATCGCGCTGGTGGTGTTCGGGCTGGACGTCACCGACGATTTCAAGTTTTTCTATCTTCTCTTCGTGCCGGTGATCGCTCTGGCGGTCATGCTGGGATTGAGCGGCGCCGTGTTCGCCGTTTTCGTGACCGACGCCACCATGATGACGATCATCTATTGGCGCGAGATTTCCCTTTCCACCGCCACCGAGCTGCAGCTGTTGATGATCTCACTTTCGGCGACCGGCCTCGTCCTCGGCGCCGTCGTGCATGAGCGCGGCATCTTCAAGGAGGCTTTCACGCTGAGCCAGGAGCGTCTGGGCCAGAGCCAGGCGCTGCTCCTCCATTCCTCGCGCGTTGCCGTGGTGAGCGAGCTCGCGGCGGCCTTTGCCCATGAGCTCAATCAGCCGCTTTCGGCCATCAAGATGTATCTGCGCACGCTTCAGCGCACCGCAGCCGGACCGGCGGCGGAGCTCGAAAGCAACCGGCGCCTGCTGGGAGACGCGATCGCCCAGGTGGATCACGCGGCGGGCCTCATCAAGCGGACGAGAAAGTTCCTGCGGCGGGGTGATTCAGTGGTGCGCAGGACCAATTTGCGGAACATCATCGCGACCAGCCTGTCGCTGATGAGCGCCGAGCTGCGCGCCGCCGGCATCACGGTGCGGGCTGAATTGCCGAAGTCGATACGGCCGGTATGGGCCAACGACGTCCAGATCCAGCAGGTTCTGGTCAATCTGCTGCGCAATGCAAAGGACGCGATTGTGCTCAGCGACCCCGAGGAGAAATCGATCTCGATTGCGGTCGACACGGACTGCGTCAGGGCAGGTTATGTCGCCGTCAGGGTTGCCGACACCGGCGGCGGGATACCATCGGAGCTGCGCGAGTCCCTCTTCGAGCCCTTCGCCACGACGAAGGAGGAGGGGCTCGGGCTTGGGCTCGCACTCTGCCGGAGCATTCTGGCCGATCACGGAGGTGAAATCATGCTGGATCGGAGTTCTGCGCGAACCTGTTTCGTCTTCTCGCTCCGGCTCGTTCAATAGGGTGCCGGTGATGAAGGGCGCCAGAATAGCCGTTGTCGACGACGTGCCGGCGGTACGCGATTCACTCAGGATGCTGCTGGAAACATACGGCTATTCCGTCTCGGCCTATGGCGGCGCGAAGGAGTTCTTCGCCGAGGCGGCGGCGGAGAGCCTGAGCTGCGTGCTGTTCGACGTGCGCATGCCGGGCATGGACGGCCTCGAGGCGCGCCGCGCCCTGGCCGAAATGGCGCCCGGGCTGCCGTCGATCCTCATCACCGGTCATGGCGACATCGGCATGGCCGTGCAGGCGATGCGCGAGGGCGCCTTCGATTTCATCGAGAAGCCGATCGACGACGAGAAGCTGATCCGTTCGATCGGGTTGGCGGTCGCGGCAGTGGAGCGGGCCAGGTCCGCCTCCGGCAAGCGCGGCGAGCTGCGTCTGCGCTACCAGCGTCTCACCAAACGGGAACGCGACGTCTTCCGGCTCGTCGCCGAGGGGTATTCGAGCCTCGCCATCGCGGCAATGCTCGAGATCAGCACCAGGACCGTCGACCATCATCGCGCCAGCATCCATGCGAAACTGGGCGCGACGAGCGTGCCGCAATTGATCAGGATGGCGTTGGAGCTGGAAGCAACCGGATGACGGCGTCAGCCTTTCGGCTTCGCCGCGTCGGGAGAATGCACCGTCGCCAGCTCGTCGGCGCAGAGATCCGTCGGCGCCGGCGGCCTGTCCAGCTTGGCCAGGATGCCCTCGGCGTTCTCCGACTTCAGGTTCGCGAGCCATGCCCCGAGATCGGGACCGTTGGCGGCGTTCCACAGGCAGGCGCGCGCCACGAGTTCGGCGCGTGCGGCAGTGGCGGCCTGTGTGGCGGCGCTGTCCGCCTGGGCGCGTGTCATCCATCCGCAGACGGTAAAGCCTATCGCGACCGTCAATATCGACGATCCGAGGCAGGACCACACCCAGGTCGTCTTGGACGGGGTGAAATCGTCCCAGCCTTGCTGCCATCGCTCCCAGCGCAGAGCGAAACTCTTATCCTCGGCCATATCGATCCCCATGCTGCCGCGAGCTTGAATCTACGCCACCCGCGGCGGCTCACCATCGGTAATCCTACCTATTGGCACGGCACATGCGGGGCTGCACTCTGACCGGACCAAGGGTTGACGCAGCCTGGCGTCAGGGCGTGGCCAAGCGGGGATTCCAAACCCCCGTCGACGGCGGGCCACGCCCCTTTTCTTTTCCGTTGTCATTCCGTTGTCGTTTTGGATTGCCGCGATTGCTCGTGTGACAGCGGGGACATGTTTGTGAGGGAGTAGGGCCGCGTTGTTTTCAGGATGACAAGAGGGGGATCAACCCAACGCGGCCCTTGTTGCGCGAGGCACGTGTAAAATAAGCGGTGCTCGGCGGGGCTGAAATAGGTAGCGCCACCTACCGTGACCCAGGCGCGCCGGCGCCGCCTTCCAGCCTTTGTTAACGGGCCGTTGCAGTCCCGTGTGAAATTTCGCCTTTCGACTTTACGCGGGTTTAAAGGGCACCGGGGTAAACATCGCCCCATAACATCGCGTAGGGGCGGTTCATGGACATTGTTTCGCTGCTGTTCAGTCTCGAAGGGCGCATCGGCCGGGCGAAGTACTGGCTCGGTCAAGTGGTGCTGTTCGCCATCGCCTTCGTCGCCTGGCTCGCCCTCATTCCCGGTCTCGCCACCGAGAACATCGTGCTGCTCCTGGTCCCGATCGCGCTTCTTCCGTTCAGTCTCTGGATGTCGATCTGCATCTCCGGCAAGCGCTATCACGACCGCGGCAAGTCGGCCTGGTGGATTCTCATCTGCCTCATCCCGATCGTCGGCGGCATCTGGCAGTTCATCGAGCTCGGCCTGTTGCGCGGCGATGACAGGACGAATGAATACGGGCCGGACCCGGTCTTCTCGTTCAATGTCGCCGGCGACATCGAGGCTCTGCGCAGCCAGGCCGGTCAGGGCAAGGCTGCTCTCGTCAGCAAGCCCGCGACCGCGGTCGCGGCGCCCGCACGACCCCTGCCGCGCTCGCCCTATACCGATGGCCGGCCGGTCTTCGGTAAGCGCGTCTGACACCGATTCACGCCAGATTGCGGGTCAGCCCCCCGCAATAATCCGATTGACGATAGGACATTATCATCGATAGTTGCGCCTCTGGGGCGTGAGTCGCTTAACCGCAACTCACAAGGAGGTAATCATGATGATGTCGCTGCTCACTGGTTTCGATGGCCGGATCAACCGGGCCAAGTGGTGGCTTGGAACCTTGATTCTGATCGTCGTCGCCATCGTTCTCTATCTGATACTCGGCAGCATCATCGGTTCACCGGGACTTCTTCAATTCATCCTGTCGCTGATTCTCGCATATCCTACGACCGCCTTGATGGTGAAGCGGCTGCATGATCGCGATCGGCCGGGGTTTTTCACCTATATCTTCTGGGCGCCCACTGTGCTTTCGGTGCTCGGCGGTCTTCTCGGCCTGACCATGACGACCGTCGATATGGGCGGCGTCGCGATGCCGCAAATGACGACATTGGGCACCATCATCGCTCTCGCCGGCCTACCGATCGGCATCTGGGCGTTGATCGAGCTGGGCATCCTCAAGGGCACGGAAGGTCCCAATCAGCATGGGCCCGATCCGCTGGGTGGGATGTAAGTTACTTCACGCAGGATTTTTTCCACTGAAGCGCCCGGCCGTGTTATGGCCGGGCGCTTTGCATATGGATAGACTGCGCCGATGGACACCGACCCGCTTCCGCTTCTCGAAGATCTCATTCGCTGCCCCTCGGTAACGCCGACCGAGGCGGGTGCTCTTGATTGCCTCGAGGCTTATTTGCGCGCAGCGGGCTTTCAGTGTCAGAGGCTCGTCTTCTCAGACAAGGGCACGCCCGATGTCGACAATCTCTTTGCCCGTTTTGGCAAAGGCGGGCCGCATCTGTGTTTCGCCGGACATATCGATGTCGTGCCTCCGGGCCGCCTGGAGGATTGGGCCGCGCCGCCCTTCGCCGCGTTTCAGGCCGACGGATTTCTCTATGGCCGCGGCGCCGCCGACATGAAGGGATCGGTGGCGGCTTTCGCCGCTGCCGCCGCCGATGCTGTGCGCAATGGAAGCTTCACCGGATCGCTGTCGCTGCTCATCACCGGCGATGAAGAGGGGCCGGCGGTCAACGGCACCGTCAAGGTCCTCTCCTGGATGAAGGAGAACGGCCATGTTCCCGATCATTGCCTGGTCGGCGAGCCGACCTCTGCCGAAAAGCTCGGCGACACGATCAAGATCGGACGGCGCGGCTCGCTGAGCTTCGATGTTTCGGTAGCCGGCATGCAGGGGCATGTCGCTTATCCGCATAAGGCCGACAATCCGATCCCCAAGCTCGCCCGCCTCATCGATCGGCTCGCGTCCCACAAATTCGACGACGGCAACGAGCATTTCGATCCCTCGACGCTCGCCTTCACCACCATCGATGTCGGCAATCCCGCCGGCAATGTCATCCCCGGCCGCGCCCAGGCCCGCTTCAACATCCGCTACAATACCGAGCACACGGCGGAGGCGCTCATCGCCATCGTGCGCGGCGCCTGCGCGCAGGTGGAGGAGGAGCTCGGCGGCGTTTTCTCCATCGACGTCGTCAATGGCGCCGACGCTTTCACGACCGAGCCTGGCGCTTTTGTCGGCGTCGTGCTCGACGCGATCGAGGCGGAGACCGGCGTCCATGCCAGGCTTTCCACCTCAGGCGGCACGTCGGACGCGCGTTTCATCAAGGACTACTGCCCGGTGCTGGAATTCGGCCCGCTCAATGCGACCATCCATCAGGTCAATGAGCGCATCGCGATCGCCGATCTGCGCAACCTCGCGGCGATCTACCGCGCCATCATCGAAGCCTATGCCGGGCGGTCGCCCGCGTGACGATCGTCGAGGAGGGGCTGGCGGCAATGCGCGGATGCTGGCGCTTCATGCGCCGCGATCCTGAGGCCGATCGGGATTTCAACCTGACCATCGACGGCTTCTGGCGCTCCTTCGCCATGGTCCTGCCGCTGCTCCTCCTGATGTATCCGATCTTCATATCGGATCATCGCTTGGGCATCGAGCTCGCCGAAGAGCCGGCGGAGGCTCCCGTGCTCGACATCGGCCGTGACTATCTGCGCCTCGCCGCCAATGTCCTGGCTTGGCCGCTGGCCGCTGCACTACTTGCCAAGCTTCTCGGCGTCAGCAGGAACTATGTCCGTTACATGGTCATCTATAACTGGATGAGCTTGCCTACGACGGTCCTGGCTCTGCTGCCGCATGTCTTCTATCTAGGCTCAGGTTCTGTGCAAGTCGCCCTCGCTCTGGCAGCGATCGTGATTCCCCTTCTGCTCTATGTGAGCTGGTATGTCGCAAACAGAGCGCTGGAGACGACGGCGCTGGTCGCCATCGCCTTCGTGCTCGCAGAATACGCGGTGATAATCGGGATGGGCAGGCTCATTCGTTACGTATGATGAGATTTCTTTGGGACTGGGCATTGGCCCTGTTGATCGTGACCGGCGCGCTCCTCGGGCTGACTTTGCCTTTCGGCAAGCTCGCCACGGGAGCGGGCGTTCCGCCGATCTTGTGGCCCTTCGTCATCTCCTTAGGTGCCGGCGGCGTCCTGTTTCTGGCTCTCGTGGCGCGGCGGCGGTCCATCGCGCTCACCCCGCATCGCCTGCGCTACTTCCTCATCGCCGCGCTCATCTCCTACGCCATTCCCAATCTGCTGCTGTTCTCGGCCATTCCGCATCTGGGGGCGGGTTATGCCGGCATCATGTACACGCTCTCGCCGATCGTGACGCTCATCCTGTCGATCCTGCTCGGCGTGCGCCGGCCCAATACGCTCGGCATCGCCGGCATCGTGGTCGGCTTCATCGGCGCGGTGATGGTGGCGACGACGCGCGGCGAAGCGGACCGCCCGGCGGATATCTTCTGGGTCGCCATCGGGCTTCTGATGCCGGTCTTCCTGGCGCTCGGCAATGTCTATCGCACCTATGACTGGCCGAAGGACACCGGGCCGATAGAGCTCGCCGCCGGCAGCCATCTCGCCACCGCGGCGATGCTGCTCGCGGCCGTGCTCGGCCTGGGTCAGGCTGGCGCCTTCGCGACGCTCGCCGGCGTGCCGTGGCTCGTGTTGTTGCAGGCGGTGTCGGCGGCGGCGATGTTCGCCGTCTATTTCCGCCTCCAGGCGGTCGGCGGTCCGGTCTATCTGAGCCAGATCGGCTATGTCGCGGCGGCGATAGGTCTCGGCGCCGGTGTGCTGTTCCTGGGCGAACACTACCGGCTCCTGACCTGGGTCGGCGCGGCGATCATCGTTCTCGGCGTGATCATGACCACCAGGGCGCAGAGCCAAGCCAGCTAATAATCCACTTGTGTCAGATAGAGCCCCGTCGGCGGCGCCACCGGTCCGCAGCGGGTCCGGTCGCGGGCATGGAGCGCGTTGGCCATCTCCTCGATCGGCCATTTGCCGTCGCCGACCAGCTTGAGCGAGCCCACCATCGAGCGCACCTGGTGATGCAGGAAGGAGCGCGCCTCGACGATGACGTCTATGGCATCGCCGCTGCGTATGACATCGATCCGGTCGAGCGTCTTGACAGGGGACTGCGCCTGGCAGGACGAGGCGCGGAACGTGGTGAAATCATGCTTGCCGAGAAGCGCCTGGGCTGCCTCATGCATCGCCCGGTCATCGAGCGGAACGGGGTGCCACCACGCCTTGCCCTGGTCGAGCGCCAGGGGCGCCGGGCGGTTGACGATACGGTAGAGATAATGACGGCGCAGGGCACTGAAGCGGGCATGGAAGTCCTCGGATACTTCCTCGACGGCCAGCACGCTCACCGGATGCGGACGCAGATGGGCGTTGATCGCATTGCGCAGGACCCTGGTTTCCCACGGGCGCTCGAGATCGACATGCGCCACCTGGCCCGTCGCATGGACGCCGGCATCGGTGCGCCCGGCGGCATGCACCACCGGCCGGCCCCCGGCCAGCACCGCGATGGCGTCCTCCAGCACGCCCTGAACCGTCAGCGCAGTGGCCTGCAGCTGCCAGCCGGCGAAAGGTCCGCCGTCATATTCGATGGTCATCTTGAAGCGCGCCATGGCACCTTATGCCCGCACGCGCCCCCGGGGCGAAAGAGATTTCGCGCTATTGTTTGGTCTTGTTGAGGGTGAATTCCCCCGCCCGGATGCGCTCCGGCAGGCGTTCCGCCATGCGCGCCACCGGCTCCTCGCCATAGGTGGTGATGAGGTCGGAAAGCGCCGCGAAGATGGCGGCGGTCGCCACGCAGTCGGGATCGATGCCGTCATAGACGGCCTCTTCCCAGGCTTCCATGATGTAGCGCAGCGCCACATATTTCGGCTCGGTCTGCGGCGCGGGGGTCTCGGTTTCCAATGTCTCTCTATCCATCCCATCCACCTTGGGCGTTCCCGTGACGCAGGGAAACGCTTGCAAAGCCGCACGCCCGTTACGCCGGCGCCGGCAGGCCCACCAACCGAATCAGCACAATTTGAAACTTATCAGAGCAATGTGGCCGGACTACCTGATCCTTAGGAAAGGGTTAACGCCGGCGGCTCTTTTTGAATCAAGACGTTAACAATTGCCATGCCTGGCGGATATAGCCCGCCGTCCCGGGCGTCATATCGAGGCTGTCGAGGCTGGCGCGCTCCGCCCATTGCACATTGGTGGCGTCATCGCGCGCCTCGGCGTCGCCTGAGCGCCAATATCCGGTGAAGCAGACGATCGAATAATGGGCGACGGGCCGGCCGGTCGCATCGCGCATCACCGCATCGTCGACATCGACGAGCTTGACGAGATCGGCGGTGACGCCGGTCTCTTCCGCGAGCTCGCGCGCCGCCGCCTCGCGCACCGTCTCGCCAAATTCGAGACCGCCGCCGGGCAGGCTCCATTTGCCCTTCCACGGCTCCTTGCCGCGCTCGACCAGCAGGACTTTGCCGTCCCGCCATACGCAGGCGCTGACGCCGATTCGCGGAAAGGATTTGGAATCGCTCATGGCGCATCGTAGGCCGATGCTGCCGATTGATTCAATCCGAAGCCATTGTAAGCTTTGCGTGTGAGTCGGAAATCCTCACGTCAAACAGGGAAGAAACAATGGCTGACAACAAGAAGGCCCGCGGCAAGGCCGATCGCGCGAAAGTGGCGAAGAGCGAGACCTATGAAGTGGCCTATTTCGCCAGGAAGCACGGCATCACGGCCGCCGAGACACGCGCCTTGATCGACAAGGTCGGCAACAGCCGCGACAAGCTGACCAAGGCCGTCGAGGCGATGAAGGCGAAGAAGAAGAAATAACTCTCGGCCATTCCACTTTCATTCGCAGGCCACGCCGGCAACCGTCGCGCAGAGATTGCGCGTCGGATCCGCCAGCATGCGATAGCCCGCCATGACGGCGATGAGGGCGGTGACGCCGGCAAGGACGGAAACCCAGAAGCCGCTTGCCGGACCGTAGGCGTCGACCGCATAGCCGGCGCTGAACGAGCCCATCGCCATGCCGATGCCGATCCCGGTCATCGCCCAGGTCATGCCTTCGGTGAGCCTGGCCGGGGGTATGCGCTGCTCGATCAGGCCGAAAGCGGTGATGAAGCTCGGCGATACGGCGGCGCCTGCGATGAAGAGCGCCAGGCCCAGCAATGGAATATTGGTGATGAAGGGCAGAGGCAGCGCGGTGAGTGCGGCGATGAGCGTCGCGAAGACGAATTGCTGCGCCAGATTGGCCTTGAGCTTCAGAACGCCGAAAACGAGGCCCACCACCAGCGATCCGCCCGCATAGCCGGCGAGAACGAAGCTCGCCGCACCCGGTTGCCCGAGCTCCTTGGTGAGCGCGATGACCGCGACCTCCGCTGTGCCGAGCAGCGTCCCGAGCGCCAGGAGAACGAAGGTGATGAGCTGCAGCGGCGGGAAGGCGATCACCGAGGCGCCCTGGGCCTGCGCGACGGGGTGGATGCGCGGCTCGGTCTTCTTCTGGATCACGAAGAGAAGCGTGCCGACGGCAAGAAAGATCGTGGCGAAGAGCGGTCCCGCTTCCGGAAACAGGCCGACACTCAGCCCGATCGAGAGAACGGAACCCGTCATATAGAGAATCTCGTCGGAGACCGATTCGAAGGCGAAGGCCGTGTTGAGCTTGGGCGTGTCGCGATAGATCTCGGTCCAGCGGGCGCGGATCATCGCCGGCATGCTGGGCATGACGCCGGCAAGGGCGGCGAAGACGAAGAGCAGGGCGCTCGGCCAGCGCCAATAGGTGGCGCTGAGCAGCAGCACGAAAGCGAGGACCGCGACGATGGTCGCCGGAGTCAGGATGCGGGCCTGGCCGTGGCGGTCGACGAGCCGCGAAATCCGTGGCGAGACCAGCGCATTGGTGAGGGCGAAGGTGGCCGAAACGGCGCCCGCCAGCCAATATTCGCCATGCGTCTGGGACAGCATCGCGACGAGCCCCATCGGCACCATCGCGAAAGGCAGGCGCGCCATGAAGCCGGCGGTGGCGAAGCCGATAGTGCCGGGCGCCCTGAAGATGTCGCGATAAGGGGAAAACATCATGAAACTCCTGGATTCGCCGCCGTTCGTCACATACATACGAGGCGTATGTGACTCCAGATAGTGTCATACGCGGCGTATGTCAATTGACCTACGTGATGTATGTGAGAGAAAGATACACATGGCGCATAAACCCCGGGCGGAGATGATCGCCGAAACGCGGGCAAAGCTGGTGACGGCGGCGCGCAAGGCCTTCGGCACCGTGGGCTATGCGGCCGCCTCGATGGACGATTTTACCGCCGAAGCCGGACTGACCCGCGGCGCCCTCTATCATCATTTTGGCGACAAGAAGGGGCTGCTCCAGGCGGTGATCGCCGAGATCGACGCCGAGATGTCGGCGCGGATGAAGGCGGCCACCCGCCAGGCGCCGTCGCGGTGGCAAGGCTTCGTCGATGAATGCGTGACTTATGTCGAGATGGCGCTCGACCCCGAAATCCAGCGCATCATCCTGCGTGACGGTCCCGCCGTCCTGGGCGATCCTTCGCAATGGCCGAGCCAGACCGCCTGCATCCGCAACATGACGGCGACGCTCGAGAAGCTCATTGAAGAGGGAACGATCCGCGCCATTGATCCGAGCGCCACCGCCCATATCCTGAACGGCACGATGCTCTATGCCTCGCTTCTCATCGCCAATGCGGAAGACCAGCGCCAGACGTCGCAGGAAGCGGTTCGCACCATGACGCTGATGCTTGACGGCTTACTCGCCATGCCCAAGGTATCCTGATGTGCAATCTCTATAAGCTCAACGCCAGGCCCGATCAGCTGCGCGAGCTCCTGCGTTACGTCGAGGAGCATGATTTCCCGCCGCGTCCCTATGTGTCGCCGGGCAGTCCCATCGCCATCATCCGGGCGGAGAGAGACGCCATCCGCCATCTGGTTCTGGTGCGCTGGGGCTTCGTGCCGTCCTGGGCCAGGGAAGTGGCGCCAGGCAAGCCGCTCACCAATGCGCGAAGCGAGACCATTCTCGAAAAGGCGTCGTTCAAAAACGCCATCCGCCGCCGGCGCTGCCTCATCCCGGCCGACGGCTTCTACGAGTGGTCGGGACCGGAGGGGCGTAAGCAGGCGTATCATATCGCCCGCGCCGACGGTGAGCCCTTCGCCTTCGCCGGCATCTGGGAGCATTGGCAGGGAGCGGACGGCAGCGAGCTCGAAACCGCGGCCATCGTCACGACCGAAGCCTTGCCGCCGATCGCGCATCTGCATCATCGCATGCCGGTGATCGTGCCGATCGATCTTCACGGAGACTGGCTCTCCAACGACAATCTTGAAGCGGACAAGGCCCTGGCTCTCGTGAAGGCGCGTCCCGATCCCACGCTGACCTTCGAGCCGGTAACCCTCGAGCGCCGCGCTCCCGCCCCTAAGCCGCCGCCACCCCCGCCGGATCAGATGTCGTTGTTTTGAGGGGCCATGAACGCGATCTTTCCGCAACTCAAGGGCCTTTACAGCCCCGATGTCGATCTCGACAGCTACGTCCCGATGAAGCGGATTGCTTCGGATTTCTGCTGCAGGCCTTCTTCGGTCCATCGGATGGTGCGGGACGTGAATCTTTCGATATCCTGGTCTGCACACCGAAATGGCTGGATCGCGAGATCGGCGAAGACGACATGGTGAGCGGCCGCCACCGGCTGATCGTGAAGCGCTATGATCTCGATGGTATTCGCCGTTATCTCTCGAGATATGCCCAGCGCTGCTCAGCTGCGGACTGGGAGGAAGCGGCGCGAAGGCTCGGGCAGCTCGGCAGGTGGGAGTTCGAAGACTATGCGGGCTGATTACGCGCTGCTGAAAAATCGCCAAAGCAGCCCAGCCGTCTGATCGGGCAATTCCTCGGGAAAGAAGTGCCCGCCCGCCAGGGCTTCTCCCTGAACATCGACGGCCCATTTCTTCCAGATGCCGAGCGGGCCACCTTCTTTGCTATACCAGCTCTCGAGCGGCCCCTTGCCGCTCCATAGAACCAACAGGGGACAGGCGATGCGCTGTCCTGTTTTCCGGTCTGCGTCATCATGGTCCCGGTCGATGGCGGCGGCGGCGCGATATTCCTCGCAGATGGCGTGTGCGTGATCCAGGTCGCGGAGGGGTTCGGCATAGGCCGAGCGAATGCCAGGTGGAAACGTCTTTGACGCCGAGCCCCAGTTGTCCAGGGCGTTGTCGATGATCGCTTCGGCGGCGCCGGTGAGAATCTGTTCCGGCAAGGGGGCTGCCTGAGCCAGCAGCGACCACGGCCAGAAGCCCAGGGTGAAATCCGCATCGGCGCGATCCCAGGCCTCGGCAGTAGGAATCACGTCGAGCAACGCCGCCTTGGTCACATGGCCCGGATGATCGAGCGCCATCCGATAGGCGATGCGGCCGCCCCGATCATGCCCGACAACGAAGAATTCCGTAAAGCCCAGCGCCTCCATGACCGCGATCATGTCGAGCCCCATGGTCCGCTTTGAATAAGGAGCATGATCGGGGCCTGACGGTGGGCAGCCGCTTCGCCCATAACCTCTGAGATCCGCACAGACGACGTTGAACTTTCGCGCGAGCGCAGGCGCCACATCGCGCCACATCAGATGAGTTTGCGGAAAGCCGTGCAGAAGAAGAATCGGCAGGCCCTTTCCCGACCGGCGCACGAAGATGGACGTGTCTTTCGTGCGGATCTCCCTGCTTTCAAAACCGTGGAACATCTCGCCTCCCAGACGCAGCCGACATGCCCGCGTCTGAGAGAACGTATTTGTCAAGCCGCGGTTCCCGCGCGCATGCCGCGCGGACTAAGCCGGCTCGACCTCGAGCCCGGCATCGGCCGCATCCTTGAAGCCGCCGAGATTATGGACATTCGTGTAGCCCATGTCTTTCAGGACCTTGCCGGCGAGCGCCGAGCGGCCGCCCGAGGCGCAATAGAGTATGACCGGGCGATCCTTGCGGAATTGCGGGTCGTGATAGGGCGTATCGGCATCGGCGCGGAATTCGATCATGCCACGCGACACATGCACGGCGCCCTTGAGCTTGCCGGTCTTGGCGACTTCGGTGCCGTCGCGCACATCGACGACGAGCGCGTCCTTGGCCATCAGC
Source organism: Pseudomonadota bacterium (assembly GCA_049323275.1). Lineage (GTDB taxonomy): Bacteria > Pseudomonadota > Alphaproteobacteria > Rhizobiales > Aestuariivirgaceae > Taklimakanibacter. The sequence continues at coordinate 22,913 of JBMOOM010000102.1, forward strand.
TTGCGTGCCTCATCGGCGCTGATCTTCGGCACCGCCTCATTGGCGGCGCCGAGAAGTTGCTTGACGGATACGGGCATTCATACCTCCTGAAAGATGAGCGGCCCTCTCATCGGGACCATAGTGGCAAAGCCATGGCGCGCCGTCATCCCCTTTCTGCGGATGACGGCGCTGCCCGATCAGGCCGGGAAGTCGAAAAGCGTATTGGGAAGCTTCTCCTCGAACACGCTGGTATTGTCGATCGGGCCGGTCCGCTGGCGATCCAATAATGCGCCGCCCTCGCCGAAATAGAACTTGATGCCGCCAAAGACCTGCGTCTCGTCGCTGTCGAAATCGAAACCCTCGACCTCGTGATCGCGCTCGGCAAAGCGGGCGCCGGCGAAGAGCGACAGGCCCTGGTCCCAGACCAGATATTCGGCCTCCGCGGTGACGGCATAACCCTCGATATCGCCGTCGCTGCCAAAGGCGTCGCTGTCCGCAAAGAGGAGATCGCCGCGCAGCATGAGGCTGAGATCGGGAGTGGCATAGAAGCGGCCATGGGCAGCTATCTCGAAGCCGGATTCGCTGAAATCGAAACCGGAGTCGCCATCATGATAGGCAACCGATGCGCCAAGGGTGAACGCCTCGCCGAAATAGGCTTCTCCGAACAAGCCGATCCGGAACACATCGACATTGATTCCGGACACGCCTTGTGAAATCCACGACGCCTGGACGCCCGCGGCCCAGCTCACCGGATCCCGGTAGAAGAGGGCCCCGCCGATATGGGAGTTGCTGCGGTCGAAGTCCGCGCTGTCCTCCTCGTCTTCACCGTCGGCATCGCCCGAATGTGCATAATAGGCGACGTCCGCCTGGATATTGAGGCCTCCGCAGGTCACAAGCCCGGCGCCTTCGCCGAAGGGCGTCGTCCAGTCGAAGTTGATTTCATCGAAGCCGTTTTCGTCGATCTCCTGCCAGTCATACATGATGCCGGCCATGACCGTTCCGGACAGGCTGCAGCCCGGTTCGGAATAGTCGGCCGACTGTGCCGGTGATGATGTGATGGAGAATATCAATGCTGCCACGCCGCCGAGCAGGCTGATCTTGCCGGTCATGCTTCCCTCAAACTCGATTATGCGCGCCTCGGGAGCCGGAAATTAGAGGTCGACTCCGAAGCGATCAATAAAATGCGGAAGATCGCGGATCTTTCGGAGCATGTGTTGTATATTGGAAACGAATTCCAGGACCGGAGAGAAGTGGTTCGCCCCTGACCAGTAGGCGTTTCCCTTTCGGCCATGGAAAATGCCGCATACTGGAACGAATCTGAAAGGCCCCGGCAAGGCGGCCGCGGCGAACGCGATCCAGATTCTGGAATTGTCGCTCTCTATTGCGCGCCGGTCTGGCCGCGGTGACGCAGGAAATGATCTGCGAGCACGATGGCGAGCATGGCCTCGCCCACCGGCACGGCGCGGATACCGACACAAGGGTCGTGGCGGCCGGTGGTCACAATATCGGTGTTCTCGCCCGTCGCCGTCACCGTCTTGCGCGGCGACAGGATCGAAGACGTCGGCTTGACCGCGAAGCGCACGACGATCTCCTGGCCGGTCGAGATGCCGCCCAATATGCCGCCCGCATGATTGGTGCTGAATTCGGCCTTGCCGTGGCGCATCCGCATCTCATCGGCATTCTCTTCGCCCGACAGCAGAGCGGCGCCGAAGCCGGCGCCGATCTCGACGCCCTTCACCGCATTGATGCTCATCATCGCGGCGGCGATCTCCTGGTCGAGCTTGCCGTAGAGCGGCGCGCCCCAGCCTGGCGGCACGCCGGTGGCCACGACTTCGATGACGGCGCCGGCGGACGAGCCCGCTTTGCGCACCTCGTCGAGATAAGCGGACCACGGCTGCACGGCCGATGCATCGGGCGTGAAGAAGGGATTGCGGTCGACCTCGTCCCAGTTCCAATGGGTGCGGTCGATCTTATGCGGGCCGATCTGGATAAGGGCGCCGCGCACCGTCACATTCGGAATGATCTTGCGGGCGATGGCGCCGGCCGCCACCCGCGCGGCCGTCTCGCGCGCCGAGGAGCGCCCGCCGCCGCGATAGTCGCGCACGCCATATTTGGCGAGATAGGTGAAGTCGGCATGGCCCGGGCGGAACTTGTCACGGATCGCCGAATAATCCTTGGAGCGCTGGTCGACATTCTCGATGAGAAGCGCGATCGGGGTGCCGGTGGTGACCTGGCCGCCGGTGCGCTCGTCCTCGAAGACGCCGGACAGGATCTTGACCGCGTCCGGCTCCCGCCGTTGCGTCGTGAAGCGCGACTGGCCCGGTTTGCGCTTGTCGAGATAGCCCTGGATCTCGTCCGCCGTAATGGGAATTCCGGGCGGACAGCCATCGACCACGCAGCCGAGCGCCGGCCCGTGGCTTTCGCCGAAGGTGGTCATCCGGAACATATGGCCGAAGCTGTTATAGGACATGGGGAACTGATTAGAGCAAGTTCCGCCAAAGTTGAAGACTTTGGCGACAAGGAATTGCTCAAATATTAATCCGCCGCGATGGCGATGCCGTCAAATGCCATTGCCGGTCGCAGTGTTATTTGCCGGATGGCCGCTGCTGTCGAACCAGTCGATGCGACCGTCCTGGAGCCGGCAAAAATGACCTTGCGGCGTCGGCATCTTCACCATCTCGGCGGGCTTGAGGCCGGAAACGAGGCCGATCAGGCAGCGCCCGATGGCGCCGTGGGCGACAATGACGGTGGGCCCGTCGAGCCGGCCGATCCATTGCTTCACGCGCTCGAGACCCTCTTCATAGCTCTCGCCGTCCGGTGGCCGCCAGCGAAAGCGCTCGGTGAGGTCCTTCGGATAATTCGCACTGGTCTTGAGGTCCTTGAAATAATGACCTTCCCAAATGCCGAAAGCGAGCTCGAGCATCGCGGGCTCGATCTCGGCTCGGGTGACCGGCAGGTCGAATTCACGCGCCACGTAGCCCATGGTCTGGCGCGTGCGCGTCAGCGGACTTGTCACGAAGAGATCGACCTTCGTCTCGCCGAGGAAATTCTTCAGGCCGCGCGAAATGGCGACCGCCTGCTGATGGCCGGTATCGTTGAGTGGAATGTCGATCTGGCCCTGGATGCGGCCTTCGAGATTCCAGTCGGTTTCGCCGTGGCGGATGAAAAAAATCGGCGGATTGGGCTCAATCACCGTTTTGCGCGACCGTGATGTCGGGAGCTTCCGGATTCTTCATGCCCACGATGTGGTAGCCGGCATCGACATGCATGATCTCGCCGGTGACGCCGCGGCCGAGATCGGAGAGAAGATAGAGGCCCGAATCCCCGACCTCATCGATGGTCACCGTGCGCCGGAGCGGCGAGTTGTATTCATTCCATTTGAGAATGTAGCGGAAATCGCCGATGCCGGAGGCGGCGAGCGTCTTGATCGGGCCGGCCGAAATGGCATTGACTCGGATATTCTTGGGGCCGAGGTCGGCCGCCATGTAGCGCACCGAGGCCTCGAGCGCCGCCTTGGCCACGCCCATCACATTGTAGTGCGGCATCCATTTCTCCGCCCCGTAATAGGTGAGGGTGAGGAGCGAGCCGCCATTGCTCATCAGCTTCTCGGCCCGCTGCGCGATGGCGGTGAAGCTGTAGCAGGAAATGAACATCGTCTTGGTGAAGTTGTCGGCGGTCGTATCGACATAGCGGCCGGTCAACTCGTCCTTGTCCGAGAAAGCGATGGCATGGACGACGAAGTCGAGTCCGCCCCATTCCTGGCCGATGGAGGCGAAGGTCTGGTCGACCGAAGCCATGTCGGTGACATCGCAGGGCAGCACGAGCTTGGAGCCGATGCCGGCGGCCAGTGGCTCGACCCGCTTCTTGAGCGCATCGCCCTGATAGGTGAAGGCGAGCTCGGCGCCATGGCGTGCACAGGCCTGGGCGATGCCCCAGCCGATCGACCGGTTATTCGCCACACCCATGATCAGGCCGCGCTTGCCGGCCATTAAGCCTTTGGATTCACTCATGATTCGCCTTGATTGCGCGAGAAGGGCCGAGGATGCCCCGGCGGCGCGTTTCTGGCACAGATGTTTTCAGAGGTCCACCTTTAAAGACATACAATTTATGTTGCGAAATATTGTGTGAGGGAAGGCCCTTGCGGCTCCTGGCGGACCAGCCCGCGCTCGATCAGATGCTCGATATGGGCGAGCGTCGAAAGCCCGGCCGCCGCATGGAGGCGGGGATCGATATCGGCATAGTTGGCCGTGACGATCTCCGGGATGGTCCGGTCGCCGGCTTTGAGCCGGGCCAATATCGCGTCCTCGCGCATCTTCCGGTGCACCAGATAGGCTCGCACCAGCGATTTGGGCTCGGCCCGCGACGGCCCATGAGCCGGGTGATAGAGGTCGTCGTCGCGCTCCAGCAGCAGCCGCAGCGAGGCAAAATATTGGCCCATATTCCCGTCGGGCGGTGCGATCACGCTGGTCGCCCAAGCCATGACATGGTCGCCGCAGAACAGCGTCTTCTCCTGGGCGAGAGCGTAGCTCATATGGTTCGACATATGCCCGGGCGTGAATACGCCCTCGAGAGTCCAGCCCTTGCCGGCGACCGCCTCGCCGTGCCGCAGTTTGATGTCGGGTTCGAAGTCGACATCGATGCTGGCATCGAGCCGGGGCTGGGTCGCCTCGGATGATTCGGGGCGCCCGACCGCGCCGTAGCCCACGAGCGTGGCGCCGGTCGCCGCCTTGAGGCGGCGCGCCAGGGGCGAGTGGTCGAGATGACTGTGCGTTACCAGAATATGGCTGACGGTCTCGCCCCGGACCGCGGCGAGGAGGGCGGCGAGATGCTGGTCGCTGTCAGGGCCGGGATCGATGATGGCCACCTCGCCGCGCCCGATGATGAAACTCGACGTGCCCTTGAAGGTGAAGGGACCCGGATTGTCGGCCAGGACGCGGCGGACAAGCGGCGACAATTCCATTGCCAGGCCAGATTCTATGTTGAAATCGCGGTCGAAACTCAAGGATACCATCGGGCCGAAAGACCAGTTGTGAGCCAAACGCGCCGGCTCTATATTTTGCAGCGCGTTCACGGGGTTAAAACAGTCAACAGACGAGGGCACAGATGACCACATCGACGACAACGCTGGCAAGCCGGGTTTGGCCGGTATCGGGTTCATGGACGAAGCAGGCGCTCCTGGTGGTGCTGGGCAGCCTCTTCATTGCCATTTGCGCCCAGATCACCATCCATCTGCCGCTGGTGCCGGTGACGATGCAGACTTTCGCCGTTCTCGCCGTCGGCGCGGCTTTCGGCTTCCGCCTCGGCGCCGCCGCGGTGACGCTCTATCTGATCGAAGGCCTGGCCGGCCTGCCGGTCTTCGCCGAATTCCGCGCCGGTCTGCCGGTGCTTCTGGGACCGACCGGCGGCTATCTCGTCGGCTTCGTCCTCGCCGCCGCCGTGGTCGGGTGGTTTGCCGAACGGGGGTATGACCGCCGTGTGCTGAGCATGTTCGGCGTGATGATGCTCGGTGCCGCGGTGCTCTATATTCCGGGCCTGCTCTGGCTCGGCTACGCCTTCACCGGCTTCGACAAGGTGCTCGAGCTCGGCCTCTATCCCTTCCTGTGGGGCGACATGCTGAAGGCGGGCTTGGCGGCGGTGGCTTTCCCGACCGCCTGGAGCGTCCTCTCCAAGCGCTGAGATCGCGTGGGGCGCGGGACATTTCCGCGCCCCTGTTTTTCACGGCCGCTGTAAACGGCTGTTGTTTGCTGTAATCCGCTGTTCTTTCTGCTGTTGTTTCCGCTGTAGGTCGAGGGCGGATCCGCTGTTATCCGCTGATCACCGGCAGGGCGGTGGCCGCCATCTGGTCGTGAAATTGGGAATTGGCCTGAACCGTTCGGAAGGCCGGATCGACACTGTAGTCGACAACCGAATCCTCCCCCTTGGCGAGCGACTGTTTGAGGAACCGCGCCGCATTCCGCCAGTCGTTCCTGAGGCCATGAATATGCGCCATGTAATAACTGGTGACGGCGCCCGCGGCGAAATGGGACTCGGCCGCCAATAGCATCGCGTCCGCCATGCCGGCGCGCCCGTCCAGGATCAGTCCCTTTCGCCCGGCGGCGACGATGGCGCCTCCGGCAGTGAAGCTCTTCACCTCGAACAAGCGCTGCGACAGGGCGAGATAGCGCTCATGGTCGCCCCGTCCGAGCGCGATGAAGATGAGGCCCCAATAAGGCGGCGGATAATCGGGCTCGTTGGCGATCAGCTGCTCGAGCAGACTCTCTGCTTCCGCGTCGCTGCCGGTCCGGAAAAGGATGAGCGCCTTGGCCGAGAGAATGGAGCGCGATTGCGGATCGAGCGCCTGCGCCCTGGTGATCTCGATCAGGGCATCGTGCGGACGGCCGGCATAGAGCAAGGCTTCGGCACGCCAGTGCAGGGCCTGCACCGAGCGCGGATCGAGCTCGCAGGCGAGCGCGAAGCGCTGCAGGCCTTCCTCGGTCCGGCGCAACCAGAAGAATTCGATATCGGCGAGCACGCTCTGCGCCTCGGCGAGGCGCGCATCGAGGGCGATGGCGCGCTCGGCCGCCGCTTTGGCGAGCGGGAAGCCCTGCTCGGGCGCCAGCGCATCCTGCTCGACGAGAAGATCGTAGGCGGTTGCGAGGCCGGCATGGGCGCGCGCATCCTTGGGATCGAGCGCGATGACCTGCTGGAAAATCTCGACCGCCCTGCGCAGGCTAGCCGGCGTGCGCTTCTGCCAGAGATAGACGCCGTTCAGATAGAGATCCTTGGTTTGGGAGGAGGCAGGCTTCGATGCCTGCCCCGTCTTGGCTTCGCGGCGCAGCCACGATTCGAGATCATGCCGATAGGCATAGACGGGGCTGCGCCCGCCGCCCGGAATGCGCCGCACCGGCAGCCCGCGCCGATGTTCCCAGCGCTTGACCGTGCGCTCGTCGCGGCCGAAGTACGCCGCGATCTCCTTCCAGCTGTCGAGACGGCCGCTGCCGTTCGTCGTCTGCTCTTCAGCCATGATGCGTCAGGATGATGATTGCCACAGCTCACGCCTTTTTGCCTCCTGACGCTTCAATGGTCAACGCAGGGTCAGAAGCCGCGTGAAGGCGGCGATGATCTTGCCGGTGAGCTCTTGGTGGATGTCGGCGCGGCTTCGATGGCCGCCATCCTCGCACAGGCGATCGGTGTCCCCGAGGGATTTGAGGAGGTCGGCGCCGCCTGCCTGGCATTCGGGCAGGAAGCTGAAATGCCGGGCGTCGTCGACCCGTTCATGGCTGCCCCGCGGGATGAGTGCCGCCAGTGCCTTGGCTTCGACCGCTACCGGGACCGTGCCGGCGCGGCCGAGATTGATGAGATGCACAGGGATGTCGATCTCGCCGAGGCTCGTCGCGTCATAGGCTTGCGCCAGCGCCGGATCGACGGCGACCACGGCGCGGATGCGGGGATCGCGATTGGACTGCTCGAAGCGTTGCTTGTCGACCTGGCGCAGATCGACCTTCGGGCTGACGACCGGCTCGCCCTTCACATAGCCCTTGCCGCCGGCGAACCAGACACAGTCCGCCATGGTGGGATAGGTCTCGCAGTAACGCGCATAAGCCTCGCGGTCGGCTGTGGCGCCGCCGATCTCCAGCGCGGCCGCGCCGCCGAGCGAAAAGCCGAGGACGCCGATCTTGTCGCTGGCGATGCGGTCCTTCCAGGAGGGGTCGGCGGTGAGGGCGGTGATCAGCGCCGAGAGGTCCTCGGTGCGCTCCCAGAGCTTCGGCGTGTCGATGGGAGTGGAATCGCCGCTGGTGGTGCCCGGATGGTTGGGGCCGGCCACGATGAAGCCGGCTTCGGCGAGGCGGGCGGCGAGCCAGCCTATGCTGTCGATCCGGCTGCCGGAGCCATGCGAGAACAGGATGAGCGGATGACGGCCGGGTGCCGGCGGCGCACTGGCGAAAGCCGGACTGCCCTTGAACAGCCGGCTCTCATCGACCCGGATCTCCTCGCCGCCGGCCTGCGCCGGGTACCAGACCTTGATCGTCAGCTTTTCGCCGCGCGCTGGCGCCGATATCTCGAGTCTGGCAAGGCCGGCGGTATCGGCGGCGTGGAGGGGCGCGCCGGTGGCGCCGGCCAGCAGGAGGGAAAGGAGGAGCAGGGTGGTCTTCATGACGGCCTCTTGGCGATTGCGGGGCCCGGATCGTCGCCGCGAACGCCTTGTTTCCGCGTCCTCGATCATGTTTGAGGTCGTAGCGAAACGCGATTTCGGCCATTGTCCGGCTTTTGAGAGGGGATCCCTTGCTCTTCGTGCCTGTGTCCTTTGTCGTCGCCCTCCTGCTGGTGCTGCTCTTCGCCGCCCTGGTCCGCCGCAATGACGAGATCAGGGCCAACCGGCCCTTCCTGACCCTCATCGCGCTCTGCGCGGTGCAATCGGTGCTGGTCGGCCTGCGCTGGGGCTATGGCCTGTCGGAGATCCGCTTCATCCTTCCGATCGTGGCGGGACTTCTGCCGCCGCTCGTCTATGCGAGCTTCCGCACCCTGATTCATGACGACCATACGCGCGGCGGCCTGGGCGTCCTGGCCTATCTGGCGCCTGCTTTCGTCATCCTTCTCCTGATCCTTATCTTTCCGTGGGCGATCGATGCGGCGCTCATCGTCCTTTATGTGTCATACGCCTTTGCGGTCCTGAGCTTGGGCCGCACCGGGCCCGACGCGCTGGATGAAACCCGTTTCGAGGGCGCTCTGCCGGCCTTCCGCGCGCTGCAGATCGCCGCTCTGGCGCTCTGCGTCTCGGCCTTGTTCGACTTTGTCGTGCTGCTCGATTTCGAATGGGCCAAGGGCGCCAATGTGGCGGCCCTCGTCAGCAGCGCCAATGTGCTGGGGCTGTTGCTCCTGGGGCTCGCCGCCACGGTCGCCGGGCGCAACCAGCCCGAGCCCGAAACGCGGAGTGAAACACTGTCCCCCGCGCCGGCGAGCGCCGAGGATCGCGATGTCCTGGCGCGCATCGACAGTCTCATGCTGACTCAGTCTCTGTTCCGTGACGAGAATCTCAATCTGTCGCGCCTGGCGCGCCGCGCCGGCATTCCGGCCCGGCGGATCTCCGGCGCCATCAACCGTCTCACCGGTCTCAATGTCTCGCAATATGTGAACGACTACCGCATCCGCGAGGCTTGCCGTTTGCTCAAGGAAACCGACCATGCGGTGACCGCGGTGATGTTCGAGGCGGGTTTCCAGACCAAGTCCAATTTCAACCGCGAATTCCGCCGCGTGACGGGCCTGAGCCCGATGGCCTGGCGCGAGAAGAATGCGGAGCCCGTCACGAATTAGCCATGCGGATAGGTCGAATTCTCCGGAAAGGATCGTTTCGATGATCGCAAGAGCGCTGATGCTGCTTCTGGGTTTGACCGCTTTGGCCGGGTCACCGTCCGAGGTCTCGGATGGCGTGTCGGAAGCCGTGGCCGACATCTTCGACATCCTGGTCGAGGAAGGTCCCGAACGCACCGGCGACGCGGCCGAGATACTGATCGGTTTGTACGAAGGCAATAAGCATCTTCGCGACGAGAACATTCTTCAATGCCTGAGAAAGGTTCAACGCTGCCGTCAGGATGCGGCCGCGGACTCGCCGCGATCGCTCTGCTTGGTCATCGCGCAGAACTGCCGGACGCTGGCATTGGTGACATTGAAGCCGTCATTGCTCCTTCAAATCGATATGCAGCCCGCGAGAATGCGCACTTTATACAAAACTCTGGACCTATGTAGCGAGAGCTTCGACGTGTCCCAGCTGCGTGAAGCGGCCGCGACCGATGCCCATCTCGCTCTGGCCCTTCGGCATATGGAGGAGAAAGAAGTCAGCTTCTCGTCCTATTGCTTCGTCGATTTTTTTATGGAGACCGGATCGCGGACACTCAGTTTTGATCCTGGCAGGTTCGAGAAGGGAATGTTTCTGGGAAGCCCTTCTTCTGAAAGCCCATCCTACCAGGTCACCATCGATGAGATGACGGGCCAGGTTACTCTTGGCCATTATCAGAAGTGATCAGACTAGAGCGCTTCCCGCCAAAGTTGTTAGACTTTGGCGATAAGGAAGCGCTCCAAATATTATGTGTTCGACCGTCTAAGCTTCCGGTTTCTGTGCGACGACCATCTTCGACAGAAAGATCGGCTCGGCGGATATATTCGTGAAGCCGGCCTCGCCGAGGATCGTTCGCAAATCCTCGCGCAGATAGGAGGGATAGTAGGGCTCGTGGAAATTCACCGGGAAGGCTTCGAGCATGGCGTCGATCTTCGGCGTGTCGCCGGTCTGCAGGGAGTCCATGAAGACGAGCAGCCCGCCGGGCTTGAGCACGCGCGCGAATTCCCTGGCGATCTCGCGGCGGACCACCGGCGGCACCTCGTGGAAAAGATAGATCGAGGTGACGATGTCGAAGGATCGATCGGTGAAGGGCAGCGCCTCGGCCTGACCGGGCTTGAAGTCGACCTTGAAGGGCCGGGCATGAGCGCGCGCCTCCTCGAGATAGGCTTCCGACAGATCGCTGCCGGTCACGGCGAGGCGCGGAAACGCTTCCTTGGCGAAGCGGACGAACCGGCCCGTGCCGCAAGCGACATCGAGCAGCGCCATGCGGCGCTGATCCTTGTGGCGCAGATATTGCGCGATCGGCGCCAGGCACTGCCGGCGCATGGCATTGGCGGTGCCGGAGAACAGCACCTCGACCTGCATGTCGTAGAGCCTGGCCGACTCCTCGGTCAGATAGCCACCGGTCTGGAAGTGGAAGTTCTGCAGGAAGTAGGCCGGGAACTTCTCGGCGAGCTCCGGTGAATAGACTTCCGCGCCTTGGCCCTGCGCCTTGCGGTCGGCCGCTTGCGGCAGGTCGGCGAAATAGCGGCGGCTCGCCTCGATGATGTCGCGGATGCTGCCGTCGTGGTCGCGCGGCGTCGGATAGTAGCCCTTGGCCACATTGGCGAGATCGCGCGCAAAGAGCTCGCCCATCTGCGCGAAGATGTAATTGCGCCCGGGGCCTTTGCCGCTCGACGTGCGCTCTTCCGCAGGTTTCGTTTCGCGGAAGCGGCGCGAGGCGAAATAGTGCCCCATGAACCAGGCAATGCGGACGCCCTGCCGGCCGGCATATTCGAGGCTGTCGAAGGGAGTCATGCGAGCTTCTCCGCGGCGACCAGATATTCGGTGTTGCCGCTGCCGCCCTTGAGGGGCGACGGCGTCAGGCCCATTGGAGCCCAATCCCGGCCCTTTAGCCAAGACGCGATATCGTCGCAAATCCGCTGACGCAGCGTCTCGCTCCTGACGATGCCGTCCTTGCCGAGGGCGTCGCGGCCGGCCTCGAATTGCGGCTTGATCAGGGCGACGAGCCGGGCGCCGGTTTCGGCGAAGTCGAGTGCGGCCGGCAGAGCGAGCTTGAGCGAGATGAAGCTCACATCGCAGACGACGAACCGCAAGGGCAGCCGAAGATGATCCGAGGTCAGGTCGCGCGCATTCAGCCCTTCCCGCAACGTGACGCGCGGCTCGCTGCGCAACGCGGCCGCGAACTGGTCATGGCCGACGTCGATGGCGGTGACATGGGCGGCGCCGTGTTCCAGCAGCACTTCGGTGAAGCCGCCGGTCGAGGCGCCGATGTCGAGGCAGTTGAGACCTTTCGGCGAGAGGGCAAAGTAATCGAGCGCATGTTTGAGCTTGAGCGCCGAGCGCGCCACATAAGCGCGTGCCTCATCGGCGATGCTGAGTTCCGCGTCCGTGGCGACCGGCTGGGCCGGCTTGGTGGCGACGATACCATCGACCATGACCGTGCCGCGCTTCACCGCATCGCGGGCCCGCGAGCGCGTCGGATAAAGCCCGCGCGCGACCAGCGCTTCGTCGAGCCGCTCGCGGCTCACCCCGCGTCCAGAGGTTCCGTGCCGGAAGGCGTGCCATCCGCCTTGAGCGTGATCTTCTCGATGCGCGTCTCGGCATCCTTGAGCAGCTTCTCGCAATGCTTCTTGAGCGCTTCGCCGCGCTCATAGATGGCGATCGAGGCTTCGAGATCGACTTTGCCGGATTCGAGCTTCTCGACGATATCCTCAAGCTCGGCCAGCGCCGTCTCGAAATTCATGCCCGCGATCGGGGTCTTCTCATTCGCCATCTTCTTCATCGTCCTCCTGGTCAAACAATGTCCGCTCGCCGCTGCCCCGGATCAGCGCCTGGACATGCACGGCAACCGAAGCGGCCAGCGCGCGCAAGTCATAGCCGCCCTCGAGGACCGACACAACGCGGCCGTCGGCATGTTTGTCGGCGAGTTCCATCAGATTGAGCGTCGCCCAGACGAAATCCTCCTCGGTCAAGTTGAGCCCGCCCAGTGGATCCTCGCGGTGCGCGTCGAAACCGGCCGAGATGATGACGAGATCGGGCCCGAAGGCATCGAGAGCCGGCAGGATGGCGTTTGCCATGGCGGTGCGGAATTGCGGTCCGCCGTCACCTTCATGCAGCGGCGCGTTGAAGATGTTGCCGACGCCGGTTTCCGACGCCGCGCCGGTGCCGGGGTAAAGCGGCATCTGATGCGTCGATCCGTAGAAAAGATCGCCATCCGACCAGAAGATGTCCTGCGTGCCATTGCCGTGATGAACGTCGAAATCGACGACGGCGACACGCTCGGCATCATAGCGCTCGCGCGCATAGAGCGCCGCGATGGCGGCGTTGTTGAACAGGCAGAATCCCATGGCGCGTCGGGCCTCGGCGTGATGGCCGGGGGGACGCATGGCGCAGAAGGCGTTGTCCGCCTCACCGCTGAAGACGGCGTCGACGGCCGCGGTCGCAGCGCCCACGCCCCGCAAGGCGGCGTCGAGCGTGCCCGGGGACATGAAGGTGTCCATGTCGATCTGGGCAAAGCCTTCCTCTGGCGCAGCTTCGCGGATCTGCTTCAGATAGACATCGGGATGGGCCCGAAGAATGTCTTCATCGCGCGCCAGGGGGGCCTGCTTGCGCCGCAAGGGCTTGAAATGCGCATGCGAGAGAATCTGGTTGATGGCTTTGATGCGATCGACGCGCTCGGGATGCCCGGGTGGGTTTTCATGCGCGAGGCTTGAATGATGGTGCAGCAGCAGTGTCGTCATGGTGTCTGGCTTACGAATAAATCGGGTTGGAGGTCAACCGAGCCGGAATAATTGTAGCGATCGAGATTGGTCACGCCATGGGAGCTAAGCACGTCTTCGTCGATGAGGAAATGCCCGCTGAAATCGACGGGTTTGGTGAGGATGAAATGGGCGGCGTCGGCCATGATCTCGGGCTTGCGCGAGCGTCGCATCATCTCCTCCCCGCCGACGATGTTGCGGATCGCGGCGGTCGCGATGGTGGTGCGCGGCCATAGTGCGTTGACCGCGACGCGGCCGCGGAATTCCTCGGCGAGACCCAGCGTGACAAGGCTCATGGCGTATTTCGCCATGGTGTAAGCCAGATGCGGGGCGAACCATTTGGGATCGAGATCGATCCGCGGCGCCAGGGTGAGGATATGCGGATTGGGCGAGCGCAGGAGATGCGGCAGGCACAATCTGGAGACGAGGAACGTGCCGCGGCCATTGACCGACTGCATCAGGTCGAAGCGCTTCATATCGGTCGCGAGGGTGCCGGTGAGTGCGATGGCGGACGCGTTGTTGATGCAGATATCCATGCCGCCGAAGCGGGCGAGGGTTGCATCCACCGCAGCCTGGACCTGGGCCTCGTCGCGGATATCGGTCTGGATGGCGAGCGCCCTGCCGCCTGCCGCTTCGACGGCCTCGGCGGCCGAGTAGATGGTTCCCTCGAGCTTGGCATGCGGCGTGGCCGTCTTGGCGGCAATGGCGATATTGGCCCCATCGCGTGCCGCCCTGAGCGCGATGGCGAGGCCGATGCCGCGCGAGGCGCCGGTGATGAAAAGGGTGCGACCTTTGAGTGACGTCATCCTTCCTAAGCTGCTATAGAGAGCCTCCCTGAAAAGCAACCGGGAAGCTCCTCTGACCCAATCCGTCACTTTGGCCGCCGAGGCCCTGATCGAAGGCAAGCTGGTCGCCTTTCCGACCGAGACCGTTTACGGCCTCGGCGCCGACGCGACGCAGGACAAGACCGTGGCCCGGGTCTTCGCCGCCAAGGGCCGCCCGGCCTTCAATCCGCTGATCGTCCATGTGCCGTCGCTGGAGGAGGCCGCGGCGCTGGGCGAGTTCAGCCCCGAGGCGAGCGAGCTCGCCAAATTGTTCTGGCCGGGGCCGCTGACCCTGGTGGTGCCGCGCCGCCAGGGATGTCCGGTCTCGCTTCTCGCTTCGGCGGGATTGCCGAGCCTGGCCATCAGAGTGCCGAAGCATCCGTTGGCTCAGGATCTGCTGAAGGTCGTGCGCCGGCCGGTGGTGGCGCCGAGCGCCAATCCCTCCGGCCGCATCAGCCCGACGACGGCCGCGCATGTGCGGGCAGGGCTTGGCGACAAGGTCAGCGTCATCCTCGATGGCGGGCCGTCGGCCATCGGGCTTGAATCGACCATCGTCGGCTTCCTCGACGGCGCGCCGAGCCTGCTCCGTCCCGGCGGCCTGGCGCGTGAGGAAATCGAGCGCGCGCTGGGTCATCCGCTCGGCGCGGGCGGCGATGCGAAGAAGCCGTCGGCGCCGGGCCAGCTCGAAAGCCATTATGCGCCGAAGGCGGTCATCCGCCTCGACGCCAAGGCGCCGCGGCAAGGTGAGGCCTATCTCGCTTTCGGGAATGCCCCGGACAGCCGCTACAATCTTTCACCGGCGGGCGATCTGCTCGAGGCGGCGGCCAATCTCTTCCGGCTCCTGCATGAAATCGACGCGACCGGCGTCGCCGCCATCGCGGTGGCGCCCATTCCCCACAAAGGGCTGGGCGAGGCGATCAACGATCGCCTGAGGCGCGCCGCCGCCCCCCGTCCATCGGAGAGCGAATGACGAACAAGCCGTCCCCGGAAACGCTGGCCCGGCTCGCCGCCGTGGTCGGCGACAGATACGCCATCACCGATCCCGCGGTGATGACGCCCTATATGACCGAATGGCGCGAAATATGGACCGGTAAGTCACCGCTGGTCCTGAGGCCCGCTTCGACCGAGGAGGTCGCGAAAATCCTCGCGATCGCCGATGAAACCGAGACTGCGATCGTGCCGCAGAGCGGCAATACCGGTCTCGTCGGCGGCCAGATTCCGTTTGAGAGCGGCGATGAGGTTTTGCTGTCGCTCGACCGCATGATCCGCATCCGCAATGTCGATCCGCTCAACAACAGCATCACCCTCGATGCCGGCGTGACACTGAAAGCGGCACAGGAGGCGGCCGAGCAAGCCGGGCGCTTTTTTCCTTTGAGCCTCGAATCGGAAGGCTCCTGCCGCATCGGCGGCAATCTTTCGACCAATGCCGGCGGCCTGGGCGTTCTGGCCTATGGCAATACGCGGGATCTCTGTCTCGGGCTCGAGGTCGTGATGGCCGACGGGCGCGTCTGGAATGGGCTGAAGAGCCTGCGCAAGGACAATACCGGCTACGACCTGAAGAATCTTTTCATCGGCGCCGAGGGCACGCTCGGGGTGATCACCGGCGCGGTGATGAAGCTGTTTCCGGCGCCGAGTGATCACGCCACCGCTTTCGTGGCGCTGCCTTCGGTCAAGGCGGCGCTCGATCTGCTGGCGCTGGCGCGGCAGCGGAGCAGCAGCCGCGTGACCGCTCTCGAGCTCTTCCCGCGCAACGGCTTCGAATTCACGATCAAGCATTTCGCGGTGCGCGATCCCTTCGCCGAAGCGGCGCCCTGGTATGTGCTGATCGAGCTGTCGGGGTCCGGCGATCTCGCGGCATTGCTGACGGAGATTCTCGGCGAAGCGGCCGAGCAGGGCATCGTGAAGGATGCGACCATCGCCCAGTCGGAGGCGCAGCGCAAGGACCTGTGGTTCATCCGCCAGGCCATTGTCGAAGTGCAGAAGCGCGAGGGCGGCTCGATCAAGCACGACATATCGGTGCCGATCTCCGAGCTTCCGGCCTTTGTCGACGCCGGGCTCGCGGCGGTCCAACGCTTCATGCCCGGGGCGCGGCCGATGCCTTTCGGCCATATCGGCGACGGCAATCTGCATTTCAATGTGAGCCAGCCGGTCGGCATGGACAAGCAGGCATTCCTCGCCCAATGGAACGCCATGAACGAGGTCGTCTTCGAGGTCGTGCTGGAGCATGGCGGCTCGATCAGCGCCGAGCATGGCATCGGCCGATTGAAGCGCGACCTCATGAGCCGGATCAAATCGCCGGTCGAGCTGGAGATGATGCGGGGCGTGAAGAAGCTGCTCGATCCCAAGGGCATCCTCAATCCCAACAAGGTGCTGCCGCGGTGATCTCCTTCCGGCGGATCGAAGACGGTGATATCGAAAATGTCGTCGCGCTATGGAGGGCTTGCGGCCTGGTGCGGCCATGGAACGATGCGCGGCGCGACATCGACTTCGCGCGCGGCAAGTCGGGCTCCGACATACTCGTCGGTGTCGCTGGCGGCGAGATCGTTTCGTCCATTCTGGTCGGCCATGACGGCCATCGCGGCTGGTATTATTATCTCTCGGTGGCGCCGGCGCATCAGGGCAAGGGCCTGGGCAGGGCGACGGTGAAGGCCGGCGAGGCCTGGCTCAAGCAGCGCGGCATCTGGTCGGTCAATCTGATGATCCGCAGCGAGAATGTGCATGTGCGTGAATTTTATGCAGCCCTTGGCTACGAGATGCGGGATGTCGTCGTGATGGGCAAGCGCGATCTCGATCGGACCTGATCGTGGCTTGTCAATTCCAGATGTTGGGCTAAGCTCACCGCCGGTGGAACTTCCTTCAAGCTCAACGTCTCCAAGGTTTCAACGCGTCGACGCCGAGGGCAGGCTCACGGTCAGGCATACCGACCGTGGGTCGGTCATCGACCGGCTCTATCAATCCGGCGCGGCGAAAATCCGTTTTCCCGCGTCCCCGGACAGTCAGGCGTGCGAGGCGGTCTTGATCAATACCGCCGGCGGATTGACCGGCGGCGACCGCCTTTCCTGGACGCTCGGCGCCGGGGATGGCGCGAGGCTCATCTGCGCCAGCCAGGCTTGCGAGCGCATCTATCGTTCACGCGACGGCGAACCGGCGCATTTGTCGGTCAGGATCGATGCCGGCAAAGGAGCCCGCGTGAACTGGATCCCGCAGGAGACGATCCTGTTCGACGGCTGTGCGCTGGACAGGAGCCTGGAGGCCGATCTCGCTCCTGATGCCAGCTTGCTTGTCGTCGAGGCGCTGGTGTTTGGTCGCGCCGCCATGGGCGAAAGGGTTCGCCGCCTCAGCTTGAAGGATCGCTGGATGATCCGCCGCGATGGACGGCTCGTGTTTGCCGATGCCGTCAGCTTCGCGGGTGATGACATGGCGGATCAACTGCGGCGCCGCGCGGTGGCGCGAGGCCATCGCGCCCTGGCCACCGTGGTGCTCGTGGCGCCCGATGCGGAGCGTCGCCTGGACCAGCTGCGTGATAGATTTCCCGGCATCGCGGCTTCCGCTTTTGCTGGCAAGCTTCTTGCTAGGTCGACGGCGAACGAGGCCTACGACCTCCGGAAGATGCTTATTCCCTTGGCTGAATTGCTGTCTGGTGAAAATGCGCTGCCGAAAGTTTGGGCTGCCTGATCACAAAAGAGGCGGACATGCATCTGACGCCACGCGAGAAAGACAAGCTTCTGATTTCGATGGCGGCCTCGGTGGCGCGCCGCCGTCTTGAGCGCGGCGTGAAGCTCAATCATCCCGAGGCGATAGCGCTCGTCACCGACTTCGTCGTGGAAGGCGCCCGCGACGGGCGCAGTGTCGCCGATCTGATGGAGGCCGGCGCCCATATCGTCACCCGCGCGCAGGTGATGGACGGCGTGGCCGACATGATCGCCGATGTGCAGGTCGAAGCGACTTTTCCCGACGGCACCAAGCTGGTGACCGTTCATCAGCCGATCCGCTAGCGCGAAGGTGCGTAGATGATTCCTGGCGAAGTATTCACCGCCGCTGGCGATATCGAGCTCAACACCGGCTCCGATGTCGTGAGGCTCCTGGTCGCCAATGGCGGTGACCGGCCGATCCAGGTCGGCTCGCATTACCATTTTTATGAGGTAAATCCCGGCCTGATCTTCGATCGCGATAGCGCGCGCGGACGGCGGCTCGATATTCCGGCCGGCACGGCAATGCGCTTCGAGCCCGGCCAAACGCGCGAAGTGGCGTTGATCCCGGTCGCCGGCGCGCGCCGCATCTTCGGCTTCCGTCAGAAGATCATGGGGGCGCTCTGATGCCGGCGAAACTGTCGCGAACCGCCTATGCCCAGATGTTCGGGCCGACCACGGGCGACCGGCTTCGCCTCGCCGACACGGACCTCATCATCGAGGTTGAAAGGGATTTCACCATTTACGGCGAGGAGGTGAAGTTCGGTGGCGGCAAGGTCATTCGCGACGGCATGGGGCAGAGTCAGCTGGCGCGCAGCGAGGGTGCGGTCGATACGGTGATCACCAACGCGCTGATTGTCGATCATTGGGGAATCGTGAAAGCCGATGTCGGCCTGAAGGATGGCCGCATCGCGAAGATAGGCAAGGCAGGAAATCCCGATACGCAGCCCGGTGTCGACATCATCATCGGTCCGGGGACCGAGGCGATTGCCGGTGAAGGGCGCATCCTGACCGCCGGCGGCGTCGATGCGCATATTCATTTTATCTGCCCGCAGCAGGTAGAAGAGGCTCTGATGTCCGGCATCACCACCATGATGGGTGGCGGCACCGGTCCGGCGCATGGAACTCTGGCGACGACCTGCACGCCCGGCCCCTGGCATATCGAGCGCATGTTACAGGCGGTCGATGACCTGCCCATGAATATCGGCCTCTCCGCCAAGGGGAACGCCTCCCTGCCGAAGGCTATGATCGAGATGATCGAGGCCGGCGCCTGCGCGCTCAAGCTTCACGAGGACTGGGGAACCACGCCCGCCGCGATCGATTGCTGCCTGAGCGTCGCCGACGATCACGACGTCCAGGTGATGATCCATACCGATACGCTCAATGAATCCGGCTTTGTCGAGGATACGATCGCGGCCTTCAAGGGACGCACTCTCCACGCCTTTCACACCGAAGGCGCGGGCGGCGGCCACGCGCCTGACATCATAAAGCTCTGCGGGCTCGCCAATATCATACCGTCATCGACCAATCCGACGCGGCCTTATACGGTCAATACCGTGTCCGAGCATCTCGACATGCTGATGGTCTGCCACCATCTCGACCCGCGGATTGCCGAGGACATTGCTTTCGCCGAGAGCCGCATCCGCAAGGAAACCATCGCCGCCGAGGACATTCTTCATGACATCGGCGCCTTCTCGATCATCTCCTCCGACAGCCAGGCGATGGGCCGCGTCGGCGAGGTCATCATCCGCACCTGGCAGACGGCGCATAAGATGCGAGGCCAGCGCGGCCGCCTGGCGGAGGAGACCGGCGACAACGACAATGTCAGGGTGAAGCGCTATATCGCCAAATTCACGATCAATCCCGCCATTGCGCAAGGCGTCTCGCAGCATGTCGGCTCGGTCGAGTTCGGCAAGCGCGCCGATCTTGTCTTGTGGTCGCCGGCGTTTTTCGGTGTGAAGCCGGACATGGTGCTGATCGGGGGCATGATCGCCGCCGCGCCCATGGGCGATCCCAATGCCTCGATCCCGACGCCGCAGCCGGTCAGCTACCGCCCGATGTTCGCCGCTCTGGGCAGGGCGGTGAACAGGAGCGTGGTGAGCTTTGTCTCGAAGGCGGCTCTCGCCGCCGGGATTGCTGAGCGCTATGGGCTCGGCAAGACGCTGATCCCGGTCGACAATACGCGGAGCGGGCTGGGCAAGGCCTCCATGATCCACAATGCGGCAACGCCTATCATCGAAGTCGATCCGGAAACTTATGAGGTGCGCGCCGACGGCGAATTGCTGACCTGTGAACCCGCCCGGCAGCTGCCGATGGCGCAGCGATATTTCCTGTTCTGATCATGCGGACGCAGGCCATCAAAAGACAAGGTACATGGCGCGGCACGCCGGCCGACCGTATCACGCTGGATTATGACGATCGCTGCCGGCGGCGTTTTGCGATGAAGAGCGACGCGGGCCTGGCATTTCTGCTTGATCTGGCGGCAGCGGTCTATCTCAAGGAGGGCGACGCACTGGTCCTCGACGATGGGCGTCTGATCGAGATTCGCGCCAAGCCGGAAGAGCTTCTCGAGATTCATGGTCGCGACGCTTCGCATCTGATGGCGCTGGCCTGGCACCTGGGCAATCGACACCTCGCCGCGCAGATCGAGGCGGACCGCATCGTCATTCGTCACGATCCGGTCATCGCCCATATGCTGGAGCATCAGGGCGCCCGCATGCGCCGTGTGCTGGAGCCGTTCCAACCCGAAAGCGGCGCCTATTCCGGCCATCACGGTCATGAGCACTGACGCATTGAGCCTGCTGCGGTTGATGACCTGGCTGTCGCCGGCCTTTCCGGTCGGCGCCTTCAGCTATTCGCATGGTCTCGAGTACGCCGTTCATGACCGCATCGTCGATACGCGCCATGACCTCGCCGAATGGATCGCGGACCTGATCCAGCGGGGCAGCTGGTGGAACGATGCCGTGCTTCTCGCCGAAGCCTGGCGCGCGGCGGCGATGCGCGACATGCGACGCCTGCGGGATGTCGCCCGGTTAGGGGAGGCGATGGCGGTGAGCGCCGAGCGTCATCTCGAAACCATGGATCAGGGCCGCTCTTTCTCGAAGGCGGCGCGCGCGTGGTGCGAGGCGCCAGACGACGATCCGGAAATGCCCTATCCCGTCGCGGTCGGCACGGTGGCGGCGCGGATGGATATCGGAATCGACGGTGCCTGCACGGGATATCTTCAGGCCTGCGCCGGCAATCT
>JBMOOM010000103.1:0-259532 GCA_049323275.1 Pseudomonadota bacterium
ACCGTTGGTCCGCCCATCGACGCCGCCCTAACGGGCGGCGACTTTCTATGTAGTCCTTCCCCGGCGCGCAGGGTGGGCGGCGCTCCCCTTTAGGCCCGCCGCGGCCGGGCGCAACCGCGCAAGCTCTCCTCTTTCACATGGCCGATTTCGTGTGTCTCGCGCGGTCCTCCGCTGCGCTGCGGCCGAAGGTGCGCCCGACCTCTGTCGGCGGGCCTGACGGTCGCATTTCGCCGCCCACCCCGCTTCCGGGGAAGGACGCGAGCGAGAAGCGAAGGAGGTCAGCGCCATGCAGCAGTCCGTCAGCAGAAACGATCTCTATCGGGAGGTCACCGAGAAAATCATCGCCGAGCTGGAGCAGGGCACCGTGCCCTGGGTGCGCCCGTGGCGCAGCGGAGGGGAGGGGCCGAGCTTGTCGCTCCCCAAGAATGGCTTGACGGCCAAAACCTATTCCGGGATCAATATTCTCCTTCTGTGGGAGGCCCTGACAAGCCGGGGCTTTGCCTGCTGCCATTGGCTGACCTTCAAGCAGGCGCTGGAACTGGGCGGAGCTGTCCGTAAGGGCGAAAAGGGCACCCATGTCTTTTATGCCGACCGGTTCATCCCGGAAAAGGAGCGGGAACGGGCGGCGTCTGAGGGAGACGAGCCCGAATCTATCCCGTTCCTCAAGCGCTACACAGTGTTCAATGTCGAGCAGTGTGACGGCTTGCCGGAACACTTGTTTGCGCCTCGGCCGGTGCTTCCCGAATGCCAGATCATCCCTGAGGCGCAAGCGCTCATTCTGGCGACGGGCGCGGATTTCCGGGTGGGCGGGGATGTCGCGATTTATTTCCCCTCTGAGGACGTAATCCGGGTTCCGCATCAGTCGGCCTTCATTGATCAGATCAACTACTATCGCACGGCCTTTCATGAGCTCGGCCACTGGACGGGCCATAGCTCGCGCCTTGCTCGCGACCTAGCCAACCGGCGCGGATCGAGCGGCTACGCGCGCGAGGAACTCGTTGCCGAAATGGCGACCGCCTTTGTTTGTGCCTCGCTGGGTATCATACCGACCGTTCGCCACTCGGATTATATCGGAAGCTGGTTGCAGGTCCTCAAAGAGGACAGCCGCGCAATCTTCAAGGCCGCCAGCCAGGCCTCTAAGGCCGCTGACTACATCCTCAAATTCGCATCTCCCGTGATCGAGGCGGCGGCATGAGTGCCGCCTCTCACGAACGGTTCGAGCCGGAGCCGACGCCTATTGGCGAGCAGATGCTCGCTCCGGGCGTCTGCTCTGTCTCGGCTCGCAAGCGGCTTCAAGCGCTGGCCGCTGCACCTCTGGTCTCTGTGTGGTTGCAGAAGCCCTGCGATCTCGGCCCTTTCAATGAAGTGGCCCGGGACCAGCTGAATTGGTTCAGCGCTCCATCCCGAAAGTCATGAGGAGATTACCTATGGAATTGCGTCATATACCCTTGCCGGACCTGCACGTCGCGACGGCCAATGTGAGGCATAAGTCCAAGAAGCCGGACCTCAGCGACATCCTGCCGAGCATTCGCAAATGCGGCATTCTCCAGCCTTTGCTTGTTCGCCCCGACGCGGAAGGTTTTGGCATTGTCGCGGGCCGAAGGCGCTATCTGGCCGCGAAGGCACTGGAGCAGGAGGGGCTGGAAATGGCGGCTTTGCCCTGCGCGGTCATGGAGGAAGGCGACGATATCGACGCCGTGGAAGCGTCGCTGATTGAGAATGTGGCTCGCCTTCCAATGGACGAACTGGATCAATTCGAGGCCTTCCAGCGGCTCTTGAAGGAAGGACGGACAGTCTCAGAAATCGCGGCGACCTTTGCAGTGTCGGAGATCATCGTCAAGCGCAGGCTCGCCATTGCCAATCTTCTGCCGCGCATCCGGCAGGCTTACCGGGCCGGAGAGATCAACAGCGACAGCCTGCAGGCTCTCACCATGGCGACCAAGAGCCAGCAAAAGGAATGGCTCGCTTTGTTCGAGGATGAGGAACAGGTGGCTCCCATGGGCTTGTACCTCAAGAAGTGGTTGTTGGGCGGCGAGCAGATTCAGACCAGCGTGGCGCTTTCGATTTTGCCGAATACAAAGGCGAGATCGTCACCGACCTCTTTGGCGAGGAAAGCTATTTCGGGGACATCCAGGCTTTCTGGGCTCTCCAGAACGCCGCAATCGAGGTCAGGAAAGCCAATTATCTGGAGCAGGGCTGGAAGCACGTTGAAGCGCTTCCGGTCGATCATCGCTTCAATGTCTGGGAGTATGAGAAGACCTCCAAGAAGAAGGGCGGCGCGGTCTACATCACGGTTTCCGGACGGGGCGAGGTCGAAGCGCATGAAGGCTATGTCTTGCGTCAGGAAGCCCGGAGGCGGGATAAGAAGGAGAAGAGCGGCGAAGCCGATGTCAAACCGGAAAAGCCCGAACTCACCAAGGCTGCGCAAAACTACCTTGAGCTCCATCGCCATGCTGCGGTGAGGCTGAGGTTGACCGAAGAACCGAGGACCGCGCTGCGGCTTGCCCTGGCTCACATGATCGCCGGCTCTGGCCTCTGGCAGGTAAGGCCCGAGCCGCAGAGAGCCGACAAGGATGAGAACGCCACTTCCCTCCAGACGGGGGCAGCTCAGGTCGAATTCGACAAGGTCAGAGCCGATGCCCTCAGACTCCTGGGCCTTGCCGAGGATCGTTCCGATCTCGTGCGGCACTCAAGCGACTGCTATGCCACGGTCACGATATTCGCGAATTTGCTCAAGCTGAGCGACAATGAAGTGCTCATGCTGTTGAGCGTGGCGATGGCCGAAAGCCTTGAAGCGGGAACCGCCATCACGGAGGCGGCAGGCTCAGTCCTTGCCGCCGACATGGCGGCAAGCTGGAAGCCCGATGAGACCTTCCTCGACCTTGTGACGGACAAGGCTGTGCTCAATTCGATGTTGGCCGACATCGCCGGGGCCGCTGCCGCCGCATCGAACAAGGATGCGACCGGCAAGGTGCAGCGCGGCATCATCAGCGACTATCTCAGTGGTGCAAATGGGCGTGAACATAAGCCCGACTGGATGCCGTGTTATGCGGGCTTCCCGGCGAAATCCTATACCGAAAGAGGCGGTTTGCGGTTCGTCACCGAATGGAAGAAGGTCGCACATCTCTTTGCCCCCGCTAGGCAGGACTGAGCTTGCATTTTTACGGCATCTTGGGCCCCACGCATTGGCTTGCGCGGGGCCTCTTCCTGATCGCCTCGCCTTGGTTTGCCGGATGCCAGATCGCGACATAGACGTCGTCATCGTCCTGCTCAGCGGCACGTCCAGGATTGGAGCCTCTTCGGGCCGAATTCTGGAGCCGCAATAGAGAGGCTCACATATTCCTTTCCGCTATTCTCGCTCTTGCGCAGCCAGGCGGTTCCGATCTCCGAGGCACCTCAAAGAGCCCAAGCTGCGCGGAGCTGCCGGGTCTGGTATCGGCAAATTCGGCACTATTCCATCCCCGGCCGAAAAGGCGGAGATAGCCTCGGTATCGGACCAGCAGCCCGCGGGCTTCAGATCGCGGCAGCCACGGCGTTCTCCTCACTTTCGTCACTTCGCCGCAGCCCCATCCTTCGGCTCTGCCTCTGGACCTATGACCTTGGCAAGCGCCCCGAAAGCCTGCGCGGAAGGCTTTTTTCCCCGCCGCTTCGCGGCTCCTCGCGGACGCTGCGCTCCAAAAAAGCCTCCCGCTCCGGCTCCTCCGCTGCGCTCCGGCCCGAAGGGTTCAGGTCGCCCGCCGGCGGTCATCACGGTCCGGCATCGCCGAAGGATGGGCCTGAGGCGAGACGAAAAAGGAGAACGTCATGACTGCAATCGGATATGTCACCAAACAGGCTGATGGACGCTATCAGGGCCATCTTCGCACCCTCAGCATCCGGGCCGAAATCGACATCCTGCCGAATATCCAGAAGACCACCGACAGCCAGCCCGACTACCGGGTTCTGACCCAGGGTGTGGAGATCGGAGCGGCCTGGCTGCGCAAGAGCGAGAACACCGGAAAGGAATATGTGAGCCTCTCGATTGCGGCTCCCGAATTCGGCCCGAAGCGGCTCTATGCCAATCTCGGGCGGGCCGCCGGACAGGACGATGATGACGTCTATGCCGTGATCTGGAACCCGGCGGACTAGCTGGATCTCGCGGAAAAAGGCCTCGCGCAGCAATGCGCGGGGCCAATTTCCTGTGACGCAGAAAACACGATTTTCGCGCCTGGCTGATCCAGCTCGAGCCTGCGGCATGAGTAAGATGTGTCTAGGCGCCGAGCGGAGTGTCGAATTCGCCGCTCACGAAAAACGACACTCCCGGATCAGGCGAGTTTCGGTGACATTCCGCGCATCTTTCAGATGCAGCGGGAATGTCACCGATGATCGACGATGCGGGGAATCCCTTTCTGACCGTCGCCGAGGCCGCGCAGTATCTTCGCCTGAAAAAGCGCACCCTCGACAACATGCGCTGGATGGGAACGGGACCTAAATTCCGCAAGCATGGTGGGCGAATTTTCTATCACAAGGACGATCTTATCGAGTGGTCAAAAAACAGCCGCCGCCAGTCCACTTCGGAGTATTAGATGGCTCGTCTTGCGCCGATAGTCACAGCTGTTATCGCCTGTTCCGCGTTGGCCTTAGCGCCCTTTGCAAAGTCGAATCCGACACTCGTCTGGAATGCCTCACCCAGTGTACCGATGGGTCTCTATGTCATAGAAAGACGTCAGCCGGGCCTTGGTGAAATCGCCGTTCTGCGGCCTCCCGAATGGGCAGCGACAATTGCTGACCAGCGGCGCTACTTACCTATGTCAGCATTGTTGCTGAAGACGGTTGCAGCGGGTGAGGGCGACGTCGTTTGTCGTTTTGGGAGACATGTTTTCGTGAATGGTAGGCTGCGGGCGAGGGCTCTGCGGCACGACAAAATGAGGCGTCCGCTTCCCACTTGGCAGAGATGTTTCAGGCTGTGTACTGGGCAGATTTTTATGATATCGGAGCGGAAAGATTCATTCGACAGTCGGTATTTTGGGATCGTTGAGCAGGGCCAGGTGTTGGGTGCCGGCAGGCTGATATTCTCAGTACGATAGTGAGCTGTCCTTCTGAGCGAGCCAGGTAGCGCCGGGGGCGGTGGTTACGTCCCAAAACGGCCGCGGGAGAATAGGCCAAGGATCTTCGATGCAGAGTTCTGGCCATCCTGAACGAGCGCGTTTCCTCGCGCCAGAGTCACAGATCAGTGCAAAATCGGGAGGGCAAGATAAAAGCAGTGGTGTTGGGTGTGAGGTAAGTCGTTGAAATGACTCACGCCGACTAACGCCTGGGCGCAAGAGATGGTGTCAATCTGACACCAACGCGTTGAGCGCGCGCCATATCTTTAACCCCATATTGCATCTACAGCTTGAATGCTTATTTCCGAAACAACACGGCTTCGTGTGTCGAGGGATCGCAGCATCATGACCGACGATTTCATACCGCGCCTCGGCCGTATTGGCTGGAAGGGCGGCACGCGCCTGGACCGATACGTCAACCGGGTCATGCATGCTGCCCACAAAGCAGGTCATCTCACCAAGAGCGGCAGTTCGTTTTCGGGAAGTCGAAGCGCTCGCGGTGCAGCGTTCGGAACATTGGCAGGGGCTGGTTTCGCGCAGAGCGGTCGCCGGCGTGTCATCGTCAAGGCGCGTATTGCGAAGCTCAAACCCGGAGACCTAGGTGCCGCCAGAGCTCATCTGCGCTATATCCAGCGGGACGGCGTGACACCTGAGGGCGAGCCCGGTCGTCTCTATGACGCCTTTTCGGATGATGCGGATGGAACCGGCTTCCTGGAGCAGGCGGACGGCGATCGTCATCAGTTCCGATTCATTGTCTCGGCCGAGGACGCCACTGAGATGGCCGATCTCAAGCCCTTCATTCGCGATCTCATGCGCAAGATGGAGGAGGACTTGGCGACCAGGCTCGATTGGGTCGCCGTCGATCACTTCAATACGGGTCATCCTCATACGCACATCGTCGTCCGAGGAAAGGACGATCGTGGCGAGGGTCTGGTCATTGCCCGAGACTATATGAGCCATGGGATTCGCGAACGGGCCAGAGAACTCGTAACGCTGGAGCTTGGGCCCGAGATCGAAGGGGACTTTGCGCACAAGCTCGACCAGGAGATCGAGGCTGACCGCTTGACCCGCCTTGATCGGGCGCTGTTGAGAGAGGTTCACGACGGTTTCCTCGTGGTGAGCGCTCTTCCACCCTCAGATCCCGAGACCCATGCTGCCTATATGGGCCGCCTCCGCAAGCTCGAAAGACTCGGGCTTGCGACGGAGCGTAGGACGGGCGTTTGGGAGGTCTCCGAGGGGGTGGAAGTCAAGCTCAGGCAGTTCGGCGGCCGCGACGATATCATCAAGACGATGCATCGAACCCTTCGTGAGGGGGGTATCGATCGGCCCGCGGGAGGATTCGCAATCTTCGACGCAGCTAACCCGCGCTCGAGGATCGTGGGCAGGGTGGTCGGACTTGGCCTTTCTGATGAGCTTAGCGACAAGCACTATCTGGTCGTCGATGGAATCGATGGCCGTATCCACTATGCCGATGCCGGATATATTCCGCCGGAGCTGGTTCCCGAGAAGGGAATGATTGTTTCGGTGGAAGTGATGGACTCGGCCTCGGATCATGAGCGACGGGCGAGGGTTCGGATCCTCTCCTATCTACCCCTCGAAAAGCTTATCGACGCCAACGGCGCGACCTGGCTGGACAAGCAGATTGTGTCGGCCCGGCGAGAGATTACGAGGGCTGAGTATTTTGGTGGCGAAGTTGATGAAGCGCTCAATAGGCGTCGCCAGTGGCTGATTTCTCAGAACTTGACGACGATATCAGAGAAAGGATCATTTGAGCCTGTAACGGGTCTACTTGAAAAGTTGCGCACTCAAGAAATCCAGCAGACTGGCATTTTGCTCTCAAAGAGACTTGGACTCACATTCCAGGAACCTGCGGAGGGAGAACATATTTCGGGAACTTATTGGCAGCACATCAAACTAACGAGCGGAAAGTTCGCCATTCTAGAAAAATCGAATGAGTTTTCTCTCGTGCCCTGGGATCCGTCCTTGGAAAGAATGCGCGGGCAACGGATATCGAGTGTGAGCGGCACAGGTCTGGCGCGAAGCTGGCGAGGGATCGAAGCGACTGGTCATACAGGTGAGCTAGCTAGATAATCAGATAGTTAGTGTAGGAATTCTGGATAGTAAGAGCTATCTCCGAGGCAAAGCAAAGTCGTATGGACCTTCCTCGTAGACCTCCTCAAACTGCGAGAGAGCGTCAGTAAAATAACTCACCTGTTTGACTCGCAGATATTTGGGTTCGGATATCTCCGCGTCATTCGGGTCAAACAAAACTATGTTCTTTCCAGGACCTGCCGCACTTGGATATATGCACCCAGCATAGCCGCTCGATTCAATCATCTGAACAAGTAACTGAGTGGGTCTATAAAGGATGTCCTGTTCGTTGGGTTGAACGGGAGACGACATGTCTTGAGCTAGTCGGAAAAGTAATCCATTCAACTCTAACTTCCATTCGAGAAGTTCGACGAAGAAGGGGCTTGCAAGGGGTCGTGCGCGGGTCAAGTCGACTAGAGAGAGACGCCTCGCGAGGGTTGCAGTCGCTACGGCGACTGCAGCACCCTTCCATGGTCGGACCTCAGCCAACGCAGTCGATTTGTTGGTCGCCAAATAGAGTACCCTTTGCCCCTGCCTGTTTGCTCGTCCGGCCAATGCGACTTCGGATGGTGGTGCGCCAACTTCGTGAACCGAAAACCGATCATGTCGGTGACGATCAGCATGTACACGCGCACGATAAAGCACCACACCTTGCTCATAGTCTGTTGCCAGATCTTCAAAGGCAACCCTTAGCTGATCGGGGAAATCTTCTCCCATTTCCGATTCGATACTAGTTGTATCGGCATTCGGCGAGAAATCTTCGCCGAGCACCCGCCGCGCGCGTCTGTCCCATGTATCCTCCAGCGAATATTCACGATGGCGGAAGAGCCCGCTGTAGTCCGGATAGTCGTAAAGATCTTTGCCAGAGAGCCCAGCTTCTAGTATGGCCACTGCGAGTGACTGGGACAGATCGTTGGTCTGAATCTCCTCTGAAAACACATTCCACCCGTCATCAAGCAGAAAGCCAATGAGGTCACCCTGCTCGTAGGTATCTGATCCATCAACGGGATCATAGATGCTTACAACTTCGCGAAATGGCTCCCCAAGATCTTCAAGGCCGATGAGACGACCGCGCCGCCCGCACCACGGACAAACGCCACTCAATGTGCTTTTTTGCTTTATCCAGTCTTGGAGGACTCTATCTGCGAAGCACAAATGACACGTCACGGCATTGCGATCATACATCTTTCAGGTATCTCCAATAGGAGTCCAAAGTAGAGAGCGCTCAATGGCGTCACGATAAGGGGTTCGAATTTGGATCGGCGCGCGCCGAACATACTCTTCAGCTCGAGCTCTTGCGTCACCCTTCAGGCCACTCAGATAGTCAACCACTTCATCGACGGTAGGAGTTCTGCTTGTCCCATCAAAACGGCTGGACAACGCAGTCCAAACAACCCCTTTGATAGCTCGAGGTCGAGCCCACCCTTGCACTTCTGTGAAAATGTGCTCTGTACGTTTTGCTGCGTCACTCCAAGAGCCGACAGCGCGATCAATATTCCGAGATGGGATTCCCTCTCGGTCTGCTAAGACGCGCCGGCCTTCCTCCAGGGATTGCACAGACAGTCCTACCCAAAGAACTGGAACGACCGGCGCGCGCTCGCAGAGAACTAGCGTAATGCGACCGTCTTGAGACTGGCGCGCGAATTCAACAGGGAGGTGAGGTCCGTCTGAGTGCCATTGTCCCTTGATGGGCAGTGCGCCGGGATTCCAGATAAGGGATCCCCAACCTAAGCATACGATCATCTTTTCCTCTCGCTCCAGCTGACCGGATCTTGCCATATCATCGAGCGCTTTTCCCGCGTTTTCACTCGTTTCCCAATTAGCAAATCGGCTCCGTGGCGCGATGCTGGCCGCCATCCGGAAAGAGATTCCGGCATGAGCGGATCAGATCATGAAACCGGCACGGATTCTTGTGGGGCAGGGCTGCCTCGTTGTCTCGATTGTGGCTGGAGGCCTGTGGGCTTCCACGCAATGGGCGGCAGCGATGTTGGGTAACCAGCCGCGGCTAGGGGAGCCACTGGTGACGCTGATTGGCCATCCGGTCTATCACCCGTGGCGCCTCTTCGAATGGTGGTTTGCCTACGAAGCTTATGCGCCGACAGTGTTTCGTAAGGCAGGGATGCTCGCAGCAGGCAGTGGGTTGGCTGGAACGATTGTTGCTATTGCCGGTTCGCTG
Organism: Pseudomonadota bacterium; assembly: GCA_049323275.1. Lineage (GTDB taxonomy): Bacteria > Pseudomonadota > Alphaproteobacteria > Rhizobiales > Aestuariivirgaceae > Taklimakanibacter. The sequence goes on from JBMOOM010000103.1 coordinate 9,352, forward strand.
TGGCGCGCTCGGCAGAACCAGATGGTCACGACCTACGGCTCGGCGCGGTGGGCCAATCCGGAGGAACTCCGGGGCTCCGATCTTCTTACGGGCAAGGGAGTGTTTCTCGGGAGACTGGCGAAGGAGTATCTCCGCCACGATGGGCCCGAGCATGTCCTTGCCTTTGCTCCAACCCGGTCTGGCAAGGGTGTCGGTCTTGTTATCCCGACATTGCTGACTTGGGCTGGCTCTGCCGTCATCCACGATATCAAGGGCGAGAACTGGCAACTGACAGCAGGTTGGCGGTCGTGTTTCTCGCACTGCTTGGTTTTCAATCCGGCAGATCCCAGGAGCGCTCGCTATAACCCGCTTCTCGAGGTCCGTAGGGGTGTTACTGAAGTCCGAGACGTCCAGAACATTGCCGATATCCTGGTCGATCCGGAAGGCGCGCTCGAGCGGCGAAACCACTGGGAGAAGACCAGCCACGCGCTGTTGGTCGGCGTCATCCTCCATGTCCTCTATGCAGTGGAAGAGAAGACTCTGAGCCGGGTAGCGACTTTCCTGTCGGACCCGTCGCGGTCGATCGAGCGCACTCTCAAGATCATGATGACCACCAATCATTTGGGGACCGAGGAGAACCCCAAGGTTCATCCCGTTGTCGCCTCCGTCGCGCGTGAGCTTCTCAATAAGTCCGAGAACGAACGCTCGGGCGTCCTTTCAACAGCAATGAGCTTCCTGAGTCTCTATCGCGACCCAATCATTGCACGCAATACCGAGGCCTGTGATTGGCGTATCGGCGATCTCATCGCGGCCAACCAGCCGGTTTCTCTCTATCTCGTCGTTCCTCCCGCCGACTTGAGCCGCACCAAGCCGCTCGTCCGCCTGATCCTGAATCAGATCGGCAGAAGGCTGACGGAGAAGCTCGATGGACAACCAGACAAGTCCGGTCGTCGTCGACTTCTCCTGATGCTGGACGAGTTTCCAGCATTAGGGCGGCTCGATTTCTTTGAGACAGCACTAGCCTTCATGGCGGGCTACGGGATCAAGGCCTATCTCATCGCGCAGTCGCTCAATCAGATCGTCAAGGCCTATGGCGAGAACAACGCCATCCTCGACAATTGCCATGTGAGGATTGCCTTCGCTGCGAATGATGAACGCACTGCCAGGCGCATTTCTGATGCACTGGGGACGGCGACGGAGCTACGAGCCCAGCGCAACTACGCTGGCCATCGTCTGGCACCCTGGCTCGCTCATGTGATGGTCAGTAGGCAAGAGACAGCACGACCGCTGCTTACTCCCGGCGAAGTGCTGCAGTTACCGTCTGATGAGGAGCTTGTCCTTGTCGCCGGTCTCCCGCCGATCAAGGCCAAGAAGCTCAAATACTATGCCGATGCCAATTTCAGGGGGAGGGTGCTGCCGCCGCCGACCTTGAGTGACGGCCCATATCCTGATGCACCGGCGCCCAGTGGTGATGATTGGAGTGGGCAAGTCCGCAAACCAGATACATGTCTCGATAAGCCGTGGTTCGAGCTCATTTCAGGCAACGCCGAGGACGATGGCGGGTTGAAGCGCGAGCCTTGGGCAGAGCCTGTGCAGGAAACTCAGCAAGAGGAGGAGCCTGTCAACGATCTGGCTCTCCTGGATGACGATTTCGGGGTGGCTTCGAAGAACACAGATCCTCTCGCACGATCAGCCGTTCAGCGCGCCTATGCGACGAACACGCGCGATGACGACGATCTCGCTCCCAAATTCTGAAGGATGTCCCGATGAAGCCGCGTCTTTCCGCCTATCTCTCCGATCATGTCGCCGAACGGCTCGCTATGGCTGCGAAGCGCCCGGGCGCCAACAAGTCGGCGATCGTCGACAAGGCCTTGGACAGGTTTCTCAGTCCGGAGCGCGATCAGGGGAATGAGGCTGCGCTTCTGCGGCGTCTCGATCGCATGTCGAAGCAACTGGCCCAGATCGACCGGCACCAGCTGATCGTTCTCGAAAGTGTGGCGCTCTTCATCCGCTATTACCTCACGATCACACCGCCTTTGCCGCGCTCTGAGCAGGAACCTGCTCGAGCGCTCGGGCACCAGCGTTTCGAGTTCTTCGTGGCCCAGATCGGCAAGCGGCTGGCTGGCGGACAGAACATCGTGGGCGAGGTGCTGGAGCGCATCGTCGAGACCGATCCTGACCTCTTGTCGCGTGATCTCGACGAGATGCAGATGATGCCCAAGAGCAATACCAGAACCCCGAGGGGAGAAGCCCCGGCGCCGGACCAGCCCGTATCCGCGTCGCCGGCGCCGGGTGCTTCGCCAAAGGAGCAGGACGTCCATGCCTGAGCTTTATTCCCCCGGAGCAATCAAGGCCATGGAGCGCCGCCGAACAATGCTCAGGACCGCCTTTGGGACGAGCATTGCGGAGGCGCTCGATGATCCGGCTGTGATCGAGGTGATGGTCAACCCCGATGGTCGTCTCTGGCTCGACAAGGCCGGCGAAGGCCGGGTCGACACGGGCGAGCATATTGGCTGGTCCGAGGCAGAACGGGTCATTCGACTGGTTGCGAGCCACATCAGGGCAGAAGTGCATGCACAAGCCCCAATCGTCAGCGCCGAGCTGCCGGAGAGTGGTGAGCGTTTCGAGGGCCTGATGCCGCCAGTCTCCTTGGCCCCGTGTTTTTCGATCAGAAAGCCGGCCCAGGTGATCTACCGGCTCCAGGACTATGTCTCGCAATATATAATGAGTGCCGAGGCCTCCCGGACGCTAGGTCAAGCTGTTACCGAGCGCCAGAACATCGTTGTCGTTGGCGGCACGAGTTCAGGCAAGACCACACTGGTTAACGCGCTTCTCGCCGAAGTCGCTGCGACAGGCGAACGCGTCATCATCCTCGAAGACACACGCGAGCTTCAGTGTGCTGCTGAAGATTGCATCACACTCAGGACCAAGCCGGGCATCGTCTCCCTCACGGACCTTGTGCGCTCGACGCTCCGTCTTCGTCCCGACCGGATCATTGTCGGCGAAGTGAGAGGACCTGAAGCCCTCGACATGCTCAAGGCCTGGAATACCGGCCATCCAGGCGGAATCACCACCGTTCACGCAAATTCGGGGAGGGCGGCTCTCTATCGTCTGGAGCAGCTTGTCCAGGAGGCCGTCGTTTCGGTACCTCGCCGGCTGATCGCCGAGGCTGTCGATATGCTCGTCTTCCTTACAGGCCGCGGCAGTGCCCGCAAGCTCGCCACGATCGGCCGTGTCGAGGGTCTCGATCCCGATGGCGACTACCGGATCGTTCCCATCATCTAACCTCAGCAACAGACACCTTAAGCCCGGAGATCCTCATGCGCCTCATCAAGATGATTGTTTCCACGCTTTCCATGCTCGCCGTGAGCGCTTCCGCTGCTCATGCGGCCGGCTCCGGCATGCCGTGGGAAGCCCCGCTCACCCAGATTCTCGAATCGATCGAAGGACCGGTCGCCCGGATCGTCGCCGTGATCATCATTATCATCACCGGCCTGTCGCTCGCCTTTGGGGACACTTCGGGCGGATTTCGGAGATTGGTTCAGATCGTTTTCGGTCTCTCCATCGCCTTTGCGGCGACCTCCTTCTTCCTCGCCTTCTTCTCCTTTGGCGGCGGCGCCACGATCGGTTGAGGTTCATACATGCGATCGAACTCGACAATTCCCGGTTTCGAAATACCGCTGCATAAGGCGCTAACTGAGCCGGTTCTCCTTGGCGGTGCGCCACGGACCATTGCCATAGCCAACGGCACGGTCGCGGCCGCGCTGGGGCTGGGCTTACGCCTATGGATTGCCGGCATCGTCATCTGGGTCGTCGGCCATGCCATTGCCGCCTATGCCGCGCGCAAGGATCCCAAGTTTCCGGAAGTGCTGTCACGCCATGCCAGGCACAAAGGGGTACTCGGATGCTGAACCTCGCCGAGTACCGCAAGAAGCCGGAGCTCCTGGCCGACTATTTGCCTTGGGCGTGCCTCATCGCTCCCGGCGTGATCCTCAATAAAGACGGCAGTTTTCAGAGGACGGCCCAGTATCGCGGCCCCGATCTCGACAGTGCGACCGATGGCGAGCTTGTGGCCGTGACGGCTCGCATCAACAATGTGCTCAGGCGTTTCGGAGCAGGGTGGGCCCTCTTTTTCGAGGCCCGGCGCCAGCCGTCACGTGCCTACCCACAGTCCGACTTTCCAGATCCTGTGTCCTGGCTGGTCGACGAGGAGCGCCGTGAGGCCTTCCAGAGCGAAGGAACGCATTACGAGACGGCTTACTACCTGACCTTGACCTGGCTCCCGCCGGCCGAGACTCAATCACGTGCCGAGGGGCTGTTCGTCACGACCGAAGGGCAAAGGCTGTCCAAGAGCGGACATAGCCAGGCGTTCCAGCATCTCGACAGCTTCATCACCGAGACGGACCGGGCGCTCGATCTCTTGTCCTCGATTCTCCCCGAAGCCCAGTTCCTGGACGACGAGGCAACGCTCTCTTATCTCCATGCCTGCGTCTCGGTGAAGGATCACCCGGTCGTCGTTCCCCAGATTCCCGCGTATCTCGATGCGATCCTGACCGATTGCCAGCTGACCGGTGGCCTAAAGCCGATGCTGGGAGATCAGCACCTGCGCAGCATCACTGTGCTGGGCTTTCCGAATGTGACGGTCCCTGGGCTCCTCGATGAGCTCAACGACCTAGGCCTTTCCTATCGCTGGGTGACACGCTGGATCGCCCTCGATCGTGACGAAGCCCAGAAGCTCCTTACCCGTACCCGCCGGCAATGGTTCGCCAAGCGCAAATCGGTTGCCGCCATCTTGCGCGAAGTCATGTTCAACCAGGAATCTGTCCTGTTGGACACTGATGCAGACAACAAAGCTCGCGATGCCGACGAAGCTCTACAGGACCTAGGCTCAGGTGATGTCGCCTTCGGTTATCTGACGGCGACCATCACAGTAAGCGATGCCGATGAGGTTCAAGCGGAGGAATCCCTTCGTGCCATTGAACGGGTCGTCAATGGCTCAGGCTTTGTTACGATCAGGGAAACCTTCAATGCGGTCGATGCCTGGCTGGGCAGCCTGCCCGGCCAAGTCTATGCCAATGTCCGCCAGCCCATCGTCCACACCCTCAATCTCGCGCACATGATGCCGGCTTCGGCCGTCTGGGCCGGACCCGAGTGGGATTCTCATCTCGAAGGCCCGCCGCTGCTTCATGCCTCGACCCGGGGTTCGACACCCTTCCGCTTATGCCTCCATGTGAGTGATGTCGGACACAGTTTCGTGGTGGGACCGACCGGTGCCGGTAAATCGGTCCTGCTGGCGCTGCTTGCCCTCCAGTTCCGGCGATATGCCGGGTCTCAGGTCTTTGTCTTCGACAAAGGCCGTTCGGCGCGCGCCGCGATCCTCGCCATGGGTGGTCTGTCTTTCGATCTGGGTCTCTCTGGAGATCTCGCCTTCCAGCCGCTCGCCGGCATTGATGAGCACAGCGCCCGCGCTTTCGCCCTCGACTGGCTCTTGACCCTTGTCTCCAATGAAAGTGTCAGCGTGACGCCGGAGATCAAGGAAGCACTTTGGGGAGCCCTCACGAGCCTTGCCTCAGCACCCAAAGCGGAACGCACACTCACCGGATTCTCGCTGATTCTGCAATCCAATGTCCTGCGTCAGGCTCTTCAGCCCTACACGCTCGAAGGTCCCTATGGCCAATTGCTCGATGCGGGCGAAGACCGGTTCACCCTATCGGAAGTGATGCATTTTGAGCTGGAAGAGCTCATGCAGGCCAAGGGCCTCGTGCTTCCGGTCCTATCCTATCTCTTTCATCGACTGGAGGAGCAGTTTGACGGGCGGCCGACACTCCTCATCCTCGATGAAGCTTGGCTCTTCCTCGATCACCCGCTCTTCGCCGCCCGCATCCGGGAGTGGCTCAAGACACTGCGCAAGAAGAATGTCGCTGTTGTCTTCGCGACCCAATCGCTCGCCGATATTGCCGGAAGCGCGATTGCGCCGGCCATCATCGAGAGCTGCCCGACACGGATTTTCCTGCCCAATGACCGGGCGATCGAGCCGCAGATGCGCCAGACCTATGAGCATTTCGGGCTCAATCCGCGTCAGATCGAGATCATCTCCCTGGCTACGCCCAAACGCGACTATTACGCCCAGACGGCCCGCGGCAATCGGCTGTTCGAGCTAGGCCTCGGTCCTTTGGCGCTGGCACTCTGCGGTGCTTCCAAGCCAGAAGATCATCGCCTCATCGATCATCTCCTGGTTGAGCATGGGCCGGAGGCATTCCCGGAGGACTTCCTCCGAGCCAAAGGCTTCGAGGAGGCGGCGGACCTCGTCTGGGGCGCCATCGAGAATGCCCCACAATCAACACCAAATCCCGTGGACGGCACCACATCGGAGATCGACGCATGATCATCACGTCAAAGACCCTGAGACGGCTCGCTATCGTTACAACCGCCCTCTACGTATTCAACCTTGGCGCTTCGCCGGCGGAAGCGCTGACCGTCTTCGATCCCTGGAACTACAAGGAGAACCTGCTCACCGCCATCCGGGAGCTCGAGCAGATCCAGAACCAGGTCAAGCAGCTTGCCAATGAAGCCCAGGTCCTCATGAACATGGACAAGGAACTGGCCGGCCTCGGTAGCTCGATCTCCGGTGACCTCAGTTCCCAGCTGGATGAGATCAAATCGCTCATCGACAAAGCGGACGGCATTGCTTTGTCAGTCACCGAGACCGAGACAGCTTACAAAGCGCTTTTCCCGGCTACTTATGAGCAGGCTTTGACAAGCGATCAGAGCCTCAAGGCAGCTGAGACCCGCTGGGATGAGACGCTTGCAGCCTTCAAACGGTCCATGTCCGTTGAAGCCCAGATCACCGAGGGCAATGACGAGGATTCCCGCCAGCTGAGTGACCTTTTGAGCAAATCCGCATCGGCGATCGGCAATCTCCAGGTCCAGCAGGCCGGCAATGAGCTTATCGGCCTTAATATCAAGCAGGGTATTGAGCTTCAAACGATGATGGCGGCCGAAGCCCGGGCTCAGGCCCTCGACCGGGCGCGCACGCTCTCATCGCAGGAGGAATCCCGACTGAGGTTCAAGAGCTTCATGGGGGACGGCAAGGCTTACACGCCGGAGAAGTGAAAGGTGAACAGTCCGGGCGGCGAAGTTCGCCGCCCGGAAAGAAGATTTCGACACGCGAAGAACGCTTCGCGTGAACGGGAAAGTTGTATCGCGTGGATGATTTAAACATAATCGATAAGTTCACTCAGACCTTCTCGACCTATATCGATTCGGGCTTCGGATTGGTCTCGGGCGACGTGGCTTTTCTCACCACAATCCTGGTCACCATCGACATCATCCTTGCCGGCCTCTTCTGGTCGCTCATGGCCGAGGACAATGTCATCGGCCAGCTCATCCGCAAGATCCTCTATGTCGGTTTCTTCGCGCTGTTGCTCAACAATTTCTCATCACTGGCCGATATCGTCTTCTCCTCATTCGCCGATCTGGGTCTCAAGGCGAGCGGCGCAAGCTTCGGAGCGGATCAGCTCTTAAGACCTGGCTTCGTCGCCTCGACTGGCTTCACCGCGTCTCGGCCTCTACTTGATCAGGCGGGCGAGCTTATGGGCTTCACCACTTTCTTCGACAATGTGGTGACGATCGTAGTCCTCCTCATCGCCTGGCTGATTGTGCTCCTCGCCTTCTTCATCCTAGCGGTCCAGCTCTTCATCACCATCGTCGAGTTCAAGCTCACGACCCTTGCGGGCTTCGTCCTGGTACCTTTCGCGCTCTTCGGCAGGACGGCGTTCCTGGCCGAGCGTGTGTTGGGCAATGTCGTAACCTCCGGCATCAAGCTCATGGTTCTCGCCATCATCGTCGGCGTCGGCTCGACCCTGTTTGGCACGATCGTCGCCCCACCGACCGGCGACATCACCCTTGAGCAGGCGGCGGCCCAGATCCTGGGCGCCATCTCGGTCTTTGGACTCGCCATCTTTGCACCCGGGATTGCGGCTGGTCTGGTATCCGGGGCGCCGCAACTGGGAGCGGGGGCTGCCGTCGGTACAGCCGCAGGCCTGGCCGCAGCCGGCATCGCGGGGGCTTCTCTGGCCGGTGCCGCCGGCAGAGCCGCTGTCGGAGCTGCGTCAGGCGCCGTCAAAGCCGGTGCATCGCTCACGGGCCGGACGCGCGCTGCCTATGAGTCGGGCGGCATGGGCGGGGTATTCCAGGCGAACGTCGCCAAGCCCGCCGGCAGTGCAGCCTCCCGTATGACCGCACCCGTCCGCGATGCCTATCGCGAGGGGGCGGCCGCTGGCTATCGCGCGACCGGCAGTCGGGCGCCCGGAGGCTCCGGCTCTGCCGCCTCCCGGGGCCGATCCAACTCGTCTGAGCCCGATTGGGCAAAGCGCATCCGTCGCCATGACCGGCTCAAGAGTGCCGGCACCGTGGCCGGCAACACCATCAAAGAGGGCGATCGCGGCGGGGCGAGCGAAGGCCCGGATTTGTCACCTGACGATTGATTAAGGGGGAAACGATGCCATTCAGAAGAGCCTCATTACGGTATGGGACGACGGAAGCACCCGTGACGCCCTATCAGAAGGCCGCCCAGGTCTGGGACGAGCGCTTAGGGACGGCCAGGGTCCAGGCCAAGAACTGGCGTCTCATGGCCTTCTCATCGCTGCTTTTGGCGATCGGTCTCGCCAGTGGCCTCGTGTGGGTCGGCACGACGACCCGCATCGCCCCCTACGTCGTCGAGATCGACAAGGAGGGCAGCATCCGGGTCGCAGGTGCGGCGATCGAGGACTACCGGCCTCTCGATGCCCAGATCGCCTTCCATCTCGCCCGTTTCATTGAGAATGTCCGTTCCGTCTCGATCGATCCGGTCGTGGTCCGCCAGAACTGGCTCAAGGCCTATGACTATGCGACCGATCGGGCCGCCAATACCCTCAATGACTATGCCCGCGAGAACGACCCCTTTACCAAGATAGGGACCCGCACCGTCTCCATCGAAGTAACCAGCGTCGTCCGCTCGTCCGCCGACTCTTTCCAGCTCAGATGGACAGAGAAGGCTTTCGAAAACGGTTCGCTCGCCAATACCGAGCGCTACACGGGCGTCCTTTCCATCGTCCTCAAGCCACCCCGCGATGTCGAGACGCTAAGAAAGAACCCGCTCGGCATCTACGTCCACGGCATCAACTGGTCGCGTGATTTCAATAGCGGAGCGTCACAATGAGAATGATCCTGTTGCTTTCGACCGCACTCACCCTTTCCGCCTGTGCCAGCAAGGATACCGCCTCGACCTTTGCGGATAAGGATTTCAAGGAAGCGGTCGTCGTTCCCGATCCGCCGAAGGAGGTGAAGGTCGTCGAGCGTGCAAAGCCCCTGCCGCTGCCTGGCCAATTGAAGAAGGTCGATGCAAAGAAGACCAAATCGCCTGAAGACGAATTCGACGATCCGCGCATGCGCGTCGATGAGGCCAATGCCGCGGCCAAGCTCGAGCCCAAGAAGTCGGGCTACATCAATGCCATCCAGGTCTATCCCTTCACCCAAGGAGCCCTCTATCGGCTCTATACCGCCGTCAACCAGGTCTCCGACATCAGTCTTCAGCTGGGCGAGAAACTCCAGTCAGTCTCGGCCGGCGATACTGTCCGCTGGGTCGTGGGCGATACGACCAGTGGTGAAGGCACTGCCCAACAGGTCCACATCCTGGTCAAGCCCATTGCCGCTGATCTTAAGACCAATCTCGTTATCACGACCGACCGGCGAACCTACCACCTGGAGCTCGAAAGCACCGACGAGACCTATATGTCGGCACTTTCCTGGACCTACCCTGAGGACGAACTCTTCGCCATCTCGAAGCGCAATGAAGAAGCCATTGGCACGACCAGCATTCCGGTTGATGGCGGTGTCTCTTTTGAGAACCTCAACTTCCGCTACCGGATCGAGGGCAGGGCACCTTGGAAACCGTTGCGCGCATTCGACGACGGCTCCAAGGTATACATCCAGTTCGGCGATTCCTTGCCGAAAGGTGAGGCGCCGCCACTGTTCGTCGCGAGCTCCAAGGGCGATCCGGCTCTCGTCAATTATCGGGTCAAGAACAACACATACATTGTTGATCGGCTCTTCGCGGTTGCCGAGCTGAGGCTTGGCCGCGATCCACAGCAGATTGTCCGGATCGTCCGAACAGATGCGGTTCAGCCCAAGCCACGCTTCAACTTCCTCTCCGATCGGAGCCGCAGATGACGGAGAGGCCACAGAACGGAGATCATCTCAAGATTCCGCCGGAGGATCTTGAGCTTCGGGCGAAGCCGAGGCCTGTCACTCGCGTCAATCGCAAGGTGCTCATCGGCGGGACGGCCATCGTCTGTTTCGCATTGTTCGGTGCTGTCTTGTTTGCGCTCGACCCGCCGGACTGGAGAAGCGCTCAAAAGGCCGAAGAGCTTTATAACACCGATCGCAAGCCGACGGCCGAGGGCCTGAGCAAGCTGCCGCAGTCATACGAAGACGTGCCCCAGCTCGGGCCGCCGCTACCCGGCGATCTAGGTGATGCCATGCACAAGGCAGAAGTCGGGAAGGGCGCCGAGCTCCCAATTCGTCAGCAGCCCTTCCGGCCTGATCCCGAGGCCGATCTCGAACGGGCCGATCGCATCAGACTTTCTCGCCTTGCGCAGCAGGGCAGGGAATCGAAGTTGTTTTTCCAGGTGAGGACGGTTTCGACGGAGCAAGAAAGGGCAGAGAAGCCTGACGAGCGATCGGCGACGAGGCAATCAGCATTCGATGCACTTTCGGCGGAACAGCCCGGAGCCGGCGGAGGCGCTGGCGCGACGGCCCAGACCACCGATCCGAATAGCGATCCCAATCGTCAATTGCACAAGCTCAGCTTCTTGGATGGCAAGGCCGATACGTCGATCTACAATCCGCACCGCCTAGAATCGCCGGTTTCGCCTTACCAACTGATGGCTGGCACCATTATTCCGGCAAGTCTTGTGACCGGACTCAACTCTGATCTCCCCGGTCTCACCATCGCCCAGGTGACCGAGAATGTGTACGACACGATCACCGGAAGATTCCTGCTGATTCCGCAAGGTGCCCGGCTCATCGGCAAATATGACAGTGTCGTCGCCTTCGGCCAAAAGCGCGCGCTTGTCGTGTGGCGACGGCTAATCCTGCCCAACGGAACGTCGATTCTTGTCGACAATCTCCCCGCCACGGATGAAGCCGGTTATGCCGGCCTCGAGGATAAGGTCGATTTCCATACGTGGCAACTGCTCAAGGGTATCGGCCTGGCCACATTGATTGGGGTTGGGACCGAGCTTTCGTTCGGCGACCAGGAGAATGACTTCGTTGCTGCTATCCGTGAGTCCGCCCAGCAGAATACAAGCCGTTCGGGTGACACCCTTGTTCAAAAGACGCTTGATATTCAGCCGACGATCACTGTCCGGCCAGGTTGGCCTGTCAGGATCATTGTCTCCAAGGACATGGTCCTCAAGCCTTACGGAGGAGCGAGATGAGCAAGGTGCTCAAACTCGGCCAGCTTCCCGATCGCGTCCCGGTCAAAATCACGGTGATGGTCTCGCCGGATCTTAAGAAGGAACTCGACGACTATGCCGCCGTCTATGCCCACGCTTACGGACAAAATGAGACTGTACCGGAGCTCATTCCGTACATGCTGGAGGCCTTCTTGGCTGCGGATTGCAAATTCCGAGATGCGCGCAAATCGCTCAACGGTGAAATGAGGTCTGCCAAGCCCGGAAAGCAAAAAACACCGCAAGGAGAAAGCTGATGTCGATCATCGGAACATTCGTCGCGACGACGGACGGTTATGTTGGGACGATCCGCACTCTCACGATCCATGCCAAACTCAGAATCGTGGCGGTCGACAAGAAGACGAAGGAAGAGGGGCCGGATTTCAGGATCCTGTTCGGCATGCAGGAAATCGGAGCAGCTTGGAAAGCTAGGACTCATGAAGCGGAACCTAGGGAATATCTTAGTGCCACGATTGACGACCCAATGTTCGCAGAGCCACTGAGGGGAGCTTTGTTCGAGGAGGGAGAGAAGATGAATCTCGTATGGCGCAGAAAGCCGTAACTTAGGACTGTTTCTAGTATCAGACTGATAGCTGCCCACCGAAGATACTCCTTCCTCCACAGAATACTGGACCGCAGAGATACAAATCCGCCGGGATCAATTAGAGGTAAGCTAAGCTCATCAGGAGTCGTCTTCCGAGTCTGGAATTGCATTGCCGTGAGCAATACGCTGGTGGATGACGGCATTTGCCCGATCGATCCCCGCTGCAGATAGGCCCTCCAGCGAGCAGCGTCGTGTGAAAGCATCTATGCCAATCTCTAGGGCTATTCGTCCCAACAGTTCATCGAGAAAGCTACTTGAGGGTTCCCGCACATCGCTAAAGTCGAAGATGAGCGGCTGATTCTTCAGGTCGGGCAGCATGGCCATCAGTCTGTTTCGGAGTCGCCTCGCCGGCTCCCTAGAGCCAACGCTTTCGCATTCTCTACCTACGAGGATCAGGAATCCCCCTTCCTCTAGTTCCTCAACTTGCCTGTCGATGTAGGTGAAGGGACGTTCGCCCAGCCAAGTCTTGGAGAGATCAATTGGGTTTCGGACATCGAGCCGAAGCACCACACCTACACCATTCACGGCAGACAAAGGAGCAAAACGACGGCCGTCGGACGTATTCAAGACGCATGTGCCGCCTGTCCAAAGTAGCATGGTCCCGCGATTTTCTCGCACAATGAGCTCAGTTCCGGCCATGCCGTTTCCCTGACCGACAGCAGGATCGCGGGTCAGTCCTCGCGTGAGTCCCAACTCGATCGCGTGTCGCTCATCTCGTGCGCCGCGAGATGGGCCGAGGGTTCCCAGCAGGCCAAGTCCTTGATCAACAATGGCTATCTCAAGCTCATGGCGCGCTGGATAGTACTGTGCGCTGACAATGCCGGGCGTCGGGCTTTGAGCGTGAATCAGGATATTGTCGGTAATCTCGTTCACGGCCCATTCGAACGGCGGCAATAATTGCCGCGCTTTCTCGAACTGTCTCAGCATCAGTTCACAAAGAGCGTCGACGGCCTGTCCCTGCTGGTCTGATGAACCGATCAGGAAAAGCGGTATGAAGCGGCCGGCTTCAACCCGATGCGGTATCCCCAGTGCCTGTGCCCCAATTATCCCTTGAAATCCCATTCGGTCCAAATACGCGCAGATCTCGCCATCGCCCATCACGACAAATGATACACCCCGAGCACGCATCTCAAGGGCCCAAGATGTCAACATCGCTAGCATGCGAGGTGTTATGAAGCGACCGCGCGGAATGAAGAGAGTCCACAGATCGTTTCCAGGTTCGCGACCACGCCAAGCCGCAAGCTTGGCAGCGAGGGCGTCAAGGCCGTTTGGAATTTCGAGAAGAGGCATTGCCACGCCACGCCAATTGCAATGTCAGTTAATCCGAATCAATGCTCCTGACCAGCTTCGATCCGAATGACACGATGAGACCGTCTCTACTGCTGGCATAGGTATTCCTCTATTTTGCTAGTATCTCTTCAGAGATCGCATCGCAGTAGCCGTTCAGCTGCGGGGGCTCCACGAAGAGTAAGCCGAATCCACGGATGCTTTGCCAGATCGGGCGGAGGCTGGGTCGTGGTCGTTACGATGTATTGAAACAGCGGCTGCCCACAGACTCCCTCAAGCCAACGCGCGAGCTGAAAGAGCTGATGATACAATGTCAGCCCCAAGTCTGCTTCGCGCGGGCTGTCGTGTACCAGAAATGCAGGAACGCGCGTCGCTCCCTCGATGCTCAGGCAGAGGGCCGATAAGTCGAAGGCGAGTACTTTCAACGAGTCGATCGCCGCAGTTGAACGGTCCCCACCCATCTTCACAGTGAGTTCTAAACCATTGCCCGTCAGCGCGACGCGTCCCTGGGAATTTCGTCCGATGAGGCGCCGGACTATCGGGTCGAATTTGTCGCTCAGTCGTCCGAACACGCGCGCTTGCTTATCGCGGAAAGCTCCAACACGCTCCCGCTCAGTGTCGATGATTGTGGTGATATCCCTGAGTTTCGCTGCGGCCGAGTCCTGCTGATTGTTCAACTCGGCGAAGCGGTTCACGTCATCGACGAGTCGCCGCGCCGAATACCAAGCCGTCTCTCGTGCATCTCGCGCTTGTTCCAATGATCGAAGACGATTGAGCAGGCGGTCCGCCTGCTGCCGAGCGACCGCAAGCTGCTGCTGAGCGCGAGTCCGCTCGCCTTTAGCGTTATGCAGCCGGTTCTTTTCCTCTGTTAGGTCTTGCTCACGCTTGGTCCAGCGCTGCCGGCACGCTTCCAAGTCCGGCAGCTTATGCGACAGGCCGCATCCCTCGGCCAGCGCGCGATCGAGTGGGACTTCGCAGATCGGGCAGACAGGGCTCTTCGCCTCCCGCTGGGAGTAGGATAGCCCCGGAAATTCCCCCTGAATTTGACCTATGAGCCGTTCAACCACCGGAATTTGCGCATCGAGGGCACTTATCTGCTGAAGGAGTTTGTCGACCTCGGCGCGTCCTGTTTCGTACTCCCTCCTCGCCGCTTCGATCTCCGAAGCAGTATTTCCGGCGGGAAGGTGGGCGGAGGCCGTAAGCCGGTCTTGAGCCGATTTCCTTAGCATCTCGATCGCCATCGGGCCATCAGTCATCGTGTCCTCGGCCAGTCCGAAGGCGGCAATGAGGCGGCTTCTCGTTCTCTCGATCTCCCATCGCCTATGTCCGACCTCCAACTCGAGTCCGCGCCGCTCGTCATCAAGTCGAGCCACTTCGGCTCGCGTGGAATGCTCCTCCGGGTTAATCGCTAGGAGAAATGCCCGAAGGGCATCGAGCTTCTCCGTTTGATTCAGCCCGCGAACCGGAGAGTCTGAGTCAGAAGTGGCGGAGCGCCAGTCGAGCACGTGGTCGAAGCGGCATTCCTGATCCCGCATGAGCCAGGCGAGCGCGACTAGCCAGCTTCGGCGTTCCTGCCGATGCCCAGGAATCAGCTCGGACAACTCAGTGGTCAGGACGGCCTGTTGGATGGCGTTAAGGAATGGTTCAAGCCCCGTTGATGTGCCCTCACCGGCAGCAACTTCGTCCAGATTCCCATTTGGAACCGCCATATGGCGCCGGCGAACGCCGAGCGGGCGAACAACCACCCAACAAGTGCCATCAAGCATGACCTCCGCACCGACCATTCCATTCAGGAACGCCGCGCCAATCCGCTCCCGTTGATCCTCCGGCGCAAAACGGTCCTCGCCCAGGCAATAGCGAAGCAAACGGCAGAACAGAGTCTTCCCGCTGCCATGACCCATGGCGCCGTTCGCAGGGCCGTCAGCAAGCGAGTCTGCGCCGTCAGGTGACCAGATGATATTGAGTCCAGGCCGGAAAGCGATATCCCTGATGAGCTCCCCGCCAGGCTCGCGCCAGACGGCAAGGCGCTTCACCCAAAGTCGTGGACCGATCGCTCCTTTAAGGGGGCGAATATTGAGGTCAGACTGAAGGAGGTCAGGCTGCGCCATTGATCCACCCACGCAGACCTTCCGGAAGTGCGGCGACGACCTTGTCAGTGGACATACGAGGCAGAACGTCGAGGACCATCCTCGCCCGACCGTCGGGCCATCCCGCGGTGTTGAAAGCGTCAAGGCCCGTACCAGAAGCCCATGTGCCTGCCTGACTGTCTTCGATCAGATGGCCGTTGCCACGCAGATTGCGGATGGCATCACCCCAGGCCTGATCAGTCCTGGCGACGAACTGCGCTACGCTATCGGGCAGAGGGTCGACTTCGCTTCCCACGAGCCGGCGCCAAGTGGCTTCTTCGTGTTCACCAAGGTGGGGAAGCAGAAGACGAGGCTCGAGCGCGAGAGCTGCTGCAAGGCGAACCTGCCGGGCCGGCAGTGTATGGTTCATAGCTTTGAGCAAAGCAGCCAATAGAGCGCCCGTCTCGGCGCGCTGATCCTGCAATGGGCGCGCCCAGGCGCCATCCGACAGCGTCGCGGGATCGACCTCGACGCGCGGCGGTGGGGCAACCACGGCAGGCGCCGATGCATCCCGAAGGGCGCCTCGTTCCAAACGATCCCAAGCCTCAAGAATGAGCACCTGAGTTCGATATTCTCCGCAATCCCGGATTTCTCGATTTCTGAGCGCTTTGAACGTCTCGACGCTGCAGTCTTCACCGAGCAGATTGGCAGGATCGAGGATGTACAGCATCTCCTCTCGACTGAGGCCATAGACCTCGTGCGCGACGAGGACGTCGATTTCCGCCATTAGCCGTGCGCGTTGGCTTGCATCTTCCACGCCCGCGTCGGAGCAGGGGACGTCATCTTCCTTGTGAACGAGGCGGCGAAAACCTTCCATCTCGTCTCCTACGGCACAAAGCGCTAAAACCCTTTCAGCAATTTGCTTGGCTGAGGGCGTTGTTCGCCAATCTCTGGGGAACGGCAAAGTGTCCATGATTGTGTAGGACATTGTGAGCGCGACTTTCTTGCGAACAAGAAAATCAACGCAAAGAGCATTCGAAACGCCAACCCAGAGCAACGTGTCTATTGAACTTCCACCATCAAACACGATAGTTGGAACTTTGTGACCACTGACCGAGCCGGCCGGTAACACCGTGGATATCAGACTTCGTGCATTCGTCGCACTCGCGACATCGCAGAAACCAATACGGTACTTTTCTATCCGACCCAGAAGCTTGTCTGGCATCAAATCCCGACGAATGCGCCATTGAGGTTGGATGGATTTATGTTGTGCGCCGAATGGAAGATCGACCCAGTCAGCCGATCGGCCTCGCCCCGAGGCGTAGCCTTTGGCACGGTAGTCATAGGAATCGACCATGCGCCCTTCAAAGACCGGCAAGCCGTCGGGGTTCTCGGAGAACAATTCACGGTCTGTGCCCATGTCGACTTCGCGCATATAGTGACGATAGGGTAGACCATCGATGTTCTCGCCGAACTTCGGATACCGGTCGTACATCTTCCGACAGATGTCTATGTCTTCCTGGGCGGCGAACTCCATAATGGCCATGGCATCGGGCGAGAACTCCCGAACGAGCGATACTGGGATTCTTAATGCAGCGAGATGAATAGATGGCAACTGCTCTGCTGAAAGAACCCCGAAGGAAGCATTGAATGATTCCGTTCGGCCATTTCTTATCGCCGTATAGAGGCAAAACTTCATGCGATAGTAGATTTCGGGAAACCAGATACGCTTGAGGTTCTGAAAGCCAATCAATTGTATCAGCCGGCACTCATCAAACAAGAACTGGCGGATTGCAGCTGCATTTGCTCCGTTATAGAGACCGTCTGGCACGAGTTGCGTCGCGCAACCGCCTGGACGCACAAGTGCGAGTGCTGACTCCATGAACATGCGGTAAACGTTTAAATCTCCCTTGCCCAGGTTGCCGGGGGCAAACAGCCGGTATCGGCCACTTTCCCTGTAAAATTGCGCTTGCGCATAGAGGTCGCGACAATAAGCATCCCATCGCTTGGCGATCGCAGGTGTCTCTAGCAGGCGGCTGTAGGTAGCCTCCTGATCTTCGGGGGACATGGACCGGACTTCATGATCATAGACGGCGAAAAACTCCTTGGCGTCCGGGCTCATCGTCTCCCATGGCGGATTTCCAAGAACCAGATCGAATCCACCTTTTGCCATGACATCCGAAAATTCGAGCGGCCAGTGGAAGAAGCGATAGTGCTGTGCAAGACGGTCTGCTTCCCCCATTAGTGGACCATAGAGCGTGACACCGCGGAGGTACTGCCAGATCTTGTCGGTCGTTGGCACAAGCTCCCGCCCGCGAGTGGCCGGAACCTCAACTTTCAGGGCGAAGAAGGCCGCCACCCACAGATCACAGGCCCTCTGCATGCGCCAGCCCAAGCCGCCGGACCGTAAGCCCTCAAATTTCGCTCGCTTGGCCTCGATGTCCGCGACGCTGTCTTCCGGCATGGCGTCAAGCGCCAACAACGCGTCGGCCAAGTCCTTCGGTGGACCGGCGATGTCGAGACTGGGCCGTTTATCGCGCTCGTTCTTGTTGAGCTTTCTGAAGTGGGCGGCGACTTCCTTCGAATCTCCGCTGAGGGCTTTGTAAGCCTCGTCGGGGATGCCGTCCCGCAATAACGATAGATCGGTAATGCCTACCAAACTGTCCCCGGTTCGAATGTGTGAGTCGAGGAAAGTTAGAGGTTTGCCCGGCTCGACCGTTTCGATCCACAGTGCCGTTCGGCACAACTCTACCGCCAGGGGATTGCGGTCGACCCCATAAATGCAGTGTCGGACAACTTCTCGAAGGGCATGCTGACGCGCTGCCTCATCGGGCGTGTCGCTCCCCGCCTGCAGCTTCGCGATTTCGGCGGCGAGGCGCCTCGCTGCGGCAAGAAGGAAGTGGCCGGAGCCGCAAGCTGGATCGATCACACGGAGTGCGAGGAGAGCCCCGACTGGGTCAGCTGGATTGCGAGCGATCGTATCCGCGACGAGCGGATCAAGCGACGAGCGAAGCAGTTCCTGGACGAGGGTGTCGGGCGTGTAATAACTGCCGCTCAGGCGACGTTCGGTCGCTTGCGTGTCGCCGCTAGCGGCGTCATTCGCAAAGCCGAACCTCCATGGCGAGGCATTGACATCCAGACGCGGATGGAGCTCGAGGAGACTCTCATACACCGAGCCCAGCTCTTCCGTGCCCATGTCGCGGTAGTTGACGCGGGCGAGACCGGCGCTGGTTCGGAAATACGCGAGGGCGCGGATGGCTTGGAGAAGGCGCTCGTTGCTGATTAATCCCGCGTCCAGCTGCTGGCAATGACCCCGGTCGAACAATCCGCCCAACGCGGGCAGACCGAGCCTGCTCTCGCCACGTTCAAGTGCACGGAACAGCACAAGGAGCCCTTGCCAGAGGTCAGGATGACGGTCGTAATGCCGCCGCTTGAGCGCCCGGTCGCGCAGGCGAGCAAGGCTATAGGCTTCGGCGAAGATCGTGCGCTGATCTGTCGTCGTAGTCGGCGCGTGCAGCAAGCCGCGCTCTTCGGCGGTGAACATAAACAGAAGTCGATAGACCAAGCGCAGCAGTTCTTGAAAGTATCTGTCTTCGGTCAGTTTTCCATTCGACAGCGCTGTGCGCAGGCTTTCGTTGGCAGGATGCTGCAGAAAGCCATTTCCGAGTTGCCGCAATGCTTCAGTGACGCCCTCCCGCAAATGTTTGAGCGCGCGCTCGCCAGTCTCATGCGCCTGCGCCCGCCAGCGCTCTAGGATTGAGCCGGAGGGTTTGCCATCGAGAAGCTTAAATCGTGAAGCGTGAAGGGTGAGCCAGAGTGCCGCGAAATCCGAGTAGAGCTGCTCTCCAAAGATCAGGTCGAGGTCGGTCTCGAAATAGGCGGGGCGTGTGAGGCTCGGATTGTCGCGCAGCACCCGGAGCTTGGCCCCGTTAGCGGTGATGCCCCAGAGGACATCATCACTTGCATTCAAGAATTCTTGTATGACCCCGTGTGGTGCGCAACGCCGGCCTTCTTCGCCAAACCGGGAATCGGCACGATCAAGGTCGAACTGTCGCGTCGTCAGTAGAACCGGCACGGTGCCGCTGAAGGCCTGATGGGTGATCAGGAACTGGCGATCGCCAATGCCGACGGGGCGCGTAGGCGTGAGATCGTCGAAGCTCAGCACATCCCTGAGCAGAGGAACGAGCCAATCCTCAACTCCGACTTTGATGGGGCACAGGTCTTGGCGTTCGCGGCGTTCGGTGTAGGCCGCATAGAGATCATTCGCGATGCGCCAGTAGCGGGCGAGCTCGTCCTTGAGGGAGAGCGATTTGGTTAGGCCGTAGTCGGCTCCACTCTGATGCTTTGCCGACTGCATCGCTATGAGTGAAAGGAACTCCGGCGGAAGGATGGCGCCTTCGATGCGGATCGCTGTGAAGCCGTGGCTATTGCGGTTCCGTGCCATGCTCTGCCCCTCACAAACTCGCCACCGGCATGAGGACATAGACGCCGATCGTGTCGACGGGCAGGGCGGGAGTGACACTGTATCGAAAGCCTCTGGCGTCACTCGCTTCGCGGACACGACGGTGGTCCGCAAGAAGCTCTTCGGCGCGGCGTTCGGCGATCGCGTTGAATTGCGGTTCAAGGACCGGCACCGCACAGAGCGCCTGAGCTACGAGACGGCTCTTCTGACCGTCATCCATGTTGCGCCCAGGCGTCAGTGAGAGAAGCGTCAGAGCGTCTGCCTCCGCGAGCACCTCTGGCGTCTCCATTCTACGGACGGCAACACCCAAGCATTCCTCGGCGAGCAGAGATTTTGCCACGACGAAGCGGCTATCCGATTCACGCCGCTCGACTGTGATCTGGTGGCGCAGGCGCAGAAGATAGACGATTGTCCGGGTATCGACGTCTTTGGTAAAAATCGCGCTCGAGCGTGCCCCGAGGCCCGAATCGCCGAGGTCCAGCGCCGCTTCTGCGATAAAGTCGGCGAGCGTGGCCACGAGCGGGTGCGTGCGATGAATATATAACATACCCGATGGCGCTGGCTGTGCAAAGCCGATCTTTACGGTTCCCTTGAGCCCAATACCTTCGAGCCGCTCCTGCAGCGGCTTCGGCAGGTGGACGAGAGCTAGTCGATGATGGTCCCGGCAGGGCTCGAGCGGCGCACCTAGCCGTTCGGAAGCATGCCGAACGAAGCGGGCAACGTCCTCTTCACCACCGAACACCGAAACCGCCTTGCGCCACTCCGGCAGAACCTCATCTGGCGCTAGGCGATGCTGAGCGAAGACAGTGCGCGTCATTCTGTCCTGCGCCGTCTGCCAGGCGCTGTCGACTTCAGTTTCCGTCTCGCCGAAATTGAGCGTCAGTTGCCTCGCGGACTGCGCGACGCGGCCCGATTGAAGCAGCACCGCCTTCATGATGGCGTCGACAACTTTATTGTTATCCGCGGGCAGAGGGACCGCGACGCCGAGTTCTTTGCGGATCTTTTCCGCCTTACGGATAATGACCTTGAGCACCGCGCCGTCGACGGGGTTGTTCTCGCCGTAGAGCATGAGTGCGCGCACTCTCTTGGCACTCTGCCCAAAGCGGTCGACGCGACCCTCCCGCTGCTCATGGCGCGTCGGGTTCCAGGTCAGGTCATAGTGGACCACCGCGTCGAAGTAGCGCTGGAGGTTTACGCCCTCAGATAGGCAGTCGGTCGCGACCAGGACCGGTGTGGCACCGTCATCAAGTGCGCCAAGCTCTTCGATTCGCTCCTCGCGTTGGTGCGATGTCAGTTCGCCAGTGATGGCGATCACATGACTCTTGCCCTGAGGCAGAACATTCTTGAGTTGGTCGGCCACATAGTGGACTGTCGCGATATAGCGACAGAAGACGACAGGCTTGAACCCTTCAGTGACAAGCGATTTCAGTTCATGCACGAGAGCATCGAGTTTCGGGTCGTTCTTCGGCCTGCGTAAAATCTCGGCTCGCTCAATAAGGCGACGCAGAGCGGCAACGTCCTCCGGGGTCTCGACCGTGCCGGCAGGAATAGACTCATCGAGTGTTAAGGCGTCATCTGTTCCGCCGTCCATGACCGTCTCGCCAGCGGTTGCCTCCAAATCCGCAATCTGTTGGCTCTCCGGCTGACCTTCGACCGCGTTGAGACGGGTGCGTAGGGCTAGGGCAGCGGCGGCCGGGCTTGATGAGACGCAACGCAAGAGAGCAAGCGCTGCCCACCACGACATGCGCTGCTGCAGTTTTGTCCCGCCTTCGGCGCGTTTGACCATGCCGCGCGCGTAGTCAAGCACGTCATCAAATAGCTGGCCCCAATGACCGCTGAGCTTGTAAGTCGCCTCCTTGCTCTCACGCACTGGGAAGCCGGCCGTATCACGCCACTCAGCGATATCTCCGCGGCGACGCTGGACAAAATGATTTGAAAGCTCCTCGCGCAAGCGCCGACGCAGATGGCCCTCTGGCAGGTCAATTAGGCCAGCAAACTTCGGATCCAGTAGCCCTAACAAATTGTGGAAGGCGATATCATCGCCGGAATGTGGCGTGGCTGTCAGAAAGACCATATGCCGGGTGGGTTTTGCTTCGGCGAGTCCTTTCAGTAATTGGTAGCGTTGGTGGCGCGCGCTGGTATTGGCCTGAACACAAGTATGCGCCTCGTCGACGATGACCAACTCCGGACAAGCACGCAGAAAGTCCGCCCGTCGGCGGTCCGACTTGATGTAGTCGAGCGAGACGACTGTGAAGGGGTAAACTTCGAAGATCGATTCATCAGGCCGCAGGCCGCGTTCAAGTCGGGTTGCTGTACCGGTGCGTACGACTTCTGCTTCGATGTTAAATTTGGATGTGAGCTCTTGGCTCCATTGCTCACAGAGATGCGGTGGGCAGATGATAGCTAGGCGCTCGACCTCACCGCGATCGAGCATTTCCCGGGCGATCAGACCCGCCTCGATGGTCTTGCCGACTCCGACGTCGTCGGCAATGAGAAGCCGCAGCGTATCGAGTTTGAGCGCCATCAGAAGAGGCACGAGTTGATAGGCGCGCGGCTCAACAGCGATGTTCCCAAAGCTCCGGAAGGGGCCGGCGCCAGCGCGAAGCTTCAGGCGGAGCGCGTCACGTAGCAACAAGGCTGCCGCCTGAGATCCTGGTTTGCTTGGATCGGGCAGATCGAAGCTCGCTGCGACGGGCCGTTCAGGTTCGAGGGGCAGATAGATGAGCGTCGCGTCATCTTCACTCCCACCCAATGGTCGCAATTTCAGGAGATCGGCCCGCGTCTCCGGCAGGACAACCCATTCGCGTCCTCGCACTTTGACGAGATCTCCCGGCTTATACATGAGCGTCATCGAGTCATTCCCCCCTTTTGCGAGCTTCCCGGCGCGTTGTCTGCGCTCCTTGGTTCTTATCCAGGCGATACCGGTGGTAGACACCAGACACACCGCGCCAGCGCGGTAAGACTATCTTGGCGCTTTAGCACGGCGGATTCGTTCCACTCAGAAAATGGATCAAGCTCCGCCACCGCAACGTCGATCTTAGTGCTGACACCAACCTTCGGCCGCTCAGCGAGCGCTTTGGTCAGGAGAAGCTGGGATTGGCGATAGACGTCCCGCTTCTCCGAATAGGGTCGATTGCCGAGTGAGGCGTTGATCGATTTTTCAACGAGGACGAGATTGCCGAGACGGTCGGCTATATGCGGATCCTCAAACATCCCGAACTCGGTCGCTGCCTCATCGTTAGGTTGTTGAGGGAAGATGTGCTCAATTTCGAAGCCGCTTTCTGTATAACGACTTAGCCACCTCGTCCCCTCTGTCTCGCCATAGGCGCGCAGATCAATGTGCTGTGTCAGCTTGGCCAGGATGTACCGTAGGCGGTACTGTTGCACCGAGCCGACATAAAGGCGCCGGAAAGCATCGTCGAAACGCGTGGAGAGATCCGCTCTGGCAGGCACAAAGCGGCGGGCGAAAAAGCCAATCAGATCAGTTTCGTTGGCGACCTTCCGCAACTCGACGGCCCAACGCGCAAAGTTCCGCTCGAAGTCGCGGGTAGGCTCGCGGGTGATGACATACACAAAGAATAGATCCTCTACCTCGCGGGCAAGCCGGTCGAACTGGTCTCCTGGCAGGTGGCGGCCGGCGAGTAGCAGGACCAGGTGTTGGCGCGCAGCCTTACCTCCGAGTAGCTGCAGGTTTTCGAGATAACGGTTCTTGGCGCCGCTCTGATCGTGACCGTTTAAGAAGTTGACATAAGCCCTTGCCGCGCGCAGGAGCTCCTTGGCAAAGCTGAGAGGGTCGGCGGCGTAGCCGCATAGTTTCTCGTTTTTCGCGAACCAGCCGTAAATCTCGTCCTCACGGAGAACATCGACGTCGTAGCGACTGAAAATGAAGTATCGGAGGAATCGCAAGGGCTTCTCGCCTACGCCAAAGATGATGTCCTGCAGCTCCTTCCAATGTGTCTTCAGCCTCTCGAAGG
The DNA here is from genome assembly GCA_049323275.1 of Pseudomonadota bacterium. Taxonomy (GTDB): domain Bacteria; phylum Pseudomonadota; class Alphaproteobacteria; order Rhizobiales; family Aestuariivirgaceae; genus Taklimakanibacter. The sequence goes on from JBMOOM010000103.1 coordinate 33,216, forward strand.
CCTCACGGTTCGCCTTCATGAAGAGCAGATTCTTCAAGAGGTCCATCGAATCGAGCCCGACGCCGCGGTCATTGATCGTCTCGAAGATCTTGAGCGCCTTCGCGACATCTTTCGTCTGAATACGGATGAGCTTTACCTTGTTTATGAGGTATCCATAGAAGACTCTCAGAGCTGCTGCATCGTGAGTAAATTCTCGCTTTAGAAAGTCGAGTGCGACTCGATAGGCATTGCGGATATTTGCGATAGAGCGCGTGCTAGCGTCATCAGGTCCGTCAAGGGTCCCTTTGGCGACGCGCTCGAGGATATCGCCGCTGTCTTCATACTGAAGGTCGAGTCGATAGCGGAAATGATCATGCCCAGTAGCGTCGACTGACGTGGCCGCGATCTGATGACCCAGCGCTTCAGAAGGCTGCTCCCCCAATTCCTTAAGGCGATCGCGAATAGAGCAAAGAGTTAGAAACAGCGTCGTCATTCGCTGCTGTCCGTCGATCAATTCTAAGATGCCGTCGCTTCCCGGACAAACCACGATGCTTCCGATGAAGTACTCTGGTGCCGTGGCAGGGTCATTCCCGGCAAGCTCGGTATTAATATCGCTGAGGAGTTGCTCGACTTGCTCCGTCTCCCAGACATACTCCCGTTGATAGTCGGGCACAGCGTAGAATGCCTGGAAAACATCGGCGATCCTAATGTCCTGACTCTGAATGGTTTGTTCGGCCATGTCACCGATCTCGCGATACTGCGTCCGATGTTGGTGCACCGCCGGAGCTTGATCCGAATACCCAGCCGTGTTGCGTCACAATTCCGGGCCACATGCTCTTCTCAGCGGTGAAGCGGATAACGGTGAAGCCCGCATCTTCAAGCCGGGACATGATCGCCGCGTCCAATGTCTTCTGGGCTTTACCCTCGTGATGAGGTCCGTCGATGTAGACGAGTGTTTGCTTGCTCTCGTACGCGAAATCGGGGCAGGTACCGAAAGCTTCGAGGTAGGGCTGTGCTCGGTCCGGCAAGCGGCAACCGGTGTCCCCTAGGTACCGCAACCAGTCCCTCTCCAGTGAGGAAATCGATGCATTCATCAACTCTTCGAGACTATCGCCGGCATTGCACTCGCCGTCTACCTCAGTACATGTCGCGCGTGCCAAGCGGCAGAGCAGATCGAGAACAGTCGCGTTCCGCCTATCGATCTCGCCATGTTCGGGCTGGTTGTAGTAGCTCAAGAGGCAACGATAGCAGCCTGCCTCGCAGGTCGGATCCTCATCCTTAAGATCAGCGTGGTCGGTCCAGCCGCCAGAAGTCGAGCTGTAGTGACAGATTTGCAGTGCTCTGCGGGCAGCGCGACGGAGTGCTTCCGGGTCTCCCGCAATTCGTGTGAGTACGCCAGCGCCGCCTTCTGCAGCTTCATAGAACAGGACGCCGTGCCGGTTCTCAGTGTCGGGCAGCGGTTCAGCGGCCAGTTCAGCTTCTTCGAGTTGGAACTCCTGCTCAATGCCTCGTTTTAACGCGTATTGCAGCGTGATCATGACTTCCTTGGGCAATGAGTTTTTCGGCTGGAGGATTAGTACGTTGCGCGTGTCTTCGACGAACGGCGTGATGCGCTCGACCGTTTTCCCCTCGCGCACAGTATCGTCTTCGGCATCAGTCGGTGCCTGGCTGTCCTTCGTCCACTCGCCAGTGTTGACGTCGACGGTGAAGCCATAGATCGACTTCTCCTGGCGGCGGCGCCAGCCGAGGTTGATACGCCAAATTGTCGCGGCTGGGCCGTAGCGGAGTTCGAGGAGTGTCTCCCCGCCTTCGGCGAATACTGCAGTTTCGCACCGGGGCTTGCCGTTTTCCGCAGCGAAGCGCAGAGTCGTGATCATCTCATAGCCCTGACGCTGACGCTCTTCCTCGTCCGACGTAATCCGCGTCGCACGTCGGGTTGCGACCTGCTCAATACGGTAAAGGTTGGAGATCCGGCGACCGCCATCGAGCGTGTGGCCGCAGCTCACGCAGCGTTCGTATTCGCGTGTGCCCCCAAAATGCCCATAGCCGCAGGCGGGACAAAGCCGCGCCCCCTGCAGCGGCAGCTTGGCCGAGGCCGTTACGCTTCCTTCGTCGCGAATCGTCAGGATCGCGCGTTTGACCCGATAAGTGCTGCCCTCGTGGTAGATGATCGACTGCGGTCCGAACTCACTGAGGCCTAGGAAGCGAGGGCGACTTAAGAAGGCGTCACGGACCACTTTTTCCTTTCGTCCGGGTATGAAGGCCATCAACGGCAATCGCGGAAAGTTGTAGCCTGGCAGAAATCCCTCGGCGGCAAGATAGCGGTAGGTATAGAAATCCGAGTTCATCGTCGCACGTGTGTCGAGCAGAAGATTCTGTTGGGTGTAGGCTTCGTCATATCGTGCCTTGGCCTCTCGCCGGTCCTGCTCGGTAGCGGCGGCATTGTTGAGAATATCATTGGCGAGCTTCATCTGGCTCGCTGTCGCCCGATAGAGCGAACGCCAACGACGAAACGACTCATCGAACCGTAGCCGTGCGCCACCTATCGCATTGTCGAGCCATGTCGGCGTGTGCCAGCCAGCGCGCGCGGCGTCGAGATCAGCTCCGAACATCGCGAGAATTCGCTCCGCACGACTTTTCGCAGCTTCGCGGACATTCGATGCAGTTACGTCGCCCGCAATGTGATCGCGAAGCGGCAGGCCGTCCGCCTTCTCCAGATCGAGTACCTCGCGGACCGAAGAGCCAAGTTTCACCCCAGTCTCTGCGAGCCACACCGCATGTAAGTGGCTCTTGACAAGATCTTCATTGCCAAGATCGATGGTTGGCGGATTTACCGTGCCCGCGACCATCCGCGTCGGATCGGCAAAAAAATACTGATCGTGAGGCGACTTGGCAGCACAGTAGGTTATGACGAGCGCAGGTTGGCCGCTGCGGCCCGCACGGCCACTGCGCTGGGCGTAATTGGCTGGGGTCGGCGGCACGTTGCGCATGTACACAGTATTGAGAGTCGATATGTCGACGCCGAGCTCCATGGTTGGCGAGCAGAAGAGAACGGGCAACCCTTGCGGTTCCACCGCGCCATTGATGACGCGCTGAGGTGCTAGTCCCTTGCGGAAACGCGCTTCCCGCTCGACCCGGATGTCAGAGTCGACCTGAGCAGTATGCTCGCGTGCTTCGAGTTGATGTAGAAAGCGGTCACTATCCCCTAGAAGCCCGGCGACGTTGTCATAGAGCGTGCGGAAGAAGATGTTGGTCGAGCCAGCTCGTCCCGAGTCAAAATCATCCGCTAGACGCCATGCCAGCACCGAGCTATCAATCCGATAGCCCGTGCGGCCCAAATCGAGCTCGGTCGGCTCGACGTAGCCATATGTGGTCAACACACGGAGGATGTCATCGACAATGGCATTATAAGTGCTCTCGTCAAACCTGCTCGGGTAATGTGGATTACCGGACCAACTCGCGGACGAGCGCAGTCGGCGACCGAAAGCCGAACGATGCGAAACATGCATAGTTCGCTCTTCGAGCCTACGCGTTTTTGGCTGCGGCCGGGGGATCATATAAGCGTGAGAGAAGAGCCGCTCGTCCTCTGACAGCCCCCATGGCTCCTTCAGTTCATTGAAACTCCGGTTGCGGATTTGGTCCTGGAAATTGGGGTCGAGATAAATGGTTTTCACGCAGAGCGCCTTACGCATGCGATCGAGTAGCTCGTGGGCGATGTCGTAACGCTGTTCCGGACTCGCCGACCCCAGCAGCGGATGGCCTTTGCGCCACTCCGCCTCGTCCCTGCAGCAATCCATTAGGCCCTGGTAGTCGATGAGCAGGAGCTTCACCTGCTCGAGATTGGGGTTGGTGATGCGCCAACCCCGCTTTAGATCAAAGTAGAGTCGGTAGCCAAGCACGTCGCGCAGCGTCTTAAGAGTATTTTGCGCCTTGATGCCTTTGGCGTCCGGGTTGGCAGCATAGTCAACTGGTTCAAGGTGCAAATGCTCTAGCACCCGCTGTGTCAACACATCGTCAGTGAGGCTCTTGTCGGCCGTCCTGCGGATGGCCGCTAGAAGCGAACCGCGCAGTAGCAGTATCTGCACGAAGTCGTTGAAATGCCCCGCCTGAAGTGATGCGTCCTGGCGATTGTCGGAAAAACCCAGAATCTTCTTTGCGCGACTATCCAGATCGGTACCGATCACGTACTTGAGCGCCGAGATGGTGAGCACCGTTGTGGCCGAGCTGCGGCCCTCGCTCGACAAGCCAGAGAGCTTGGTGAGGTCGCTGCGAATGCTGCCGTCATAGGCGATCCCGCAATTGAGACAGAAGCGGAAAGGACCCGGAATGAACCATGCTGACAAACCATCACCCACCACTTCGCCTTGAGTGTTCACCGGCGTTGAGATCGGGCGGTAACGGCGGTAGTTGTATTTGAGTCGCGCGCTCCCATCGGTGACCTCCAGCCAGTCCTCGGGATAGTGGCCCTCGATATCGTTGGGGTCGAAGATGCCCTCGCTGTCGGGCATCAGATAGCCATATAGGACGTCTTCGTCGTCGTTGGAGCGTTCTGACAAATCGCGGGGGCTGAACCTCTGTGGCTGTTTGCCTGCCATGGCGGCCCAAACAGGGTGATAATCCTGACCGCACTCGCGACAGAAGCAAAGATTGAACAAATTGCGTCCGCGATCGCCTGGTTTGAATTGTTGGCCGTCGAGTGTGATGAAACGCACTCCCTTTTCTTCGAGTGTCGTGTAGACGTTCCAAGCTCCGCTAACGAACTGATGTAAGCGGAAAGCAAAGAAGGGTCGCCCCTTCTCGTCGCGACTTTCATATGCTTTGAGTAAGAACGCGGCCAGATAAGCGCGGCAGGCTTCTGACGGAGCGCCGGTCTCCTCAGCCAACATTGCCGCCGCATCCTCGACGTTTCTCGGACGGGATATGCGGATGAGCTTTCCATCCTTTTCTTCGAGCCCGAGTTTCCGCTCGATCCAAGCCGCCACCGGATGAACAGCGAGCTCGGCGTGAGTCGGCGCCTGCGGCACGCCGGCTGCAACGGCTGCGCTCAAGGCGGCGCCTCCGATTGGCGTGGCCCTTGCCGTAACGGGCTCCAGCGTTTCGGTGATAATGTTTCCCGGCTTCACACTCTCACCAAACAGCCTCGTCGCCACCCCCGCCACGACTTCAGCCCGACTTGCGGCGTCACCCTCGGAAGCCATAGTGGCGGAAGTGCCGATACAGAGGAGCTTATCGTTAAAACGCTCACGCACGCGACGCACGAGCATTGCGACGTCTGCGCCCTGGCGGCCGCGATACGTGTGAAGCTCGTCAAGCACAAGAAACCGCAGGCCAGACGCATGATTGCGGATAGCCACATCAGCTGGGAGAAAGCGCGTCATGATCAATTCCAGCATGACGTAGTTTGTAAGAAGGATATCTGGGGGGCTCTTGGCGATTCGTTCGCGCTCTTCTCCGCTCTCCTGGCCCGTGTAACGGGCGAAGGTGACGGGCTCCTTGCCATCGCCGTAGCCGAGCCTAAGGAATTTCTCGAGCTCCTCCCTTTGGCTGTTACAGAGTGCGTTCATCGGGTAGACGACAATTGCGGTAATGCCCTTAGGGGCATGGCCCGATCGTTTACGTCGGAGCACATCGTCCACGATCGGGATGAAGTAGCTGAGCGACTTGCCAGACCCGGTGCCAGTAGTCAGAACATAGCTCTCGCTGCGTCGTGCGACGTCGATCGCATCTCGCTGATGGCGGTGCAGCGTCATTGGCTTGCCGAACGTATCGTCCGGCGATTTGATGCGGAAAATCCTAGCGCACTCGGCATCGAGATGTCCGGCCTGAACCAGGTCGTCTACCGTGCCACCCTGAACAAAGTTTGGGTTGATCTGGATGAGTGGGGCGGGCCAGAACCGACCTCCGCGATAAGCGGTCTCCACCGCATTGCGGATATCTTCGGCCCGGATTTGGGTAAAGCTTCGCGAGAAGCGCTCATAGTCGTCGATCAGGCGATCCCGGAACTCAAAGACATCCATTGGGTGCACTCCTGATCGCGGCCTCGCAAACTCGTTCGTTGGACATCACCCGATTCGGCAACGCCTTTGGTCTGTTACCTGAGCGCGATGCATTGGGATCAGTTACCAAGCCAAACTGGCTAACTAGCTGGTGGAACGGCGCAATTTGGACCATCATTCTGACTTAGTGTCTAACATCCCGTAACAAACTTTATTCTGCGGCTGCGTCCTCGAAGGTTCTTGCGTTTGAATCGGGCACCTCCCGTCGTGCAGATCTACGGCACTAGTTGTGGGATCTATTGAAATATATGCTGGGAGAGATTCCTAGGAAATCCGCTCGTCTGAATAAACGATAGTGCAACTGACTCGTGGACTCAACTGGGAAGACATTCCGTGTGCCGCCCGCAAGATAGGCCCGGAGGGGCCGAAGCCGTCCCCCCCGATGGCCCTTGAAGGGTCTCCTAGACGGCTGCACATAGACAAAGTGCTGTGCGGCTCCTGACCAAAGCCCGCAAGGCCGCCAACAAAACGCAGCAGGAAAAGCATCAATCTCTTGTGGCCCAAGTATGAGAGCAGGGCGCACCGACTTGATGTGATTGTGTTCATTCAAATCGTTGTGCTGTTGGCGTGATCCGAAGAACCTATTCGCGGATCTAGTCGTCAGGCACAGATTACCGCCTTGAATTCTCCAGTCTCCACCCGCGATCCGGGCACGCTCGCCGGGCAATTAGGCTTCCTTTGATCTGAAATTAGGCGGATCGAAACCGCTGCCTGCTAGCTAGCTGCTTTCCGACGCCAGTAAGATTAAGGCGCATGCGCAGCACGTCGTCAGTGACTTTGAAATGTGAAGCTGCCAGGTGCTGGTCGGGATTCTTTTGCAAGATGAACAATAAAGCTTCGCGCGGGACAAGCAGTGTTCCAGAGAGGCAGTCCGCTTCTTGCTCCTGCATCTTATCATAATTGTTGATCATCATTTCTCCGGTATTGAGCACGAAAGCCTGCGCAGGCTTGTGCTTGAGCACAAGATGAGAGAGCTCATGCATGATACTGTTGTTCTGCCGTTCCAGCGAATGGCGATTATTCGTAATGATCAGCGAGCTGGTGCCGATGCAAACGGTTACGGCTGACCAGCTCGAAGGATCTACTTCGGTCAACTGCCTAAGGGCTTTGGCCGGAACGCCTGGAACATCGGCCGGAATCCAGACTTTGACATTGAGATAAGATGCAAGCCGCCGAGGATCCAATGCGTCAACAGATTTGAGGCCCAGTTCGCGGCGGTAGCCACGTGCTGCGTTCTCGCACCATGTCTTGAATCCCCGGCGAAGGTCCGACAAGTCCTAGTTTCCCTCTCTATGCTCCTCAGCGAGCAGGGCGTTCTGGGCGGCAAGGATGAGCTCGGCTAGCGCCTGCGCGGTTTCTGCCGAAGTCGTATTTTTCTTCCGGAAATGCACGTTCGCAATGCTGGCGGGTTGTTTGGACTGTGAGGCAAGAGAACTTTCAATTTCGACACCAAGCCACTGACACAGCTTCTTGTAGTTTTCTAGATCGGGAAGAAAGCCTCTTTCGACCCGAGAGAGCGTCGCATGACTTATACCGATATCCTTGGCTGCTGCTCGGATACCCTGTGCACCCCGCTTTTCCCGAATGCGGCGCCCCAGGTTTTCCAAAATTTCCATTGCAGTTGGGTCCTCCTGGTTGGTTTATGATTAAGACACTGATTGACATTTAAGACAAGTTGGTGTCTTATAAGTAAGACATGTCTCAGATTCGTGACGACAGGTCAACGAAATTGCACTGAACAGCGGAGAAATCCAATGATTACAGACGTGAAGGAAGCCATCGATCCCCAAAAGAACCGCCCGGCAGACCTCAAAATTCAGGTCGCCGGGCCCGAGCTTAACTTCCGCACCATCGCGGTTGATGATCCCAAGCTGACCGGCCGACAGATCGTGACGGCCGCGGGTTTCAAGCCCGCCGATGAGTACGGAATATTGCAATGGCTGGAATCCGGCGATCTGGAAGAGGTGAGGCTAAACGAAACGGTTGATATCCGGGGTGACAGCATTGAACGCTTCATCGTCGCGAGGACCGACCGAGCTTTCTTCTTTGAACTCGAAGGTGAACGCCAGGAATGGCTTGTCCCCTTCATCAACGGCATCACCCTCAAGCGCCTTGCGGGCAAGAGTCCGGAAGACTTCACTGTTCTCCTCGAGCGCGAGGACCAGCCGGACCGCGAAATCGACGATAAACAGCGCATCGACCTTTCCGCGCACGGCCTAGAGAAGTTCAAGCTGAAGCCTGTCGAGAAGATCGTCACCATCTTCGTCAACGGGGAGAAGAACCCCGTCAAAATCACGCGTGGCGATCACAAGGGCATCGAGATCAAACAGGCCGCAATCGAGCAGGGCGTGAAGATCCAGCTCGATTTCATCCTCAGCCTGGAGAAAGCGAACGGCGATACCGACATCATCGGCGATAACGACCCGGTGAAGGTCAAGGAGGGACAGCACTATACTGCAGTCGCCGACGACGACAATTCGTAGAGGCGCACCCCACATGACCCCCGAAGTCGAAGAAGCAGTTGAGGAAGTGCGCACTCATTTTCCGAACGCCGCCGTTCAGGTCGCTCCCGACAAGGATGGCGGCGCGTGCGTCATTGTTGATGGTGTCGACCTGGGCACACCTTACGAGCAGGCCGACACGTGGGTCGGTTTTCATATCACACAGGCGTGCCCCTATGCAGACGTGTATCCACACTTTGTGCGAGTTGATCTCTCGCGCATCGACAAGAAACCTCTGGGTGAGGGACTCTCAACCGGACAAACTTTTCCTCAGCCGGGCGTTGTAGAAGGCGATGAGATGAAGAGCCGTAGCGCCGTCCAAATCTCGCGCCGTTCGAACAAGCGTGATCCTAATTCAGATCTCGAAACGCCTCTTCTGAAGCTGCTGAAGGTGCTGCGATGGTTAAGATCCCGTTAGATGGCTCCTCGTGGCACCTGATCATGCCGGAAGGCATGTTTGCCATGCTGCGCGCCCATCTTTACCCCGGCGACGGCGACGAGCACGGCGCTGTCATTGAAGCCGGGCTCGCCCGAACATCCGACGGACGGATCCGGTTGCTGGCGCGCGCTCTCCATATTGCAACGGATGGTGTCGACTATGTTCCCGGCAAGCGCGGCTACCGTATGCTGCGTGCGCCCTTTATCCGAGACCGCATTCGTGAGTGCCGCGATGAACAGCTCGTCTATCTTGCAATCCATAATCACGGCGGCGATGATTCCGTCTCCTTCTCGAAGGATGACCTGGACAGCCACGAACGTGGATATCCGGCTCTGCTCGACATAGCGGATGGCATGCCTGTAGGCGCTTTGGTCTTCGCCAACCACGCCATCGCAGGCGACATCTGGCTTCCTGACGGTAGGCGTGTCCCGCTGACGGACGCCTGCATCGTCGGTCGCCGCCGCGACCAGTTGTTTCCCGCGCCGCCTAGGCGGGCGGGCACCGACCCCAATTACGATCGGCAGGTGCGCCTCTTTGGCGACGCCGGACAAGACATTCTCCGCAGCACGCGTATTGCAATTATCGGCTTGGGCGGCGTTGGTTCGCTCCTGGCCGAATACCTCGGACATCTGGGCGTGGGCCATTTCGTGCTAATCGACCCCGACAGAATCGAGGGCACCAATCTTCCACGTGTTGTAGGCGCGACCGCTTTTGACGCACGTACGTGGCTGACTCGTGGGCCATGGCCAGAATGGCTTCAAACCTTGGCGAAGAAGTCAGCGAAGCTGAAGGTCCAAATTGCCCGCCGGATGATTCGCCGTATCAATAAAAGAGCGATAGTCGAAACATACCCTGTGGACGTGCTTGAACCGAAAGCCGCTGCGCGGTTGTTGGATTGCGATTATATATTCCTTGCGGCGGATAGTATGCGCGCACGCCTCTTGTTTAACGCGATTGTCCATCAATACTTAATTCCGGGCGTCCAGATTGGTAGCAAAGTTATGCACGACGAAGCATCTGGTGCGCTAACATCGGTGCACTCGATCATTCGCCCGGTAACCCCGGAATGCGGTTGTTTGTGGTGTAATCAGGTAATAAACCCTTCCAAGCTCCAGGAAGAAGGTCAGACCGAGCGGGAGCGCAAAGCACAACGTTATGTCGATGATAAGGAAGTCGCCGCCCCCAGTGTCGTTACGCTAAATGCCCTCGGTGCCGCGCAGGCTGCCAATGACTTTCTGTTCTTCATGACAGGCCTGACCGAGCTTGAGGCATCTGCGGCCTATATGCGTTTCGATCCGCGCTTGCGTGAAGCGAAGCGGGACAACCCGCGCCATTCACCGCAGTGCACGGAATGTGGGCCAAACAACAAAAAGTCTCGTTTGGCCCGCGGCGATCTAGGTAAAAGGCTTCCGGTCTTTCATCGAATATGACGTAATGGTAATCTTGCCAAGCAAAAGAAATACCCAGCTGGCGAGATGGAGTAGTCCGTGGGTCACAATGATCACATTGATTTTGAGCTTCACGATGCAATCGAGGATTTAGTTGCCGAAGGAGAAATTGAAGAAAACTCCAAGGCGCACGGCATCGCTCGGCAGGTCATCCATCAGGGATACGATTCCCTTTCTGATGCTCAGAAGTGGATATACGACAGGGAAGTGATCCCAGCTCTGAAACGGCGGCACGAGAGATTAGAAGCGATTCGAATTCAGAACAGCAATCCAGATTAGTCTCAATCGACCGACAGTCTGATTTGCTTGTCCAAGTGTCCTCCCGCTTGCCGTGGAGAACCTCCAACGCACCAATACTTCGACCAATGCGAGCCGATGGAGACAGGGGTGTTGCCCAAAGTACACACAAGTTCATTTTTTTGCTGCTACCTAGCTGCTACCTAGGAGATGCACCGCAATCCGCGCAAATAACGCACGCCCTCTAACGTTTTGAAATATCTTGATTAAATGGTGCCCAGGGGCGGAATTGAACCACCGACACGCGGATTTTCAGTCCGCTGCTCTACCAACTGAGCTACCTGGGCGCCGGGGCCTCGCGAAAACGGGAGGCCAAGGGAAGCGGGCCGGTTTATAGGCGAGGGTTCTGGGCTTGTCCAGTTTCAAAATGCAGGTGCTCGCACCTGACGCATTTTGCCTGATTTCCCTCGGAAAACAGAAAGTTAAAGCGCCGGCTCCGTTGACCGGAAGCCGGCGCTTGGGGTCTGGTGGACCGGGCGGCATGGCCGCCCGGTTGGCGCGATGTCAGGTCTTCGAGATGTCGACGTCCTTGGTCTCGCGCAGGAAGATGAAGCCGATGACCGCCGTCATCAGCGCCACCACGATCGGATACCAGAGGCCCGCATAGATATTGCCGGCCGCCGCCACGATGGCGGTGGCGAGCAGCGGCAGCATGCCGCCGAACCAGCCATTGCCGATATGATAGGGCAGCGACATCGACGTGTAGCGGATCTTGGTCGGGAACAATTCGACCAGGAAGGCCGCGATCGGGCCGTAGACCATGGTCACATAGATCACCATGACGACGAGGATCAGCTCCGCCATGAACCAGTTGACCTTGGAGAGATCGGCCACCGGCTGATAGCCGAGCTCCTTGAGCTTGGCCGTCCAGGTCTCCTGGCGCACCACGAGGTCCTTCTTGGCCGGATCCGTCGAGGTGATCGTCGCCCAGCCCGGCATCTCGGTCGCGCCCACCATGACCTTGGCCGGCTGGTCCGGCGTGTCGACGGTGGTGAAGGAGAGGCCCTGCTTGGTCAGATAGTCCTGAATGCTGTCGCAGTCGGAGAATTTCGACCACGGTCCGACGAAGACATGGAAGTTGCAGGTCTTCTTGTCGACCGACACGACGATCGGGTTCTTGGCGTTGAACTCTTCCAGCGCCGGATTGACATAGTGCGTCAGCATCTGGAACAGCGGGAAGTAGGTCAGCGCCGCGATCACGCAGCCGGCCAGGATGATCTTGAGGCGGCCGATCTTGTCGCTGAGCTTGCCGAAGAACACGAAGAACGGCGTGCCGATGAGCAGCGACACCGCGATCAGCCCATAGGCCGCGAGGAAGTCGAGCTTGAGCGGGCCGATGAGGAAGAACAGCGCGTAGAACTGGCCGGTGTACCAGACGACGCCCTGACCGGCGGTGGCGCCGAGCAGCGCCAGCAGCACATATTTGTTGTTGGGATAGCGGAAGAAGGAATCGGTGAGCGGCGAGGACGAGCCCTTGCCCTCTTCCTTCATCTTGGTGAAGACCGGCGATTCATTCAGCTTCAGCCGGATATAGACGGAGAAGGCGAGGAGAACCACCGAAACCAGGAACGGAATGCGCCAGCCCCATTCCTTGAACACCGCCGCGTCCATGCCCCACCGGCACAGGCCGATGACGACGAGCGACAGGAAGAAGCCGAGCGTCGCCGTGGTCTGGATCCAGCTCGTTGCATAACCGCGCCTTCCATGCTGGGCATGTTCGGCCACATAGGTGGCGGCGCCGCCATATTCACCGCCGAGCGCCAGGCCCTGCAGCAGGCGCAGCAGCACCAGGAGCAGCGGCGCAAGCCAGCCGACGGAAGCGAAGGTCGGCAGAAGGCCGACGGCGAAGGTCGAGATGCCCATCACCAGGATGGTGACGAGGAAGGTGTATTTGCGCCCGACGAGATCGCCGATGCGGCCGAAGAAGATGGCGCCGAAGGGGCGCACCAGGAAGCCCGCCGCATAGGTGGCGAAGGCCGAAAGCAGGGCTGCCGTGTCATTGCCCGGCGGGAAGAACAGCGAGGCGAAGAACGGCGCCAGCGTGGCGTAGAGATAGAAGTCGTACCATTCGAAGACGGTACCGGCGGATGAGGCAGTGACGACGAATCGTTCATCCTGCGTCATGCCCTTTCCGCGACCGGACAGGGTGGCTTCGGCGTGGGACATGTTGTTTCCTCTCCCATTTTGGGTCTGAATCTCCGCCGCAATCCTTCCCCCGAAGGAATCGTTGTGGTTGGGCGAAGCTGCCCAGAGTCGTAGGGGCGAGGGGAGCTTGTCGCTAGATCAACCTTCGTCGTGAGTCTTTAGTCGTACAACGGAAGTCGATCATCCGCGTGGGGATTAGTTGTTCCCGAACAGGCCTTTGAGCAGCTTCTGGCCCTGCTCGTCGATGGCGTCGCCCACCGCCTTGCCGGTCTCATCGTCACCGAGCGCCTTGCCGATCTCGTCGGCGACCTTGCCCTTGACCTGCTGCTTGAGGACCTCACCCTTTTCCTTGAGGCTCGCCGTCGTGCCTTCGCCGACGATCTTGCGCAGCGTGTCATAGGCGGCCTGCGGATTGTCGAGGATGCCGGCGATGTCGGGATAGATCTTCGGATTGGCCCAGGGCCCTTTCACGATGACCGGAACCGCAAGCCCGGCGAGGTCGATAGTCTGCGCCGCGGCCAGCGTGAGCGTCGGGCTGACCTTGAGATTGACCATCCGGCGCGGCAGGTCGACCAGCCCGCCGCCGCTTACGGAAAGCACCGGGCTGGTGAAATTGAGATCGTTGGTCGTGGCGATCCCGTTCACCACGGTGAAGCCGGCGCTCAGCGCGTCGAAGGGCGTCTTGGCATCGGGCCCCTGGCGCCAGCCGGTGAGGATATCGGTGCCCACCGCCTCCACCATCGCTTCGATGTCGATGCCCCGCACAGCGCCATTGGCGAAGCTGAAGGACGCGGTGCCGTTGAGCGAGGAGATGAGCTCCTGCTGCGAGCGGCCGTGGCCGGAGAGGTTCAGTGTCGCGCCGGCGACCCCTTCGAAGCGGTCGAGGCCGGCATAGTCCTTGAGCAGCCGCAAGCCGTCGAAGCCCTTCGCCTCGAGCGTCATCTGCACGGCCGGCTGCTTGGCGCCGCCATCGAGCACCAGGCGGCCCTTGGCTTTGCCGCCATAGAGCGCGATCTGGCCGAGCGTCGCATCGAGCTTGCCGTTCTTGAGGGTGGCGTCGATGGCGATCTTGCCGGTGGTAACGGTCCGGTAGAGAAGCTTGTTGGCGCTGAGCTTGAGCCTGGCGTCGACCACACCCAGCCCGGCCAGCGCGATCGGCGCGGTGCTCCACCCGATTTGGCCGGCGGCCGCTTCGGGCGTCGCGCTTTGCGGCGCCAGGTAACGGTTCACATCGATCGTGTCGAAGCCGAGGCTGGCGGTGACTTGCGGACGGGCGCCGAGATCTATCGCCATATCGCCCTGCGCGGCAAGGCCGTCGAGCGTGATCTTGGATTTTCTAAGCTTGAGGCTTTTGCCGGCAAAGGCGATCTGGCCGTTGATTTTGGCGGGGCCGAAGCCCGGGCCGTCCGGCACCTGGATCTTCGCCCAGCGGCCGAGCTCGCGCAGCGAATTCGACGATGCCGTGACGGCCCCGTCGAGGGCGAGACCGTCCTGCATGGCGGCGAGGCCGGAGAAGGAGAAGTCGAGCCGCTTGCTCTTGACCGCCAGCGACAAAGCGGAGCCCGCGGCGGCAAGCTCGGTCGGCGTCTTGGCGGAGAAAGCGAGGTCGATGTCGTCGCCCAGCGCCCGGAGCGATCCCTTGACCGCGACCGGGCCGGTGAGCGAGCCGAGCGTGATGGTGAGATCAACCTTCTCAGCCATGAAGGCCTTGCCCGAGCGTTCGTCGAGGAAGCGCACATCGCCATCCTCGATGGTGACGGGCGCGATCGAGCCGGTCTTGATGCCGGGACCGCCACCGCCATTGTTCTCTTCCTTAGTGCCGGGCCGGGCCATGATCCAGTTAGGCCGTCCCTCGCCATCGATGACCAGCGACAGTTTCGGACGGATGAGATGCAGCTCCTTGATGTCGAGCCGCCGGTCGAACAGCGAGGCGACCTCGACGCGGATGCGCATCTCGTCCATCTGCGCCACCGGGCCGTCATACATGCCGGGCGGGGTGGAGAGCCGCACGTCCTTCAGCGTCACGGCGAAATCCGGCCAGAAGACGAGCTTCGGCGCTTCGCCGATCGTGAGCGTGCGGCCGGTTTCGGCCTTCACCGCCTGCTTGAGCTGTCCGGCGATGAAATCATGCGGAATGACGAAGGGGAGGGCGAGCGCCGCCGCAACAAGGAGCGTCAGCAACGCGCCGCCATAAATCAGGATCCGTTTCATGGGACCTCTCCCCGGATAACGGACCGAGCGTAGCTGATTCGGTATACGAATCGTTAAAACCGACGCATCGGCCCGAAAAGCGTGTGGCCGGGCTTGACCCGGCCATCCAGCGGTTCAGGGGTTAACAGTGAGAGAAGCTCAAACCTTGTTCCGCGGCAGTGTGCCTTGCTGGGCGAAGGCTTTGCGGAGCCAGGGCACCCCGGGCGCCGCCCAATTCGGCTCGCCGCCGCAGACCAGGTCGAAGAAGCCGACCGCGGTCTCGGGATCCTCATGGGTGTTTTCGCGGAACGAGCTCCAGAAGCCCGGATCGTCCGCCACCTTGGCCGGGGTCGGCTCGTCGGCGCCGAGCTCCTTCAGGATGGCGGCCGCGACCGACAGACAGAAGCTCGTATAGGCATAACCTTCCGGCCAGCGCGCCAGCGGATGGTCGATGCCGCCCGGGAGCGCCGGCAGCTCCTCTTCCTTGCTGGCTTTGAGCGGGGCGGCGACGATGAGCTCGCGCAGCATCAGCCCTGCCGCGTAGATCACATAGTCGTTGCGATTGACGTCGGCGAGATGCTTCGACTGGTCGAATTTCTGCCGCCAGCGCGCAAAGGCCTCGGCGAGGGCGGCGTGATCGACCTTGGCGGAAAGGCCGGTGCCTTTGAACAGCAGATCGAGATTGCGCTGGAACGACCAGACGATGGTGCGGAAGCGGCGCGCTTCGTGATTGAGGTCGTCGACCTTCAGGACTTCCGGTTTGAGGGGAGTGAGCATCATGGCGCCGTCACGTCCTTCTGATCAGCAATTCGCGGGCGGTGGCTTCGTTGGTGATCAGCACATTGCAGTCGATGAGCCGGATCGCGCCCAGCAGTGAATCGACCTTCTCGTTGCCGCCCGAGGCGATCATGCGCTTCGGCACGTCGCGCAGCTGGTCGATCGGGATCGACATCACTCTTTTGTTGAGCGGATGGTCGACCAGCCGGCCTTCGCGGTCATAGAAATTATACAGAATGTCGCCGACGGCGCCCAGCCGGATCAGGCTGGTCCGGTCTTCGTCGGAGAGGAAATCGAAACGGAAGGCGGTCGAATCAGGCGCCATGGTGCCGACGCTCAGCACCGCCATGTCGAGCCTTTCGGCGCGGCGCAGCACGTCGCGCAGGCCGCATTTCTCGATCAGCGTCTCCTTGGTCTCGGGCGAGTCAACCACCGCCGGCGCGGTCAGGAGATAGCAGTCGGCGCCGACCATGCGGGCGACCTGCCAGGCGAATTCCGACGGATTGTAGCGGCGCGCCTGGACGATGCCGCCCAAGAGCGAGATCACCTGCACATTTTCGAGCTCGCGCGGCGCCAGGGTCTGCAGCGATTCATAAAGCGTGGCGCCCCAGCCGACGCCGATCGACATGTCGTCGGTCAGATTGTCGGTGATATACATGCCGGCGGCGACGCCGATCGCCTTCGTGGTGAAGGCCGGATTGGAGGGCTCGGGCACCACCATCGCCTCCTTGAAGCCGAAGACCTGCTTGAGCTGGCCTTCGAGATCGAGGCATTCGGCGACATCGCCCTCGATCCAGATCTTCACCTCGCGCTGGCGGATGGCCTCATTGATGTTGCGCACCACGGTGACGCGCCCGATGCCGAGCCGGTCGGCGATCTCATTCTGGGTCAGGCCCTCGACATAATACATCCACGCGATCCGCATCCGGTTGCGCGCCACGCGCCCCGGACTCGCCTCGGCGGCGGACTTGCCTCTTTTTGCGGGTGTCTTCTCGAGCATTCTGGCCTGTCGCTTTCCTCGCTGGGGAATAGCCTACCATAAAGCATCCGTCTCGGCTTTATGTTCACCTCGATGAGGATACATAGTGTTATTCAAGTATACGATTGTATCTCGAAATAGTCCAATTTCGGGGCTGTGGGGATGAGGGCTAGGGTAAGATTCCTCCAAATTTCACCAGATCATGCTGCAAAGCAGCATTGAATTTGTGCCGGGTGAATTGCGAAACATTTGCATTCAAAATTGTAGTTTAGTACTCTCTCGCTCAATCGAAGAATAAACGCCGTCATCGAACGGTAGATGGGAGGAGCCTGTGCCGTCAGCCAGCAATGCCTTGCCGCTCATCCCCGAGAGCTCGTGCCGTCAAGCCGGCCTGATCAGGGCCATTTCCAGGGAGGAGATAGAGTGATGTTGCATAAACCAACGGGCCGCCTGTCGCGCCGGTCCTTGCTGAAATCGGCCACCGCCTTCGGCGCCGCCGGACTTGCGGGCGCGGGCGGTGTCAACCTCTTCAATGTCCGGCGCAGCCTCGCCGCCGAACTGCCGGACCCGGCGAGCGTGCTCGCCAGGATCAATGTCGGCAATTATGTGAAGAAGGACTATCGCGACCTCTACAAGCTCGCCGATGACGAGCAGCTGTGGGATCCGGCGAAGGACTGGATCCGCACCGTCGACTGGGAGCAGGTGCGCAAGGAATTCGCCGGCAAGACGGTGAAGTTCGCGATCGGCGCGGCCGATGCCGAATCCGCCGCCGACGGCCTGAAGCCGTTCCAGGAATTGTCCGGCATGACGGTCGAGCTGGTGCCGATCCCGGACGACTCGCTTTATGACAAGGTCGTCGCCGAATTCATTTCCGGCAATGCCAGCTTCGACGCGCTGCAGTTCTTCTCGCCCTGGCTCGGTGACTTCGCCGCCCCGGGCTTCCTCGCCAAGCTCGACGACTATGCCGCCAAATGGAAATTGCCGATCGACGATTTCTACGACACCTACAAGCTCAATTACGGCATGTGGGGCGGCAAGGGTCTCTACGGCATTCCCTTCGACTGCGACATCCAGCAGGTCCATGTCCGCGCCAAATACTTCAAGGAAGTCACGGGCGGCGATGTCGACGCCAAGAGCACCATCAAGACCTATGACGATCTGATCCGTTTCTCGGCCGAGCTCAACAAGACCGACAAGGGCGTCGCCGGTGTCGGCTTCATGGCGGCGCGCGGCTTCTGGTCGACCTATACCTGGGAGCATCTCGCCGCCCAGTTCGGCGTCGACCTCTTCAACGACAAATGGGAGCCGGTCTTCAATTCCGACGCCGGCGTCAAGGCGATCGAGACGATCCTGGCGCTGCAGAAGAACGCGCCGGCGGGCGTGGCCGGCTGGGGCTGGGGCGAGAACCGCGCCGCCTGGCTCGGCGGCCAGCTCGCCAGCAACATATCCTGGCAGGATTCCGGCACCCA
This sequence comes from Pseudomonadota bacterium, assembly GCA_049323275.1. Lineage (GTDB taxonomy): Bacteria > Pseudomonadota > Alphaproteobacteria > Rhizobiales > Aestuariivirgaceae > Taklimakanibacter. The sequence goes on from JBMOOM010000103.1 coordinate 51,496, forward strand.
GGCGACGCGTCCCGATCAGAGCAAGATCGTCGGCGACGTGATCACCATCTACGAGCCGCGCGTCGACGGCGGCCGCTTCGCGCCGCCCAATATCGCGGGCTCGACCTCGGTCGTCACCGCGACGTCGAAGAATCCGGAAGGCGCCTTCCTGATGCTGGCCTTCCTCACCACCGCCTCGATTATGGCGATGAACGAGGCCAACGCCAATGGCGTGGCGCCGGGCTACCGCTCGGTGCTCACCAACCCCAATCTGCGCAAGGTCTCGCAGCCCGCCGAAGTGTGGTCGACCGAGCTCGATTATGCCTGGTGCGCGCCGCGTCTCCCCGGCATGTTCGAGATGGAGCAGGCGCTCGGCAACGAGATCAACAAGGCGGTCGTCGGCCAGGCGACGCCGAAGGAGGCCCTCGATGCCGGCGTCAAGGCCTGGCGCGAGATCATGGACAAGAACGGCTTCTATTCCGGCGAGCCTCCGGTCGACTACGCCGCCGTGGCCGATGCGACCTGGATCGGCAAAGGCAAGACGCCGCCGGTGTGATTGCAGAATGAGGGTGACGGTCTGTCACCCTCACCCTAAGGTGGCCGCGCAGCGGCCTTCGAAGGGTTGGTGCAACAGGCTCGCTCTATCCTGAGGGGCGCTTCGAGGCTCGCTTCGCTCACACCTCAGCGTGAGGATTTGTTTTGAATGGCTGAAGCCATCACACTGGGTTCCGGACGGGCGGCGCGAGCCGCCCGTTCGCCGCTGCGGCGCCGCGGCCCGCTGCAGCGCAAGCTTTTTCCTTATCTGCTCGTCGCGCCGGCGGTGATCTATCTTCTCGGCATCACCTTCTATCCCGGCCTCTATGCCATCTACCAGAGCCTGTTCCGCATCCGCTTCAACAGCTGGACCTTCATCGGGCCCGCCAATTATACCAAGCTCATCGGCGATCCTGAATTCTGGGCCAGCCTGTGGAACACCCTCCTCATGGGCTCGGGGGCGCTCCTCATCGAATTCGTCATCGCGCTGACGCTTGCCGCCTTCGCCTATCGCGATCCCTTCATCCGGAGCTGGCGCATCCTGTTCCTGCTGCCGATGCTGTTCATGCCGTCGGCGGTCTCCTTCCTGTGGAAGCTCGCCTTCAACGACGGCCGCGTCGTGTCGGATCTCCTGATGCGCATCGGCTTCATCGAGAGGCCGCTCGATTTCCTGGGCGATGTCTGGCTCGCCCGCTTCTCCCTCATCATCACCGATGTCTGGCAGTGGACGCCCTTCCTGTTCGTCATCTTCGTCGCCGCCCTGCAGGGCCAGGACCCCGAGATCGAGGAGGCGGCGCGCCTCGACGGCGCCCGCTGGTCGCAGATCTTCTGGAACGTCTCCCTGCCGATGCTCAAGCCGATCATCGCGGTGGCGCTGGTGCTGCGCGGCATCGACATCGTGACGATGTTCACCTCGGTCTTCATCATCACCGGCGGCACGCCGGGCGGCGCCACCGAGACGATGAGCTATTTCATCTATCGCACCGGCTTCAAGCGCTTCGATTTCGGTTATGCCTCGGCGGCGTCGGTGGTGCTTCTGGCGCTCACCGTCATCATCGCCCAGACCTTCGTGAAGCGGTTCTTCCGCTCGGGGAGAGATTAGGCCATGGCGAGACGCCGCAAATCGGGCCGGGCCGGATCGCTGCTGCTGCGCTATCTCGTGCTCGGCTCTTGGGCGCTGTTCTGCGTCGTGCCGATCATCTGGTTCCTCACCATCGGGCTTCGACCGCGTACCGAGATCGTGCTGCCGCAACCGGTCTATCTGCCGACCTTCACGCTCGATGCCTGGAACATGATCTGGTCGTCCTGGCCGATGGGCGCCTATCTGCGCAATTCGCTCATCGCCATTTTCGGCAGCGTCGTCATCGATCTCCTGCTCGCCATTCCCGCCGCTTATTCGCTGGCCCGCTATAAATACCGTTTCCGCGAGGATATCGGCTTCTACATTCTGTCTACCCGCATGATGGCCCCGGCCGTCGTCGCCATCCCGATCTTCTTCCTGTTCAAGACCTTCGGCCTGCTCGACACGGTCTGGGCGCTGATGCTGATCTATGCGGCGATGAACCTGTCTCTCGTCACCTGGATCGTGCGTTCCTACATGCTCGACATTCCGCCCGAGATCGAGGATGCGGCGAAGACCGACGGCGCCTCGGACCTGCGCATATTGGTGTCGATCATCGTGCCCATGTGCCTGCCCGGCATCATCACCGCCGGCGTCATCGCGGTGATCTTCGCCATCAACGAGTTCCTGTTCACGCTGCTCATCGCCTCGACGCAGAACGCCTATACGCTGTCGGTGGCTCTCGCGAACTTTACCGGCGGCTCGGACGGCATCATATATAATGCCATCGCCATGGTCGCCTTCATCGCTTTCGTGCCGGTGCTGCTTCTGGTTGTCGCCATTCAGAAGCACTTGTCGCGCGGCTTGACGATGGGGGCCGTAAAGGGCTGAAATGGGCCTATGACAATTGCTTCGCGCCATCAGGATACGCTTGCCTCGCATGCCGTCTGCGCTGCCGCCGGGGCACGTGACAGCCTGCGCACCGCGCAGTTCTTCATGCGCGTGCTGTCGGGCGCCGAATATTGGGGTCATCCGGCCGCCGGGACGCCTTCAGGACCCGCCCGCCCGCCCGTCGAGACGCGGCCCGGCGGCTATTTTCTGGCCGCTATGGTGTCGCGGCTCGCCCGCATCGCCGACCGGCTGACGACCTGGTCGGTCAACCTGTCGATCACGCTCTTCGCGCCCGAATGGCGCAAGCTGCCGTCGCCCTTCACCCATGGCATCATGAACGAGGTGGCGGCCGCCATCCGTGCCGACAGCTTCCTCGTCAACCCTCTGTTCAATGCCTATTTCTACCGCGCCGCCATCCACATCCTCAGGCGCTACCGCACGCCGCCCTTCCTGGTGCTCGAGCATCGCGTCGACGCGGCGCGCCGCACCTTGCTCGCCGATATCGGCGCCGGTCTGAACGGCTCTGAGCCCGACTTCCTCGCCCATGCCATCATGGCGCTGGTCGACGTCGCCCCGATCGCGCGCGCCGGCAAGCCGCGCGACGCTTCTGTCATCGCCAGCGGCGACGACCAGAATCTCACCGTCTATGCCATCGCCTGCGTGGCGCTTCTCTTCGCCGAGCAGGGCAAGCCCGCCGAGGAGCTCGACGAGGATCAGTTCTTCGCCATCGTCGGCGCCCTGATCGCGCCGCGTCTGCCCACGATCGCCGGCCTCGTCGCCAGGCGCGACATCGTCGGCCTCGCCGCCGAGCTCACCGAAATCCGCGGCATGTATTGAGCCGGCATTTCCCTTCGCCCGTTGCGAAGCAATGGGAGAAGGTGGCCGAAGGCCGGATGAGGGCTCTTTCTTCAAGCCGCTCGTAACCGGGGGGGGGCGTGTCAGATCCTGTTCCCGCTTTCCCCATCGAACAGGAAGACCCGCCCCTTGGCGAAGTGGAAGGCGATCGGCGTGTCGACCTCCTGCCGGAAGACGCGCGAGCCTTTGGCGACGACGAGCTGTTCGCCGGCCCAGGCCGTCACCAGGGTCACGTCGCCGGTCGGCTCGAGCGAATAGAGCTTCGAGACGAGATGGCCGTCCTGGGTGGCGACGATCTCCATGTCTTCCGGCCTGACGCCTAAGACCACATTGGCGCGGTTGCCTTGGCCCGCACCCTTCACGCGTGTGTCGGGTCCGACGAAATCGCCATTCTCGAGCGCGCCCGGAATGAGATTCATCGGCGGCGAGCCGATGAAGCCGGCGACGAACAGGTGGTTCGGGTTGTTGTAGACCTCGTCCGGCGTGCCGAGCTGCTGGATCTTGCCCTTGTTCATGACGGCGATCCGGTCGGCCAGCGTCATCGCCTCGATCTGGTCATGTGTCACATAGACGGTCGTCGTCTCGAGCTGCCTTTGGATATGCTTGAGCTGGGCCCGCATGGTGAGGCGCAGTTTGGCGTCGAGATTGGACAGCGGCTCGTCCATCAGGAAGACCTGCGGCTGGCGCACGATGGCGCGGGCGAGGGCAGCGCGCTGGCGCTGGCCGCCCGACAAAGCGCGCGGCTTGCGGTCGAGATACTGGCCGAGCTCGACCATCTCCGCCGCCTGGCGCACCAGCCGGTCGTGATCGCCGGCGGGGATGCCGCGCATCCGCAAGGGGAAGCGGATATTCTCGTAGATCGACATGTTCGGATAGAGCGCGTAGCTCTGGAACACCATCGCGACGTCGCGGTCGCGGGCATCGACATCGGTCATGCTCTCGCCGTCGATGCTGATGTCGCCGCCGGTCGGGTCCTCGAGGCCGGCGATCATCCGCATGGTCGTCGTCTTCCCGCAGCCCGAGGGGCCGAGGAAGACCATGAATTCCTTATCCCTGATGTCAAGATCGATGTTGTCGACGCCGATGAAATCCCCCCAGGCCTTCGACACTCCGCGCAGTCTGATCTCAGCCATGGCGTTCCCGCATCTGCTCCCCTCGCGCTTTTATGGAGCGAGACTATACGGTCACTCTGAAAATGCAACAGTTCAGAGTTAACGATACAATTGTTCCATATTTCGGATTGGTGAGGAGCGGGCCAGAAATAAGCCGAATCCCAGGAAATACCATACTGCTCTGCACAATATTCTCACCGCAAAGCAGCAATATCGTATTACATATTGACAATAGAGAGCATAAAAGTATCTATTTGCTCAATCAACAAAGAACGCAGTGGGAGGCAGAATGGCTGTCGCAGCCCGTCAATTGCCAGGCAGCAGCTTTTCCGGTGCGCTCGCCGCCGATCTCGCGCGCCGGCAGGCGACAAAGGGCCGTCCGATCCGGGTCGGCCTGATCGGTTCGGGCGAGATGGGCACCGACATCGTCACCCAATGCGACCAGATGGCGGGCATCACGGTTGCCGCGATTGCCGAGATCAACATCAAGGCCGCCGAGCGGGCGCTCGCCATCGCCGGGCGACCCGTCGACAGTCATGTCGTCGCGAGCGCCAAGCCTGCCTTCGAGGCGGCGCTGCAGCAGGGGCGCACCGCGATCACCGAGGATGCCCAGGCCGTCTGCACCAGCGATGCGATCGATGTCGTCATCGACGCCACCGGGCGCCCGGCGGTCGGCGCCGAGATCGGCCTCACCGCGATGGAGCACGGCAAGCATCTGGTGATGATGAATGTCGAGGCCGACGTCACCATCGGCGCCTATCTGCAGCGCGAGGCGAAGCGGCTCGGCGTCGTCTATACGCTGGGGGCCGGCGATGAGCCGAGCTCCTGCATGGAGCTCATCAATTTCGTGTCGAGCCTCGGCTACCCGATCGTCGCCGCCGGCAAGGGCAAGAACAACCCGCTCAATGTCGACGCGACGCCCGACGCCTATATGGACGAGGCGCGCCGGCGCAACATGAACCCGCGCATGCTGGTCGAGTTCGTCGACGGCTCGAAGACCATGGTCGAGATGGCCGCCATCGCCAACGCCACCGGTCTGGTGCCCGATTGCCCCGGCATGCACGGACCGCAGGCGACCTTGCCCGAACTCGAAAAGGTTCTGTGTCCCAAGGCCGATGGCGGTGTCCTGTCGCGCAAGGGTGTCGTCGACTATTCGATCGGCAAGGGTGTCGCGCCCGGCGTCTTCGTCATCGCCGAGATGGCGCATCCGCGGGTGCGCGAGCGCATGCACGATCTCAAACTGGGGGCAGGGCCTTATTACACGTTTTACCGGCCCTATCACCTGACCAGCCTCGAAGTGCCGCTCTCCTGCGCCCGCGCCGTTCTCTATGGCACTGCCGACATGCAGCCGCTCGACCGTCCCTCGGCCGAAGTCTGCGCCGTCGCCAAGAAGGACCTGAAACCCGGCGAAACGCTCGATGCGATCGGCGAATATGCCTATCGCGCCTGGATCATGACCTATGAGGGGGCTGCCGAGGCGAAGGCGCTTCCCTGCGGCCTTCTCGAACAAGGCAAGGTCGCCAGGCCGATCCGCAAGGGCGAGTTGCTCACCTCCGACAACATCGGGCTCGATCCCGGCTCGCGCATCGTAAGTTTGCGCCGCCGCCAGGACGAGCTCCTGGCAAAGGCCTCCTGATGACCCAAGCGACCACGGAAACCGCCGCGGTTTCCAATCTGCGCGACTTCTACCGGCATTTCGACAATGCGGCGCTGCGTGACGCGCTGCGCCGCATGTATCTGATCCGCCGCTTCGAGGAGGGCGCCGAGGAGGCCTATACCCGCGGCCTCATCCACGGCACGATGCATCTCTCGATCGGCCAGGAAGCCAGCGCCGTCGGCTCGTGCATGGATCTGCGCAAGACCGATTACATCACCTCCACTCATCGCGGCCACGGCCATTGCATCGCCAAGGGCGCCGATCCGAAACTGATGTTCGCCGAGTTCTTCGGCAAGGAAGAGGGCTATTGCCGCGGCCGCGGCGGCTCGATGCATATTGCCGATGTGGAGAGCGGCAATCTCGGCGCCAATGGCATTGTCGGCGGCGGCCTGCCCATCGCGGTCGGCGCCGCGCTCGCCATCCGCAAGCAGAAGCGCGACGACGTCGCGGTGTGTTTCTTCGGCGACGGCGCCTCCAATGAAGGCGCCTTCCACGAGGCGCTCAACATGGCGGCGATCTGGAAGCTGCCGGTCCTCTTCATCTGCGAGAACAACAAATACGGCATGTCGGTATCGACCGAGCGCTCGATGGCGGTCCGCCATGTCGCCGACCGGGCGCCCGCCTACAACATGCCCGGCGAGATCGTCGACGGCAACCGCATCGAGGATGTCTCCGAGGCCGTCATGCGGGCGACCGCGCGCGCTCGTAGTGGCGATGGTCCCTCTCTCATCGAAACCAAGACCTATCGCATCCGCGGCCATTCGAAGAGTGACCGCAACCGCTACCGCAGCAAGGAAGAGATCGAGGAATGGAAGGCGCGTGATCCGATCGGCCATTTCGAGGCCAATCTCGAAGCCTTCGGCATTCTGCGCAAGGACGAGGCGGACGCGATCCGCGTCGCAGCCGAGGCCGAGATCGCTGCTGCGATCGAATTCGCCAAAGGCGGCACCGATCCTTCGCCCGCCGATCTGACGCGAGATGTCTATACCAAGGGAGCGGCCTGATGCCGGCGCGTGAGTTGAGCTATGCCGAAGCGGTGCGCGAGGCGCTCGCCCAGGCCATGGAGGCCGATGAGCGCGTCTTCCTGATGGGCGAGGATATCGGCGTCTATGGCGGCGCCTTCCAGGTGACGGGCGATCTCGTCCATCGCTTCGGCGAGGACCGCGTCATGGACACGCCGATCGCCGAGCTGGGGGCCGCCGGCGTCGCGGTCGGCGCGGCGCTCGCCGGCTCGAAGCCGGTCTTCGAGTTCCAGTTCTCCGATTTCGCCACGCTGGCGATGGAGCAGATCGTCAACCAGGCGGCCAAGATCCGCTTCATGCTCGGCGGCAAGGTTTCGGTGCCGCTGGTCATGCGGTTCCCGGCGGGCTCCGGGACCGGGGCCGCCGCCCAGCACAGCCAGTCGCTCGATGCCTGGTTCGCCCATGTGCCGGGCCTCAAGGTGGTGCAGCCGGCGACGCCGCATGACGCCAAGGGGCTGCTGCTCGCGGCGATCGACGATCCCGATCCGGTGATGGTCTTCGAGCACAAGCTTCTCTACAAGATGAAGGGCGAGGTTCCCGAGGACGCCTATCGCGTTCCGATCGGCAAGGCGCTCGTCCGCCGCGAGGGCCGCGACGTCACCATCGTCGCCACCGCCATCATGGTGCATCGCGCACTGGAAGCGGCCGATATTTTGAGTGGCGAAGGTATCGACGTCGAGGTCATCGACCTGCGCACTTTGCGTCCGCTCGACACCCAGACGATCATCGAAAGCGTGAAGAAGACGACCCGCCTCGCCTGTGTCTATGAAGGCGTCAAGACGCTCGGCATCGGCGCCGAGATCAGCGCCCTCATCGCCGAAAGCGAGGCCTTCGATTATCTCGACGCGCCGATCCTGCGCTTAGGCGGCGCCGAAGCGCCGATCCCTTATAATCCGGTTCTCGAGAAAGCCGCCGTGCCGCAGACCGATCGTATCGTCGCCGCCATACGCGGCCTCGTCACCGGCCGGGTCTGAGCTATGCCGATTGAAGTCATCCTGCCGCGTGTCGACATGGACATGGCCACGGGCAAGATCAGCAAGTGGTATGTCAAGGAAGGCGAGACCGTCGCCAAGGGCGCGCCGATCTTCGAGATCGAAACCGACAAGGCGGCCATGGAAGTGGAATCGCCGGGCGCCGGCGTGATCCGCAACATCACCGCGAGCGAAGGCCTCGACATTCCGGTCGGAACGCCGGTCGCCTTCATCTATGGGGAAGGCGAGGCGATTCAAGCGCCGGCAGGGGTGAAGCCCGTGGCGAGCGCGCCGGCCGTGCCGAATGTCGAGATCACGCTTCTTGCCCCGGTGGTCGATGCGACGCCGGTGCCGCTATCCGGCCTGCCGCGCGCCACGCCGCTGGCGCGCCGCCTCGCGCGTGAGCTCGGCCTGAAGCTGTCGGACATCACCGGCAGGGGGCCGCATGGCCGCATTCAGGCCGAGGACGTGAGGAACTTCCACGCCGCGCCGCCGCAAGCGGAGCCGCGAGCGGCCACGCCCGAGGTTGCGAGCCTCTATCAGCCGGGCAGCTACGACATCGAGCCCGTCAGCGGGATGCGCCGCATCATCGCCGAAAGGCTGGTGCAGTCGAAGCAGACGGTGCCGCATTTCTATCTCTCGCTCACCTGCGACCTGGGCGAGCTTCTGCATATCCGCGAGAAGCTCAATGATAAGGCGCCGCGCAATACCGACAAGCAGCCGGTCTGGAAGCTGTCGATCAACGATTTCGTCATCAAGGCGCTGGCGCTCGCCCTCCAGCGTGTGCCCGGCGCCAATGTCACCTGGGCGGAGTCAGGCATCCTGAAGCACCGCGCCAGCGATGTGGGTGTCGCGGTCGCCGTCGAAGGCGGCTTGTTCACGCCGGTGATCCGCGCCGCCGAGACGAAATCCCTGTCCGTCATCTCGCTGGAGATGAGGGATCTCGCGGCTCGCGCCCGAGCGTGCCGGCTCGCGCCGTCGGAATATCAGGGCGGCACGACGGCGGTCTCCAATCTCGGCATGTATGGCATCGAGGAATTCGCGGCGATCATCAACCCGCCGCATGCGACCATCCTCGCGGTCGGCGCCGGCATCGAGCGTCCGGCGAAATACGAGGGCCGCATCGAGCTGCGCACTCAGATGACCTGCACATTGTCCTGCGATCACCGCGCCGTCGATGGCGCGCTCGGTGCCGAGCTCCTCGCCGCTTTCCGGACATTCATCGAAGAACCGGCCTTGATGCTGGCGTGAGATATTGAATAGGCTGCGGTTTGAGGACGGCAGGGAACCCCAGGGCATGAGATACGACTATTCATCGATCGGCTTCTATACTTTCGACTGCCTGGGCTGGCCGTTCACCGCGGTGCCGGACGGCGGGGGGACCAACTTCATCGATGAATTGACGCTTGCGGTGTCGGGCGCCGCCGGCACGGCGGCGATCGCCGCCGCCAAGATGGGCCTCAAGGTGCTGGCGGTGGGCGGTGTCGGGCCCGATCTGATGGGCGACTGGGTGCTTGGGCGCCTGCGGCGCTTTTCCGTCGACACCTCCGCGATGCAGCGCCTCGAAGGATCGCGCACCTCGTCCTCGATCGTGACGACGCGCGCCGACGGCACGCGCCCGGCGCTCCATATGAAGGGGGCGACCGGCGATTTCTTCGTCGACGACACGCTGTTGAGGCAGGTGATCGATGCCCGCGTCGTGCATATCGGCGGCATCGGCCTGATGGACCGGATGGACAAGGGCCGCAATGCCGAATTGATGAAGGCGGCCAAGGCGCATGGCGCCGTGACGACGCTCGATGTCTTTGCCAGCTCGCCGGCCGACCTGCCGGCGGTGGCGCAGGTGCTGCCCCATGTCGATTATTTCATGCCCTCGATCGAGGAGGCGAGCGCGCTCACCGGCCTTTCGGGTCTTGCCGACAATGCGAGGCATTTCATCGGACTCGGCGTGAAGGCCTGCGTCTTCACGCTCGGCGCGGACGGCGCCTACTACCACGACGCCGAAGGCCGGCACTTCAGGATCCCGGCCTTCGATGTGAAGGTCAAATGCACCTGCGGCTGCGGCGACGCCTTCAATGCCGGCTTCGCCGTCGGCCTGGTGCGCGGTTTCGATCCCGAAACCACGGTGCGCTTCGCCCAGGCGACATCGGCGCTCAACGCCACCGGTCTCGGCTCCCAGGCCGGCGTCACCTCCTTCGAGCACACGATGGAGTTCATGACGCGCACGCCGACCCGGGCGAAAGCTTAAAGCTTCATCATCCTGAGCCTGAGCGCATTGCCGATCACGCTCACCGAGGAGAGCGCCATCGCCGCCGCGGCGATCATTGGCGACAGCAGCAGGCCGAAGGTCGGGTAGAGCACGCCCGCCGCAACGGGGACCCCCGCCGCATTGTAGATGAAGGCGAAGAGCAGGTTCTCGCGGATATTGCGCATGGTGGCGCGCGACAGCCGGCGCGCCTCGGCGATGCCCATGAGGTCGCCCTGGAGCAATGTGACGCCGGCGCTTTCGATGGCGACGTCGGTGCCCTTGCCCATGGCGATGCCGATATCGGCGGCGGCGAGGGCCGGCGCGTCATTGACGCCGTCGCCGGCCATGGCGACGACACGGCCTTCGCTCTGCAGGCGCTGGACGATCGCCGCCTTCTGGTCGGGCAGCACATCGGCCTCGACTTCGGTGATGCCCAGCCGGCGCGCCACCGCTTCCGCCGTGGTGCGGTTGTCGCCGGTCAGCATCACGATGCGGATATTCGCCTCGCGCAGCGCCTTGAGCGCGTCCGGTGTCGTCGCCTTGACCGGATCGGCGATGGCGATGACGCCGGCCGCTTGCCCGTCGATGCCGATGAAGATCGCGGTGGCGCCGTCCTGGCGCAGGGTTTCCGCGTTCTTGAAGAGCGCCGTCGCATCGACGCCTTCCGATTTGAGGAAAGCGGCATTGCCGAGGGTGATCTTCCGGCCCTCGACGACGCCCTTGGCGCCCTTGCCGGTCGGCGAGTCGAAATCCTTGACCTCGGGCAGCTTGAGCTTCCTCTCTTCCGCCGCCACGACGATGGCATGGGCGAGGGGATGTTCGGAGGCGCGTTCGACGCCGGCCGCAAGGCGCAGAATCTCAGTTTCATCGAGGCCTGCGGCCGCGACGATGCTCGTTACCTTCGGCTTGCCCTCGGTGAGTGTGCCGGTCTTGTCGACGACCAGCGCATCGGCCTTTTCGAGCCGCTCCAGCGCCTCGGCATTCTTGATCAGGATGCCGTTCTCCGCCCCCTTGCCGACACCCACCATGATCGACATCGGTGTCGCGAGGCCGAGCGCGCACGGACAGGCGATGATGAGCACCGAGACGGCGGCGAGCAGCGCATAGGCAAGCCGCGGCTCCGGCCCCCACATCATCCAGGCGCCGAAGGCCAGCGCCGCGATGGCGATCACCAAGGGCACGAACCAGCCCGACACCTGATCGGCAAGACGCTGGATGGGCGCGCGCGAGCGCTGTGCCTCCGACACCATCTGCACGATGCGCGCCAGCATCGTCTCGCGCCCGACTTTGAGCGCGCGCATGGTCAGCGCCCCGGTCTGGTTGAGCGTGCCGCCGGTCACCTTGGCCCCTTGCGCCTTGCTGACCGGCATGGATTCGCCGGTGATCATCGATTCATCGACCGAGGAGCGTCCGTCGATGACCTCGCCGTCGACCGGCACTTTCTCACCCGGCCGCACGCGCAGCGTATCGCCGGCCTGGACGAGATCGAGCGCGACTTCTTCTTCCGCGCCATCGGCGCCGATGCGCCGCGCCGTCTTGGGGGCGAGGCCCAGCAGCGCCTTGATGGCGCCCGATGTCTGGTCGCGGGCGCGCAGCTCCAGCACCTGGCCGAGCAGCACCAGCACGGTGATGACGGCGGCGGCCTCGAAATAGACGGGCACGCTGCCGTCGTGATTGCGCAGCGAATCCGGGAAGAGGCCGGGGAGCAGCGTGGCGATGATGCTGTAGGTCCAGGCGACGCCGGTGCCCATGGCGATGAGCGTGAACATGTTGAGTTTGCGGGTGACGAGGGAGCGCCAGCCGCGCTCGAAGAACGGATAGCCCGCCCACAGCACCACCGGCGTCGCGAAAGCGAGCTGCACCCAGTTCGAGATGCCGGCCGGGATGACGTGCAGCAGGCTCGGAAATAGGTGCGCGCCCATTTCGAGCACGAAAACCGGCACGGTGAGGACGAGGCCGATCCAGAAGCGCTTCGTCATGTCGGCGAGCTCAGGGTTAGGCCCGCTGTCGGCGCTCGCGACTTCAGGCTCGAGCGCCATGCCACAGATCGGGCAGGAGCCGGGGCCCATCTGGCGGATCTCGGGATGCATCGGGCAGGTATAGATGGCGCCCGGATCGACGGGCTTGGTTTCCGCCATGGGTGCCACATAACGCTGTGGGTCGGCCTCGAACTTCGCCTTGCAGCCGGGCGAGCAGAAATAGAAATGCTGGCCCGAATGCGTGAGCGAATGCTTGGCGGTGGCCGGATCGACATCCATGCCGCAGACCGGGTCCTTCACCTTGCCGCCCTGCGTCGCGCCATGCTTGTGATGCGCATGGCCATGCGGGGCATGATCGTGATGGACGTGGCCGCCATGGCCTTCGGATTTCTGCATGATGCACTCCAGAACTGGATACCCCTAAGGGGTATTTGTTCTTGCTATATATACCCCCATGGGGTATAAGGCAAGCCATGAAGAGCGAGACCAAGCAGGCCTGCCTCAAGCGGCTGGGCCGGATCGAGGGCCAGGTGCGCGGCGTCGCGCGCATGGTCGAGGAAGACCGTTACTGCATCGACGTGATGACGCAGATCTCCGCCATCCGCGCCGCGCTCAAGCGTGTCGAGGAAGAGGTGCTGAAGGATCATGTCGCCCATTGCGTCGAGGACGCCATCGTCTCCGGCAGGAAGGATGAGCAGCGCCGCAAGCTCGCCGAGCTGCTCGACGTGCTGGGACGCCTGCAGAACTGAACGGATCTGTCCGTTATCCCGGCGAAGGGGTCACGCCATCGTGTGGCAGTCGTCCACCGGACATTTGTCGATGATCGCCCGTAGCTTTTCGAAGGCCTCGCGCACGATCTCGCGCGACGGGGCGGGGCCGAAGCAGGCGCGGATGGCGTTCTGCTGCACCGAGGGCTCGGTGGCGAAGACGGTGCCGGGCGTCACCTTGATGCCGGCGGCAAGGGCGGCGGCGACGAAATCGGCCGGCCGCCAGTAATTGGGCAGCGTGATCCAGGCGAACATGGCGCCCGCGCGGCAGTCGACCTTGAGGCCGCGCAGATGCTCGAGCGCGATGTCGCGGCGCGCATAGAGCTCGGCGCGGATATGGCTGAGCGCGCGCTCGGCGGAGCCGTCCATGATCCAGCGGCTGGCGAGCTCGGCCGCGAGGCCGTTGGGGCGCCCGCCGATGATCATCTGCTGGCGGTTGAGCGCCTCGGTGGCGCCGGGCGGCGGGGCGATGAAGGCCATGCGTAGCCCGGGCGCCGTCGTCTTCGACAGGCTGGTGATGTAATAGGTGCGCTCGGGCGCGAAATTCCGGATCGGCGGCGGCGGGTCGTCGGCGAGGAGACGGAACACGTCATCCTCGATGATCGTCAGATCGTAGCGCCGCGCGATGTCGGCGATGGCTTGTCGTCGCTCGAGCGACAGGGTCGCCGTCGTCGGATTCTGCAGCGTGGGCACCAGATAGACGATGCGCGCCTCGCCGCGCTTGGCGTGATGCTCGAGCGACTCCGGCGTGATGCCCTCGGCGTCATTTTGCAGGGGGCGCGTCTGCAGACCGAACTGCCGGCAAAGCGGCTGCATCGTCGGATAGGTCAACGGCTCGATGAGGATGCGCTCGCCGGGCGTCGTGGTGGCCGAGATGCAGGAGATGAGCGAGGCCTGGGCGCCGGCGCTCAGCACCACCTGGTCGGGCGCGATGTCGATGGCGCATCTGGCGAGCCATTGGATGGCCGCCTCGCGATGGCGGGGAAGGCCTTGCGCTGGGGGATAATCGAAAAGCTCGATCCAGTTCGGCTCGCGGGTTATGGCGGCGAGGCCTGATTCCACGTCCGGAAGGCTGACCGCGCGGGGCGGCGCCGACATCTGCATGTCGAGAATTCCGCTTTCGGCGCCATTCGCGATGCTCTGCGCCGCCGCATAATTGGGGCGGGGGTCGCGCAGATAGCTGCCGCGCCCGACCTCGCCCGACAGCAGGCCGCGCTTGGCGGCTTCCTGATAGGCGCGGGTGATGGTTCCGATGGTCACGCCGAGCCGCCAGGCGAGCTCGCGCTGCGGCGGCAGCCGGTCTCCCGCCTTGAGCTTTCCGAGTGTCAGATCTGCGGCGATCGCATCGGCGATCGCGACATAACGCGGTTTGTCAGGAGCAAGAGTGGGCGTCCAAGTTGTCATGGTGACAATATTCCGTTTGACGGTAACAATGATGACATTGTATAACATGCAGCAGTGCAATCGACAAGTTCAATTGCCATCTGATTGATACAATAGATACAATTTCTTGTGATTGCGCGGTCAGCAGCGGGAGCGCTGCTGACACAATCCGGTCGCCCACCATTATATCCTTCTGCTTGTCCGAAACCCGTCCGATGGAGTGTGCCATGCGCGATTATATCCTGAACCAGGCCGAAACTGCTGGGAAGACATTCACGTTTCCCGCCCTGCACCGGGTTATCGCCAATTGGCGCAAGCGCCGGCAACTGCGCCAGCTCGAGCTTCTCGATGATCATGTCCTCATGGATATCGGTCTTACCCGCGACGAGCTGATCCGCGTCCAGCGTGTGCCGCTGGCCCGCGATCCGGTGAATGAGCTTCTGAACGTCAGGCCGATGAGCCGCGGCCTGCGTCACAAGTAGATTTCAGTCTTCTCCCTACTCCCCCGCGCGGTCCACCCTGCCGCGCATCTAGCGCCCGGCCTTCCCTCGTGGAGGCCGGGTTTTTCGTCGCCGGCGATGCATGGCCATCGCGGCGATGCCTGCTTTCGCGTCGCCGCCTGCCTCATCGCGCCCGCTGGGGCTGAGGCGAAAGGAAGCTGGTGCCCCGTAACATGTTGAGCCCGCTTGGAAATCACATCTGGTATGTGCCAATTCCGCGCCCTGGCGCATTTCCATTGCCGGGGTGGTTCTGCTAGATGTCGCCCATCGTAACCGAGGAGCCTCTCTCATGAACAAGCACGCGGGCGCTGCCCAGTGGGATCCGTCGCCCAATAATCTCGAGCCTTTCTGGATGGGCTTCACCCCCAATCGCGCTTTCAAGAAGAAGCCGCGCCTCATCGCTCGCGCCAAGGACATGCATTATTACGACATGACCGGCCGCCCGGTGCTCGATGCCACGGCGGGCCTCTGGTGCTCCAATGCCGGCCACTGCCGCGACCGCATCGTCGAGGCCATCCAGAAGCAGGCGGCCGAGCTCGACTTCGCGCCGACCTTCCAGTTCGGCCACCCCAAGGTGTTCGAGCTCTCCTCGCGCCTCGCCACGCTGGCGCCCGGCGACCTGAACTACGCCTTCTTCTGCAATTCGGGCTCGGAAGCCGCCGACACGGCGCTCAAGATCGCGCTCGCCTATCATCGCGCCAAGGGCCAGGCCTCGCGCACCCGTCTCATTGGCCGCGAGCGCGGCTATCACGGTGTCAATTTCGGCGGCATCAGCGTCGGCGGCATGGTCGCCAACCGCAAGTTCTTCGGCACCATGCTGGCCGGTGTCGATCACCTGCCGCACACCTATAACCGCGCCGAGCAGGCCTATACCAAGGGCGAGCCGAAATGGGGTGCGCATCTCGCCGACGAGCTCGAGCGTCTCGTCGCGCTTCATGACGCCTCCACCATCGCCGCCGTGATCGTCGAGCCGATGGCGGGTTCGACCGGCGTGCTGCCGCCGCCCGTCGGCTATCTCAAGAAGCTGCGCGAGATCTGCGACAAGCACGGCATCCTGCTCATTTTCGACGAAGTGATCACCGGCTTCGGCCGTCTGGGCTATCCCTTCGCGGCCGAGCGTTTCGGCGTCATCCCCGACATGATCACCTTCGCCAAGGGCGTGACCTCTGGCGCCATCCCGATGGGCGGCGTCATGGCGCGCCAGCACATCTATGACGCCTTCATGAGCGGCCCCGACCATATGATCGAGCTGTTCCACGGCTATACCTATTCGGGCCATCCGATCGCCGCCGCAGCGGGCGTCGCGACGCTCGAGGTCTACAAGGAGGAAGGCCTGTTCGAGCGCGCTCTGAAGCTTGAGGACAAGTGGGCCGACGCCGCCATGTCGCTCAAGGGCAAGCCGCATGTCGCCGACATCCGCACCATGGGCCTCGTCGCGGCGATCGATCTCAACTCGATCGACGGCGCGCCCGGCAAGCGTGGCTATGACGCTATGGAGAAGGGCTTCCACGATTACGGCATCATGCTGCGCATCACCGGCGACACGATCGCCCTGTCGCCGCCGCTGATCATCAAGGAAGAGCAGATCGACGAGATCTTCCAGGACAAGCTGCCGAAGGTGCTCGCTGCAATCTGAACTTAGTCATTCCGTCAATAGACTTCGGCCCGAGTGTGTTACTCTCGGGCCGAAGTGATTCGCGAGACGGGGTACATGAAACAGCCAGCGCTGCCTTTGGGCGTCGCGGCCATTCTAGCGGTTGCGATCAGTGCCGCGGCGGGCGCCGGTGTTGTTCTCTCCGGCCAGCGCATCGAATTCGCCCTCGCTCTGGCGGCGATCGTGCTCGCGTCTGCGCATCTGGCGATCTTCCTTTATCGCGACTGGCAGCATCGGCGCCGTTTCGCCGGCTTGAGCGACCTGCATCAGCGCAGCCGCAAGCTCACCGAAGACCTGGCGCGCCTCAATGCGCGGCTGGACATGGTCGAGGAGCGCACCGACGGTGTGGAGGCGCGTGCCGCCGTTCCGCCGCCGGAGCCCGAGCCTGACCTCGAGCGCAACGATCTCAACCGCGAATTCGAGGAGCTTCGCCTCTCGGTCAAGAAGCTCGCGGAGGAATATGACCGCGCCGTCGCCCATCGCGAGCGGCAGACCGAGCCACGCCTCGATCGCGGCGCCCAAAGCAAACCGAAGCCGGCCGATCATCGCCTGGAATTTTTTCTCGAGCCCATCGTGTCGCTCGCCGATGACGTCACGCAGCATTATCGCGCCTCGCTGGTGCTCGAAGGCCAGGGTCAGCGCGTCGTCTTCGAGGAGCTGGCGCGCCAGGCGGCCGCCAACGGCCTGCGTCCCGATCTCGACGGTCATGCGGTGAGCCGCGCTCTGACGGTCAGCCAGAAGCTCAACACCAAACGCCCCGGCACCTGCGTCTTCGTGCCGGTGGGGCCTGAGACGCTCGCTTCCCAGGAAGCGCTGGCGGCGGTCGAATGGCAGATGCGCCGGGCGGGCAAGGCGGCGGCCGGCACCATCATCTTCGAGATCGACCACGCCGCCATGGCGGCGCTCAGCCCGCGCGGCATCGAAGGGCTGGCGCGCCTCGCCCGCAACGGCGCCGGCATGGCGCTCTCCCGCGCTCATGGCATGGGCATTGATCTCACCGCTTTGCAGGCCCTGCATTTCCGCTTCATCACCTTCAGCGCCGCCGCTCTGCCGGCCGAGCGCCATGCGATTCCGGCGTGGTCGTCGACGGCGCGGCGCGCCGGCGATTTTGGCATCGAGATCGGCGTGCAGGGGCTCTTCTACGACGAGCAGGTCAATGTCGCGAGCCGCTGGGCCGAGCTCGGCAGCGGCCCGATCTTCGCGCCGCCGCGCCGCGTCAAGGGCGAAGCTGTTTCGATTGACCAGATTCGTTCGGCTGCCTAAAGCTCCCGGCTGAAGACAAGAACATCTGCTGGAACATCATGAAAGACCTGTCGGCGCGCTACCCTGTCTGGCTGTGCGATATCTGGGGCGTCGTCCATAATGGCGTGGCGCATTTCCCACCCGCCGTGGCGGCGCTGAAGGCGCATCGCGACGCCGGCGGCTTCGTCACGCTGCTCACCAATGCGCCGCGCAGCTCGGCCAAGGTCGAGGGCCATCTGGCGCAGCTGGGCGTCACCCGCGATCATTATGATCTCATCGTCACCTCGGGCGACGTCACCCATGAACTGATGAAGCCCTATGACGGGCATCGCATCTATTATCTGGGGCCGGAGCGCGATCTGGGCGTGCTCGACGATCTCGAGATCGTGCGCGCCTCGCCCGAAGAGGCCGAGGTGATCCTGTGCGTCGGCCTCGTCCATGACGACCGCGAGACGCCGGACGACTATGCCGAATTGCTCGAGCGTCTGGCGCGCCGCAAGCTGCCGATGGTCTGCGCCAATCCCGACAAGGTGGTGCGCCGCGGCAGCCGGCTGATCTATTGCGCCGGGGCGCTGGCCGAGCGCTATGCCGCTCTGGGCGGCGCGGTCACTATGGCCGGCAAGCCCTACCGGCCGATCTACGACTTGGCGCTCGACCGCGTCGCGGCGCGGCGCGGCGCCACCGACAGGAAGAGCTTCCTCGCCATCGGCGACGGACCGGAAACCGACATCAAGGGCGCCTCCGACTACGGCCTCGATGTCGTGCTGATCGCCGGCGGCATTTCGGAGGAGGGCATCGATCCGGCGCGGCTCGAGGCCGATATCCGCCGCAGCCTGCCCGAAGCGCGCATCGTCCGCAGCCTGCCGTTCTTGGAATGGGCGTGATTATCCCGTAGATTCAATTTGTTAGCTAGCGAAGCAGGGCTCCCGCTCCTGCGACCTAAGGGGAGCTATCCTTGTGCGGCGCAATATGATTATTTAGCGTACGCAATATAGCAGGCGAGG
Source organism: Pseudomonadota bacterium (assembly GCA_049323275.1). Taxonomy (GTDB): domain Bacteria; phylum Pseudomonadota; class Alphaproteobacteria; order Rhizobiales; family Aestuariivirgaceae; genus Taklimakanibacter. Next base: position 70,354 of record JBMOOM010000103.1, read on the forward strand.
AGCTTGGCGATGTCCGGTGCGCATTATTGTATCGAGGATCTCGAAGTCGGCATGGAAGCCGCCCATGAGCGGGTGGTGACCGGCGACGACATCGAAACCTTCGCCGAATTGTCGGGCGACAACAATCCCGTCCATCTCGACGCCGAATTCGCCGCCAAATCGCCCTTCAAGGCGCGCATCGCCCACGGCATGCTGACCGCGAGCTTCATCTCGACCATTCTCGGCACCAAGCTGCCGGGCTATGGCTGCATCTATCTCTCCCAGACCTTGCGCTTCAAGGCGCCGGTCCGCATCGGCGACACGGTCCGGGCCTCGGCCCGTATCGCCTCGCTCGACCGAGACAAGCGCCGCGCGGCCCTCGACTGTTCCGTCTCGGTGGGCGATAAGGTCGTGCTCGAAGGCGAAGCCCTCGTCCTCGTGCCTTCTCGCGGATGAACCAATCTTTTAGACTTGCCTGATGACCATTCGGATCGTTGAAGCCGGGACACCGCTCCCGGCGGAATTGCGCGGCGCCGTCGTCGCCATCGGTAATTTCGACGGCGTTCATCGCGGTCACCAGCAATTGCTGGCCGCCGCCGAAGCCGAAGCCCGCCGCCGCAACACCCATTGGGGTCTCGTCACCTTCGAGCCGCATCCGCGCACCTTCTTCCGCCCGGCCGAGCCGGCCTTCCGCCTGACGCCGCTGCCCTTGAAGGCGCGCCTCGTGGCGGGCCTCGGCGCCAGTTTCACCGCGGTGCTCTCTTTCGATGCGGCGCTGGCGGCGATGGCGCCGGCAGAATTCGTGCGCCAGGAACTGAGCGAGCGCCTCGGCGCCGCCCATGTCGTCACCGGCTATGACTTCCATTTCGGCCACGGCCGCAAGGGCACGCCCGAGACGATGCGCGATCTCGGCCGTCAGCTGGGCTTCGGCGTGACGGTGATCGACCAGGTGACCGACGATGACGGCTTCGCGCCGTTCTCCTCGAGCGCCATCCGCGACTCGCTGCGCCATGGCCATGTGAGCGAGGCCGCCCGCCAGCTTGGCTATTGGTGGACGGTCATGGGCGAGGTGGTGAAGGGCGACCAGCGCGGCCGCACCATCGGCTTCCCGACCCTCAATATCGTGCTGCCCGACGGGGCCGAGCCCTTCCAGGGCATCTATGCGGTACGCGTGCGGGATGCCGGCGCCGCCGGCGCGCCGCGCTGGAAGGGGGCCGGCTATTTCGGCCGCCGGCCCACTTTCGCCAGCGAGAAGACTTTTCTCGAAGTGTTTCTCTTCAGCTTCAGCGGCGATCTCTATGGCAAGACGATGCTGGTCGAATTCATCGATCTCATCCGCCCCGACCGGCGCTTCGACACGATCGACGACCTGGTGGCGCAGATGAAGCTCGATTGCGCCGAGGCCGAGCGCCGGCTCGACGCGGCGGAAGCCGGCACGATGCTCGCGGCCTTCCCGCTGGCGCGGGCGCAGAAGGCCGGCACGCTCTGATGCATTGCGAGCGTTTTATCTGGTTTTCCCCTCTCCCTGAGCGTGCGTCTTGACGGATTACCAGAGCCGCTGTCATTTTGCGGCGATGAAGATCCGAACCTTCGCCGCATTCCTGTTGTCTCTGACCCTGTGGGCGCCGCAAGCCCTCGCGGACGACCGGCTCGATGCGCGCGAAATGCGCAAGGTTATGCCGGGCAACTGGACGGGTACCTGGAAAGGCACCCCGCTGGTGCTGTCGGTCTCGGCCGACGGGTCCGTCAAAGGTACCTATAACGGCATGAGCGCCACCGGCCGTTGGACGCCCAAGCGGGCGCATGACGGCGACCGGATATGCCTGACCTTCTCGGCGGTCGTCAGCGCCACGAAATGCGGCGAGCTGTTCCGACAGGGCAATCGCTCGCTCTATGGCTATATCAATCACGGTAAGCCGCGCCTTTATCTGAGACGGACCTGACTTTTCCCGTCACGGCCCGCAGGCCTCGATGAAGAGCGAGGCGAGGAGGGCGCCCAGCACGACGCCGATGGCCATGCCGAGCAGGCCGAAGAGTTTCCGGCTGTGCGGCCGCGCGCCGGAGCCATGCCGCAGCGCCGCGCCGATCACCCCGAAAACCAGAAGTCCCATCAGGATGTACGGCTGGGATGCCTCGTCGCGGAAGGCGCATTCAATCCTTTGGAAGAAATCGGCGAGCATATCGGGACGTTGCCAGGTTGAGGCATGATGATAGCGCAGCGCGCGGCGTGGCGCGATGGCCGGCGGGGGGCGCTGTTACGGAAAGCGCACCGTCTCCGCCAGATAATCGAGCAGCGCCCTGACGCGCGCCGGCAAGTGGCCGCCCTGGCCGACATAGACCGCATACATCGTTTCGATATCGCCCGGATTGTAACTTTCCAACAACGGCACGAGGCGACCGGCCTCGACGTCGCGGGTGATGTGGAAGCTCGACAGCCGCGCGAGGCCCAGACCCGACAGCACCAGCTGGCGCAGCGCTTCGCCGTCGCTCACCAGCGCATTGCCGGTGAGCGGCAAGGTCGTGCTGCCGCCATGCCCGTCGGCGAAGGGCCAGCCTTCGATATGGCGGGTGAAGCAGAAGCCGAGCTGATTGTGCCTGGCGAGATCGGCCAGCGTTTCCGGCGTGCCGTGTCTTGCGAGATAATCCGGCGACGCCACGATGATCATCCGGCTGTCGCCGAGCTTGCACGCGATGAGGCGCGACTCGCGCAGCGGGCCGGTGCGGATGGCGATATCGGCGCGCTCCTCGATGAGATCGACCACCCGGTCGGTGAGGGCGACATCGATCTTGATCTTGGGATGGAGCGCGAGGAAGCCCGGCAGCAGCGGCAGCAGATAATGCTGGCCGAAGGGGACGTTGCTGTTGATGCGCAGGCGTCCCTGCGGCTCGGCGCCGGCGGCCGCCTCGCGTTCGGCGGTGTCGAGATCCTCGAGGACCTGCCGCCCGCGCTCGAGGAAGGCAGCACCTTCGGCGGTCAGCTCGAGCTTGCGGGTCGAGCGGTTGATGAGCCTGACGCCGAGCCGGCTTTCGAGCCGGGCGACGAGCTTGCTCACCGCCGAGGGCGTCATGTGAAAGGCGCGGGCGGCGGCCGAGAAGCCGCCCAGCTCGACGACCCGGACGAAGACCTCGATCTCGCCCGAGCGGTTGACGTCGAGCCGGCTCACGACGCCATCTGATCCTCGGATTCATCCAGAAGTCCGGTCGGCAGGCCGTCCATGCTGGTGAGGTTCTTCTCGCGCCAATAGGCGTCGAGACCTTCCTGGCCCTTGGCTTCCGCCCAGCGGTCGAGATTGGGCCGCTCGGCGCGGTAGTCATAGAGCGGTACCGCATAGCCGCAGGAGGTCTGCACCAGATCGATATCGAGGCGGATGATCTGGCGGGCGCCCAGCGGCTCCCGGCCGCCATAATGCTCGGCCAGCAGGCTCAGATATTCCGGGCTGTTGCGCCTTATCATGCGGCCCCGGCCGTACAGGCGCAGGATCACCGGCGGCCCGTCGAAGGCGCAGAACATGATGGTGAGCCGGCCGTCGGCCAGGAGATGCGCCGCCGTCTCATTGCCGCTGCCGGTCCGGTCGAGATAGATCGCGGTCAGGTCGTCGAGAAGGCGCAGCGCCTCGGTCGAGCGCGGCGAGACATTGACCCGCGTGCCTTCCGCCGCCGAGGCGGTGAAGAAAATATGCTGGCGGGAGATGAATTTCCGATGGGCGTCTTCGATGCGGGCGAATTGCTTGGCCATAGTGAATTGAACTCACAAATCCTGTTCCATTATACATTCTAGTTCACGAATGCAGGGCCGTCCATCTAGAGCCCATCCGGCATCGGGCCGGAAGTGGGACAGATCATGCCTCTTGCTCTTTATGCGCTTACCGCCGGCGCTTTTGGAATAGGCGTCACCGAATTCGTCATCATGGGCCTCCTGATCGAGGTGTCGGGAGACCTGGGCGTCTCCATTCCGGCGGCCGGCCTTCTCATCTCGGGCTACGCGCTGGGCGTGGTCCTGGGCGCTCCGATCCTCACCATGGCGACCAGCCGCTGGCCGCGCAAAAGCGTGCTGCTGGCGCTGATGGCCATCTTCACCCTGGGCAATGCCGCGGCGGCGCTGGCGCCCGATTACGGGACCTTGATGGCGGCGCGCATCCTGACCGCCTTCGCCCACGGCACCTTCTTCGGCGTCGGCTCCGTCGTGGCGACCGGCCTGGTCGCTCCGGACAGGAAGGCCTCCGCCATCGCCATCATGTTCACCGGGCTCACCGTCGCCACCATACTGGGCGTGCCTTTCGGCACCTGGCTCGGCCAGATGGCCGGCTGGCGTTCGACCTTCTGGGCGGTGACAGTGGTCGGCCTCGCGGCGCTTGCGGTGATCTGGGCTTTCGTCCCGCGCGACGCGGCGCCCGAGCGGCAGAGCAGCTTCAAGGACGATCTCGCGGTATTCCGCCGGCCACAGGTGCTGCTCGGCATGCTGACGACGGTCCTCGGTTATGCCGGCGTCTTCGCCGTCTTCACCTATATCGCGCCGATCCTCACCCGCATCTCGGGCTTCTCCGAATCCGCCGTGTCGCCGCTGATGCTGGTCTTCGGCGGCGGTCTTCTGATCGGCAATCTCGCCGGCGGCAAGCTCGCCGACCGCAAGCTCATCCCGACGCTCGTCGGCAGCCTGATCACCCTGGCCTTGGTGCTGGGCCTGATGAGCTTCGCCATCCACGACCGCATCGCTTCGGCGCTCTTCGTCTTCCTGCTCGGCGCCGCCGCTTTCGCGACAGTCGCTCCCTTGCAGATGTGGGTGCTGGAGAAGGCCTCCGGCGCCGGCCAGAACCTCGCCTCGAGCTTCAATATCGCCGCCTTCAATCTCGGCAATGCCGGCGGCGCCTGGCTCGGCGGCGTCGTCATCGATCAGGGGCCGGGCCTCGGCTTCGTCACCTGGGCGGCGGCTCTCGTCACCCTGTCGGGCCTCGCCGTCGCCGTGCTGGCGCTCTGGCTCGACGCCGGCAAGCGCCGCGCCGTCTGCCCGGCGCCGGCCGAGTGAGCGGGGAGAAGACCATGGGCGAGAGAACCGCTCTCATCGCCGGCGCGCAAGGCGTCATCGGCCGCAATCTCATCGCCGAGCTCAAAAGCCAAGGCGGCTGGAACATCATCGGCCTGTCGCGCCGCGGCGGCGCCGATGAAGGAAAAGTCAGGCATGTCGCCGTCGACCTGCTCGACCCGGACGATGCGCGGCGGAAGCTCGCGCCGCTCTCCGCCGTCACCCACGTCTTTTATGCCGCCTATCAGGACCGCGGCAGCTGGGCCGAGCTGGTGGCGCCCAATGTCGCGATGCTCGTCAATCTCCTCGACGGCATCGAGGCCGCGGCGCCCGGCTTGCGCCATGTGAGTCTCATGCAGGGCTACAAGGTCTATGGCGCGCATCTCGGTCCCTTCAAGACGCCGGCGCGCGAGACCGACCCGCCGCCCATGCCGCCGGAATTCAATATCGATCAGCAGCGCTTCCTCGAAGGACGCCAGCAAAGCAAGGCCTGGAGCTGGTCGGCCATGCGCCCCAGCGTGGTCGGCGGCGTGGCGCTCGGCAATCCGATGAATCTGGTGGTGGCCATCGCCGTCTACGCCTCGCTGTCGAAGGAACTCGGACTGCCCTTGCGTTTTCCGGGTAAGCTTGGCGCCTATGACAAGCTCATCGAGATGACCGATGCAGGGCTCTTGGCGCGCGCCACGATCTGGGCGGCGGATGAGCCTCGCGCCGCCAACCAGGCCTTCAACATCAACAACGGCGACCTCTTCCGCTGGAACGACATGTGGCCGAAGATCGCCCGTTTCTTCGACATGGAGGCGGCGCCGCCGATGCCGTTGCAGCTCAGCGCCGTCATGGCTGACAAGGAGCCGCTGTGGAACGCGATGGTCGAGAAGCACGGTCTCGCGCCCACGTCCTATAAGGATGTGTCGTCCTGGCCCTTCGCCGACTTCGTCTTCTCCTGGGACTATGATTTCTTCGCCGATGGCGGCAAGGTACGCCGCTTCGGCTTCCACGACCATGTCGACAGCGAGGAGATGTTCTTGCGGCTCTTCGCCGACCTACGGCGGCAGCGGATCATTCCTTGAGTCCGTCAAGAAAGCCGATCACCGCGTCATTGAACAGATCGGGCCGCTGCAGCGGCGCGAAATGGCTGACGTCGTCGAGCAGGATGAACCGGGCGCCGGGAATGCTACGCGCCAGATATTCCGCATGCTCGCGCTTGATGAACTCGTCGCGTTCACTCTGCGCGATCGTCACCGGCACACTTACACGCGCCAGATCGGCGGCGGTGTAATTGGGCTCGGTCTTCATCATGAGGCTGACGGCGGCGACGAAATCGTCGAAAGCATCCGGTGTCGCCGACAGGCGTGCATAGTCCTTCGCATGGCGAGAGAAGCAGCGCCCGAGAAGCGGATCGCTTTCATCGATCTCCCGGGTGCCGCTCGGGTCCATGTTGCAGCCGAAGAAGAATACGCCCTTGGCCCGCTCGGGCGCCTTCATGGCGAGAACGAGCGCGATGCAGGCGCCGTCGCTCCAGCCGACGAAGGCCGCCTTGCGGATGGCGAGGCTGCCCATCACGGCGATGACGTCGGAGGCCATCAGCTCATAGGTGTAAGGCCGCTCGTCGCGGGTGCTGCCGCCATGGCCGCGGCTGTCGATGAGAAGGACGCGATAGCCGGAGGCAGCGAGTGTCGGAACCTGGGCGCCCCAATTGCCGCCATGGCCGAGGCCGCCATGCAGCAGGATCACGGTCGGGCCCAAGCCGTAGGATGAATACCGGATGCGGGCGCCGTCATGGGTGACGAAGCCTTCCTTGTCCGCTGCCGGCAGAGGCTCCGCACCTTCTGCCGCGAAGCGTGTCAGGTCGTCGTCACGCCGCAAGGAGTCAGCTCTTTTTCTTCTTCGTCGTATCGGTCGAAGGATCGAGGAGGCGGTGCAGATGCACGATGAAATAGCGCATCTGGGCGTTGTCGATGGTCTCGCGCGCTTTGCCGAGCCAGGCCTTCTGGGCGGTCTCGAAATTCGGATAGATTCCGACGATGTCTAGCCCCGCGACATCCTTGAAGGTGATGCCGTCGAGATCGGTGAGTTCGCCGCCGAAGACCAGATGTAGAAGCTGTTCCGGCTGTTTCTTGGGTGACTTGCTCATGATGGTGAAAGATGCTCCAGAAGTTTCGCCTGCAACCGGGACGATGAGGCCACGTAATTTTCCTGCCGCGTCACGGCGCGATTATAGGTAAATGCCTTTCCGCTCAACCCGGTGACGATGCCTCCCGCTTCGTGCACCAGAAGATCGCCCGCCGCAAGGTCCCAGTCGTGCTTGGGCGTGGTCGACAGCGCCGCGTCGAGCCTGCCTTGCGCGACGAAGGCGAGCCGCAGCGCCAGCGGTATGTTGCCGCTCGGCACCGCTTCGACGGGCGCCGCTGCCTGAATCTGCTTCAGGGCCGAGGCATTGCCGAGGACACGGGCGCCGGCGAGATCCTCCCGAATCGCGTCGATATGGAGCGGCCGGCCATTGAGCCTCGCACCCTTGCCGGCTGCCGCTTCATAGAAGTCGCCGGTCATCGGGCGGTAGATGGCGGCGAGGGTCGGCCGGCCCTCGGTCAGGAGAGCCGCCGCGACACACCATTCATCCGCCCCATGGGTGAAGGCGCGCGTGCCGTCGATCGGATCGGCGATCCACACTTTCGCCCGCCCGAGGCGATCCGCCGTATCGGGTGTTTCTTCCGACAGCCAGCCATAACCGGGGCGGGTGTCATGCAGCCGCGCCTTCAGCACCTTGTCGACCGCGAGATCGGCTTCGGTGACCGGCGAGCCGTCGCTTTTCGACCACTGCTTGACCTGTCCGAACAAGGAGCGCGCCAGGGCGCCCGCTTCACGCACCGCACTGTTGAGAAGTTCAGCGTCCGCCAAGAGTCATTCCTTCGAGGCGGCAGGAGGGCGCGTTGACCGAGCCGCGATAGACGAGATCATCGGCCGGCGTGAGATTGCGGAACATGTCGGCGAGCTTGCCGGCGAGCGTCACCTCGCTCACCGGATAGGCGATCTCACCCTTCTCGATCCAGAAGCCGGACGCGCCGCGGCTGTAATCGCCGGTCACGATATTGGGGCCATGGCCGATGAGCTCGGTGACATAGAAGCCGGTGCCGATCGATTTGATCATGTCGGCGAGGGAGGTTCCGCCGGGGCTCAGGGTGACATTGGACGAGGAAGGGCCGGGCGGTCCGGCGAGGCCGCGCGACGCATGGCCGGTGGTCTGGAGCCCCAGTTGCCGGGCCGAGCCCAGATCGAGGATCCAGCTCTTGAGCACGCCCGCTTCGATGAGCGGCAGCGTCCTGGTGGCGATGCCTTCGGCGTCGAAGGGCCGCGAGGCGAGGCCGCGCGGGCGCAAGGGATCGTCGGTGATATGGATGCCCTCGCCGAAGACCTGCTCGCCCAGCCTGTCGCGCAGGAAGCTGGTGCCGCGCGCGATCGCCGAGCCCATGATGGCCGAGAGGAAGTGCCCGACGAGGCTCGAGGCGATGCGGCTGTCATAGATGACCGGCACCGCCTGCGATTTCACCTTGCGCGGATTGAGGCGCCTCACCGCACGGCGGCCGGCTTCCCCGCCGATATCGTCGGGGGAGCGCAGGTCGCCGCGATGGATGACGGAGGAATAATCATAGTCGCGCTCCATTGCCGTGCCGTCGCCGGCGATCGCGGTGGCGCTGAGCGAGAGACCGGTGCGCCGATAGGCGCCGGAAAAGCCGTTGGAGGCGGCGAGCGCCACGCTGCGGTCGGAGGAGGAGGCGCCGGCGCCGCCGGACTTGCTGACGCCTTTCACGGCGAGCGCGCTTTTCTCGGCGGCGAGCGCCATGTCGCGCAACCGGGCCGCATCGAGCAGCGTCTCGCCGGCGATATCGGGCACGCTCCAGTCGCGCGCCACCTGATCCGCGCTGGCGAGGCCGGCATAGGGATCGGGCGGTGCCGCCTTCGCCATGGCGACTGCCAGCTCGGCGATGCGGTCGATGCCCGCCGCATCGATCTTGGATGTGGCGATCGCCGCCGAGGACTGGCCGGCAAAGACCCGCAAGCCCACTTCGACCGCTTCCGACTGTTCGAGATTTTCGATGGCGCCGTCGCGCACCGCGACTTCGAGGCTGCTTCCGTCGACGACCAGCGCGTCGGCGGCGCTGGCGCCGAAATGTTGCGCGCGCTGAAGGGCGGTCTGAGCGAGGGCGAGAGGATCTATGGTCATCTGGTGAGCGTGTCGAGAAGGAGGCCTAGGAGAAGCAGCAGCCCGAAATAACGATTGGACCAGAACACCTTCAGGCAGTTCTGCGGATCGTCGATATCGAGCCTGGCGATCTGCCAGGCGGCATGGAGCGCCGCCGCGGCGACCCCCATATGGGCGAGAAGCCCGGCTTGCGCAAGCCAGAGGCCCGCATCGATGAGGACGAGCGCCAGGACGAAGAAACCGGCGATCCAATAGACCGAGCCCGCGCCGAATTTGAGCGCCGTCGATTTCACCCCGATCAGCACGTCGTCCTCCTTGTCCTGATGCGCATAGATCGTGTCATAGGCGAGCGTCCAGGAAATGCCGCCGAGATAGAGCAGGATGGGTGGCCAGCCGATGTCGCCATGAAGGGCGCTCCAGCTGACGAGCGCGCCCCAGTTGAAGGCGAGGCCCAGAAACACCTGCGGCCAGTAGGTGAAGCGCTTCATGAACGGATAGATGACGACGATCACCAGCGAGGCGGCGCCGATCAGGACCGTTGGCCAGTTGAACTGCAGCAGGATCACCAGACCGGCAAGGCATTGCAGGATGAGGAAGACGAAGGCCGCCTTGACGCTCACCTGGCCCGAGGGAATGGGACGCGAGCGGGTGCGCGCCACCTGGGCGTCGAAGTCGCGGTCGGCGAGATCATTGAGCGTGCAGCCGGCGCCGCGCATGATCAGGGCGCCGATGACGAACAGCAGCGCATACCAGAGATTGGGCACCCCGCCGCCCAGGGCGATCTGCGCCAGGATCAGGCCCCACCAGCAGGGAAGCAGCAGCAGCCATGAGCCGATCGCGCGGTCGAGCCGCATGAGCCGCGCATAGGGGCGCCAGGCTCGCGGCATATAGCGGTCGACCCAATTGTCGGGCGGCGCATCGGCGACGTGATCGGTCATGGGGCTGTGTTAGCCCGGGAGGGCGCAAGGCGCAAATAGGCCCATTGCGCGCAGCGCCGAAGGGTGGTTAGGACGGTTCCATGAAGGATACGCCGCGCCTTTACGTCACCGAAAAGCTTGCCGAACGTGCCGAGTTTCACTTGGGGCAGGACCAGGCCCATTATCTGCGCGACGTCATGCGGCTGAAGCCGGGCGATCCGGTCCGGCTCTTCAATGCCGGGGACGGTGAGTTCCTGGCCTATCTCGGCACCGTCACCCGCAAGGTGGTGAGCGCCGTCTGCGAGAAGAAGCTGGCCGAGTCCGCCGCGCCACCCGATATCGATTTCGTCTTCGCGCCGCTCAAACATGCCCGTCTCGATTATCTGGTGCAGAAGGCGACCGAGCTCGGCGCCCGCCGCCTGCGTCCCGTCTATACGGCGCGCACCATCGTCGACCGCGTCAATCTCGACCGCATGCGGGCCAATGCGGTGGAGGCGGCCGAGCAATGCAATCTGGTCTATGTGCCCGAGGTGCTCGAGCCGGAAAAGCTCGACCGGCTCATCGCCCGGTGGCCGGCCGAGCGCGCTCTGATCTATTGCGACGAGCGCTCGGACGGCGCCGACACGATCGCCCTTCTCAAAGGTCTCAAGCTTCCCGCCGCCCTTATGGTCGGCCCGGAAGGGGGGTTCACGGCGGAGGAGCGGGAGGGGCTCAAGCGCCTGCCTTTCGTGACCGTCATCTCGCTGGGGCCCCGGATCATGCGGGCCGACACCGCCGGCACCGCCGCATTGGCCGTGATCCAGGCCGTCCTGGGCGACTGGCATTCATGATTTTTTGCCGGGGCGCCCATCACAATCTTTGACTTGTCGGAAAGAAAGCCGCCGCTTAAACGCTTCCCAGGCAATATCATGGGAATTGATCGTGAGCGGACCCACACCTGACAGCCCGGAGGCGCGCGCCGTCATCACCGGCAAGCGCCAGCTGATCGACTATATCGCCAGGGGGGAGAAGCCCGAGGCGGATTGGCGCATCGGCACCGAGCACGAGAAATTCCCGTTCCTGACCGACACGCTGGAGCCCGTTCCCTATGACGGCCCGCGCTCGATCAAGGCGCTGCTCGAGGGCCTCAAGGCCCGCTTCGGCTGGACCGGCGTCTATGAGGAAGGCAACATCATCGCGCTGGCCGACCCCACGGGCCTGGGCTCGATCTCGCTCGAGCCGGGCGGCCAGTTCGAGCTGTCCGGCGCTCCCTTGGAAACCGTGCACGAGACCTGCGACGAGGTGCATAACCATCTGGCGCAGGTGCGTGAGATCGGTGATGCCTTGGGCATTGGCTTCTTGGGGCTTGGTTCATCGCCAATCTGGACGCGGGCCGAAACGCCGGTCATGCCCAAGGGGCGCTACAAGATCATGGCGCCCTATATGGACAAGAAGGGCAAGCACGGCCGCGACATGATGTTTCGCACCTCGACGGTGCAGGTCAATCTCGATTTCTCCTCGGAAGCCGACATGGTGAAGAAGCTGCGCGTGTCGCTGGCGCTGCAGCCGGTCGCCACCGCGCTTTTCGCCAATTCTCCGTTCACGGAGGGAAGGCCCAACGGCTTCAAGAGCTTCCGTTCGGCTGTCTGGCTCGACACCGATCCCGACCGTTCCGGCATGCTGCCCTTCGCTTTCGAGGACGGCATGGGCTATGAGCGTTATGTCGACTACGCGCTCGATGTGCCGATGTATTTCGTCTATCGCGACGGTCACTACCACAACACATCGGGCGAGAGCTTCCGCGCCTTTCTGGACGGCAAGCTGCCGCAATTGCCGGGCGTCAGGCCGACCCAGCAGGACTGGTCGGATCATCTGACGACGATCTTCCCGGAAGTGCGGCTCAAGAAGTTCCTCGAGATGCGCGGCGCCGATACCGGCCCCTGGCGCACGCTGTGCGCGCTGCCGGCGCTGTGGGTCGGCATTTTCTACGACAAGGTGGCGCTCGACAGCGCCTGGGAGCTGGTGAAGCACTGGTCGGCCGAGGATCGCCAGAATTTGCGCGAGGCGGTGCCGCGCGAGGCGCTGCAGGCGACCGTCAAGGGCCGCACCGTGCAGGACGTCGCCAAGGACATGCTGGCCTTGTCACGCAAGGGTCTGGGCGAGCGCCGCATCGTCGGCTGCAAGGGCAGGACCGAAACGCGCTTCCTCGACGACCTCGACGACATCGCCGCTTCGGGCCGCACCCGCGCCGAGGACCTGTTGCAGCTTTATGACACGAGCTGGAATCACGATGTGCGCCGCGTTTTCCGCGACTTTGCATACTGATTACAACTTTTAATTGCTCGACTCATGAGGTGAACGCTCCATTATAGGTGGTCTTTCCCTTTGGGCATGCTGTGCCTGACAGGGATGACCCCGGGAGCGCCATGCAAACGACGTCAGATCCAGCGCAACCTGTCATCGAGCCGGCAGGACCGCGCGGGCTCGGGGGCTTGCTGCTCCTGCCCATCCTCTATCTCATCAGTATGATAGCACTCAACGGCTACGTTTTTGCTTTCGTCTTGGACTGGGAGTACGTCATCGACCTGGCGATCGGGCGGGTCGACCCGGATCATCATTGGCTGCTCTGGCCGGCGCTGTGGTCGATGGTCATGTGGGTGGAGCTCCTTGCTTTTGCCATCTATCTTCTGGTCATCCTGTTTCAGAAGAAGCACAGATTGCGGCGGCTGGCGGTCTGGTTCTACTCTGCCTTGCTGATCGTGATGGTGATCGATTTCGGCATAAGCGTTAAGCATGCCCAATTCACGCAAATGCCGGGGGACCTCGTAGACGCCGGCCGCAATCTTTTTCATGCGATCCTGGTGGCGCCGTTCTGGATTCTGTATTTCCTGCGCTCCAAGCGCGTCAAGGCGACCTTCGTGAATTAGAGCATCGGCCCGAAAAGTGTGCGCGGTTTTCGGGCAAGCCGATGCGCAAACAAAGGATAGAGCGTCGGGGCGATTCCAAGGGAGGGTCCGACGCTCTAAGCGAGCGTCCGTCGTTCTCAGCTCAGCTCGACATTCGCCCGGCTGTTCAGCAAGGTTTCGGCTTCGCTCGCGATCCTCCGCACGATGTCGCTGGCGGGCTTGATGTCATGGACGAGATCGAGGCCTTCGCCGGCGAAGACGACGGAGGTGTTGGTGTCGCCGGCGCGCGCCGCCGTCCAATAGGCTTCGGTCTCGCCCGGCATGCTCTTTTCGAGCTCGCTCTCATGGCCGTGCCATTTGCGGCTGAAGTCGTTGACGAGCGCGCGGCCGGTATAGCCGTCGGGCCAGGGCAGCTCGCGCACGATATCGAAGACGCGGGTGCGCAGCGTGTCGTCGCTGCGTGCCAGCGTCAGCAGCTGTTTCACCCTGTCGCTGCCGAGCGCTTCCGGCGTCGCCCAGAAGCGGGTGCCGACCAGTATGCCGGAGGCGCCGAGCATCAGCGCGGCCGCGAGGCCGCGCCCGTCCGAAAGCCCGCCCGCGGCGAGAACCGGTATCTTGCCCGAGATATCGGCCACTGCCGGAGTCAGGGTCAGCGTCGTGCGCCCGGATTTGCCATGGCCGCCCGCTTCCGTGCCTTGCGCGACGATGATGTCGGCGCCGGCATCGAGCGCGCGCTTGGCGCCGTCGAGATCCTGGACCTGGCAGAGAAGCTTGACGCCGGCTGCCTTGATGCGCGGCGCGAATGCCATTTCATCGCCGAAAGCGAGGCCGAAGACTTTCGGCGCGCGCGCCATCGCCTGATCGAAGAGTTCGGGGAATTGCTGGAGCGACCAGGTGATGTAGCCGACGCCGATCTGCGCGTTGCCGGCGGCGCGGAATTGCTCGTCCATCCAGGCGGTGCCGCCATAGCCGGCTTTCGGATTGCCATAGCCGCCGCCGATCATGCCGAAGCCGCCGGCCTCGCTGACCGCTGCCGCGAGCCTGCCGCCGGCGACGCCGCCCATCGGCGCCAGAATGATCGGATGGGTGATGCCGAGCAGTCTGGTCAGCGCCGTGGTGATCGCCATGATCTTGATGTCTCCTATAGCATGATCCGGAAAAGTGCAGAGCGGTTTCCCGGAAAGATCATGCGCAAACAATAAGATAAAGCGTGATGGCGACTCTTTCTAAAACCATCACGCTTTAATGTTTAAGAGACTCAGTATGCGCCCGGGCTTTTACGGCAAGTCATGCAACTTTTCGGGAGCGCGCTCCCGCGCCCGGCATGGCTATTCCGCCGCCATCAGCTGGCGCGGCATGTTGGAGATGCTTTCCGAGATATGGCGGCTCAGCGCTTCGGCGGCGGAGCTGCGCCGGCCCGGCCGGTGCACGATGCCGATGCGGAACTGGTTGAGCTTCGGGAAGCCGTCCTTCTCGGTGAGGAGACGCATGCCGGGTCGCAGGCAGATTTCCGGGATCGCGCCGACCGCCAGTCCGGCCAGCACCGCGGCATTGACCGCGTTTGAATTCGGGCTCGAATAAGCGAGGCGATATTTGCGTCCCTGGCGCTCGAGCGCGCCGATCGCCAGCGCCCGCCATTCGCAGCCGGTATGCGACAGGGCGACGGGCAGCGTCTCGAGCATATGCACGCTGTGGCGCTGCGAGGTCACCCAGACCAGATTTTCGGTGCGCACGATTTCATCGGCGACGATTTCCGAGCACGCCGTGACCAGCGCCAGATCGAGCTCGCCATGGCGCGAGCGTTCATAGAGGACGGGACTCATGGCGCAGTCGACATTGACCGTCACCAGAGGATGGGTGCGCGAGAAGCGCGCCAGAATCTCGGGCAGGAAACGGTCGGCATAATCGTCGGGCGTGCCGAAGCGCAGCGTGCCGGTGAGCTCCGGTTTCGTGAAGGCGGCCACCGCCTCGTCATTCAGATTGACGATGCGCCTGGCATATTCGATCAGCCGTTCGCCATCGGCGGTGAACCGGCTCTGGCGTCCGTCCCGGGTGAAGAGGGGACGGCCCACCAGCTCCTCGAGCCGTTTCATCTGCATGGATACCGCCGACTGCGTCTTGTGCACTTCCTCGGCGGCGCGGGTGAAGTTGCCGGTGTCGGCGATGGCCAGGAATGTCTTCAGCAGATCGATGTCGAGATTGGGGATCATGGCCGCATCTCCATCAAGCGTATTGATGGATAGTATAAGACATATTCGTTGGATTTATCAATAGAGGAGGCGCAAATTACGGTCATTCAATTGAACCGCTTGCGCCGCTTTCGGGTGGCCGGCCCGCCAGGGGAATGATCTTCTGGCGCTACGGAGGATCGTGTCATGAGAGATTATGCCCTGAACCGCGCGATTTTCGAAGACCGTATCGGCAATCGTTCCTTGTTTTCGAGGCTCTTCCACAACTGGAAGGCGCGCCGGGAAGTCAGCCAGCTCAGCGAATTCGACGATTTCATGCTGGCCGATATCGGCGTCAGCCGCGGCGACCTGGAATGGGCCGCGAAGCTGCCGATCACCACCGACCCGAGCCGGGCGCTGGAGGACCGCGCCGTGCTGCGCGATCGCCATCAGCCCCGCAACCGCCCCGGCTGGGGCGCCTACTGAACGCCTGACCTCCCCTGACTGACTGACGGGCGGTTCCCACCCCTGGGCCGCCCGCCATTTTTTCAGGGTGCTCAGCCGCGCAGCCCTGTGGGCCGGCGGATGATTTCATTCGCGGCCAGTGACTCGTGCGCTTCGATCCGTCCATACATGTCGGCGCGCATCACGTTTTTGGGGAGCTTGATGAAGTCAGCGAGCGCCTGGATGTCCTTGAGAGGGGTCAGCTCCTCCACCCAGTCCGAATCGACCTTGAACTCCCAGTCGACCGATTTCAGGGCCTGCTTCAGCAGGAAGCCATAGGCCTCGAGCCCATCGGTCCCGTCGGCGACGACGATCTTCCAGAATTGCGACGGAATCTGCACGATGAGCTCGTCGCCATTCGCGTCCTCGCCCTTGAAGGGCCTGTCCTTCGCATCGTCGAAGACCGGTCCGGCGAAGATCACGACTCTTTCGCCTTTGGCCTGTTTGAGGATCATGTTCTCGAGACGGCCCCAGTCGCCTCCGAGCTTGGACTGGTTGAAGGCCGCCACCTGGGGCGAGCAGTTGGTGACATGGTAGCTGTCGCCATTGGCGCGGCGCACCTGCTCATAGGTCTTGCCCCATACGACATCGTCGCGGCGGACGATGTGCCCCTTGTCGAAGGACTTGCGGTCATTCTTGAAAAAGGCGTCCGGAAGCTGGTGCGCGGCGTCGATGCGCGGCTCGGGAACCCATTTTTCGATATCGCCGTCCGCCAGCCCGCCCAGCGCCTTGCGTGAATAGCTCTTGGAAGGATCGGGACGCCGCGCCTTCTCCGTGGCGTCGACATTGCAGGCCGTGAACATCGCGAGACGCCGCTTCTTGTGCATCACGATGGAGAAGTGCTCGTAGGGGATGGCTCTTCCGCCGCCGGACATCGTCGCCGCCAGCGACGTCTTGGTGACCCTCGGCATCGCAATGGCTTCGCTGAGGAAGTTTTTGTCATAGCCCGTCCGGTTGCTGTATTTCGGATCGATCACCGGCGGCTTGTAGGCTTCGGTGGCCGTGATCCCGCCGCCGCCATCCTCCCTCCGTGTCGCCGTCGTGCCTGCGCCGGTTTGCTCGATCTCGGCGGCATAGCCGACCGGCAGATCGATGCGGGTGCCGCCGGTCATCACGGTGACGCGCAGCCTGGAGAAATTGGAGGCGCCGGATTCGACCGTCTGCGGATCATCGGCAAGGACCGGCCTTCGTGGCAGCGGCGAGGGCGCCTTCTCTCCATCGGCGACGGCCATGAACTCGTCCAGCAGCGGGCTCGCCGGCGCAGCGCTGAGCGCCGCCACGATCCGGCTGGCGCGCACGCCGCGATTGCCGATCCAGTCGATCTCGCCATCGTCCGTCGAATTGTCGGCGATCGCGCCGGTCTTGGTCAGCCATTGCCCCTTTGCATTTTTCCGGGGGACGCCGGCGCTGTGCAGCCCGACCACCTGCCATGTGTCGTTGAACAGCGGCGATCCCGAAGATCCCTGCGCGGTGTCCGAGTGGTAGATGAGGTAATTGTCCTCCTTCTTCAGCAGCTTGTTCTCGCGCACCGCCACTTGCTTCGGCAGGCCCGACGGATGCTGGATGATGGAGATGAACTCGCCCTCGTTGATCTTGCCGTGATTGGGATTGAGGCGCAGATACCGATAGGTTGCGAGCGCCGCGCCGTCCCGACCGCCATCCGGCGTCTGGTCCACCGCGACGACGGCGAAGTCGAGCTCCTCATGAGCGAAGAAATAGCGGTCGGGACGGGCCCTGAAGGATGGTCCGCGCCGTTCAATGCCCTCGATATCGAGCACATAGTCGAACTGTGCGAGGGCAAATTCCGCCTCGCCTGCATGCGGGAAGACGTGATGATTGGTGAGCAGCAGCGAGGGCGACACCATGAAGCCGCTGGCGACACCGATCTGTCGGTCGGCCGCGTCGCGCAGGATGACCCGGCAGACCGGCTTTGCCGCCACAAGACCGCGCTCGAAGAAGTTGAGGTCGACGAGATCATTGTCGCCCAGTATGCGCTCCTTCTCGGATTTGGAGGGGCGCGGGATCGTCTTGGCGAGCGTCCGCCGCCGCAGCTCGAGTGTGGCGGCCGAGTTCAGGTCGCGCGGCTTTTCGGATTCCCGGCTGCGCAGATCGGGCAGGCGCGCACCCATTTCGCGTGTGGTGCGTTCGACGATCGGTCTGAGGTCACGGACTTTCATCTGTTCGCCTCGCAAATGGAGCGGCATGGCGCGCGACCAGGAAAATTGGCGCGCCACCAGCACAGTGGAATGACGGAAGTCGAGAGGCAGTCGGCAGCAGCAATCAGGCACGTTCAATCGATCATGCGGTCCGACAATGGAAATCGATCCTGTCCTGCCCTCGCGTCAATGATATCATGGGTCGGATCGCGAGTCAGCGTCTTTTTGCGAGCATTCCGCCGGTCGGCGTCAGTGTCTGGCCTGAAACGCCGAAGTCACCAGAAATCCTTGTGATCGTTTACGATCTCGTCTTCGAGCTCGGGAAAGGGGCCGCGGATCGCCACAGATCGCCGCCCGGCGGCGAAGACCTGACGGCAGCTCAGATCGAGGGTCGGGTTCTCCGGATTGTCTCCGGTCAGCTCGGCCAGCCGCTTTTCGCTGAGCCCGTAGACCACGGTGCCGATGCCGGCCCAGTAGCAGGCCCCGGCGCACATGCAGCACGGCTCGACCGAGGTCACCAGCGTGCACCGTTCGAGAAAGGCCGGGTCATAGTGCTGCGCGGCGGCGCGGGCCACGTTCGCCTCTGCGTGGCCGATGCCGCGATCCTGCGCATAGCTATTGCCCGACGAAAGGAGCACCTCGCCGTCAGGCCCGACCAGGAGCGCCCCGAAAGGATGATTGCCGCTGGCGCGGCTTTCAGCGGCGATCTTCACGGCGAGACGCAGATAGTCGGCATCGCTCCTCATGTTTGCCTCTCCGGATTCCTGTTGCCTGAGCAGATCCCGCCAAAGTCGACGACTTTGGCGGTAAGGATCTGCTCAGCGGATTCCGCTTCGGCGCAGCGATCTAGCGCCGCCTGGTCATCCGCTCGACGGAGTTGAGGAGATCGTCGGCGGCATTGCCGCTCGACGTGCCGCCGCCCAGAACATCGTCGAGCCGCTTGCGGCTGCGCTGGGCGACGTCCTGATTGTAGCCGCCGCCGGCCCCGCCGCCCTGGCCGCCGCCCATCATCTCGCGCAGCAGGTCTTCGATGCTGACCCCGCCGGGCCCGCCTTGGCCCCCGGACTGGGGGCGCGGCGCATTGCCGGGCTGACCGCCGGCCGCACCACCACCCAATATGTCGCCGAGGATGTCGCCCAGTCCGCCACCGCCCTGGCCGCCACGCGGCGCGGCCTGGCCCCGGCCCGCGCCGCCGCCCAATATGTCGCCCAGAATGTCGCCGAGACCGCCGCCCTGGCCGCCCGCCGGACCGCCACGCGGCGCGGCCTGACCCTGGCCGGCGCCGCCGCCCAGTATGTCACCCAGAATGTCGCCGAGACCGCCGCCGCCCTGGCCGCCGGGCGCCGGAGCCGGCGTGTTGGCGGAAGCCGGTTTGCCGCCGCCGAACATGCCCTTGGCGAGCTGGCCCATGATGATGGCGGCGATGACCGGCAGCATCTTCTTCAGCACCGCCGATGAGACGCCGGAAAGATCCGCTGCCTGATTGGCGACGCCGCGGCTCACATCCTTCGACCCGAAGACATGGCCGAGTATGGCATTGCCGTCATCGGCGACCTGATCGTAGCCGAGCGTCGAGGGATTGTCGGCATATTGGCTGTGATTGCCGGCCTGCAACGCCTTCAGGAGATTGGCGAGCCCGTCATCCGACTGGTTGTTGCGCCGGATTCCGGCGGCGACGACAGGCGCCAGTTGTTCGAAGGCGGCGCGCGTCTGCGCTTCGTTGAGGCCGAATTGCCGGCCGATTTCCGCGATATCCATGATCTGCCTCTTTCTGCTGGTTAACGCCGAAGGTTGCCGAGAATCTCGCCGAAGATCTGATCGAGCGAGAACGTGCCGCCGCGCTTCTTGCGCGTCGTCCGTTTGCGCTTCGTCGCGCCGAAGATGCTGGTGGTGCGCCGGCGCCGCCGCTTCGGCGCCAATTGCCGCTTGGCGCCCTGGACCGCGCCTTTGACCGCCGCCTCGATGATGGTCGAGAAGATTCCGCCTTGCTCGTCGCCATTGCCGGCCATGCGCTGCTCGCCCATGAGCCCCTGCATCTGCGGCTGGGTATATTGGCGCGCCAGGACGGCCAGAACGGCGCTCGCCGCGATCGCCGCGAGCTTGTTCATGGCCGCGTCCCTGGGCGCGATGGCGAGCGCCTTGCGCGCCGCCGCGGCCGAACCATAGATATCGGCCAGCACAGCCTCGCCATCCGCGACGAGCTCGGGATCATCCATAAAATTGGGATCATCGAGAAAGGCATCGCCGTCGCCGTCCTCGAGCAGGTCGAGAAGTTTCTCCAGCGCTTCCGGATCCTCGGCGCGCTCGCGCAATTGGCCGGCGATGGCGGCGCCCATGCGCGCGAGCGCGTCTTCCGCCTTTTCGGGGGCGATCCCCGCCGCGTGGCCGGCATTGACGAAGAACTGCCCATCCTGGGCCGAGCGCAATATATCCATCAACCCCATTTCACGAACCCAAGTCACAAACCCGTGTCAGGCCTTCTGCTGCGCGACCTTGGCCACGATCCTATAGGCCCAGGCCACGGAGGCAACACCGAAGATGATCGCACCCAGCGCCACCCCCACCATGACGCCTTCGGGACCGGCGGCTTGCGCGCCGTATATCGCGAAGGGAATGGTGCCGACCGTCGCCTTGGCCCAGTTGAAGATGGTCGATGTATTGGGATGTCCCAGATTGTTGAAGGCGGCGCTGGCGACGAACTGCGCGCCGGCGAAGGCCCAGCTGGCGGCGATGAAGCTGCAGAAGAACAGCACGAGCTCATGGGTGCGGCCGCTGGCGCGGAACAGCTCGGCGATCTCGTGGCGGAAGACGAACAGAAGCGCCGACGTGATGATCGTGTACACGGTGGCGAAGATGAGCCCGTCGGTGAGCGTGCGGCGCACCCGGTCATGGAGACGGGCGCCGTAATTCTGGCCGATGATCGGCCCGACCGATCCCGACAGCGAGAAGATAATGCCGAAGGCGACCGGAATGACGCGCCCGATGATCGCCGCCGCGGCGACCGCCTCGTTGCCGAAGGGCGCCACCGCGCGCGTCACATAGGCATTGGCGAAAGGCGTGGCGAGCTGGGTCAGCATCGCCGGCACCGCGATCTCGGAGATCTCGCGCATATCGGCTCTGAGCCTGGCCAGGCTCGGCGGCGCGAAGAATTTATGGACGCGATGGACGCTGCGAAAGCCGACGGCGAGCGAGCAGATGTCGGCGATGACGCCGGCAAGGGCGGCGCCCTGGATGCCCCAGTCCAGCCAGAAGATGAAGATCGGATCGAGAATGGCGATGACGATGGCGACGACCAGCGTCACATACATGGCGCGCCTTGCATCGCCGAGGCCGCGCAGCGTGAACGAGCAGGCGACGCCGCCCGCCAGCACCACGAAGCCGGGCGAGGCGATCCAGATGAACTGCTTGGCGAGATGGAGCGCTTCGCCCTGGGCGCCGAGGAGGCGCAGGAGCCAGTCGGCGCCGAGCGCGATGAGGCCGGAGAAGACCGCCGACAGGATGCAGGAATACATGAAGCAGCTGGTGGCGAATTCGCGCGCCCGCTCCGGCCTCTTGGCGCCGAGATTGCGCGCCACCAGCACCGCGGCGGCGATGCCGGTGCCGATGCATAGGGACAGATTGATGAAGACGATGGTGCCGGCATAGCCGATCGCTGCGGTGATCTCGGTCTTGCCGAGCAGGCTCAGATAGAAGAGATCGAGGAGGTCGACCAGGAACATCGACATGAGGCCGAGCGCGCCGGTGAAGGTCATCACCACCACATGCTTCATGATCGAGCCCGTCACGAAGCGGGCCTCGCTCGTCGTTGCCGTGCTCATGCGGAGAGCAGGCCCTGGGCGCGCGCCTCGCGCTCGAAGCCTTCGCGCGAGGTGAAGTGATGGGCGCCGAGGCCGGCGATGCGGGCGCCGTCGACATTGGACTTCTTGTCGTCGGTGAACCAGGCCTTGCCCGGATCGATGTCGAGGCGCCGCATGAGGCGGCGATAGCTCTCGGGATCCGGCTTCTTGGTCAGGAATTCGAAGGAGAAATAGCAGTCGGCGCCGAAGATCCGCGCGGCTTCCGGAAACACCTCGGCGAGGGCGGCCTTCATCAGCGGCCCGTTATTGGTGTAGAGCGCCACGCGCCGGTGCCGGGCGATCTCCTTCACCAGCGCCAGCATGTCGGACCAGGGCTGGATGGAGGCGCGCCGCGCCGCGATCCAGTCCTCAGCGCTGATCGGATGGCCGAGGCGGCGGGCGAATTCGGCGAGATATTCTTCGGCGTTCTGATAGGTGCCTGAATCGGCCGCGTCCTCGAAGCCCGAATCCCACAGAGCGGCGCGGATGTCGCGCGGCGTCTTATGCGAGATCCGGCCGAGCGCCCTGAGCCGCGCGCCCAGATCGTACCGGCACAGCACGTCGTCGAGGTCGAATATGGCGATGTCGAAGCTCATTCTTATGACAATTCATCGGCTCTTCTGATTCTGATCGGGCCCGGCATGCTACACCGAAGCGACGGCCTTTTGACAGCCGCGCCTTGCGATTGACTTTTATCCGCGGCCGCTGCTTGTGTCTCCTGAACAATCGGAAAGCGGGTGCATGATGAATCTGGACCGCATCAGGGCCGATACGCCGGCGACGGCGCGGCGTGCTTATTTGCATAATGCAGGTGCGGCGCTGATGCCGCGCACGGTGGTCGATGCGCTCAAGACCCATATCGATCTCGAGGCCGAGATCGGCGGCTATGCCGCCTTCCGTCAGGAGATCGAGCGCTGCGAAGCGGTCTATGGCTCGGTGGCCCGCCTCATCAACGCCGCGCCCCGGGAGATCGCGCTCGTCGAAAATGCCACGGTCGCCTGGCAGATGGCTTTCTATTCGCTCGACTTCAAGGCGGGCGACCGCATCCTGACCGCGGAGGCCGAATATGCCGCCAACTACGTGGCATTTCTGCACATGGCGAAGCGCACCGGGGCGGTGATCGACGTGGTGCCGAGCGATGCGACCGGCGAGCTCGATACCGTGGCGCTCGAGCGCATGATCGATGAGCGGGTGAAGCTCATCGCCATCACCTGGGTCCCGACCAATGGCGGCCTCGCCAACCCGGCCGCCGAGGTGGGGCGCATCGCCAGGGCGCATGGCATTCCCTATCTCCTCGATGCCTGCCAGGCGGTCGGCCAGATGGTGGTCGATGTCGAGGCGCTCGGTTGCGACATGCTGTCGGCGACGGGGCGCAAGTTCCTGCGCGGCCCGCGCGGCACCGGCTTCCTCTATGCCCGCGCCGGTTTTCTCGACCGGATGGAGCCGCCGGTCATCGATCACTATGCGGCGCCCTGGGTATCGCGTGGCCGCTACGAGCTGCGCCCCGATGCGCGCCGCTTCGAGAACTGGGAGAACAACTATGCCGCCCGCCTGGGGCTGGGCGCGGCGGTCGATTACGCGCTGGAGATCGGCATGGCCGACATCGAGGCGCGCTGCCGCCGGCTGTCGGGCCGCTTGCGCCAGGGCCTTGCCGGGCTCGCCGGCGTGACGGTGCTCGATCTCGGCCGCACTCCGTCCGCCATCGTGAGCTTCAATGTCGACGGCGTCGAGGCCCGCGAGGTGGTGCGCCAGGCGCTTGCCGCCGGCATCACCATCGGCGCCTCCGAGCCCGAAAGCACCCGCATCGATTCGGAGAACCGCAACCTCGCCGACACGGTCCGCGCCTCGCCGCATTATTATAATAGCGAGGCGGAGGTCGACCGCCTGATCGAACTCTGCGGAGAATTGGCCTTGCGTCATGTACGCAAATAGGTACAATATGTCTATGAAGACTAAATCCTATAGCGAACTGCGCCGGAATCTTGCCTCCACATTGGATAGTGTGACGGAAGACCATGAGCCCGTGATCATCACGCGCGATCGTGGCAAGCCGGCCGCCGTCCTGATCTCGCTCGAGGATTTCGCGTCCTATGAAGAGAGCAGGTATCTCTTGCAAAGTCCGCGCAACGCCGATCGCCTTCTGAAGGCAGTTGCTGAGCTGGAGGCAGGCGAGGGCGTTGAACGGAAGCTCGCCGAGTGAAGCTCATCTTCAGCGAACAGGCCTGGGAGGATTACCTGTATTGGCAAGCGCAAGACCGTAAGCTTCTCGAGCGCATCAATGCACTGATCAAGGAGTGTTCGCGCACTCCCTTTAAGGGAACCGGCAAACCAGAACCGTTGCGCGGTTCCTTATCCGGTTGGTGGTCCCGCCGTATCACACAAGAGCATCGTCTCGTATATCGCCCCAGCGAGGACGGCCTGCTGATCGCGCAATGCCGTTATCACTATTGAGAGCGCTTCAGGCCGCGGTGCCGCCGACGGTGATCTGATCGAGCCTGAGGCTCGGCTGGCCGACGCAGACCGGGACGCCCTGGCCCTGCTTGCCGCAGGTGCCGATGCCGGGATCGAGCGCCATGTCGTTGCCCACCATCGAGATGCGCTTCAGCGCGTCGGCGCCGTTGCCGATGATGGTGGCGCCCTTGACCGGCATGGTCAGGCGGCCGTTTTCGATCAGATAGGCCTCGGTGCAGGAGAACACGAACTTGCCGGAGGTGATGTCGACCTGGCCGCCGCCGAAGGACTTGGCGAAGAGGCCGTTCTTCACCGACGCCAGGATCTCGTCCGGGTGCTTGTCGCCATTGAGCATGTAGGTGTTGGTCATGCGCGGCATCGGGCTGTGGGCATAGGACTGGCGGCGCCCGTTGCCGGTGGGCTTCATGCCCATCAGCCGGGCATTAAGCCGGTCCTGCATATAGCCGACCAGGATGCCGTCCTCGATCAGCGTGGTCGTGGAGGAGGGGGTGCCCTCGTCGTCGATGGCGATCGAGCCGCGGGCGCGCGCCACCGTGCCGTCATCGACGACGGTGATGCCGCGGGCGGCGATCCGCTCGCCCATCAGCCCGGCGAAGGCGCTGGTCTTCTTGCGGTTGAAATCGCCCTCGAGCCCATGGCCGATGGCTTCGTGCAGCAGGATGCCCGGCCAGCCGGGACCCAGCACGACATCCATTTCGCCGGCCGGCGCCGGTTTAGCCTCGAGGCCGACCAGCGACTGGCGCACCGCCTCCCTGACCGCGTCCTGCCAGGCGGCTTCGCTCACATAGTCGCTGTAGAGCCCGCGCCCGCCGAAACCGTAGGAGCCGCTGGCGCGTTCCGTGCCGTCGCTCGCCATGACGCTGACCTGGAAGCGCACCAGGGGCCGGCTGTCGCGATAAACCTCGCCCCCGGCGCGCAGGATCTCGATTTCCTGCCAGTCGCCGGAGAGCGAAACGCTGACCTGCTTGATTCGGGGATCGGCCTTGCGGGCGAAATCGTCGACCCGCTGCAGCAGCGCCACCTTGTCGGCGAAGGCGAAATGGTCGGACGGGTTCTGAGCCGGATAGAGTTCGCGATTCGTGCGCGCCGGCGCGGCCGCTATCGCCGAGGCGGGGCCGCCGATGATGGTGCGGCAGATATCGGCCGCCCGTTTCATGGCCGTCGCCGACAGCTCGGTCGAATGGGAATAGCCCTGGGTCTCGCCGCTCACCACGCGCAGACCAAAGCCCTGCGCCTCGTCGAAGCTTGCCGATTTGAGCCGGCCGTCATCGAAGACGGCCTGCTCGGAAAGGCGCTGCTCGACGAAGAGCTCGCCGTCATCGGCGCCTTTCAGGGCGGAATCGAGGATCCGGGCGGCCTCGCCCCGGCCGATGCCCGCCTTGTCGAGAAGGGAGATCATGGCCGGGCCGACCTTGCGCGTCAGAGCTTGCCGAGCGCCGTATAGGCGGCGGCGAAGCCGTTGAGGGAAACCTTGATCGGCATGCTGATGCCGGGCGCTTCATAGATGATGAAATTGGCGGCATTGCCCTTGCGGAACTTGTCGAGCGTCTGGGCGCCGGCTTCGCCGAAGGCCACGCAGATCTGCGGCGCGCAGCGCGTGAACGGGATGCGGCCGACCGCGCCGCCATCGATCTCGAGCGCCACGCCGGTCGGCAGATAGACGCCGATCGGGGCCATGATGCGCATCATGGTGACGTCCTTGCCGTTCTGCTTGCCGCGCACGAACACCGTGGTGAGCCCGACTTTGGCGTTCTTCTCGCTGCGGGCCGCCTGGACCATGCCGCATTGGCGCTCCGTCTCGCCCTGGGCGCCGCCCGGCTTCTGCTCGTCGGTGCACTGGATCGCCCAGTCGCCATGGGTGGCGACGATCTGCGGCGCCGGACCCTTGGCGGCGCGCGGACCGCCCTGACCCTGGCCCTGCTGCTGCGCCTGCGGGTTGCGCGGGCCGAAATTGTTCTTCTGCGGGGCCTGATCTTCCTGGGCCAGCGCCGGGGCGATCGCGATGAGGGCGGCGACCGTCAAAGCGGGCCAGCGCAACATGTTCTTGGAGAAGATGGGCACGGGGCTATCCTTGTTCTGTCTCGATTCGCGGGGCGGCTCTTAGAGCAAATCCCGCCGAAGTTGAAGACTTCGGCGATAAGGATTTGCTCCAATATATCGATTTGGCGCGAATCCCTCTCGGCGAAGTGATTCCACTTCGCCGGGATACGCGCCGGCGCTCTGAGGGATATTGGGCAATCGCCAAAGCTGCGCCGGGGCGTGTTTGTTCGCAAAAAATGAGGCGGAATTCCGGTTGCGGCAGAGCATGGGGACGCCACGACGTTTTGCCGCGCCGGGTCTGGTTGCGGCGGCTTTGCGAATGTGGTTCACAATTGGTTCCAGAACACGGGCAAGGCGAGCTTCGCACCATTTTGTGCGGAGCAGCAAGGCATGAGGAAAGAGGCGGGAATGAGATTTGCGAAACTTTGGGCCGGCTCGGCAGTGGCGTTGGCACTGAGCGCCGGAGCGGCTCTTGCCGAAGGTGGCGGCGGTCATGCCGTGCCCTGGCAGATGGGGCTGCAGCCGGGCGTGACGCCGGTGGCCGAGTTCATCCACTGGTTCCACAACTATCTCCTGCTGCCCATCATCACGGTCATCACGCTCTTCGTTCTAGGCCTGCTCATCTATGTGATGGTCAAGTTCAACGCCAAGGCCAACCCGGTCCCGTCCAAGACCACGCACAATACGATGATCGAGGTCCTGTGGACCGTCATTCCGATCGTCATCCTGGTGGTCATCGCCATCCCGTCCTTCCGCCTCCTCTATCTCCAGCGCGACATGCCGCAGGGCGACATGACCATCAAGGTCATCGGCAACCCGTCCTGGAACTGGACTTACGAATACCCCGATCTCGGCACCAATGAGGACGGCTCGGCCAAGGTCTCCTTCACCGCTTATCTGAAGGCCAAGGACAAGCTCGAGCCGACCGACACCTGGCTGCTCTCGACCGACGTACCCGTCGTCGTTCCTGTCAACAAGACCGTCCGCCTCCATGTCACGTCGGATCCGGAAGGCATCATCCATGCCTGGACCATCCCGGCCTTCGGCATGAAGATCGACGCCATTCCGGGCCGCCTCAACGAGGACTGGTTCCGGGCGACCAAGGAAGGCGTCTATTATGGCCAGTGCTCGGAGCTGTGCGGCAAGGACCACGCCTTCATGCCGATCGAGGTTCACGTCGTGTCGCAGGCCGATTTCGACGCCTGGGCCGAGAAGATCAAGACGGCCGGAGCGGATGAGGCGCGCAGCTATCTGTTCGCGCTGCTCAAGGCCAAAGGCCAGCTGGCGCAGAAATAAGGGGACGGCCGCCGCGGCGGCCAGCACATTGAAGGTTTACGAACATGGCACATGCCGCAACCGCTCATGACGATCACGGCCATCCGACCGGATGGAAGCGCTACCTCTATTCGACGAACCACAAGGACATCGGCACGATGTATCTGTGGTTCGCGATCTTCGCGGGCGTGATCGGGGGCATCCTGTCGGTCCTGATGCGCGTCGAGCTCGCCGAGCCCGGCATCCAGATCTTCCACGGCCTGGCGGCCATGGTCTATGGCGGCGAGGCCGACGCCTCGATCGACGCCGGCAAGCACATGTTCAACGTGTTCGTCACCGCGCATGGCCTGCTGATGATCTTCTTCATGGTCATGCCGGCGATGATCGGCGGCTATGGCAACTGGTTCGTGCCGCTGATGATCGGCGCGCCGGACATGGCCTTCCCGCGCATGAACAACATTTCCTTCTGGCTGCTGCCGCCGGCCCTGGCGCTGCTGCTCATCTCGATGTTCGTCGAAGGTCCCGCGGGCGCCCATGGCGTGGGCGGCGGCTGGACGATCTATCCGCCGCTGTCGACCTCGGGCCAGCCCGGTCCGGCGATGGATTTCGCCATCCTGTCGCTCCACATCGCCGGCGCCTCGTCGATCCTCGGCGCCATCAACTTCATCACCACGATCTTCAACATGCGCGCGCCCGGCATGACGCTGCACAAGATGCCGCTGTTCGTCTGGTCGGTCCTGGTGACGGTGTTCCTCCTGCTGCTGTCGCTGCCCGTTCTCGCCGGCGCCATCACCATGCTGCTCACCGACCGCAATTTCGGCACCAGCTTCTTCGTGCCGTCGAAGGGCGGCGACCCGGTGCTCTATCAGCATCTGTTCTGGTTCTTCGGCCATCCGGAAGTGTACATTCTCATTCTTCCGGGCTTCGGCATCGTCAGCCACATCGTGTCGACCTTCTCGCGCAAGCCCGTCTTCGGTTATCTCGGCATGGCCTATGCCATGGTCGCGATCGGCGTCGTCGGCTTCGTCGTGTGGGCTCACCACATGTATACGGTGGGCATGGATGCCGACACGCAGGCCTATTTCGTCGCCGCCACGATGATCATTGCGGTGCCGACGGGCGTTAAGATCTTCTCGTGGATCGCCACGATGTGGGGCGGGTCGATCGAGTTCCGCACGCCCATGCTGTGGGCGATCGGCTTCATCTTCCTGTTCACCGTCGGCGGCGTCACCGGCGTGGTGCTCGCCAATGCCGGCGCCGACCGCTCGCTGCACGACACCTATTACGTGGTGGCGCACTTCCACTACGTGCTGTCGCTCGGCGCGGTCTTCGCCATCTTCGGCGCCTGGTACTACTGGTTCCCGAAGATCACCGGCTACATGTATTCCGAGACCATCGGCAAGCTGCATTTCTGGATCCAGTTCATCGGCGTGAACCTGATCTTCTTCCCGCAGCACTTCCTGGGATTGGCCGGCATGCCGCGCCGCTACATCGACTATCCGGATGTCTATGCCGGCTGGAACATGGTGTCGTCTATCGGCTCCTACATCTCGGCCTTCTCGGTGCTGATCTTCCTCTATGGCGTGTTCCAGGCCTATGCCAGGAAGGTGAGGGCCCCGGACAATCCGTGGGGCGAGGGCGCCACGACGCTCGAATGGACGCTGTCGTCGCCGCCGCCCTTCCATCAGTTCAGCACTCTGCCGGTCATCCGGTAACGACAAACAAGGCGAGGCCGCCGGTCAGGCGGCCTCAGCCGACTTGAAGGACAGGAATGAGCGATATTCACGCCGATATTTCCGACAAGAGCGAAGCCGCTCTGGGCGGGCAGGGCACGGTCAAGGATTACTGGTCCTTGCTCAAGCCGCGCGTGATGTCGCTCGTCATTTTCACCGCGCTTGCGGGTCTCGTGGCCGCGCCCGGCGACATCCATCCCTGGCTCGCCATGGTGGCGCTGCTCGCCATTGCCGTCGGCGCCGGCGCCTCGGGCGCCCTCAATATGTGGTATGATTCCGATATCGACGCGCTGATGGCGCGCACCGCCAACCGGCCGGTGCCGCGCGGCGCCATCCTGCCTGGCGAGGCCTTGGGTTTCGGCATGGCGCTGGCGGTGGGCTCGGTGCTCATTCTGGGCCTCCTCGTCAATATCGTCTCCGCCGCGCTCCTCGCTTTCACCATCTTCTTCTATGCCGTCATCTATACGATGTGGCTCAAGCGCTCGACGCCGCAGAACATCGTGATCGGCGGCGCCGCCGGCGCCTTCCCGCCGATGATCGGGTGGGCCGCCGCCACCGGATCCGTGTCGCTCGCCTCGATCGCGCTGTTCCTCATCATCTTCATGTGGACGCCGCCGCATTTCTGGGCGCTGGCGCTGTTCCGCGAGGGCGACTATGCCCGCGCCGGCGTCCCGATGATGCCGAACGTGGCGGGAGCCCGCGAGACGCGCAAGCAGATCCTGCTCTATAGCCTCGTCCTCGTGCCGGTCACTTTCCTGCCTTCGCTCCTCGGCACCACCGGCATGCTCTATACGGCGGTGACGGCCGTTCTCGGCATCGCCTTCCTGTGGCATGCCGTCGATGTCTACCGGATCACCGAGGGCGATGCGGCGCGCCGCGCCTGCCGGCGCCTGTTCGGCTTCTCGATCCTCTATCTCTTCGCCCTTTTCGCGCTCATCATCGCCGAGCGTCTCCTCGGCATAGCGCCTTTCGCCCCGGTCATCGGATGAGCCAGATCATGGAACAAAGACCCTTCTCGCCCGAGGATATGAGCCGCCGCCGCAAGCGTTCGATCGCGCTGGCGCTGGTGCTCGCCGGCCTTGTCGTTCTCTTCTTCGTGACCACCATCGTGCGCCTCGGCGGCGAGGTGGCGCTCCGGAATTTCTGACATGCAGCGCACGCCTTCGACTCCCGATGCCAACAAGAACCGCAGGGTGGCCCTGATCTCGGTCGCCGTGGTGGTCGGCATGGTCGGTCTCGCTTATGCGTCCGTGCCGCTCTACCGGTTGTTCTGCCAGGTCACCGGCTTCGGCGGCACCACCCAGCGGGCCGAAGCGGCGCCCGAAAAGACCGTCGACCGGCGCATGACCATCCTGTTCGACGCCAATACCGCGGGCAGCCTGCCCTGGACCTTCGAGCCGGTGCAGCGCTCGCTCGACGTCAAGGTCGGCGAGGAGAACTTCGCCTATTATCGCGCCACCAACAATGCGGATCATGCGATCACCGGCTCGGCCGTGTTCAATGTGACGCCCGATACGACCGGCGCCTACTTCAACAAGATCGAGTGCTTCTGCTTCACCCAGCAGACGCTGCAGCCCGGCCAGTCGGTCGAGATGCCGGTGTCCTTCTTCATCGACCCGGCGATCGTCGACGATCGCGGCCTCGACAAGATCAACACGATCACACTGTCTTACACTTTCTATCCGTCGGACGAGCCGAGCAATGTCTCGTCGACCGAGAAAAAGACTTCAACCGATACCAATCTGAACTGACGCCTGAGGAGCAGGGGACATGGCCGACGCACACGCAAAGAACCACGACTACCATCTGGTCGACCCAAGCCCATGGCCGGTGGTCGGCGCGGGCTCGGCCTTCATTCTCGCCGTCGGCGCGATCATCTGGATGCACGGCTCCGCCCCCTGGGTGGCGCTCGTCGGTCTCGCTCTCGTCCTCTACACCATGTTCATGTGGTGGCGTGACGTCATCAAGGAGAGCCACAAGGGCGATCACACCGAGGTCGTGTCGCTGCATCTGCGCTACGGCATGCTGCTCTTCATCGCCTCGGAAGTGATGTTCTTCGTCGCCTGGTTCTGGGCCTTCTTCGACGCCAGCCTGTTCACCGGCGAAGCGATGCAGGCGGCGCGTGTCGAGGCGACCGGCGGCGTGTGGCCGCCCAAGGGCGTCGACGTCTTCGATCCCTGGCATCTGCCGCTCATCAACACGCTGATCCTGCTCACCTCGGGCACGACCGTCACCTGGGCGCATCACGCGCTGCTCAACAATGACCGCAAGGGCCTGAAATGGGGCCTGGCGCTCACCGTCGCCCTGGGCCTCGTCTTCACCGTGGTGCAGGCCTACGAATATGCCCATGCCGCTTTCGCCTTCAACCGCGACAATGGCGGCAATATCTACGGCTCGACCTTCTTCATGGCGACCGGCTTCCACGGCTTCCATGTCATCGTCGGCACGCTGTTCCTGATCGTCTGCCTCTTCCGCGCGCTCAAGGGCCATTTCCGTCCCGAGAAGCATTTCGGTTTCGAGGCGGCCGCCTGGTACTGGCATTTCGTCGACGTCGTCTGGCTGTTCCTCTTCGCCTGCATCTATGTGTGGGGTTCGGCCGGCGTGCAGTTCGCCGCCGAGCACTAGATCACGATGAGTTTGGGTTGACTCAATCCAAACTCATAAACGTGATCGGAATCTTATATTTAGCGCGTGATCGGACGGAAAGCCGGTGTCCACTTTTCCTGATCACGCGCTAGCGTGCTTCCCGCCAAAGTTGCTCGACTTGGCGACAAGGAAGCACTCAGGATGGACAACAACAATAAATCCCCTCTCCCCGCCCGGGAGAGGGGACCAAATTGGGGACCCGGCGGAGTGATGCCATGACCGAGCCCTATTATCCCGATCTGTCCCCGATAAAGACCGGCCTCGCCGGCAAATGCCCGCGCTGCGGCCGCGGCCGGCTGTTTACGGGCTATCTCGCGGTGGCGAAGAACTGCAGCTCCTGCGGCCTTTCCTTTGATTTCGCCGATGCCGGCGACGGCGCCGCCTGGTTCGTCATGCTGTTCGTCTGCTTCGTCGGCGTGGGCAGCATTCTCGGCATCGAAGTGGCCTATTCGCCGCCCTTCTGGGCCCATGCGCTGATCGCCATTCCGCTCATCATCCTGCTGCCGCTCGTCCTGCTGCGCCCGGCCAAGGGCATCCTTCTCTGCCAGCAATGGAAGACCAAGGCCGAGGAAGGCCGGCACACGCCACAATGACCGGCAGGATCTGGCAGGTCGTCATCGCGACCGTCCTGGGCGTCGTGCTGCTCTTGGGGCTGGGGGGGTGGCAATTGCAGCGCCTCGCCTGGAAGGAGGCGCTGATTGCCGAGCGTGACAGCCGCCTCAATGCGCCGCCGGTGTCGCTCGATACGGCGCTCACCGAATTCGATGCCGACCGCTCGGTGGAATTCCTGAAGGTGAAGGCGCAGGGCACCTTTCAGCACGACGCCGAGCTGTTCGTCCTGACGACCGAAGGCGGCGTGCCGGGCTTCCAGGTGGTGACGCCGCTCGCCAGCAGAGAGGGCGTCGTCGTGCTTGTCGACCGCGGCTTCGTTCCTGAGCCCCTGAAGAATGCGAAGCGCCGCCCCGACAGCCAGCCCGCCGGCGAGGTGGAGGTCACCGGCTTGTTGCGCCGGCATGTCCAGGGCCGCGGCGCCTTCGCGCCCGACAATGATACGGCGGAGAACATCTGGTACTGGTGGGACATACCCGCGATGCTGGCTTTCGCCCATGTGGCGCCCGACCAGCGCGTCGCGCCTTTCGTTCTGCATGTGCAACCGGGGGCGGATGCCGGCAGGACGTTGCCGCGCCCTATCGCGGTCGATGAAAGCCTCACCAATAATCATCTCCAATATGCGCTGACCTGGTTCTCTCTGGCGATCCTGTTGATCGTCATGTCGGGCCTCCTGATCCGCCAGCTGCGGCGGAAGGGAGACTGATTCCACTTGGCCGGCAAGCACGTTATGATTTCCGGCCCCACAGAAGGATCTCTCCGCCTTGCGTTACGTTTCTACCCGTGGTGAAGCCCCGGAACTCGAATTCGAGGATGTGCTGCTGACCGGCCTTGCCCGCGATGGCGGATTGTATGTTCCCGCCGAATGGCCGAAATTCTCGCAGAGCGAGCTGCTCGCGTTGCGCGGCCAGCCCTATGCGGAAGTGGCCTTTGCGGTGATCCAGAAATTCGCCGGCGACGCGGTGCCGGAGGCCGATCTGAAATCGATGATCGAGGGCGCCTATGACGCTTTCGGCCATGCCGCGGTGACGCCGCTCAAGCAGCTCGATGCCGATCAGTGGCTGCTCGAGCTCTTCCATGGACCGACGCTGGCCTTCAAGGACGTGGCCATGCAGTTTCTGGCCCGCGTCATGGACTGGGCGCTCGAGCGCCGCCAGCTCAAGGCCACCATTGTTGGCGCCACCTCGGGCGACACCGGCGGCGCCGCCATCGAGGCCTTCAAGGCGAGCCGGCACGCTTCGCTCTTCATCCTGCATCCCAGGGGCAAGGTCAGCGAGGTGCAGCGCCGCCAGATGACGACGGTGATCTCGCCCTCGATCCACAATATCGCGCTCGAAGGCACCTTCGACGACTGCCAGGCCATTCTGAAGACGCTGTTCAACGACCACGCCTTCCGTGACCGGGTGACGCTCGCCGGCGTCAATTCGATCAACTGGGCCCGCATCATGGCGCAGATCGTCTATTACGTGGCCGCCGCTCTCGCTTTGTCGGCGCCCGGACGTCTCGCCAATTTCACCGTTCCCACCGGCAATTTCGGCGACATCTTCGCGGGGCTGGTGGCCAAGCGCCTGGGCGCGCCCATCGGCCGTCTGGTGATCGCCACCAACGAGAACGACATTCTCGACCGCACCCTCAAGACCGGGCGTTACGAGGTGAAGGGCGTCAAGCCGAGCTCGAGCCCGTCGATGGACATCCAGGTGTCGAGCAATTTCGAGCGCCTGCTGTTCGAGGCCTATGGCCGCGACGCCGGCGCCATTCGCGGCCTCATGGCCGGCCTCGCCCAGTCGGGCGCCTTCACCATCGAGGACAAGCCGCTCCAGGCGATCCGCGCCGAATTCACCTCGGGCGCCGCCACCATGGCGGAGACGGCGGAGCAGATCGGCCGCACCCTCGCGGAGACGGGCGAGCTGCTCGATCCTCATACGGCTGTGGGCTACGCGGTGGCGCGCAGGGAGCGCGGTTATCTGGGCCCGATGATCACGCTCGCGACGGCGCATCCGGCCAAATTCCCCGATGCCGTCGAAGCTGCCTCGGGCGTAAGACCGGGCTTGCCGCCGCGCCTCGCACCCCTCATGATGGCGGAGGAAAAGGTGAGCGTGCTGGCCAATGACCCGGAAGCGGTCAAGGCCTTCATTCTGGAACGGGTTGCAGGGTAAGGGTTGGGTCCGGGTGCTGTATGAGCGTTGAAATTTCCCGTCTTGATAATGGGCTGCATGTCGTAACCCACAACATGCCGCATCTCGAGACGGTGGCGCTCGGCATCTGGGTCAAGGCCGGTTCGCGCGACGAGTTGCCGGAAGAGAACGGCATCGCCCATTTTCTCGAGCATATGGCCTTCAAGGGCACCAAGAGGCGCTCCGCCCAGGCGATCGCCGAGGAGATCGAATCCGCCGGCGGCGAGATCAACGCCTCGACCGGCATGGAAACGACCACCTACTACGCCCGCGTTCTCAAGAACGACTGGCCGCAGGCGCTCGACATCCTGGCCGACATCCTGACCGAATCCGTTTTCGACGCCGACGAGCTCGAGCGCGAGCGCCATGTCATTCTGCAGGAGATCGCCGCCGCCGGCGACACGCCTGACGATCTGGTGTTCGATCTGGCGCAGAGCGCCGCCTTCGGCGCCCATCCGCTCGGCCGGCCGATTCTTGGCGTGCATGAGCTGATCGCCCGGGTCTCGCGCGACGAGATCCTCGCCTGGCGCAACCGCAACTACTGGGCTTCGCGCATGGTGGTGGCGGCGGCCGGCAACATCGATCATCAGGCGCTGCGCCGCGAGGCCGAGAAGCTGCTCGGCAATCTGAGCCCGGGCGGCGCTCCCGGCCGCAACCGGCCCGATTTCGTCTCCCATACGGAACTGGCGCAGAAGCCGCTCGACCAGACCCATATGGTCCTGTCCTTCGCCGCGCCGGGCTATCGCAACCCCGAGATCTACCGGCTCCAGGTCCTGTCGAGCCTTCTGGGCGGCGGCATGTCCTCGCGCCTCTTCCAGGAGGTGCGCGAGAAACGGGGCTTGTGCTACAGCGTGTTCTCCTTCGCCTCCGCTTATGAGGACGCCGGCCAGTTCGGCGTCTATGCCGCGACCTCGCCCGACGACACGCCCGAGCTCGTCGATGTCACCGCTGAGGTCATGCTGTCGGCGGCGCGGGGCGTCAGCGAGATCGAAGTGGCGCGCGCCAAGGCGCAGCTCAAGGCCAGCCTGGTGATGAGCCTCGAAAGCGCCACCGGCCGGGCCGACCAGATCGCCCGTCAGTATCTGGCCTTCGGCGAGGTGCCGGCCATGGAGACCCTGGTCGCCAAGATCGATGCGGTCACCGCCGATCATGTCGCCGGCCTCGCCAGTTCCCTGTTCCGGGGCCAGTCTCCGGCCCTGAGCGCCGTCGGCCAGCTCTCGACCTTGACACCTTACGCAAAGATCAAGGCCCAGTTCAGCTGATGGTCTTTCTCCGCAGCCCCTTTGCGCGTGACCTGCCGCCCATCCTGATGCAGGACGGCGTCGAATTGCGCGTGCCGGAAATGGCGGATTACGAGAGCTGGGCCGCGCTGCGCCTCGAAAGCCGCGCCTTTCTCGTGCCCTGGGAGCCGGCCTGGCCGCAGGACGATCTGACCCGCACCGCCTTCCGCAGCCGGGTCAAGCGCTATATCCGCGACATCGAAAGCGACAGCGCCTATCCCTTTTTCGTCTTCCGCGCCCATGACGACCGCCTGATCGGCGCCATCACCTTGTCGAATGTGCGCCGCGGCGTGGCCCAGGCGGGCTCGGTCGGCTATTGGATCGGCAGCCCCTTCGTGCGCCAGGGCTATATGACCTCGGCCCTTTCGGCCCTGATGTCCTTTGCGTTCGGGCATCTCCATCTGCATCGGATCGAGGCGGCCTGCCTGCCGATCAACCAGGCATCGATCCGCCTGCTGACGAAATGCGCCTTCCGCCAGGAAGGGCTCGCCCGCCGCTATCTCAAGATCAACGGGCGGTGGGAGGATCATCTGC
The DNA here is from genome assembly GCA_049323275.1 of Pseudomonadota bacterium. Lineage (GTDB taxonomy): Bacteria > Pseudomonadota > Alphaproteobacteria > Rhizobiales > Aestuariivirgaceae > Taklimakanibacter. The sequence goes on from JBMOOM010000103.1 coordinate 106,783, forward strand.
TTTTCGCCCGCCTCGCCGACGATAGATAAAACCGGCCAAACTTGCCATTATTGGCACCTCGCGATACCACAGGATTTGATTCGCATTTTGAGGCGGGATTCAGAAAGTGTATGCCGGTTTCCTAATTGATGCCCGCTTGACCAGTCTGACCGGAAAGGCAGGTTGAATGGCGCTGCTGCGCATTTCCATCGCCTTCCTCCTCCTGCTTGTCCTCGCCCTGCCGGCAACGGCGCAGGACAAGGCGGTCGATTCGGTCTTCGAGGGTCCATCCCGCGATCTTTTTCCGCATCTGCTCGCGGTCGAAACCGACAAGCCGGTGGTGACGATCAAGACCTCCGAGGATGCGACCGGGCTTCTCATGGAGCTTCCGGCCAAGGGAAATGAACCCGTCCACCGCTGGGTCGTCGTGACCCTGACCAATAGCGGCGCGGAGGCGCGCGAGGTGGTCGTCGTCACGCCGCATCAGGGCTTCGCCGGATCGGGTGTGTTCTGGCCGAAGCCGATCGGCTCGCGCATCCAGAATGTCGTGGCGGCGGGGCAGGCGGCCATCGCGCCCTTGCGCGTGACCAATTCCGACGCCTTCGCCCTGCGCATCGAGCCCAAGGGCCGGGTGACCGTCGCCATGGAACTGACCCGCGCCGGCCTCGACGAGATCGAATTGTGGCAGCGCATCGCCTTCGACGCCAAGGCCGAGCAGAACGGCTTCTACCGCGGAGTCATTCTCGGCATCGCCATGCTCATCGGTGTCATCGCCTTGTCGCTTTACGCGGTGCGCAGCATCTCCGTCTTTCCCTTCGCCTCGGTCTTCATCTGGGCCTCGATCGGCTTCATCGCCCTCGAGGCGGGTTACCTCCCGCAGATCAACGATGCGCTGCCCAAGGCCTATGAGCTCGGCCCGGAGATCCGCTCCGTCGTCGAGGGCCTCATGCTTGTCGGCCTCATTCTATGCCTCGCCTCCTTCGCCGATCTGCGCAAGCGCCGCCCCGTCGCCGGCAATGTGCTGCTGCTCGCCGCCGGGCTTTTGCTGGCGCTGCCGGTCTATGGCTGGTTCGAGCCGGCGCGCGCCTCGGGCATTGCGCGCGTGTGTTTCGCCGCCGTCGCGGCCTTCGGCCTGTTCATCATCTTCGTGATGTGGCGCGAGGGCGCGGCGCGCGCCCGCGTTTCGCTTCTCAGCTGGATCATGGTGGTCGCCTGGACGGCGCTGGCGGCGGTCGCGGCCCTGACCCCCGCCACCGACAGCTTCACCAAGCCGCTGCTTTCGGCGGGCCTTCTGCTCGTGCTCCTCACCATGGGCTTCACCCTGGCGCAATTCGCCTTCGGCCAGGGCTTCCTCGCGCAGCGCTTCTTCGCCGAGGATGCGCGCCGCGCTCTGGCGCTCGCCGCTTCGCAGCAATGCGTGTGGGACTGGCAGGTGGAGGCGGGCCATCTCCATGTCGGCGAGGACATCGAGAAGATCCTCGGTCTGCGCAAGGGCAGCCTTAGGGACAATACGCCGGAATCCTGGCTCGATCTCATCCATCCGGCCGACCGCGGCGCCTATCTCGCCGCCGTCGAGGAGGCGGAGCGGCGCGGCCAGGGGGGCTTCACCCAGGAATTCCGCCTGCGCCGCGGCGACGGCACCTATCGCTGGTTCCTGCTCAGGGCGCGCGCCATACCGGGTCCCGATCAGCAGGCGGCGCGCTGCATCGGCACGCTCTCCGACATCACCGCGACGCGCCGCGCCCAGGACCAGCTGTTGAGCGATGCGGTGCATGACCGCGTCACCGGGCTTCCCAACCGCGCGCTGCTTCTCGACCGCATCGAGCGCGAGATCAGCGCCGCCGGGCGCAAGCCGGTCAACAATCTCTATCTCATGCTCATCGACCTCGACCGCTTCAAGGCGGTGAATGACGGGCTCGGCCATGAGACCGGCGACGGCCTGCTCAAGATCGTCGGCCGCCGTCTCGCCGCCATCGCCAGCGAGCATGACACGGTGGCGCGCATGCCGGGCGACCAGTTCGCCATTCTCTTCCACGGCGACAAGCCGCAGCGCGACATCCTGCCTTTCACCGACAAGGTGCGCGCCACGGTGTCGAAGCCGGTGAATATGCGTCCGCAGGAAATCTTCCTCACCGCGTCGATCGGCGTCTCGGCGCTGCGCGAAGGCAGCCTCACCGCCGAGGGCCTGGCCAAGGATGCCGCGGTGGCGCTCTACGAGGCGAAGCGGCGCGGCAAGGACACCGTCGAGTTCTTCCGCGAGGCGATGCGCGACGACCGTACCGAGCTCGTCGTGCTGGAGCAGGAGCTGCGCCGGGCGCTCGAGCGCAACGAGATCGAGGTTCTCTACCAGCCGGTGGCGCGCCTCGCCGACATGGAACTCGCCGGCTTCGAGGCCTTGATGCGCTGGCGCCACAGGAGCCTGGGGCTTCTGGCGCCCGAAGCGTTTCTCGGCGTCGCCGAGACGACCGGCATCATCAAGGATCTCGGACGTTACGTGCTCAACGAAGCGGGCCGCCAGCTCGGCTCCTGGCAGCGTGCCTTCCGGCCGCATGATCCGCTCTTCGTCGCCGTCAACGTTTCCTCGACCCAGTTTCTCGCCGCCGATCTGATCGATGATGTGAAGTCGCTGCTCACCCGCGAGAATCTGGTGCGCGACACGCTCAAGATCGAAGTCACCGAGACGGTCGTCATGGAGAGCCCCGAAAAGGTGATCCAGATTCTCGACCGGCTGAAGCAGATGGGCATTGGCCTCGCTTGCGATGATTTCGGCACCGGCTATTCGTCTCTCTCCACGCTGCGCCGCCTGCCTTTCGACACGCTGAAGATCGACCGCAGCTTCGTCGAGGTCGAGAGCGACGACGCCAAGGCGGCGCTCATCCTGGAATCGATCATCCTGCTCGCCCATGATCTGGGCCTCACCGTCGTCGCCGAGGGCATCCAGTCGCAGGACGATGTCGACCGGCTGGGCGCGCTCGCCTGCGACTTCGGCCAAGGGTATTTCATCGGCGAGCCGATGACCGCCAAGCAGGTCGTCGACGTGCTGGCCGGCGTGCCGTTCAGCGCCGCGCGTCACAAGACCGCCATCGACACGCTGTGGGAGCGCATGGCCGGCACCTCAAATGTGCGCGTGCCGGAGCCGTTGCAGCCCGTCCAGGCGAAAGCTCCCGCGCAAACTCCGGCGCCGACGGCCACGATGGCGCCGACGCCCGTTGCCGAGGAGGCCGAGGCCGCCTATGAGCCGGCCGAAACCGTCACGCCGCCGCCCCGCAAGGTGGAGAAGCCTTCGGTGGTCCTGCTGCCGCCATTGACGCCGCCGGTCTTCGGAAGAACCGCCGCGCGGAAACCGCCGGCGGAAAGTCCGCCGGCCACAACGCCGGCTCCTGTCGAGGAAAGTCCTGACTTCGTGAGGTCGGGCCCGGCACAGGGACCGTCGCGGCCCTTGCCGGGTGTGGCCCCGATGGCGCCGAGGGCCGGAACGCGCATGAAAGCGGAAGAGCCCGCCGGGACGCCGGAACCGCTCGAAGCACCGGCGGTGGCTCAGGAAATCGTCGCCACGCCGGAAGAGCCATCCATGCCGGATGAAGTCCGCGAGCCGGAAGAGCTGCTCAGCCTCGACAAATTGCGCGAGCTGGAAAGAGCGTCCTTGTCCGGGGAGCCTTCCGAGGCGGCTGCCATGACTGAAGACGAGACGCCCGAGGCTGAGGAAAGCGAAGAGGCGGCTGACGACGAGAGCATGTCCGAAGCGGAGTCCCGGCCTGAGGAAGAAGCCGCGCAGAAGGAGCGGGCGAGCCGCCTCGGGCGCAAATTGCGCCGTAAGGCGCAGGCTCAGAACAAGGATCAATCGTCTTCCACATGAGGAGCCGCGGTCAGGCGTGCCCGGCCTGCGACGAAAGCATGGCGGGATCGACGCCGATCTTGTGCAGCGCGCTCAAATATTTGCTGTCGAGATCGCTGCCGAACAGAAGGTCCTCGTCGGCGGCGCAGGACAGCCAGCCATTGCGCTGGATCTCGTCTTCGAGCTGTCCCGGCGCCCAGCCGGCATAACCCAGCGCCAACAGCGACCGCCGCGGGCCCTGGCCGCCGGCGATGGCGCGCAATATGTCGAGGGTCGCCGTCAGCGCCACACGCTCGTCGATCGGCAGCGATGTGTCGGCGGAGAAATAATCGGAAGTGTGCAGAACGAAGCCGCGGCCGGGCTCCACCGGGCCGCCGAACTGCACCAGCATGGACTGGACGTCGTCGGGCAGCCTGATCCGGCTTTCCTGCGGCATGATGTCGAGCCGGTCGAGAAGCTCGCTGAACGAGATCATCGGCGCCCTCTTGTTGACGATGATGCCCATGGCGCCATTGTCGGAATGCGCGCACATGAAGATGACCGATCTGTCGAAACGGGGATCGCTCATGCCCGGCATGGCGATCAGCATCTGCCCGTCGAGAAAGGATGATTTTTTCATGGAACTCCACCCTTTGCTGCTGTTCTTAGAATAGGGCGATTTGGCCCCGGCGCAAAGTGGTCAATCTGACATTAAGTTGATGGGCGCATGCTCGAAGTTGATTTGGCCCCGGCGCCGCCACATTTTATGGAACAATCCGGAGTCTGACCACAGATGAAGAGACGCCAGTTCATTTTTGCCGCTCTCGGCCTGCCGGCCCTCTCGCTCGCCGCGCGCGCGGAAACGGGCCGGCATTACGCCGTGCGGCTCATCGGCGGCGAGACGCAGAACGGCGTCTGGCGCGCCGGTCTCGACATCACGCTCGAAAAGGGCTGGAAGACCTATTGGCGCATGCCCGGCGATGCCGGCGTGCCGCCGCAATTCGACTGGGCAGGCTCGAAGAATGTCAAATCGGTCACCGTCCTGTGGCCGGTGCCGAAGCGTTACAATGACGATGGCGGCGAGACCGTCGGTTACAAGGAACGCATCGTTTTTCCGCTCGACGTCACGCCCGTCGAGGCCGGCCAGCCCATCGACCTGGCGCTCGAGGCCTTTTTCGGTGTCTGCGAGGTCGTCTGCATTCCCGCCAGGTTCGACGCCGATCTGTTGCAGCGCGAGGCCGCCCCTGCCGATGCGAGCCTGATTGCCGCCTTCGCCGCCCGGGTGCCGCAGAAGGTGGACGCGGCCGCCCGTTTCCATGTCGCCGGCGCTTCGATCGGTGAGGAGGGCGGCAAGCCCGCGCTGGCGGTACGCCTCGCCGGCGCCGGCTTCGACGGCGATCTCGATATATTCGTCGAGGGCAATGACTTCGCCTATTTCCGCGCCCCGCGCCGCACCGCCGACAAGGCCGTCGTCAACCTGCCCATCGACGGCTTGAAGGATCCGGCCGCGCTCAAGGGCAAGCCTTTGACCCTCACCATGGTCGCCGGCGATATTCGCCTTGAACAGCAGGTCCTGGTCGACTAATCCTTGCGCCTTTCCAAGCGTTGTGAGGAGCAATCATGATCAAGGTTGGCGATCGTCTGCCGGAAGCCGAATTCATCACCATGACGGGCGACGGCACGCAGAGATTCACCACCGGCACGGTCTTCGCCGGCCGCAAGGTCGTGCTCTTCGCGGTTCCCGGCGCCTTCACGCCGACCTGCAGCATGAATCACCTTCCGGGTTTCGTGAAGGAAGCCGACGCCATCAAGGCCAAGGGCGCCGACACCATCGCCTGCGTCTCGGTGAACGACGTCCATGTCATGAATGCCTGGGGCCGCCAGTCGGGGGCCGACGGCAAGATCCTGATGCTCGCCGACGGCAACGGTTCTTTCGCCAAGGCGGTCGGCCTCGATGTCGACCTCACCGCCCACAATATGGGCCATCGCTCCAGGCGTTATTCGATGATCGTCGAGGATGGCGTGGTGAAGACGCTCAATGTCGAGGACAAGCCGGGCGTGAATGTGTCCGGCGCCGACACGATCCTGAAGCAGCTCTGAGCCGCTACGGCTCCACGAAGCCCTCCATTGTTTGCCCTTCTCCCATCCTGCGGATGGGAGAGGGGGAATATGCTGTTATCTGCTGCGCGACGGCTTCTTAAACGGCGCCATGCCCATGCGCGCCAGCTCGTCGGCGCGTTCATTGTCGTCATGGCCGGCATGGCCCTTAACCCAGTGCCAGCTCACCTGATGGCGGGCGAGGGCCTGGTCCAGGCGCTGCCAGAGCTCGGCGTTCTTCACCGGCTTCTTGTCGGACGTCTTCCAGCCATTGCGCTTCCAGCCATGGATCCATTTGCTGATGCCGTCCTTCACATATTGTGAATCGGTGTGAAGCTCGACGGCGGCCGGGCGCGTCAGCGCCTCGAGCGCCATGATCGCCGCGGTCAGCTCCATGCGGTTGTTGGTGGTATTGGCCTCGCCGCCCTGCAGTTCCTTCTCATGCCCGTTATAGCGCAGGATCACGCCCCAGCCGCCCGGTCCCGGATTGCCGGAACAGGCGCCGTCGGTATGGATGACGACCGGTGTGGAATTCATGCGGCGGGCTTCGTCTCGCGCAATTCCCGCGGCAGCTTGAAGGAGACATTCTCCTCGCGCAGCACGACCTTCTCGACCGTCACGTCGTAGAATGCGCGGAAGGCGTCGATGATCTCGTTGACCAGCACTTCCGGCGCCGAGGCGCCGGCGGTGAGGCCGAGTGTCGTGAGGCCCTTGAGCTTCGACCAGTCGAGATCGGAGGCGCGCTGCACCAGCTCGGCATGCGGGCAGCCATTCTTGAGTCCGACTTCGACCAGGCGCTTCGAATTGGAGGAATTGGGCGCGCCCACCACGAGGAGATGGTCGATCTTCTCGGCGATCGATTTCACCGCTTCCTGGCGATTGGTCGTCGCATAGCAGATGTCTTCCTTGTAGGGACCGCGGATCTGCGGGAAGCGGCTCTTCAGGGTCTCGACGATGTCGCGCGTATCGTCGACCGACAAGGTCGTCTGGGTGACATAAGCGAGCTTCGAAGGATCATGCGGGGTGAAGCGCTGCGCTTCCTCGACCGTCTCGATCAGGGTGATGGCGCCCTGCGGCAACTGGCCCATCGTGCCGATCACTTCCGGGTGGCCTTTGTGCCCGATGAGCACGATGTCGAGGCCTTCGCCATGATGGCGCTGCGCCTCCATATGCACCTTGGTGACCAGCGGGCAGGTGGCGTCGATCTGGAACAGCTGGCGCAGCCGCGCCGCCTGCGGCACCGCTTTCGGCACGCCATGGGCGGAGAAGATCACCGGCCGGTCGCCATCGGGGATCTCGTCGAGCTCGTCGACGAAGACGGCGCCCTTGGCCTTGAGATCGTCGACCACGAATTTGTTGTGCACGATCTCGTGGCGCACATAGACGGGCGCGCCATAGAGGGCGAGGGCGCGCTCCACGATGTCGATGGCGCGCACCACGCCGGCGCAGAAGCCGCGCGGCGCCGCCAGCAGGATGGTCAGGGGAGGCTTGGTCATGAGGGGTAGATGGCGAAGCCGGCCCCGGCTTGTCAAGGAAACCGAGGTCGCTGCCGTCACGGCTTCTCTGCACGAAATGAAAATTGTTTTGAAACAAGAGGTTACTGGAGTGATTAAGCGCGGAGTTTTGCGGCGGATCCGATCGGTGATGGCGCTTTGGCGGTTTTTGTCCACGGCGCCGGGGCGTCTCGTCGCCCTTTGTTCTGCCATGCCGGCCCATTCTGCTGTGCCGCCTCTATGAGCCGCACACATGAGACACCTCTCCATCTCGCCTCTTGCCTTTCCACACGGGCCCCACTAGGTTCCGGAGCGTTCGTTAGGACACACGCGGGAGAGGCCGGTTAAGACCGGCGCCGAAGGAGCAACCGCCCCGGAAACTCTCAGGCAAAAGGACCGCATGCGTTCGCCGACTCTGGAGAGCAGGGGATAACCCCTCACCGAAGGAGCCAAGTCCATGTGTCGGAGCGACATGGACGAAATCTCTCAGGTTCTCTGACAGAGGGGGCAGGCTTGGCTGTTGCCGGGTCTTGCTCAACCTTGTCGGAACCGGGAAATTGAATGGCAACGCCGTCGGAATCGCTTCACCGCACCCCCCTTTACGATCTGCATGTCAAACTGGGCGCTCGCATCGTGCCCTTCGCCGGCTACGAGATGCCGGTGCAATATCCGACCGGGATCCTGGCCGAGCACAACTGGACGCGCAGCTCAGCCGGTCTCTTCGACGTCTCCCATATGGGCCAGGCCTATGTGACGGGCCCTGACGACGAGACGGTCGCCAAGGCCATCGAAAAGCTCGTGCCGGGCGACGTGTTGGCTCTGGCGCCGCAGCGCATCCGTTACTCGCAGCTCACCAACGCGCAAGGCGGCATCATCGACGACCTGATGATCACCCGCACCAGCGAGACCGGCCGCCTCTATATCGTGGTCAACGCCTCGCGCAAGGACGTCGATTATGCCTGGCTCAACGAGCACCTGCCAGCCAATGTGAAGCTCGAACCGATCGAGGATGCGGCACTCATCGCCTTGCAGGGACCGAAAGCGGCTGCTGTGCTGGCCCGCTTCTTTCCCAAGGCCGCAAGTCTCGCCTTCATGAGCGCGACGCACGACAAATTCGACGGCATTCACTGTCATATCGCACGCTCGGGCTATACCGGCGAGGACGGCTTCGAAATCTCCGTTGCCGCCGACAAGGTCGTCGCTCTGACCGAAGCGCTGCTCGCCGATCCGGAGGTCAAGCCGATCGGTCTCGGCGCGCGCGACTCGCTGCGCCTCGAAGCCGGGCTCTGCCTCTATGGCCATGACATCGACGAGGAGACCTCGCCGGTCGAGGCCGATCTCGTCTGGTCGATCAGCAAGCGGCGGCGCGCCGAAGGCGGCTTCACCGGCGCCGAGCGCATCACGCGCGAGATCGCGCAAGGCCCGAAGCGCAAGCGCGTCGGCATCAAGCCGGAAGGCCGCGCGCCGGCCCGCGAGGGTTCGGTCATCACCGACCAGGCTGGCCGCGCCATCGGCATCGTGACCTCGGGCGGTTTCGGCCCGACCGTCAACGGGCCGGTCGCCATGGGATATGTCGAGACGGCCTTTGCGGCCCCCGGCACCAGGATCAATCTGGTGGTGCGCGACAAGCCGATGCCGGCTGCCGTTTCAGCACTGCCTTTCACACCGCACAATTACAAACGCTAACTTCAGGGGAGTAGCTCGATGAGCAAGCGTTACAGCAAAGAACATGAGTGGATCAGCGTCGAGGGCGACATCGCGACGATTGGCATCACCAACCACGCCCAGGAGCAATTGGGCGACGTCGTCTTCGTCGAACTGCCGGCGATCGGCAAGCAGGTGAGCAAGGGCGGCGATGCGGCGGTGGTCGAATCGGTGAAGGCCGCGAGCGAAGTCTATGCGCCGGTCACCGGCGAAGTCGTCGAGGTGAACAGGGAGCTGGAAGGCGATCCGGCCCTCGTCAACCGCGAGGCGGAAGGTACCGCCTGGTTCATGAAGGTGAAGCTCAAGGACAAAGGCGAGCTCGCCGATCTGATGGACAAGGCGGCCTACGACAAATTCGTGGCCGAGCAATAACTCCCCTCAGATTCCCTTCTCCCGCTTGCGGGGCGAGGTGCGACGGCGAAGCCGGCAAAAAGGTCCAGTGGACCTTTTTGAGCACCGAGCGCCGAAGCGCAAGCGGAGGCCGGGGGGCCGAATAAAGGTGTCAAAGGAACCTTAGGAACATGTCGACCAAACGCGCAACGCTTGCCGAACTCGAACCGCAGGCCAATTTCGTCCCGCGCCATATCGGACCCAACGCGGCCGAAACGGCGGAGATGCTGAAAGTCGTCGGAGCCTCCTCGCTCGAGGACTTCATCGGCAAGGTCATCCCGAAGAAGATCCGCGCGGCCAAGCCGCTCGATCTGCCGAAGGGCAAGGCTGAGCGCACCACGCTTTCCTATCTGCGCCAGATGGCGTCGCGCAACGAGGTGTTCACCTCGATGATCGGCATGGGTTACTACGGCACCGTCACGCCCAAGGTGATCCTGCGCAACATCCTCGAAAATCCGGGCTGGTACACCGCCTATACGCCCTATCAGGCCGAAGTGAGCCAGGGCCGCCTCGAGGCGCTGCTCAATTACCAGCAGATGATCATCGACTTCACCGGCCTCGAGCTCGCCAGCGCCTCGCTTCTCGATGAGGGCACCGCCGCCGCCGAAGCCATGGCGATGGCCAAGCGCGTGGTGAAGACCTCGGCCAACAAATTCTTCGTCGACCGCGACACCCATCCGCAGACCATCGGCGTCATCCGGACGCGGGCTGAAGCCTTCGGCTTCGACATCCTCATCGGCGATCCGGCCAAGGACCTCAACGCCGCCGAGGTCTTCGGCGCGCTGCTCTCTTATCCGGGCTCGTCCGGCGAGATCCGCGACTATCGCGCCATTATCGACAAGCTGCATGGCGCCGGCGCGCTCGCCATCATGGCGACCGATCTTCTGGCGCTGGCGCTGCTGACCTCGCCCGGCGAACTGGGCGCCGATATCGCGGTGGGCTCGGCCCAGCGCTTCGGCGTGCCGATGGGCTATGGCGGCCCGCATGCCGCCTTCTTCGCCACCCGCGACGAATATAAGCGCTCGATGCCCGGCCGCCTCATCGGCGTCTCGGTCGACTCGCATGGCAGCCCGGCGCTGCGCATGGCGATGCAGACGCGTGAGCAGCATATCCGCCGCGAGAAGGCGACCAGCAATATCTGTACGGCGCAGGTCCTGCTCGCCGTCATCGCCTCGATGTTCGCCGTCTATAATGGCCCGACCGGCATCCGCAAGACGGCCGAGCGCACCCATCGTCTCGCCGCCATCTTCGCCGAGGCCGTCAAGGGCTTCGGCTATGAGGTCGCGACCATGGCCTTCTTCGACACCGTCACCATCAATGCGCCGGGCCGCGCCCAGGCGATCCTGGCGCGCGCCAAGGAGAAGCGCATAAACCTGCGCTTCGTCGATGCCGACCATGTCGGCGTCTCCTTCGACCAGTCGACGCGCCGCCAGGAGCTCGAGCGGCTTCTGACCGTGTTCAGGACCGATGCCCTCGACCGGGTCGATATCGACAAGCTCGACGCCGAGGTTGCCGACACGATCCCGCCGGCGCTGGTCCGCAAGTCGCCCTATCTCACCCATCCGGTCTTCGAGATGTATCACTCGGAAACCGAGATGCTGCGTTATCTGCGCCGCCTGCAGGCCAAGGACGTGGCGCTCGACCGCTCGATGATCCCGCTCGGCTCCTGCACCATGAAGCTCAACGCCACCAGCGAGATGATCCCGATCACCTGGCGCGAATTCGCCATGATGCATCCCTTCGCGCCGCTCGAGCAGGCGCAGGGCTATCAGCAGCTCTTCGAGGAGCTCGAGAGCATGCTGGCCGAGATCACCGGCTTCGACACCATCTCGCTGCAGCCCAATGCCGGCAGCCAGGGCGAATATGCGGGCCTGCTCGCCATTCGCGGCTACCATCATGCCAGGGGCGACACGCATCGCGATGTCTGCCTCATCCCGGTCTCGGCGCATGGCACCAACCCGGCTTCCGCGGTGATGGCGGGCATGAAGGTGGTGGTCGTCGCCTGCGACGAGAAGGGCAATGTCGACGTTCCCGATCTCGAGGCCAAGGCGAAGCAGCATGCCGCCCATCTGGCGGCCCTGATGATCACCTATCCCTCGACCCATGGCGTGTTCGAGGAGAGCATCAAGGACATCTGCGCCATCATTCATGCCAATGGCGGGCAGGTCTATCTCGACGGCGCCAATCTCAATGCGCAGGTCGGCCTCGTGCGCCCGGCCGAGCTCGGCGCCGATGTCTGCCACATGAACCTGCACAAGACCTTCTGCATTCCGCATGGCGGCGGCGGTCCCGGCATGGGCCCGATCGGCGTCAAGGCGCATCTGGCGCCTTATCTGCCGGGCCATCCGGTGGTGCATGGCGTCAATCCGGCGGCCGGCCGCGACCAGTCGCAGGGCCAGGTGTCGTCGGCGCCCTGGGGCTCGGCGTCGATCCTGCCGATCTCCTGGACCTATATCGCCATGATGGGCGGCGAAGGCCTGAAGGAGGCGACGATGATGGCGATCCTCAACGCCAACTATGTCGCCAAGCGGCTCGCGCCGCATTTCCCGATCGTCTATTCAGGACCGGGCGGCTACATCGCGCATGAATGCATCATCGATCTGCGCTGGCTGAAGGAGCGCACCGGCCTCGCGGTCGAGGACGTGGCCAAGCGTCTGGTCGACTACGGCTTCCATGCCCCGACCATGTCCTTCCCGGTCGTCGACACGCTGATGATCGAGCCGACCGAATCGGAAGGCAAGCGCGAGCTCGACCGCTTCTGCGACGCGATGATCGAGATCCGCCGCGAGATCGCCGAGGTCGAGGAGGGCAAGGCCGACCGCACCGACAACGTGCTGAAGAACTCGCCGCACACGCATCAGCTGCTGCTCGGCGACTGGACGCGGCCTTATTCCAAGGAGAAGGCGTTCTTCCCCTTGAGCTACATCAATGCCGACAAATACTGGCCGCCGGTCGGCCGCGTCGACAATGTGTATGGCGACCGCAACCTGGTCTGCACCTGCCCGCCGATGGAAGCCTACCAGGAAGCGGCGGAGTAATCGGGAACGAAACGGCCTCTCTCCTGTGAGCGGAGAGAGGCCACTTGACAGCGCCGCTCGAACGACCCGACCTTGTATCTTCGAGGCGGGGAGCGGTTGATGGAAGGGACGAGGGCAAAGGAAGCGTCGGATGTGCTGGTTCGGCATTGGTGGGACGGCACGACGCTGGATGAGCTGCCACCGCCATTGTGCCCGAAGGACCGCGCCGACGCCTATCTGATCCAGGCGCATCTTGAAGAGCTGAGCGCCAGGCCGCTTGCCGGCTGGAAGATCGCCGCGACGAGCGTGGCCGGGCAACGGCATATTGCCGTCGATGGTCCGCTCGCCGGCCGGCTTCTGGCCGAGATGGTCCACTCCGACGGTGCCGTCCTGACCTTCGGCGCCAACCGCATGCGGGTCGCCGAAGCGGAATTCGCCTTCCGGATGGCGCGCGATCTGCCGCCCCGCGCCAGGCCCTATGAGCACGGCGAAGTGCTCGCGGCCGTGGCGGCCTTGCATCTCGCGGTCGAGATTCCCGACTCGCGCTATACCGATTTCACCCGCGTCGGCGCCGCGCAATTGATCGCCGACAATGCCTGTGGCCATCAATTCGTGCTGGGACCCGAAGCGCCGTCCTCATGGCGCGACGTCGATCTCGCGCGCCACCGGGTGGTCGGCCGTGTCGGCACGCGGGTGGAGCGTGAGGGGATTGGCGCGAATGTTCTGGGCGATCCGCGCAATGCCCTGGTGTGGCTTGCCAATGAGCTGTCGCGGCACGGCCTGACGCTCGCCCGGGACCATATCGTGACCACCGGCACCTGCCTGGTGCCGCTGGAGATCTCGCCCGGCGACGAAGTCTCCGCCGATTTCGGCAGTCTTGGCCGTATGGCCATGCGGTTTGCTGCTTAATAACCCGGCAGCACCAGCAGCTTCGGCTTCTCCGGCAGCGTCCTGACAGACACCGTGACCGACGCCTTGCCGCTGAATTCGACATCGAGCTCGCCGGCGAGCCCGTTGATGAAACGCTGCAGCGTCGTCGGCGTGAAATAATGCATCGGCATCACCAGGCGCGCTTTCAGCTCCTTCAGCACATTGAGCATATTGGCCTGCGCCATCGTATAGGTGCCGTCGACCGGCACGAGCACGATGTCGAGCCGGCCGATCGCCGCCAGCTGCTCATTGCTCAGCTCCTGATGCAGATGGCCGAGATGGCCGATGCACAGTCCCGCCACCTCGAAGATGAAGATCGAATTGCCGTCCGGAATGGCGCCGCCCATCGAACGGATGTCGGTGGTGACATTGCGGACGCGCACATCGCCCACCGTGAGATCATGGCGCGCCGGCCCGCCTTCCGGATTCCAGCCGCGCAGCACGTGCTTGATCGCGGGGTCCGGAAAGTCCGTGTAATGCGAGCGATGCGCGTGGTTCATGGTGGCGACGTCGGGCACTATGCCGCCGGCATAGCCCGAATAATCGGTGGCGATCTTCACGCCGCCGGCGCTTTCGATGAGGAAGGTCGAATGGCCGAGAAAGGTGAACTGCACCTGGTCGGCTTCGAGCGTCGGGGCTGAATATTGTACTGGCACAATGCCGGGCGCCTGCGCCATGGCGAGGCAGTCGCTCGCCATCGCCTGGGCTCTTCCGGCCATGAGCGGCGGGAGAAGGACAAGCAGAAACGCCAGAAGCCGCATAGCCATCATGTCGATGCTCCGCGCAGTGAACCGATGCGTCCCTGTCGGCAGTCTAGCGACTCACCCGAGCCGTCCGGATCAAATTTCCGTCAGCCCGTGGTCCCCGTTCCGCGCATGGCAGTCATCCCTGTCGAGATTGATCTTGGACCGATGCGCGGCTACGGCTTTCCCCGGAATTCTACACAGGACTTGAAATGACGAACTATCCCGATACGCAGCTTTTCATCGACGGCGTCTGGCGTTCCGCCACCGGCGGCCGCACCATTTCCGTTCTCAATCCCGCGTCCGGCCAGCCGATCGGCTCCGTCGCCTGGGCCGACAAGAGCGATCTCGACGCGGCGCTTGACGCTGCGGCGAAGGGCTTCGAGACCTGGCGCAGGATGTCGGCCTATGACCGCGCCAGGCTCATGCGCCGCGCCGCCGACAATCTGCGGGCCAAGGCGGAAGAGATCGCCGTGCTGATGACGCTGGAGCAGGGCAAGCCGCTCGCCCAGTCGCGGATGGAGACGCTCGCCGCCGCCGACATCATCGACTGGTTCGCCGGCGAGGCGCCGCGCGCCTACGGGCAGGTGATCCCGGCGCGGGCGCCCGACGTCGTCCAAATGACGCTCAAGCTCCCGGTGGGGCCGGTCGCCGCCTTCACGCCGTGGAACTTCCCGATCAACCAGGTGGTGCGCAAGCTGTCGGCGGCGCTCGCCGCCGGCTGCTCGATCATCGTCAAGGCGCCGGAAGAAACGCCGGCCTCGCCGGCCGCGCTGATCAAGGCCTTCGCCGATGCCGGCATTCCGGCGGGCGTCGTCAATCTCGTCTATGGCGTGCCGGCGGAGATCTCCGAATATCTGATCCCGCATCCGGTCATTCGCAAGATCAGCTTCACCGGCTCGACGCCGGTCGGCAAGCAGCTCGCCGCTCTGGCCGGCCTGCATATGAAGCGCGCCACCATGGAGCTCGGCGGGCATGCGCCGGTGATCGTCGCCGAGGATGCCGATGTCGACAGCGTGGTCGGCATGATGGTGGCCAACAAGTTCCGCAATGCCGGGCAGGTCTGCGTCTCGCCGACGCGCTTCCTGGTTCAGGAGGCCATCGCCGACCAGTTCACCGACCGCTTCACGGCCGGCGTCAAGGCGATCCGCGTCGGCGACGGCCTCAAGCCCGACACCGACATGGGGCCGCTCGCCAATGACCGCCGCATTCCGGTGCTCGAGTCGCTCATCGGCGACGCGGTGAGCCATGGCGCGCGGCTGACGACCGGCGGCCGCCGGATCGGCAATGAAGGATGGTTCTTCGAGCCGACCGTCCTGGCCGACGTGCCGGTGAAGGCGCGCATCATGAATGAGGAGCCGTTCGGGCCGGTCGCGGTGATCAACCGCTTCGGCACGCTCGATGAGGCGATCGCCGAGGCGAACCGGCTGCCCTTCGGCCTGGCGGCCTTCGCCTTCACCCGCAGCAGCGCCACCGCCACGCGGTTCGGCAACGAGATCGAGGCGGGCATGACGACGATCAACCACCTGGGTCTGGCCCTGCCGGAAGTTCCGTTCGGCGGCATCAAGGATTCAGGTCACGGCACCGAAGGCGGCTCGGAGGCGCTCGAGGCCTATTTCGACACGCGCTTCGTCACCCGCAAGGGCTGATCGTGAGAGCATGATCCTGAAAGCCGCATAGCGGCTTTCAGGAACGCCATGAAACATCGTCAGCGCCGGCGCCTTCTGAGGAATGTGCCGGCGATTTCCATCAGGCCTGCGGCGGCTTGCGGCGGAAGAACCTGGTGATGGCGCCGCCGCCCAGCGCGACGGCGATCAGGATCACCTTCCAGAATTTGGCGAGCGCCAGGCCGATCACCGCGAAGAGGCCGAGCTTCTTGGCCGCGGCGCCGCCGATCAGCGCCGCGAGACCGAACTCGGCCAGGCGGTCGGTCGAGGCATCGTAGTCGGTATAGCTCTGGCCGGGCTTGTAATCGAGCGCCGCCAGCAGCGCGCCGGCATGCTTCTTGTCCGCGGCGATGCTGTCCTCGCCGGTCACCAGATTGAGCTCGAAATAGCCCTGCCGCCCCAGCGCATAGGTATTGTAGTTGATCGTTGCCGCTGTGGTGGTGCCGCGATCCCGTCCGAGAATGGACCATACGAGGCGATGGGTCGCTTCGTCGTAAGCCGGCTTCTCGGCCCAGCCGACGACGTCGAAAGGAGGAATGCCGCGCTCGGCGCGCGCCTTGTTGTCGACTTCGGTGCCGTCCTTCAGCGATTGCAACAGGTCGTCGGCATTCCAGGTCTTGGCGTCCTCATCGGCGATATGGCCGCTGTCGGTATAATTGACCGTCACGAACCAGAAAGGCTCCTGTTTCGGCACGATGAGTCCGAGGAAGCTCTCATGGGTCGAGTTGCCGAGCGCCCGCATGAAGGCGGCGGCTTCGGCGACGGGCACGAAACTGTAGGAATCGGAGAGCCGGATCGTCGCGAGATCGCGCAGGGCCACATCGGCGGGGCCGTTCGTCGCCGCCTTCATCGCGGCGATGTAGGCCTGCTCGATCTCGTTCTGCGCCGGAGTCTGGGCGCTGTCCTGGGCCAGGGCGCCTGGGAGCCAGAAGAGTGAAAGGATCAGGACGGCAAGCAGACGGGAAAGGCGCAGGGTCATGGCGGCCACATATCTCAGATTGTGCTTCGGCGGGATGCGAGGCGTGGCTGTGGCACGTTGCGTAAGTCTGGATCAATAGTGAAACACCGGCCTGTCATCGCGGGCCGCGTCGTCGCAACGGGCGGTCACGCCGCTCCGGCCGAATCCTGGACGATCCCATGCTCCTTCAGGAGCGCCTCCTCGTCGCCGGACACCCATCCGAAGACCTTCGCCTCGCCGCCGAGGATCTGCACGAGATAATGGACGTCGAAGTCGATCGTCACGTCGGGGCCGCCCCTTCGCGCATAGGTGGCCGTCCAGGCGACATGGGCGATCGCGTGAAGCTCGTCGATCGGCGATGTGCCGATATGCCTGATCCGCATCTCTTTGGTCCCGATGGCGCGATAGCGGTCATAGCCTTGCGCCATGACCTCCTTGAGCCGCGCATCGTTCTTGCCGCTGTGGACGCCGGCGGGCGAGGCGGCGATGAAGTCCGTGGCATAGAGCGATGCCAGCGCCTGCGCGTCCATGTCGCCCCTGAGCGCGTGGTTGAACAGGCGCTCATAGCGCTCGAACAGCTGCCTGACCGCGTCTTCCATTGCCTCTCCTTCAGGACGACAAATAACGTGAACGCCCGCCATCAACGAAGGTTTCAGGCGAGCATGTGCAGGCGGCGGTATTCCGACGGCGTCACGCCGGTCCAGCGCCGGAAGGCGCGCGTGAAGCTCGCGGCATCGGCATAGCCGAGATCATAGGCGATATCGATGAGCTTGCATCGGGGGTCCTTGAGAAGGCGCGTCGCGATATCGAACCGGGAGCCTTCGACAAGGGCCGAATAGTCGATGCCGCGCTCGGTCAGCCGGCGTTGCAGGGTGCGGACGCTGATCCCGGCGGCCGACGCGATCCAGCTGATGTGAGACTGGCCGTCCTTCAGGAACATGCGGACGAGCTGCCCGATGGAGTCGGAAAAGCCGAGCGCCGGGGCCGTGGAGGTGAGCGCCTCATACTCCCGCTGTTCCGTCTCCAGCCGGCTCAGCCGGGCGCGCTCGATGGGAGCGCTGAGAAGCGCGCGGTCGAAGATGATGGCCGACACGTCCTGCCGGCGGACCGGCACGCCGCCGAACGCGTCCGAACGTCCCGCGAGAGCGTCCCAAAGCGGCGCCGCCAGATGGATCTCGTTGGGCATCCAGCGGGGGCCTGCCGCGAAGCGGATGCAGTCGAGCAGAAGCATAAGCGTATATTGTTCGCCGTATTGCCGTCCCGGACCGACATTCGCGCCATAGGCGGTGCAGACCCGCGCCTTGCCGTCCCAGTCATCCACCCAGATGAGTTGGGCGGAGTTGTAAAGATGGATGATCTGCGAGACCTTGGTCAGCGCGTCGAACAGGGTTAACGATTGCAGGACGAGCCGGCCGAACGCGCCGAGTTCCGGAACATGTGTGTCGCGCCCGACCAGGATGCCGAGTTCTCTGAGCCCTTCGGCGCGCGCGATTCCATCGATGAACAGAAGTCCCTGATTGAGCGGAATGAGGCTCTCGGGATCGGACAAGGCGTGATGGGGGAGCCTGGCCTCGATCATCCGCCGCTCGACCGGTGCTCCGACTTTCTCGCAAAATCCGATGAAGGGGAGGAGCGAGCTCATCCGCACCAAAGGTATGGAGTCCCCGGTCCGGTCGTGGCCGGCACATTCCCTTGACGAATCCATCCTGATCTCGCCGCCCCGCTCGACTGCCGCCCCCGCGATGACCGCACGTTAGACCGGTTTGGCGCCAAATGCCAAGAGAGCGGAGCGAGGGCGGGGTAGAGTGGCGGCAGTCAAACGATCGGTTTCACACGGACGGATTGTGTTGTCGGGAATAAACACGCGGAGGAGAATATGATGAAGCTGACACGGCGCGCCCTTGCCTTTGGTGCGGCGGGCATGTTTGGAAGCGCCCACCTGGCCACGCTGGCGAAGGCGGATTGGGATAGTTTCGGGGTCGGCGAGGGACTCGAAGAATTCTGGCTGGCGACCGACGCTTACATCTATGGCTATCCGCTGGTGACGATGGAGATGACCCGCAGGGTCATGACCAATGTGGTGGAGCCCAAGGGGGCGCATGCGCCGATGGGCCAGCTCATCAAGCTGCGGCAGTACCCCGACGCCTCGTTCCGCGACGTGACCGCGCCCAACGCCGATACGCTCTACACTTCCGCCTTCCTCGATGTCGGCGAGGAGCCCTGGGTGGTGAGCCTTCCGGATCTCAAGGGCCGCTATGCGCTCTTCCCGATGCTCGACGGGTGGACGAATGTCTTCCAGGTGCCCGGCAAGCGCACCACGGGAACCGAGGCGCAGACCTATGCGATCACCGGGCCGAATTGGAACGGCACCCTTCCGGAAGGGATGAAGGAATACAAATCGCCGACCAGCCTCGTGTGGCTGCTCGGCCGCATCTACTGCACCGGCACGCCGGAAGACTACAAGGCGGTCCATGCGATCCAGGATCAGGTCGGGCTGGTGCCGCTCAGCTCTTATGGCAAGGCCTATACGCCGCCCGCGGGCAAGGTCGATCCCGATATCGACGTGAAGACGCCGGTGCGCGAGCAGGTGAACCGGCTGAGCGCTGTCGAGTATTTCACCTTGCTGGCGCAGCTGATGAAGAAGAATCCGCCGGCTGCGAAAGATGCCCCGGCGCTCGCCAAATTCGCCAAGATCGGGCTTGTTCCCGGCCAGGATTTCGACGCCGGCAAGCTTAAGGCGGATTTCCTCAAGAGAATCCCCGAGGTCGGATTCGACCGGATCATGGTCCAGTTCAAGATCAACAAGGAAGTCAAGGACATCAACGGCTGGGGGTTCACGACCAAAACGGGCCTCTACGGCACCGACTATCTCATGCGCGGCCTGGTGACCGCCATCGGCCTGGGCGCCAACCGGCCGCAGGACGCGGTCTATCCAACGTCTCTCAAGGATGCGGAGGGCCGCGCCTATGACGGGGCCAACAAATACGTCATGCATTTCCCCAAGGGAGAGCTGCCGCCGGCGGACGGCTTCTGGTCCCTCACCATGTATGACGGCGGCTATTTCTTCGTCGACAACCCGATCAACCGCTATTCGATCAGCGCGCGCCAGGACCTCAAGCGCAATCCCGATGGCTCGGTCGATCTCTACATCCAGCACGAGTCGCCTGGCCCCGACAAGGAGGCGAACTGGCTTCCGGCGCCCGCCGGCAAGTTCATCCTGATGCTGCGCATGTATTGGCCGAGCGAGAGCTCGCCGTCGATCCTCGACGACTCCTGGACCATTCCGCCGGTCAAGGTCGCAGCGAGCTGATCGCTCGAGGGCGCCGGCGGCCGCCCGGAATTGCGATGCAAATGTGGGCTTCCCGGCGTCAGGGGAAGCCCACATGTCGTTTCCTTGTCAGGTCCGTGCGCGATTCACGGTCCAGCGCTCTGACTTGCGAGGGTGAATATCCGGTCCATCGCCTGAAGGCGCGATCGAAATTCGCGGCATCGGCATAGCCCAGCCTGCGGGCGACATCGGAAAGCCTGATCGACCGGTCGTCGATCAAAGTGAGGGCGCTCGCCAAGCGCACCTCATCGACGAGGTCCGAATAGCTCACTCCTGTCTCCGCGAGGCGGCGTTGCAGGGTGCGCACGCTCATGCCGACGATCATGGCGGTGCTGCCGATCTGCGATCTGCCCTCGGGAATGAGCGTCCGGATGGCGGCCCTGATGGCGCTTACGGGATCTGTGGGGCTGCCCTCCACAGCGAGAGTGGGCTGGCTTTTCGGCTTTCTCGGAGACATTCTGCGTTCCTCTGCCGCGGATAGGGCTATTACAAACCTGCCGTTTTCGTCTTGACGTTCGGCGCCAGGGACATTCGGTCCGCCCGGCTGGCGCAAGATGACAAGAACTCATGCCGCTGCGCTGCTATCGGCGTCCCGTAGCGTCGTTCTCCAGCCACGTCTGTCGAAGCCATCGGGAGTTGCCGGCACATGCCCTTTGAAGCGACCACCGCCGATCACCTCGCGCAGGTCCTCTCGCATGTCATTGCGCCGTCCTTTCTTCTCGGAGCGGTGGCGGGCTTCGTCTCGATTCTGTTCACGCGGATGACGCATATTCTCGAGCGCTTGCGCAGCCTCAACGCCATTCCTGACCAGGGGCATCTGCGCTCTCCCCTGAAGGCCGACATCCCTCGCCTCGAGCGGCGCGCCCGGCTGATGAACCGGGCCATGTTTCTCACCGTCTGCAGCGGCATCGCCGCGACGGTGCTCATCCTTCTCGCTTTTGCCAGCGCCTATATGGGCGTCGAGCATGTCTGGGGCGCCGCGATCCTCTTCGTGATCGCCCTCATTCTGCTGGGGGCGGCGCTCGTCACCTTCGCCGTCGAGATTCGCGTCGGGCTCACCGGCTACGACCACCATTGACGGCCGCGACACGGTCGGAGCTAGGGCGCCCATTCCAGGGTCACATGGGTCACCCCGGTGGCGATATTCAGTCCGACCTGTCCTTCATAGGATGACGGCTGCAGCATGAAGGCGCGGTTCGATCCGCCGGCTAGGACATTCTCGCCGAGCCCCAGCCCCAGGGAGGCATTGGCGCTGAGGCCGGTATATCTGCCCGCCAGCGCGCCGCTCGGAACGCCATGCGCGGCCGACACGACGCTCCAGATCATGATGCCCTTCGCCGTCGCGCCCAGGGCGATGCCGACTTCTTCGATCTTGCCCCTATAGCGGTCGATCGGACCCCCTCCGACCGGCTTGAAGGTACAGCTCATCGTCTGCTTTTCCGAGAAGATCAGGCCGACGCCGGCCGAGACGTCGCATTCGAGCAGCCCGGCGTGAATTTGGGAGTCGTCCGCGGCGGCGGCGCTTGCGGCAATGACGAGTCCCACGATCGGGAACATCCAACCGGCAACGATTTTTCGGCTCATTCTGGCTCCTCCATGTCCGCCAAGAGCTAGCACCGGCGTCTGCGCCGATCTTGTCAGTTCATGCCAGCGCCGAGCCGCCGGCAAAATCCTGCCTGTGGCATGAACTGACAAGAACCGATGGTGCTCGGCTGCTAAGTGGGCGTTCGATTGCGGAGCCAGGGAGGAGCCGATGCACCGGAATGCGATAGGGCGGCCATTTGTTGCGGCCTTTGGGAAATGGGCGGCAAATTTGCTGCTGGCGCTGACGGGCGCCGCCTTTGTCGCGTCCGCGGCATGGGCCGGGGAGAACGAGCCGACCAAAATCCTGAAGGCGATGTCCGACTATGTGGCGAGCCAGAAGTCGTTCTCGGTCACCTTCGACAGCGACATCGAGGTGATCACGCCCGAGGTCCAGAAGATCCAGTTCACCAGTTCCGGCGAAGTGCTCGTGGACCGGCCGGGGAGGCTCAGGGTCACCCGGAAAGGCGGCTATGCCGATGTCGAGCTGGTCTTCGACGGAAAGACCGTCTCGGTCCTCGCCAGGCACGACAAGGTCTACGCGCAGGCAGACGCTGCGGGCACCATCGACCAGCTCGTGGAGGTGCTGCGTGATCGATATGCGGTCGATCTGCCCGGCGCCGACCTGCTTCTGTCGAATGCCTTTGCGGTCCTGAGCGAAGATATTCTCGACGCGAAATATATTGGCCACGGCGTCGTCGACGGCGTCGAAAGCGACCATCTCGCCTTCCGCAATCACGATACCGACTGGCAGATCTGGATCGAGCGAGGCGAGCGTCCGGTGCCGCGCAAATATGTCATCACCAGCAAGGCGGTGGCCGGCGCGCCGCAATACACGCTGCGCATCACGGAATGGAAGTCGGACGTGGAGATCGCATCCAACGCGTTCGATTTCGCGGCGCCCGCCGAGGCCAGGAAGGTTGAGGTCGAGGCTCTGTCCGGCATCGATGAAGTGCCCGCGGGCGTTGTGGAGGGAGAAGCAAAATGAAGACCGCATTCAGATCATGCCTGCAGGTCACGCTGGCGGTTGCCGCCGGCATGGGCGTTCTGCTGCTCGCCGACAAGCCCTCCTTCGATATAGGCGGCTCTCTGGTCTCGCGGGCCGAGGCCAGAGTGGGACGTCCTCTGACGCCCTTGAGCTATGCGGGCGTGGCGCGACGTACCACCCGGCGCGCCGTGGCCGTGGGGGCGGCGACGGGGGCGGCAGTGGCGACCGCGGCGACGGTCTACCGGCCCGGCTGCGTCCAGGCCGTCGATATCTATGGCCGGATCTATTGGCGTTGCCCCTGATCCGGATGTTCTCATATTTGTCGAGGAAATCTGAAATGTTCAGGAAGCTGATATTGGCTGCGATCGCGCTCGTGGCCACCATGTCCGTGGCCGGCGCGGCGGATCTGCCGGGGCCGCCGGCGCAAGCGGACGACGGATGGCGCTTCACCTTCGCGCCCTATGTCTGGGCCGCCGGCCTGGACGGCAAGGTGGAGCAGTTCGGATTGCCGGAGGTCGAGATCGACGCCAGCTTCGGCGACGTGCTCAAGAGCTTCGATATCGGTCTCATGGGTGTCGGCGAGGCGCGAAACGGCCGTTTCGGCATTGCCGCCGACCTCTTCTGGGTGAAGCTGTCGGCCGAACAGGACACGCCGCTTGGATTGCTCGCCGACAGCGTGGATGCGGAAGTCGAGACGCTGATGCTGACCGCGGTCGGTTCCTACAGCCTGTTTCTCGACGAGACGGCAAACCTCGATATCGTGGCCGGCGGGCGGCTGTGGTCCGTCGATACCGAGCTCAGCCTCGATGGCGGCAATCTCGACGGCCGCACCGCGAGCGACGGCGACACCTGGGTCGATCCGGTGGTCGGCTTGAAGGGGCGGGCAAATCTGAGCCCCGAATTCTATCTGACCGGCTGGGGGCTCATCGGCGGCTTCGACGTGTCGTCGAAATTCATGTGGGACGCCCTGGCCGGCCTCGGCTACGCGCCCAGCGAGAGCTTCTCCATCGTGGCAGGGTATCGCGGGCTCGGCGTCGACTATAGCGACGACGGCTTCGACTATGATGTGGTTCAGCACGGGCCGCTGCTCGGCTTCGTCTTCAATTTCTAGAGCATTGGAACGAATGCTCAGCTCAGAAGCACCGAAGGCGCTTGCAAGGCGATTCTGCGCCGGGCTCATGCTCGTGCTGTTGACCGGCGCCTGCACGTCGCGCGACCTCCTGCGGGATCCCGTTCCGGAAGGACTCGTCAACCGGGCGGTCGTGGATAATCTCGAGGGCATCCGCTATTGGGGCGATGCGTCGCCCGGCACCTACCGGTCGATTGCCGAAGGCCGCATCGCGCAATTGCAGAGCCAGCACGGCGCTTCGGCGCTGAAGGGCAGGCGCATGGAGATCGAATCCCTGTCGCTCTCCGGCGGCGGCGGCGATGGCGCATTCGGGGCGGGGCTTCTGGTCGGCTGGAGCGAAAGCGGGACGCGGCCGGAATTCGAGGTCGTGACCGGGATCAGC
Source organism: Pseudomonadota bacterium (assembly GCA_049323275.1). Classification (GTDB taxonomy): domain Bacteria; phylum Pseudomonadota; class Alphaproteobacteria; order Rhizobiales; family Aestuariivirgaceae; genus Taklimakanibacter. Next base: position 130,983 of record JBMOOM010000103.1, read on the forward strand.
ACCGGCGCCATGATCGCGCCGCTCGCCTTCCTGGGGCCCCATTATGACGCGCAGCTCAAGGAGGCCTATACGACGGCGTCTTCCGACAAGCTGGTCAAGACCCAGGTCCTCTCAGCCCTTCTGGGGTCGACCGACGGCCTCGCCGATTCCAAGCCTTTGGCCAGTATGGTCGCCCGCTATACCAGCCAGAAGATGCTGGACGACATCGCCGCCGAATACCGCAAGGGGCGCTTCCTGCTGATCGGCACGACCAATCTCGATGCCCAGCGGCCGGTGATCTGGGACATCGGCGCGCTCGCCAGCAGCGGCAGGCCGGACGCCTTGCAGCTCATGCGCAAGATCATCCTCGCCTCGGCGTCGGTGCCGGGAGCCCTGCCGCCGGTCGAGATCAAGGTCGCGGCCAATGGCAAGTCCTATGACGAAATGCATGTCGATGGCGGCGTGACGCGCCAGGTGTTTCTCTACCCGCCGGGTTTCGAGCCGGAGATCGTCGACAGGGCGTTGGGCTGGAAGCCGGTGCGCCGCGCCTTCATCATCCGCAACAGCAAGGTCGCGCCGGAATTCGCGGTGACCAAGGCGAAACTCTTCCCGATCGCCGCCCGCTCGATCTCGACCCTGATCAAGACGCAGGGCGTGGGCGATCTCTATCAGATTTATCTCACCGCCAAGCGCGACCGTGTCGACTACAATCTCGCTTACATACCCGGCGACTTCGCCCTGCAGAGCAAATCCGCCTTCGACAAGGCCTATATGAACGCGCTGTTCAAGCTGGGCTATTCGCTCGGCCGCGCCGGCATCAGATGGGAAAAATCCCCGCCCGGATGGGATTGAGGGCAGGAAGACGATCACGAGCGAGCCGCAACCGGACAGGCTGCGGCGCGTCTCATCCGATCTCACATCCGCTCGACTTCGCCGGGACGCCAGCTTTTGTCGAACCAGGGCTGAAGCGGACCGTAGAGGCGCAGCATGGGATACCATCCCTTGCCGGGAACCGTCTGTATCCAGTTTGCCTCTTTCCCGCCGGGCGCTGCCGGCGCGAAATAGAGATCGACCGAGCCGTCGGCGTTCTGGATCAGCTTGTCGCGTTTATTGTTCTTGCTCGGGAAGGGCTGTCCGGTCTGCAGTTCGGAACGGGTCTGCGGATCGTAGACGACGATCGACCAGAATTCCTTGGCCGGAACATCCGCCGGAATATTCAGCTTGTAGCTCTTTGATCCGTCCAGATATTCGCCCTGATTGTCGACGGTCGCGATGGCGTATTGGGAGCCGTTTCCGATCATCTTCAGGACCATTGCGGGCGTGTTGACGGTGGCCTGGTAGAAGAACATGGTGCGGGCGTCGAGATTGATCCCGCCTTTGCCCTCATCCTTCAGCCATTGGTAGCTGCCGCCGACAAAGCCGGTGCCCCAGGCGCTGTCGGGATATAAGGAGAAGCCTTCGAGGCGCGGCCGGAACACGATCGCGCGGGCGATCGCATTGCCCGTCGCGACCGCCTCGATCAGCAGCTTCTTCATCCGCGCATCCGGCGCGAATGGCTTGCCTTTCTCGATGCCGATCGCGGCGAATATGCCGCGCGTCACCGGGTCGAGCATCTCGATCGGCTCGCGCTCGACGACCGTGTGAAGCTCCTCGTAAAACTCGTAATTGTTGGCATGGATCGTGTTGAACGGCTTGCCCGAGCCGCTGATGAATTCCATCCCGGGCGGGCTCTGGCGTTTGGCCAGCGGATAGACCTTCAGCCCCTTCTCGAACATGGCGGTGGCTGCGTCCGGCTTGCCGTCGACCAGGAAGCCTCGCAGAATCAGCAGGTTCACATAGCTCGTGGATTTGGCGACGAAGTATTTCTCGCCATCGATCTCGGCCTCCATGCCGCCGGCCGGCGGTGCAACGTCGCCCTGATAGTCCGGCGGCAGGATGAGGTACTTTCCGCCTTTGCCCCGGTCGGGACCTGGAGCTCCCATATCGATCACGAAGCGGAAAAAGGCGTCGTCGACGGTGCCGGGACCGGAGCCGGGCGGAACCTCCACCACGGTCGCGCCGTCGCGCTTCAGGTCCAGAATGGTCATGCAGTAGACCGTGTCGGTATTGCCGGTCAGGAAAAGCGGCGCCGAGTCCAGCAGCTTGTCCATGATGATGGCTTGATGGGAGGCGCTTCCACCGGCCTCGATGAAGCCGCGCCGCAGCCCTTCGATGGATGTGGCCGGAATGCCGCTGAGAAAGGTCTCGACTCCGCGCATGATGTCGAGTTCGTCATAGAGCTTGTCGGTCGTCGCCTTGTCCGGCATGCCGTCGAAGAATTTCAGCGTTCCGAGCCGTGTCTGAACCGTATCGGGCGTCAGGATCTGTTCGGGAATCTTGAAGTTGTAGCCGGGCGTCTTTTCCGCGGCGTCGGCGGCGCCCGCGACGGCGAGGAAGCTGGCCGCGGCCAGCGCGACATGACGTAGACTTCTGGAGATTTTCATTTCCTTTTCCTCTTGCCGTTCAAAGCAGCATGCTGACGCGGGTGTGTCCGACAGTCTTGTCATTTTGCGCCAGTGTCGGCGCTCAGCTCTCCGAAGCCACCAGGGGAAGGGCGGGGCCGAGATCGGGATGCAGGCCGGGTTCTCTGTCGCGAAACTCGCGCGGCCCGAAACCGGTCGCCTTGCGAAAGGCGCGCGTGAATCCGGCCGGGGAGGAATAGCCCAGTTCTTCCGATATATGGGTGATCGATACTCTGGTCTGCTGGAGAAGCTCGGTCGCGCGCTGGACCCTTACCGCGCTCGTGAGGCTGCGAAAATCGGTGCCGGCGCGATCGAGCTCGCGTTGCAGCGTCCGGACGCTGGTATCCATCGATCGCGCCATATCGTCGATCGATACGCTGCCGGAGAGGAGCTGCGCGCGTATCTGCTCGACCGCGATGTTGAACAGGCTTTGCGGAGCGCCGTCCGGCCGGTCGCGGGCGACATCGGTCAGGGTCATGATGGGCCGGGACGCCCGCTTCGACAAGGCCGCCAGGCGGGATCGCTCGAAAACAACGGTCACCGCGGGGGCATTGAAGACCACCGGGCATTGAAACACATCCTCAAAAGGAGAGGTGTTTGGCGGCGTTGCGATATCGAGCTCGATACGCAGCGGCCGCCAGCTGTCCGGCAGATAGGCCCGCAGGAGGCTCAGCAGCTCGCCGGCGGCGGCGCTTGCGGCTATTTCATATCCGGCGCAACCGGCCGACGCGAAGGTGTAGCTGTAGCTGACTTCATCAGCCAGGGTTGTGACGGACAACTTGTCGTAGGTGCTGTGATAGCGAAGGGCCGCAATGCTGCGATCGATGGCTTCGCCGAGCGTGCCGGCTCCAAATACATAACGTCCGAAGCTTCCATAAGCGGCGACATTCATGACGGGAGCCAGGAGAAGTCCGAGATTTGCCTCGCCCGCCGCTTTCGCTATCGTTTCGACGAAGCCCAGCACCGCCTGCTGGGGAATGTAGCAATTCCGGTCCTCGATCAGCTCGACATCGAAGCCGGCGGCGCGATTGGCGCGCTGCAAGATCTTTTCGCCGAGTTCATCCCGCGCGAAAGCGGGCAGGCCCCGCAGGACATAGCTGGAGATTACAGGAACTGCAGCTATTTGAGATGCTCCAGAATGCGGCAGTGGTGCAACGCGAAAGATAATTGCTTCGATATCGGCCGGCGTCAAACAAGGCAAGCGGAATCTGTCGGGGTGATCGCGCGTGTCTGGCCGCGTCGATCGGACGCTGTTTGGCGCAAAATGCAAAGACGCATCGTCTGGGCCGTTGCACAGGGGAGGGCCGGGGAGCGTCTGCGCAGAAACCCGATCCTGGCGGCCATGTGGCGCGGGCGCGAGATGAAGTGATCCTGAGGGTGGGCAAATGGACAAATTTATACTGAAAAGAACCGGTGTGGCTTGGCGGTTGCGCGCTTTCCTGCTGACCGCCGTAGTAACCGTGGCATGTCCGGCTGCCGCGCAGCCGGAAATCGAGCCGGAGGCGCAAAGGATTCTCGCCGCCATGAGCGACAGCCTCAAGGCGATGCCGTCATTCAGCGCCGACTATGACGTCGATCACGAGATCGTCGATCTGAGCGGCCGCAAGATCCAGTACAGCGCTTCCGGCTCCGTGACGCTTGATCGGGCCAAGGGGTTCCGGATGACGCGCAAGGGGCCGTTTGCCGATGCGGAGGTGATGTTCGACGGCAAGACGATCTCGCTCTATGGCAAGGCGCTGGACATCTATGCGCAGTTCGCCAGCCCGGGACCCAGCCTCGAGGAGGCGGCCGAAGAGTTTCGCGCCTCCACGGGCCTCGATGTTCCGGGGGCCGACCTGCTGGCGGGAAACCCCTATGAGCTTCTGACCAAAGGCGCGACGGAAGGGGTCGTGGTCGGATCGGCCTTCGTCGGCGGCATCGAAAGCGATCACCTCCTCTTCAGGACCGATATTGTCGACTGGCAGATCTGGATCAGCAAAGGCGAGAAGCCGCTGCCGCTCAAATATGTCATCACGACGAAATGGGTCACGGGGGCTCCGCAATATTCACTGCGGTTGAGCAACTGGAAACCTGGCAACGTGGACGCCGCCCAGTTCACTTTCGCCCCGCCGGCAGGCGCCCGGAAAGTCGAGCGGCTCTATGCCGACGTCACCGGCGAATTTTCACTCGAGGTAGAGGAATGAAGACGATGTGCAAGCCGCGGAGCAGGCTCCTTCTGGCCACACTCGCCGGTTTCGGCGTGCTTTTGATCGGCAGCCTTGTGCCGACAGGTCCGCTTCCCACCTTCGTATCCGAAGCGCAGGCGGTGGTCGGTCGTCCCGCCACGCCGGGCAGCGTCGCCGGTGTTGCCCGGCGCACCACGCGCCGCGTGATCCGCCGGTCGACGATTTATGTCGCGGCACTCCCCGCGAGCTGCATCCGGACGAGCGTCAGCGGCGTCGTGGTCTGGAATTGCGGCGGTGTCTATTACCAGCCCTATGGGGGGCGCTACGTCGTGGTCTATATCAATTAACCAGACAGGCCCCGCGCGTATTTCCCGGCCGATACCATAAAATGAAATGGCGATCTTTCGATCGCCATTTTTTATAGGTGGCGCGGCCGGCTGCCGCTTCTCACTTCAGATACTGCACCTTGAGCCCGTCGATCTTGCCGGTGAAGGCAAAGGGCTTGCGATCGAAGTAAGTGAGCGAGACCGGCGAATAGCTGTCTCTGCCGACATCGAACGCGTCATTGGCGGTGAAGGCCAGCGGCGCCGAGCGCGGCACGCGTCCCCTGGCCACTTCCTTGCCGTCGATACGGATGACGACGTCGAGTGGTCCGGCATGGGTCTTGTCCGCCTTGCGCGTCTCGACCTCGATCCTGGCCTTGCCGTTCGTCGGCGGGAGCGGTGCCTCGAGCCGCGTCCGCTCGATCTCGAACAGATTATACTCATAGGTCAGCTTGCCCTGGTCCACGAACAGGCTGACGCCACCCGAGAAAGCGCCGAGCGCATAGAGGACGCCTTCCGCGCCCGGCTGCAGATCCGCCTCGATGGTGACGAGATTGCTGCGCGCCCCGACTTTCGGCGCGGTGAATTCCGGGACGCCCACGACCTCCTGCGTGAAGTTGAACTCGGTCGCGGGATTGGAGGGCGCGTCTTCCGGATGGAAGACCGCGGACCACAGTCCGCCGCCGACCGGATAGACCTTGTTGGCTTCCGCATCCTCGCCGAATGTCTTCTTCAGTGCCGCGACCTTCTCGGGATTGTCGGCCGCGACGTCCTTCGCCTGGGAATAGTCCTTGCTGAGATCGTGGAGCTCCCAGACGTCATTGTCCGGCGACCATTTGAAGATGGCGGGGTCGAGACCGGGTTTCCACGGGATGCGGGGACCGAACACGGAGGCGATCCAGTCGTCCTGATAATAGGCGCGGCTGCCCATGACCTCGAAATACTGGCCCTTCTTCTGTCCTGGCGCGGTCGGCGACTCGAAGCTGTAGGTCATGCTGACGCCGTCGAGCGGATCCTGGCTTATGCCGTCGACGAGCTTCGGCGGCTTTATGTCGAGGACGTCATAGATCGTCGGCACGATATCATTGACATGATGGAACTGCGGCCGCGGCGTCTTGTCCGGCTTGATCTTACCGGGCCAGGACACGACGAGCGGCGTGCGGGTCCCGCCGAAATGCGCGGCGACCAGCTTGGTCGAGCGATGCGGCGTCGAGCCGGCCCAGGCCCAGCCGGCATGATACATGTTGTCGGCCTTGGGCGATCCGAGCACGTCCATCCCGCCGAGTTCGTTCATCGCGCGGATATGGTCCTTGATCTCGGTGCGGATGCCGTTCTGCGCCAGCAGTTCGCTGATCGAGCCGTTCTGGCCCTCGGCGCTCGAGCCGTTGTCGCCCCACACATAGAAGATGAGCGTGTTGTCGCGCACGCCCATCTCGTCGAGCGCCTTCAGCAGACGGCCGGCCTGGACATCCGCATGTTCGGTATAGCCCGCGAATACTTCCATGAGACGGCGCTGGAACGGCTTCTCGTCATCCGGAATGTCTTGCCATCCAGCGAGCGACTCGGGACGGGGCGTGAGCTCGGTGTCCGCCGGAATCCAGCCGATTTCCTTCTGGCGGGCAAAGACCGTCTCGCGCAGCTTGTCCCAGCCGTCGTCGAACCGGCCTTTGTATTTGTCCGCCCACTCCTTGAAGATGTGATGCGGGCCATGGCCGGCGCCCGGCGCCCAATACATGAAGAAGGGCCGGTCAGGCGTCAGGGCGTGGACCTGCTTCATCCAGGCGACGGCCTTGTCGGTCATGTCCACGGTGAAGTGGTAGCCCTCCTTGCCATGCGAGGGGTCGACCCGCACCGTGTTCTCCACGACGGCGGGCTCCCATTGCGAGGATTCACCGGCGAGGAAGCCGTAGAAATAATCGAAGCCGATGCCTTCGCCCGCCGGCCAGTCCGTATAGGGGCCGACGGCGGTGGTTTCGTTGGCCGGCGTGTTGTGCCATTTGCCGAAGGCGGCGGTTGCATAGCCGTAATAGCCGAGCACTTTTGCGGCGGTCGCGGAGGTGCGCGGAATCCGCCCCGTATATCCGTCCCAGTCATTGGCGAGCTCGGCGATCTGGCCGTTGCCGACGCGATGGTGATTGCGCCCGGTGAGCAGAGCGGCCCGGGTGGGCGAGCACATGGCGGCATTGTGGAAGCGGTTGTAGGAAACACCTTGCTCGGCCAGGCTGCTCAGGGTCGGCGTGTTGATCACGCCGCCGAAGGTCGAGGGCAGCGCCGGGCCGACATCATCGAGCATGATGACGACGATATTCGGCGCGTTGGCGGGCAGGTGCGACTGGGGCGGCAGCGGGCTGTAGGTGGATTCGGCGATCGTCGGTCCGGCTTTGCTGCCTGAGGGTTTGGGCGGAAAGGGCAGCGAGTCCTGAGCCGCCGCCGGAGCGCTCAGCAGCAGCGCCGCGGCGCCCAGCCCCAGCCAGCTCGCTCTCGGTTTCTTCAAGGATCTCATGGACTCCTCCTCACCTGATGATGCATCTGAATCTGTGTGGCATGTCGGGTTGTCGATGGCTTCGGCATGTCGCCGCGGGATAGTGCTGATCGGAGCCCATGCGAATTTCCCCGGTGCGCAGGAGGATCATGTCATTCCGCGGAGGCCTCGGCGGAAAATCAACGTGAGCCGTTTCGATCTGCACGGCTAGCTTCCCTTTGGTCCCATGTCGGCGCGTGTTCCATTGGTCATGGGCCGCGACACTACGATGCCGGGCGCGCGCCTTCTTGTCCTTTGGCGCCAACACCGGTCAGCGGGCAGTCTGATTTCCGGCGCAGCCAACAAAAAACCCGGCGCGAAGGCCGGGTTTCGTGTTCGTATGGTGCGTCGCTCAGTTGAGGCGGGACTTCACGGCCGCGATCGATTCTTCGATGAGCTGGGCGCCCTTGGCGCCCGCGCTGGCGGCGGCCAGGAGCTCGCTGGCGGCGTTCACCGCCACGTCGGTGGCGGCGGTGCGCACGTCCTTGACCGCCTGCTGCTCGGCCTGGGCGATCTTCTGCTCGGCCTGCCTGGTGCGGCGCTCCAGCGTCTCGGCGAGCTTGGCGCGGGTCTCATGCGCCAGCGCCTCGGCTTCCTTGCGGGCGAGCGCCACGATGTCCTCGGCGTCCTTCTCGGCTTGGGCGCGCTTCCTTTTGTATTCCTCGAGCAGCGCCTGCGCTTCCTCGCGCAGCTTCTTGGCCTCGGCCAGCTCCTTGGCGATGCGCGCCGAACGCTCGTCGAGCATCTGGGCGACCTTCGCCGGCACCTTCAGATAGATCAGAAGGGCGATGAAGAGCAGAAAAGCGACGAGAACCCAGGTTTCGGGTTTTGCTAACATGATCAGTTCCCCTGCGCCTTGGCGACGGCCTTGGCGGCATCGGCGGCGCTCACCTTGGTGCCGGTGAGCTGACCGACGATCTCGGTCGCGATATCGGTGGCGAGATCGGTCACGCTGGCCAGCGCCTTGGCGCGCGTCGCCTGGATGGACTTCTCGGCCTCGGCGATCTTGGCGGCGAGCTGGCCGTCAAGCTTGCTGCGCTCCTTGTCGACCTCGGCATTGAGCTTGTTGCGGGTCTCCTGGGCGATGCCATGCGCATTGCTGCGGGCATCGGCGAGCGATTTCTCATACTCGGCGAGGGCCTTGTCGGTATCCGCCTTGAAGCGCTGGGCGGCGGCCAGGTCGCTGTCGATCTGGTTCTTGCGGCCCTCGATGACGCCGCCGGTGCGCGGGATCACGATCTTCGAGATGATGAAATAGAGGACAAGGAAGGTCACCGCGAGCCAGAAGAGCTGCGGCGGCCAGGTATTGACGTCGAGTTGCGGCATGGCTCTAGCGCCTCATCATGATCCAAGCGCCGGCAAGGGCCCTGATCGGGCCCTGCCGGTAGGCGAAGACTTCGGTTTCGATCAACCGAAGAGAATGAGCATGGCGACGGCGAAGCCGATCAGGCCCGTCGCTTCGGCGAAGGCGAAGCCGAGGAACAGCGTGCCGCGCTGGCCGGCGGCAGCCGCCGGATTGCGCAGAGCGCCCGCAAGGTAATTGCCGAAGATGTGGCCGATACCGACGCCGGCGCCGCCGAGGGCGATGGCCGCGATACCCGCACCGATCATCTTTGCTGCTTCAACTTCCATCTGACTTCTCCTGTTGAATGGATGGATTAACGTTCGATTGAATGAATTAAAGGGCTGGGTTTAGTGGTCCACACCCATGGCATCGCTGAGATACATGCAGGTGAGAAGGGCGAAGACGTAAGCCTGCAGCGCGGCCACCAGGACTTCGAGGGCATAGAGCCCGACGAGGGCGGCGAGCGGCAGCCAGCCGGCGGTCACGCCGAGCATGACGACGAAGCCCGCCATCACCTTCACCATCATGTGACCCGCCATCATGTTGGCGAAGAGACGGATGGAGAGGCTCAAGGGGCGGATGAAGTAGGACACGACCTCGATCACGACCACCAGCGGCAGCAGCAGCCCGGGAACTCCCGACGGAACGAACAGCTTGAGATAGCCGAAGCCGTTGCGGGCGAAGCCGATGATGGTGGCGCCGATGAAGACGACGAGCGCCAGTGCCAGCGTCACGATGATGTGGCTCGTCACCGTGAAGGAATAGGGGATGAGGCCGAGGACGTTGCAGAACAGGATGAAGGTGAAGAGGGTGAGCACGAAGGGGAAATAGGTGCGGGCATTTTCATGCAGCACTTCCTTCGTCATGTTGTCGATGAATTCGTAGATGCTCTCGGCGATCGACTGCAGCCGCGTCGGAATCAGGTGCTTGGGCGCCAGGAGGAAGAGCAGGGCGGCGCAGGCCACCGCGATGATGGCCCAGAGGCCGGAATTGGTGAGCGAGAAAGGGCCGAGATCGATGATATTGTTGATCTGGAACTGATGGATCGGATCGATGATCTTCTCACCATGCTCAGGCGCAGCGCCCGCTGCCACTTCGGTAGTGCTCGTTGACACGTTCAATCCTCGTCATCGTCCTTGACCGACGGCGCCACCGGGCCTTTGCCGCCCAGCACTTCATCGGCCTGTTTGCTCTTTGAGAGCCGCATCACATTGACGACCCCCGCAGCGATCCCGAACGGCATCAGAGCCAGCATGACCCACGGCGCCGTGCCGAAATACTTGTCCGCCATCCAGCCGAGCCCCATGCACACCGCGAGACCGACGAACATCTCGGTCACCGCGCGCATGGCGAGACCCGCCGCCGATCCCTCGGTCTTGTCGGGCCCGCCCGGGCCCTTGCGCTGGTTCAGACTGGTATCCAGCCGCTTTTCCAGATCCTTGAGCCGGTCATCGAATTCTTTCATGATCCTGCTCTCAAATGGGAGTCGCGAGCTGAACGCCCCTCAAAAATCGCGCGCACCATAGAGATTGGGCAAAAACGTGTCAAGGAATGGCTGGCCGATTCAAGCCTTTGATTTGCAAAGGCTTTTGAGCCTGTTTTAACGATGCGGCGATTCGCGCGGCGAAACCTCCGCCGATGCGCGCCGAAAGGGATTCCCAGGCGCTGTCGTGCTCCTTTCGCCGACGGGATGGCGCTCTGCCGGGCCGGCTGGCAGGGCGGGGAATGGTCTCTGCCGGGTGTGATACATATGTGCGAATTTGGTCGAATTTGTTCGAAATGGATGACGCGCTTTACGGCCACGTTGCTTTCGGCGTGAGGGGGCCGGCTGGGGCGGGGCGCATCAGCGCGATGAGCAGAAGGCCGAGGAGCGCGGCCCAGAAGGCGGCCGTAAAGCCGTCGATCAGGGACAGCACATTCGCTTCCCGCCGGATGAGGTTCGCGAGGCTAGCGGCCGCTCTCGCCTGCGCGATCTCGACGCCGCCATGGTCGAGCAGGCGTCTGGTCACGCGGGCCAGATACTGCACGACCTCGGCATCCCCGATCCGGGCGTTGAGGCCGATGAGGTGCGAATGGATCTGCTCACGCTGCCTGAGCCAGGTGGCCATGCCGCTCGTCGCCAGCGCCAGCACATCGAGGCGCATCATCTGGATATAGGCGATGATGGCGATCCCACGTCCAGGATCGGCATTCGCCAGCGCGAAGATCAGAAGAGCGGTGAAGGTCAGTCCCTGGCCGACCGACAGGACGAGAGCGAGCAGCTTGAAATCCTCCGCGCGCCAGTCATGGGTGATGCCGGTGCCCATCCAGGCGGCGACGGCGAAGGCGGCGAAGCCGATGATGGCGACGATCCGCGCATCGATCCGGTAGAGCAGATAGACGGCGACCGGCACCGTCGCGAAGAGGGGCAGGGCGACATGGCTGAGCATGACGGCGCCCGCCTGTTCCGGCCGGAAGCCGGCGACGACGGTGAGGAAATTCGGGATCAGCATGAAGTTGGACAGGCTCGTCGTCATGAAGGCGGCGATCGCCAGCATCGTCAGGCTGAAATTGCGCGAGAACAGCACATCGGCGCTGGCCCAGGGCTCGGCGACCAGTGCCTCATTGACGAAGAACAGCGCGAACAGCACGAGCCCGCCGACGAGCAGGGCCGTTACGGTCCCGGATTCGAACCAGTCGAGCCGGTTGCCCTGATCGAGGCCGGCGAAGATGAGCGCCAGCCCGGTGCCGAAGAGAAGCATGCCGCCCCAGTCGGCCTTGCCGAGAGCTTCGCGGTTGACGGCGTGTTCGGGCGTGCCGAGCCGGGTAAGAAGCGCCATGATCAGGGCTGACGCCGCGCCTTGCCAGTAGAGCCACTGCCAGCCGGCATGCTGCACATAATATTCGGCGATGGCCACGCCGGCATTGCCCGTGAAGGCCAGGCGGAAAGCATAGATCGACAGCGCCACGATCCACCACGGCTTGGGCAGGCTGCGCAGCACGATCATGATCACCGCCGGAATGAAGACGCCGAGCAGGAGCCCATGCAGGGAATGCAGGAAGAGCAGCGTGTGATAGTTGCGCACGAAGGGAATGGCGATCGAGATCGCGACATAGACAAGGCTCGGCCCCAGCATCACCCGGCGCAGGCCGAACACTGTGGCGAGCCAGACGACGGCGGGCGCGATGACGATCTGCGGCGCGGTGGCGATCGTGTTGAGCCAGGCGCCTTCGTCGAAGGTGAGGCCGAAGGCGGCGCGCAGATCCGGCAGGCCGACGGTGAAAAGCCGTGTGTCGAAGCCGACCACGAAGGAACCGACGAGAACCGCCGCGACGGCGAGCACCGGATAATGGGTGCGGCCTTGCGGGGCTGCCATCGTGCTGGCGGCGCCCTGGATCATGGCTTCAGTTCTTCCCGCTGACGCGGATGCTGGTGGTGACCGACATTCCAGGCCGCAGCTGCTCGACGAGCTTCTGGCCGGGCTCGAATTCGATGCGCACCGGAATGCGCTGCACGACCTTGGTGAAGTTGCCGGTGGCGTTATCGGGCGGCAGCAGCGCGAAGGTCGAGCCGCTTGCCGGAGCGAGCCGCGCCACGCGGGCATGCAGGATCTGGTCGGGGAACATGTCGACGGCGACATCGACGGGCTGGCCGGCCGCCACGTGAGTGAGCTGGGTCTCCTTGTAGTTGGCCGTCACATAGACCTGCGGCAGCGGCACCACGGCGATCAGACCCGTGCCGGCATTCACATAGTCGCCCGCCTGGACCTGGCGCTCGCCGACCACGCCGTCGAAGGGCGCGACGACACGCGTATAGCCAAGCCGCAGCCGCGCGGTGGCGAGCGCCGCTTCGGCGGCCTTGAGATTGGCGACGAGCACATTCTGCTGGCCGGCGAGCACGTCGAGCTGGCCTTTCTGGGCGGCGATCGCCGCCAGGCTCTGGGCAAGACCGGCATTGGCGGCGTCGAGATTGGCGGTCGCCTGCTCGACCTTCTGGCGCGTGCCGGAGAGGCCGCCGCTCAGGAGCTTGCTCTGCCGGTCCTGCTCCTGGCGTGCTTCGACGAGCCGGGCGTCGCTGGCCTGGCGCTGCGCCTCGGCCTGCGCCACGATGGCGCGCTGATAGGTCTTCTGATTGGCGAGGTTGGCCAGCGCAGCCTGCGCCGCCGCGACGCCGGCCTCGGCCTGCGCCACGGCCGCTTCATAGTCGGCGGGATCGATCTCGATCAGGAGGTCGCCGGCCTTGACCGCCTGATAGTCGGCGACCGCCACCGCTTTGACATTGCCGCTCACCCGGGCGCCGAGCCGCGTCATCTCGGCCCGGATCGTCGCATTGTCGGTCGTCTGGATCGCCGCCGCGCCCTGCCAGGCATTCCAGCGGTCCGAGGTCATCGCCGCCAGGGCGCCCACCGCCGTCACGGCGAGCAGCGGGATCATCAGGCGCCGCAAGGCTGAAGACGGGGGCGCGGAAGCGGGGGCCGCTGGTCCGGGGCCCGCCGGGGGCGTCGTCGGACGGATGGCGGGCTCGAATTCGGCTGTCTTGGGGAGGATTGTCATGGGCTTATCCATTTCCTGGTGAAAAAATGGGCCTGCACGACTGGATTGATAATCGCCCGATATTTTGAAAGACTATGAACTAAAGATTGATAATCATCAGGCTTCCATGGATCGTCTGACCAGCCTCACCGTTTTCGCCCGCGTCGTGGAGACGGGCGGTTTCTCCGCCGCCGCCAGGCGCCTCAACATGTCCGTCACGATGGTGAGCAATCATATCAAGGCATTGGAGGACAGGCTCGGCGCCCGCCTGCTCAACCGGACGACCCGCAAGGTGAGCCTCACCGAGATCGGCCGCGCTTATTATGAGAGATCGTCCCAGATCCTGGCGGATCTCGAGGCTGCCGACCAGATCGCCACGGCGCTGCATACGACTCCGCGCGGCACGCTGAGACTCTATACGAGCACCCATCTCATCCGTTTTCTGGCGCCCGTCGTGGACGAGTTCCTCACCCGCTACCCGGATGTCTCCCTCGATCTCATGATCGGCGAGAAGATGGTCGACCTCATCGAGGAGGGTTTCGATCTCGCGATCCGCACCTTGCCGCCGCCCGATTCGAGTCTCATCAGCCGCCAGCTCACGCCATGGCGACATATCCTGTGCGCGTCGCCGTCCTATCTCGAAACCCATGCGGCGCCGACGCGGCCGGGCGATCTCGCCGCGCTCAACTGCCTGCGCTACGCCCATTATATGTATGGCGATGAGTGGCGCTTCGAGGACCGCGCCGGCGCCCTGCGGTCGGTGAAGATCTCCGGCAAGGTCGTCACCAACAGCGCCGAGACCTTGCGCCATCTCGCTCTGTCGGGCCATGGCGTGTTCCTGGCGCCGAGCTTCGTCGTCGGCGATGACATACGCGACGGACGCCTGATCAGGCTTCTGCCCGATTATCAGCCGGTCGAATTCGCCATAAGCGCCCTCTATCCGCATCGTCATCGCCTGTCGAACAAGGTGCGGGCCTTCATCGATCTCCTGGCGGAACGTTTTGCCGAGCACCGGCGCTGGATGAATCCGGATCGTGATCCGTGATGCCGGCAGGGCCATGCACTTCCCGGCGCGGCATCTGGACGGGCTTGGCGCAACTGCGTAACGCTTGCGGGGCGTCCCCGCCGAATCGGTGCGGCGCCGGGAGGATCTGCGATGGCTGAAACCGTTACCGCGAAGAAGGACTGGTGGTCGGCGATCACGCCCTATCTGACCCCGCGGATGCTGATTATCCTGGCGATGGGCTTCGCCTCCGGCCTGCCGCTGCTGCTGACGCTCTCCACTCTGTCCTATTGGCTGTCCAAGCTCGGCGTCGACAAGACCACCATCGGGCTCTTCGCGTCGGTCGGCACACCCTACACGCTCAAGTTCCTGTGGTCGCCGATCATGGACCAGGTGCCGCTGCCGGTGCTCACGCGCCTGCTCGGACGGCGGCGCAGCTGGCTCCTCGTCACGCAGCTGCTCCTGGCGGCCGCCATCTTCGCCATGGGACAGGTCGATCCGAGCATCGAGCCGTGGACGACCGCGCTCATCGCTATCATCATCGCTACTCTCTCCGCCAGCCAGGACATCGTCATCGACGCCTACCGCATCGAATTCCTGCACCAGGAAGAGCAGGGCCATGGCGCCGCCGCTACTCAGATCGGCTACCGCATCGGCTTGCTGCTCGCCGGCGCCGGCGCTGTCGGCCTGTCGGACTTCTATCCCTGGTCGGTGGTGTTCGGCGTGCTCGCCGCCGCGATGATCGCCTGCGCGCTACTGACCCTCTTCGTGCCGGAACCGAAGGTCGCGGTGGCGCGCAAGAAGCGCGACTATATCCAATGGATCAAGGAGTCCATCATCGCTCCTTTCGCCGACTTCATCAGCCGGCGCGGCTGGGTCGTCATCCTGCTCTTCGTGCTGTTCTACAAATTCGGTGACGCGCTCGGCGGCACCATGGCCAATCCCTTCTATGTCGAGATGGGTTATACGGGCCTCGAGATCGCCAGTATCAGCAAGGTCTGGGGCATCTGGATGACGGTCGTCGGCGCCGTGCTCGGCGGCATCGCGGTGGCGCACTGGGGCGTGTTCCGGGCGCTGCTGATCGGCGGCATTCTGCAGGCGGTCACCAATTTCGCTTTCGCTTATGTGGCCGTCCGGGGAACGCAATATGGCCTCTGTGCCAAGGAGGCGCTGGCTGCCGATCCGGCCGCCGTGGTGAGCACTTTATGTGCCGCCTTCCCGCATGATATTCCCGCCCTCGCTCTCGCCATCACCGCCGATAATATCGCCGGCGGCGCCGCCGGCGCGGCGCTGGTCGCCTATCTGTCGGGCCTGTGCAATGTCGCTTTCACGGCGACGCAATATGCGCTGCTGACGTCCTTCATGGCGCTCGGCCGCACCTGGCTGTCCTCGGGCAGCGGCTGGCTCGCCGATCACACCGACTGGTTCACCTTCTGGAGCGCGACAGCCTTCCTTGCAATCCCGGGCCTGTTGCTGCTTCTCTGGATCATGCGGCTCTATCCGGGCGGGGCGCCCGGCGGCGGCAAATAGCAGTCCGCTGTAAACCGCTGTAACCCGCTGTTGTCTGCTGTTCTTTCCGCTGTTGTTTACAGCGGAGGAACAGCGGATCAGCCGGCTTCCGCCACCAGCTGCTCGGCGGTCTGCAGGTCGACGGAGACGAGCTGCGACACGCCGCGCTCCATCATGGTGACGCCGAACAGACGGTTCATGCGCGCCATGGTGAGCGGGTGGTGGGTGATGATGAGGAAGCGCGTCTCGGTGCGCTCCAGCATCGCATCGAGCAGGTTGCAGAAGCGCTCGACATTGTGGTCGTCCAACGGCGCGTCGACTTCGTCCAGCACGCAGATCGGCGACGGGTTGGTGAGGAAGACGGCGAAGATCAGCGACATCGCGGTGAGCGTCTGCTCGCCGCCCGACAAG
This sequence comes from Pseudomonadota bacterium, assembly GCA_049323275.1. Lineage (GTDB taxonomy): Bacteria > Pseudomonadota > Alphaproteobacteria > Rhizobiales > Aestuariivirgaceae > Taklimakanibacter. Next base: position 147,252 of record JBMOOM010000103.1, read on the forward strand.
AGCGACAGCGTCGTCGGCTTCTTGCCCGGCGGATTGGCGAGGATCTCGAGGCCGGCTTCCAGCGGGTCGTCCGATTCGATGAGCTGCAATTCCGCCTTGCCGCCGCCGAACAGCGTCGTGAACAGCTGGCCGAAATTCTCGTTCACCGTGCCGAAGGCGTCGAGCAGGCGCTGGCGGCCTTCGCGGTTGAGGCTCTGGATGCCGCCGCGCAATTTGGCGATGGCCTGCACCACGTCGTCGCGCTCCTTGGTGAGCCCGTCGAGCTGCTTGGCCACTTCCTCGGCTTCCTCGTCGGCGCGCAGATTGACGCCGCCGAGCCGTTCGCGATCCTCGCGCAGCGTGTTGAGCTTGCGCTCGACCTCGTCCAGCGGGAGCATGTTGCCTTCTTCGAGGCCGGCCGTCGCGATGATCTCGGTCGGCGCGCAATGCAGCGCCTCGGCGATGCGCCGCTCGCTTTCGCTGTGACGCTCGCGCGAGGATTCGAGACGGGCCTCGAGGCGGGCGTGGTCTTCGCGCGCCCGTGACGCCTGGTCCTGAGCTCCGCGCAGCGCCTGGTCGGCGGCGCGCACATTGTTCTCGGCCTCGGCCAGCGCGTCGGCCGCCGCCTTGCGCTCGCTCTCCGCCTCATGCAGCGTGTTCATCAGCTTGAGGCGCTTGTCGGCGAAGGTCTGCGGCAGGTCGGCCATTTCGGCGAGCGTCGCGCGGGTCTCGTCGGCGCGGCGCGTCAGGGTCTCGATCTGCGCGCCGGCGCGGCGGGCGCGCTCCTGCCATTGCGACTGCTCGGCGACGATCGACTTCAGCCGGTCGGCGCGGTTCTGCGCCTCGCGCTCGACGCCGTCATGGCGGGCGCGGGCTTCGGCATAGACGGCGCGTTCGCTGTTGACGCCGTCGCGATAGGTCCCGATCTCCTGGGTGAGCCCGTCGAGCTCCGGCAGCTCGGCGAATTCGGCTTCCGCCGCGGCGAGCTGCGACTGCGCTTCGGCCAGATTGGCCTCGACGCGGCGCTTGGCTTCATCGAGAGCGCCCGTCTGCTGCAGGCGCTCGGCCACTTGCCGCTCATGCTGGCTGAGCGCACGGCGCGCCACTTCGACGGCCGAGGTGGCGGCGCGCCAGGATTCGCGGTGCTCGCGCTCGGCGCGCACGAAGGTCTCGACCGCGCCCTTGGCCTGGTCGGCCTGGAACTTGGCCTGCTCGGCGGCCTTCTGGGCTTCGATCATCTCGGCTTCGAGCGCCACCAGGCGGTTGCGCTCGGCGAGCCGCTTGGCGGCGGCGCTCGGCGCATCGGCGGCGGCGGTGAAGCCGTCCCAGCGCCACACGTCGCCTTCGACGCTGACCAGGCGCTGGCCGGGCTTGAGCTCGCTCTGCAGCGCCTGGCCCAAAGCACGGCTGACGATGCCGATATGCGACAGGCGGCGCGCCAGAGCGGGCGGCGCGTCGACGAAGCTGGTGAGGGGTTCGGCGCCCGCGGGCAGCGGATGCGTCTCCGCCAGTGGCGGCAGGCCGCGCCAATGCACGGGCGCGGCTTCGTCGGCCGAGGCATCGATGTCTTCGCCGAGTGCGGCGCCGAGAGCGGTCTCATAGCCGCGCTGCACCTTCAAGGCATCGACCAGCGGTGGCCACAGATCGCCGTCATTGGCGCGCAGCAGGTTGCTCAGCGTGCGTACTTCGGTCGACAGCCGCTCCGAAAGGCGGCGCGCATCCTCGTAGGCCTGCCGCGTATCGGTCTCGTTCTGCCGGGCCTGGCGCAATTGCGCTTCGGCCTCGTTGCTCGATTCCTCGGCGGCGGCGACCACCATCAAGGCGGTCTCGACCGCCTGCGCCAGCCGCTCGCCTTCGGAAGGCGGCGCCACTTGCGCCATCAGGGCCTGGAAGCGCGCCGCGGTTTCCTGGGCTTCCCGCTCGAAGCGGCCGATGCGCTGGCGCTGCTCGTCGATGACGCGCTGCGCCGCGTTGCGCTTGGCGGTGAGGTCGGAGAGCCGCATATTCGCCTGGTCGAGCGCTTCCTGCGCGCGGGCCAGCGCTTCGGCGGCTTCCTGCAGCTTCTGCGCCGCCTCGGCGCGGTGCTGGGCGTCGCCTTCCTGCGCCGCGTTGAGCTCGGCTTCCTCGCCGGCCAGGCGTTCGAGCACGCCGGTCGTGTCGTGGATCGTCTCTTCCTCGCGGGCAAGGTCGGCCACCGCCTGGACCAGGCGGGCGTCCAGTTCCTTGCGCCGGTTCTCGGCGCGCTTCTCTTCCTCGTCGAGATTGGAGCGCTCGATGGTGAGGCGCTGCAGGACGGCGGCGCGCACCGTCTCGTTCTCGCGCAAGGATGGCAGCTTGTCGCCGAGATCGTCGCGATGGCGCAGGGCTTCCGACGCGGCCTGGGTCAGCTCGGCGAGGAGGCGGGTTGCTTCGTCGAGCGCCTGGGAATCACGCTCGGCATGTTCGGCGGCGTCCTTCCAGGCGAGATAGAGGCCGGTCGCCTCGAGCCGGCGGATATCGGCCGACAGCGCTTTGTATTTCGCCGCCTGGCGGGCCTGGCGCTTGAGGCTCGACAATTGCGTCTGCAGCTGCCCGATCACGTCCTCGAGACGCGCCACATTCTGCTCGGCGGCCTTGAGCTTGAGCTCGGCCTCGTGCCGGCGGGTATGGAGGCCGGTGATGCCGGCCGCTTCTTCGAGGATGAGGCGGCGGGCCTGCGGCTTGGCGTTGATGATCTCGCCGATCTGGCCCTGCCGCACGAGCGCCGGCGAGCGGGCGCCGGTCGAGACGTCGGCGAACAGCAATTGCACGTCGCGGGCGCGCACGTCGCGGCCGTTGATGCGATAGGCCGAGCCTGCCTCGCGCTCGATGCGGCGCGAGATTTCGAGCGTTTCGTTGTCGTTGAACTGGGGCGGCGCGGTGCGCTCGGCATTGTCCATCGTCACCAGCACTTCCGCCATGTTGCGGGCGGGACGGTTGGTGGTGCCGGAGAAGATGACGTCGTCCATGCCGGACGCGCGCATGTTCTTGTAGGAGCTTTCGCCCATCACCCAGCGCAGGGCTTCGAGCAGGTTGGACTTGCCGCAGCCATTGGGGCCGACGATGCCGGTCAATCCTCGTTCGATGACCAGCTCCGTCGGTTCGACGAACGACTTGAAGCCCGAAAGCCTGAGTCGCGAGAACTTCATAACCCCACCCCTTGCAGTCCAATAGGCGGAAGGAGACGCCCGTCCTTACAGGAGCGGGTCGATCTTCTTCCGGAATTCCTCGATTGATGTTTCACCCTTGAGCAGTTCGCCATTGATGAAGAAGGTCGGGATCGAATCGACGCCGAACTCCTTCTCCGCCTTGTCGCGCACCGCGATGATGCCCTTGGCCACCTCTTCGTTCTTGAGGCAGGCGTCGAAGCTTTCCTTGGTGAAGCCGGCGAGCTGAGCGATCTTCTGCAGGCCCTCGAGCGGGGCCGCGAGCCACGTGTCCTGCTGCTCGAAGAACATGTCGATCAGCGGGAAATATTTGTCCTTGGGGGCGCAGCGCGCCAGCATGAAGGCGGCAAGCGCCGGCTGGTTGTGCGGGAACTCCCGGAAGATGAAGCGGATCTTGCCGGTGTCGATATAGTCTTTTTTGAGCGCCGGGAAGGTTTCCTTGTAGAAATTGGCGCAATGCGGGCAGGACGCCGAGGCATATTCGACGACGACGACCTTGGCGGTTTCGGGGCCCATCGCCATTTCGCCCTCGGCCGGCGGGGCGTGCAGCGCCGCGATGTCGACGGCTGCATGGCCCGTCGAGGCGAAAGCGGCGGTGGCGGCCAGCGCGCTGGCCCCGAGAATCAGTTGGCGGCGATCTAGGTACATGATGGCTCCTGACTACTAGATATTGGGGGTTATGACCAAGAGGTCATTTGGCCTGTGGAGAACGGGGGCTGAGGACCCCCTGTCCGAGCCGGCGGAGGGCCTCTTTCAGAGCAGGATCGTCCACCGTTTCGATCTGGCTTTCGAGCGCCTGGGCCTCAGCCGGGCGCAACGGGGCGAGGGTCCGGCGCGGCGGCTTCCGGACCGTCAGCGGCCCCTGCACGATCTTGACCGCGGCGATGGCCGCATAGCCGTAGAAGGCGTTGATCCGGTCGATGATGCGGGGCGTCTCGTGCTGGAGGTCGAGGCCGCGGCCGGGCAGCACCCGGATGACGAGGGTTCCGCCCTGCTTGCGCTCGTCGGCGCCGGCGCGCGGCCATCTGATGCGCTCGGGCTCGCTCCATCTGGCGATGTCCTCGCTGACGATCGCCGGCCATTGCGTGATGAGATCGGCATAGGCAAAACCGTAGCGGGCAAAGGCGGCCCGCGTCAGCTCGCGGAACTCTTTGTCGAGCGTTTTCATAGAGGGATCATGTCGTCGCGAACCATGGCGGAACAAGGGCTTTCACCGAGCCGTGATGCGAAAATACACAGGCTTCTCGCCTGGTATGACCGCCATCGCCGCGACCTGCCCTGGCGCGCCCGGCCGGGTGAGACGCCCGATCCCTATCGCGTCTGGCTGTCCGAGATCATGCTGCAGCAGACGACGGTGGCCACGGTCGGCACCTATTACCGGAAATTCCTCGAGCTGTGGCCGACGGTCGAAGCGCTCGCCGCCGCCCCCCGCGAGGATGTGCTCAAAGCCTGGGCGGGGCTCGGCTATTACGCCCGCGCCCGCAATCTCCATGCCTGCGCCAGGATGGTGGCGGAGGAGCTGGGCGGCCGCTTTCCCGACAGCGAGGAGGGGCTGCGCGCGCTGCCCGGAATCGGGCCCTATACGGCGGGCGCCATCGCGGCCATCGCTTTCGACCGCCCGGCCGCCGCGGTCGACGGCAATGTCGAGCGGGTGATGAGCAGGCTTTACGCCATCGAGGCGCCCTTGCCCGACGCCAAGCCCGAAATCCGCGAAAGGACACTGGCGCTGGTGCCCGACAAGCGCGCCGGCGATTTCGCCCAGGCGCTGATGGATCTGGGCGCCACCATCTGCACCCCCAAGCGTCTCAATTGCATGATCTGTCCGTGGACGGAAGATTGCGCGGGGCGGAAGAGCGGCGTCGCTGATGAGCTGCCGCGCAAGAAGGAGAAGGTCGAGCGGCCGCGCCGCAAGGGCGTCGCCTTCTGGGTCGAGCGCCAGGACGGCCGCGTGCTGCTGCGCGAGCGCCCCGACAAGGGCCTGCTCGGCGGCATGATGGAGATCCCCTCGACCGAATGGGCGGCGGCGGTGGCGCGGCCGGAGCTCCAGGCGCCGCTCGACGCCAGATGGACCAGGACGGGCAGGCGCATCGAGCACACTTTCACCCATTTCCATCTCGAGCTCGACATCTGGTCGGCGCGCGTGCCGGCCGCCACCGACGTGCCCGACACATCGGCGCGCTGGGTGCATAAAAGCGAGCTGGACAGCGAAGCGCTGCCCATCGTCATGCGTAAGATCGTCGATCAGATGAGCCCGGCGCCCGCCCCGCGAAGTGGGAGAAGCGGTGCTAAGCGCCGGGTGGGGTAAGGTTTTCAGTCCGCCGCCGACCCCATCTCAAGGCGCACCTGCTGGCGCAGCATGTCGATCGGAATCAACGACTTGCCCTTGCGCATGTGCCAGAAGGTCCAGCCATTGCAGGCTTCCGCCCCTTGCACATGGGCGCCGATCTTGTGGATGGAGCCCGAGGCGTCGCGGCAGGCGATCGAGCCGTCGGCCCTGACCTTGGCCGCCACGCGCTGGGCCGGATCGTAAAGCGTGTCGCCGGCCTTCACGAGACCGCGCTCGATCAGCGAGCCGAAGGGTATGCGGATTTCCGCCCGCTTGCCGGTCGAGACCTTGAGCGCCTCGGGCGGCAGAGTCTCGGTCATGCCGATGCGCGCCCGCGCCGCCTTGGCATAATTCTTGTCGCGCTCGATGCCGATGAAATTGCGGCCGAGCTGCTTGGCGACGACGCCGGTGGTGCCCGAGCCGAAGAACGGGTCGAGGATCACATCGCCAGGATTGGAGGAGGAGAGCAGCACGCGGCGCAGAAGCGCCTCCGGCTTCTGGGTCGGATGCAGCTTGTCGCCCTTGTCGTCCTTGAGGCGCTCGCCGCCCGAGCAGATCGGCAGCAGCCAGTCGGAGCGCATCTGCAGCTCCTCGTTCAGCGCCTTCATCGCGTCATAGTTGAAGGTGTAGCGCGAGGACTGCTCGCGGCCGGCCCAGATCAGCGTCTCATGCGCATTGGTGAAACGCTTGCCGCGGAAATTCGGCATCGGATTGCTCTTGCGCCAGATCACGTCATTGAGAATCCAGAAGCCCATGTCCTGGAGCAGCGCGCCGACGCGGAAGATGTTATGATAGGAGCCGATGACCCACAAAGCGCCGTCGGGCTTCAGCGCGCGGCGGCATTCGCGCAGCCAGCCGCGGGTGAAGGCGTCGTAATCGGCGAAGGAGGCGAACTTGTCCCAATCGTCGTCGACCGCGTCGACCTTGCTCTGGTCGGGACGGTGCAGGTCGCCATTGAGCTGGAGATTATAGGGCGGATCGGCAAAGACGAGATCGACCGATCCGGTCGGGATCTTGGTCAGCTGCTCGATGCAGTCGCCGACCAGAACAGTATTGTTAAGCGGCTTAAGATCCGCTTTCGCCTCGCACCCCATGGAACACCCCAACGCAAACGCAACAAACTCACGAATCCTTTATGAATCAAAGGGATTCACGGGTGAATCGTGTTCTGGGGAAATGGTTAACGAGCCCTGTTCGCCGCCGGTCTCGGAAGCTCAGGCGACTTGCGCCGTTGCAGTTTCGCACAGGATTCGGATGGGCTCGAAGGAGCGCCGGTGATGCGCCGAAGGGCCGAGCCGCGCCAGCGCTTCCTGATGTTCGGCGGTGCCGTAGCCCTTGTGCTTGGCGAAGCCATAGCCCGGGCATTTCTGGTCGAGATCGATCATCATCCGGTCGCGCGTGACCTTGGCGATGATCGAGGCGGCGGCGATCGACAGGCATTTGCCGTCGCCCTCGATGATCGTTTCGACGGGGCAGGTGAATTTGGGCGCCCGGTTGCCGTCGACGAAAGCGAAGACCGGCGCTTTGGCGAGCGCCGCCACCGCCTGGATCATCGCCGCATAGGTGGCCTGCAGGATGTTGTCGCGGTCGATCACCGCCACATCGACGACGCCGATGCCGACTTCGGCCCTGGCCATGATGATGTCGTGGAGCTCCTCGCGCCGGGCGGGAATGAGCTTCTTCGAATCGTTGAGCCCCTCAGGCAGGTCGTCCGGGTCGAGAATGACGGCGGCGGCGACCACCGGGCCGGCCCACGGCCCGCGCCCGGCCTCATCGATGCCGGCGATACGCGCGAAACCGCGCGCCAGCGCCGAGCGCTCGAAGTCGAAATTGGGCAGGAGGCTGGAATCGATTCGCACCATGCAGCCTATCTGGCTGCATCAGATGGTCCCCGTCAATTCTTCGGCCAGGCGGCGAAGATGGCATTGAGCTCGCCATGCGGCGTCGCTTCCTTGGCGAAGGTGAAAGTTCCCTTCGTCTGCACCTCGCGCGCCGCGGCGAGGAAGGCGCCGATCGCCGCGCGGGTGAAGGAGCCGCCGACGCTGATGCGCTTGACGCCGAGGCGGCTGAGCTCCTCGACCGTCAGGGGCACACCTTTCAGGCCCATCACCACATTGACCGGACGGTCGACTTCCCGGACGACCGTTTCGATATCCTGGGGATTGGTGATGCCCGGCGCGAAGAGGACATCGGCGCCGGCATCCTGGAAGGCCTGCAGCCGCATGATCGTGTCGGCGAGATTGGGCCGGTCATGCAGGAAATTCTCCGACCGCGCGGTCAGCGTGAAGCGGAAGGGCAAAGCGCGCGCCGCCTCGGCCGCCGCGGTGACGCGTTCGACCGCCGCCTCGAAATCATAGATCGGGTCGTCCTTGCGTGATGTCGCGTCCTCGATCGAGCCGCCGACGATGCCGGTCTGGCCGGCGAGACGGATGGTCTTGGCGCAGTCTTCCGGCGCGTCGCCGAAGCCGCCTTCGAGATCGGCCGAGACCGGCAGGCTGGTGGCCTCGGCGATCGCCTTGGCATTGCCGAGATGCTCCTCGCGGGTGACCGCGCCGGCGCCGTCGGGCTTGCCGATGGTGAAGGCGAATCCGGCGCTGGTGGTCGCGATCGCCTGGAAGCCGAGATGCTGCAGGAGCCTGGCGCTGCCGGCATCCCAGGCATTGGGAATGACGAAGACGCCGGGCTCCTGGTGCAGGCTCGCGAAGAGTTTTCCTTTTTCCGCCTGGGTGATCATGTTGTTCCTCTTCAGAAAAGCTTGAGCTGCTCGCCGGGCTGCGGCGGACGCCGGAAGGCATCGGTCGAAAGCTGGCGGCGGTTCTTGTTATAGCCTAGCCGTTGCGCCGCCATCTCGAAACGCCGGCCGATCGTCCACGCATAGGGCCCGGTGCCGGTGAAGCGGCGCCCGAAAGTGGAGTCGTTCTCCTTGCCCTGGCGGATCTGCCGGACGAGCGACATGATCTTGGCGGCGCGGTCGGGCAGCGCTTCCTCGAGCCAGGCGCGGAAAATGTCCCTGACTTCGAGCGGCAGGCGCAGGACGACATAGCCCGCCTCGCGCGCACCCGCCGCATAGCCCGCTTTCAGGATGTTTTCGATCTCGCTGTCATTGAGGCCCGGGATCATCGGCGCGCTCATCACGACGGTGGGCACGCCCGCTTTCGACAGCGCCTCGAGGGCGCCGAGCCTCTTGGGCGGCGTGGCGGCGCGCGGCTCCATGGCGCGGGCGAGCTTGGGATCGAGCGTCGTCACCGATACCGCCACCTTCACCAGATTGCGCTTCGCCATGTCTTCCAGGATGTCGAGATCGCGCAGCACCAGCGCCGACTTTGTGACGATGCCGACCGGATGGTTGAATTCCGACAAGACTTCGAGGACCTGCCGCGTGATGCGGTATTCGCGCTCGATCGGCTGATAGGGATCGGTATTGGCGCCGAGCGCGATGGTCAGCGGCTGGTAGTTGGGATTCGACAATTCGGCCCTGAGCAGGCTCGCCGCATTGGTCTTGGCGAAGAGCTTGCTCTCGAAATCGAGACCGGGCGACAGGCCCATATAGGCATGGGTGGGCCGCGCATAGCAGTAAGTGCAGCCATGCTCGCAGCCGCGATAGGGATTGATCGACTGGCGGAAGGAGATGTCGGGCGAGTCGTTGGTGGTGATGATCTTCTTCGGCGTCTCTTCGTAAACCGTCGTCTTGAGCGGCGGCAGCTCCTCGAGCGTCTGCCAGCCATCGTCGAAGAGCTGGGTGCCGTGCCGCTCATAGCGTCCCGGCATGTTGACGACGGCGCCCCGTCCGCGCTGCTGCTGCGGCAAGGTCGCGTAGCGGCGGGCTCCCAAGGCGGAGAGATCGAGCCCGCTCGTCTGGCGTCTGTCGATGAGGGTCGTCATGGGAGAAAATATAGGAGTCTTCCATGAACAAAGCAAGAACGAGAATCGAGGGCGACGCTCAAAAAGCGAATGGCCGCCCTGACGGGGCGGCCATCAAGCCTGATCCGTCCGCTTCTTCAAAAGCTTAAGGCTTAGGCGTCGTGATCGCGTCCTTGAGCTCGGGATATTTGGCGGTGATGCGGTCGAACTCGCCGGACTTCGCCACGTCCTTGATGGCGGCGTCGAGCTTGGCCTTGAGCGCCGTGTCGCCCTTGCGGATGCCGGCTCCGATGCCTTCGCCCAGCACCTTGGCGTCGGTGACGCTGGATTTGTATTCGCAGCAGCTTTTGCCGCCGTCGGTTTCGAGGAAGCCCTTCATCACCGCGGCGCTGCCGATCGTATAGTCGATGCGCCCGGCGGCGAGGTCCTGATTGGCCTCATCCTGGGTGGCGTAGGTCTTGATGGTCGCGCCGGCCGGCGCATAGTCGTCCTCGGCATGTTTGGCCGAGACGGTCGAGGCCTGCACGCCGATCGTCTTGCTGGCGAGATGGGCGGGCGTGACGTCGAGATCGCCGTTCTTGGCACCGACGACGAACAAGGTGGTGCGGTAATAGGAATCGGAAAAATCGATGACTTCCCGGCGCTTCGGCGTGATCGACATGGCGCTCCAGATGACGTCGATCGTGTTCGACTGAAGCGCCGGGATGATGCCGTCCCAGGCCACTTCGACATAGTCGCACTTCTCGTTCATCGCCTTGCACACGGCGTCGATGGCGTCGATTTCCCAGCCCACCCATTTGCCGGAAGCGTCCTTGGAGCTGAAGGGCGGAAAAGGTTCAGCCGCGAAACCGATCTTCAGATCGGCATGGGCGAGACCTGTCTGCAGCGCCGTCAGGCCGGCCGCCAGGACAAGTGCCTTGAACATTTTGTGCATCGTCGACTCCAGATGGGATTGGGCAAGAATCGGAGCACCATACATGCCTTTAAGGCACGTATGGTGTCGGCGCGTGACAATATACGACAGTATCTGTACGGGTGGTTAAATCGGCCGTCCGATATAAATTGATCGTTTGCCGCGCTTGGCAATGATCATTTCAGGGCCAGGGGAAGCTATGACCGCTTGCCGCCATGGAGGACGGCGCCCGCCAGGAGCGCGCTGAGCTCGGCCTGCCGGCTGACGCCGGTCTTGGCGAATATCGCTTTTAGATACCAGCGCACCGTCTCGCGGGTGAGCTTGAGGGCGCTGGCCGTTTCCTCGGTGCTCTTGCCTTCGGCGATGCAGCGGGCGACCCGCGCTTCGGTGGGGGTCAGGTCGAAAAGCCCGCCGAGCAGCTCCGCCGCCGGCGCGCTCGGCCGGTCGAGCTGCGTCACCACCAGAAGCGCCTGGGCGCAGAAGAAGATATCGGACGCCTCGCCGGGCAGAGGCAGGACATGGGCGACCGCCGAGGGCGATCCGGGGCTGGCGGGAATGGGGATGGAGCGAGTCGTGGCGGCCGCCGTGATCTGCTCCAGGGCGGCGCCGAGAAGCGTATTCGCCCGGCGATCCGCGGCGGCGATCTTGTCATGCGCCAGGATCGTGAACTGCTCGGAAAGCCCCTCCAGCCGGCCATTGGCGGCGAGCACCCGCCCGCCCTTCGCCAGCACGGCGGCCGCGAGTCCGGCGGTGCCCAGCGCCTCGACGATGGAATTCGCCCTTTCGAGATTGAGCCGGGTGGCGATGACGGCGGCGCGGCCGAGATGCGGGCGAATGCCGTCCAGGACGGCGATCTTGTCGTCGGGAACCGGCCCGTCGGCATGGCGCCGCTCGAGATTGAAGACCGCGATATCGCCGTTGGGCATCGGGATGACGGTGCCGGCGCAGTAGCCCAGCCCGCGCGGATAGAAGAATTTCGCGTAGGAGAGATTGCGCTCCAGCTCCTCGGACCCATAGAGCTTGTCATTGCCGACAAATCCGGGATGTTTCGCCGCCATGGCGCGCTGAAGCCAGAGATTGTTGGCCTGCAGCTCGCTGTCGCGCGCGAAATCCTCCATCAGGTCGCGCAGCGCCGGCGAGCTGATCCAGCGGCCGACATTGTCGGTGCTGGCCGTCGTGCTGAAGACAGCGCCATAGCACCCGGCCATCTCGGAGACATCGTGGAGGATGCCGTCCCAGAGGTCGGGAACAATTGCAGCTTCGTAGATGCGGTCGATCAGTCGATCGTAGTCCATGCGCCGTCCCGGTAAACAATCTGGCCCGCCAAGCCATATTCATCTGATCGCCTCCCGGATGGGAGGTCAAGTCTCGCTCCGCACCGGCCATGCTACCGCGGCGGGCGGCTGCGTACATGGCCCATTTGGGTCATGTCGCCGCCGGTGCGGCCGGGAACGTCTGAAGGGACGCCCTCGAATCGTCGGAACATCAGACTCGCCGCAGGCATCGAATGTATCTGTTGCGTTGCTGCAGATGCTTGTCGCGTCTCGGCAGGGGCGCGCCGAAATTACGACGCCGTCCTCTCATCTGAGAGGTGCGTTCGTCTCGGTCGACGGCATATTTGAAGGCATCCCGACGAACGCGAAACTGTTCCCTGCATCTCGCTCGCTCATTCTTCTCTTCGTTTCCGTTCGCGCCCCGCCCCTGAAGATCATTCACCCCCACGCAAATGAGGTCGCTCATGCGCATCGTGCATCTGTTGTCGCTCGTCCTTCTGACGGCTCCGGTTCTGGCGGCGCCCGCCGAAGAGAATGTGACGGTCAGGCTACGTGGCGCCTTGGTCGAATTCGAAGGCGGGACGCAGTATGCCTTCTATCCGCGGGGCGGCATCCTCGTGTCGCGCGACGGCGAGAGCCGTCGTGGCACCTGGTCGTTCAGGCCGGACAGATCCGCCTACTGTATCACCATGAGCGTCGACTCCGGCCCCGAGACGACGTGCGGCAGGATCGTCAGGCGCGCCGAGCGCTATTTCGAGCTCGCCGAAGACAGCGGGACCGCCCGCGGGACGGTCACGCGGATCACATTCAATCGTTTCAAGAAGTGAACCGGGGGAGCATCATCCCTTGCGCCGCTGCAGGCGCTCGCCGAGCCTCGGCATGATCTCGACGAAATTGCAGGGCAGGTGCCGGTAATCGAGCTGGCTCTTGAGGATGCCGTCCCAGCCGTCGCGGCAGGCGCCGGGCGAGCCCGGCAGGCAGAAGATGTATTTGCCCTGCGCCACGCCGGCGGTGGCGCGCGACTGCACCGTCGAGACGCCGATCTTCTGGAACGAGATCATGTGGAACGCGACGCCGAAGCCTTCGATCTCCTTCTCGAACAGGGGCCGCATGGCTTCCACCGTCACATCGCGTCCGGTGAGCCCGGTTCCTCCCGTCGAGATGATGGCGTCGATATCGTCGCGCTTCAGCCACTCGCGCATCAGCGCGCGGATGGCGCGGACATCGTCCTTGACGATCTGCCGGTCGCTGAGCGCGTGGCCGGCATCCCTGATGCGCTCGCTGAGCGTGTCCCCCGATTTGTCGGTGGCGAGGGTCCGCGTGTCGGACACGGTGAGCACCGCGATGCGCACTGGAATGAAGGGGCGAGGAGGAGAGGTCTGCGTCATGGGGCTCAGCGTCGCTCGAAGGCCATGCGGGCGGCGAGGATGAGGAACAGAGACGCCGAGGCGATCGAGAACGCGCGTGCGATCGTCCGGCTCTGCGCCAGCATCTCGCCGATCCTGCCGGCGAAGGCCGCGACAAGGCAGTTGATCGCCGTGCCGCCGATATTGAAGATCATGCCGAGGATGAACAGCTGCACCAGCGGCGCCCCGTTCTCCGGCCGGATGAAGGGCGGCAGGAAGGCGAACATGAAGATGATCGTCTTCGGGTTGAACACATTGACCAGCACGCCGTCGCGCCAGGCGGCGAAGAGATTGCGCTTCCGGCCCTCGGCCTGAAGGTTGCCGATCGGCGTGGTGAGCGTCTTATAGGCGATCCAGACCAGATAGGCCGCACCCGCCCAGCGGATCGCATCGAAGATGGCGGGATACTGGGTGAGGATCACCGCGATGCCGAGCGCCACGAGGACAAGGTGGATGAGCGAGCCGGTGGCGATGCCGAAACTCGCCGCCACCCCCGATCGGGCGCCGCCTTTGATCGACTGGCCCAGCACATACATCATGTCGTTGCCGGGGGTGAGGTTGAGGGTCAGCGCCGCGGTCAGGAAGACGAGCAGGTCGGTCGTGTCAATGGGCATCGGCTTTGAGCTTCTGCTGGAGGGAGAGGAGGTCGCGCCAGGCGAGCCGTTTCTGCGCCGGCTGGCGCAGCAGATAGGCAGGATGCAAGGTGGCGAGCAGCGGTATGCCGCCGAAATCGAACCAGCGGCCCCGGAGTTTCAATATGCCTTCTGATCTGCCGATCAGGCGCTGCGTCGGCGTGGCGCCGAGGCAGACGATGTAGCGCGGCTGCTTGATCTCGATGGCGCGCTTGAGGAAGGGCAGGCACATCAGCGTTTCCTGGTCGGTCGGCGTGCGGTTGCCGGGCGGTCGCCAGAAGATGACATTGGAGATGAAGACCGCCTCTTCCGGCTTCTCATTGTGGCGGTCGAGGCCGATCGCTTTCAGCATGCGGTCGAGAAGCTGGCCGGAGCGGCCGACAAAGGGTTTGCCCTGGATGTCCTCGTCGCGTCCGGGCGCCTCGCCGATGAGCATCACCGGCGCCTGCGGATTGCCGTCGGCGAAGCAGAGATGGGTGGCCGTCTTCTTGAGCGGGCAGGCATCGTAGCGCATCAGCGCCTGCTCGATATCGGCGAGCGTCGCACATTGCGCCGCCAATGCCGCGGCGTCGCTGTTGCCGGCGGGGGCCTGCGGCGCGGCGCGCATGTCGGCCGGCGGCGCGGCGGCGGGCCGGATCAGGCTCGGGCGGACGAGGGCGGGGCTTGCCGGCCGCGCCGCTTGCGGCGCAGGCGCGGCCTGAGGCGGCGGCGCCGCGAGACGATTCACCGGCGCGTCGCCGATGATTTCGTCCGCGCCCATCTCGACCAGCCACTCGATGGCGGCCGCTGCTTCCGCTGCCCTCATGTCGTTTTCTTCGCCTTGGATGTCCATAAACGGTGGCTTGCGCCTCCGGGTCTTGCCACTATAACAGGCCGGAAACGAGTGCGCCTATAGGAGAAGACTGTGGAAGACGTCCAGCGTGAAGCCATGGAATATGACGTCGTTATCGTAGGGGCGGGTCCAGCCGGGCTCTCTGCCGCCATACGATTGAAGCAGCTCGCCGCCGAAACCGGCCATGACGTGTCGGTCTGCGTTCTCGAAAAAGGGTCCGAGGTCGGCGCCCATATCCTGTCCGGCGCGGTCATGGACCCGATCGCCCTCAATGAGCTGATCCCCGACTGGAAGGAAAAGGGCGCGCCGCTCAATACCGAGGTCACCGACGACCGCTTCTATGTTCTCGGCCCGCAGGGCGCCATGCGCCTGCCCAATATCATGATGCCGCCGCTCATGAACAATCACGGCAACTATGCCGTCTCGCTCGGCAATGTCTGCCGCTGGCTGGCGCAGCAGGCGGAAGCCCTGGGCGTCGAGATCTATCCGGGCTTCGCCTGTTCCGAGGTTCTCTATCGCGAGGACGGCTCGGTGAAGGGCGTCGTCGCCGGCGTCTTCGGCATCGCCAGGGACGGCTCGCACAAGGCCGATTTCCAGCCCGGCATGGAACTGCACGGCAAATATGTCTTCATCGCCGAGGGCGTGCGCGGCTCGCTCGCCAAGGAGATCATCGCCAGGTTCAACCTGTCGGAAGGCAAGCAGCCGCAGAAATTCGGCCTCGGCATGAAGGAGCTCTGGGAAGTGCTGCCGGAGAACCACAAGCCCGGCCAGGTCACCCATACGATGGGCTGGCCTCTCGGCCTCAAGGCCGGCGGCGGTTCCTTCATGTACCATCTCGAGAACAATCTCGTGTCGATCGGTTTCGTCGTTCACCTGAACTACGAGAATCCGCATCTCTTCCCCTATATGGAGTTCCAGCGCTTCAAGCATCATCCGCTGATCGAGCCGGTGCTGCGCGGCGGCCGCCGCGTCGCCTATGGCGCGCGCGCCATCACCGAGGGCGGCCTGCAATCGGTGCCGAAGCTCTATTTCCCCGGCGGCGCGCTGATCGGCTGCTCGGCCGGTTTCGTCAACGTGCCGCGCATCAAGGGCTCGCACAACGCGATGAAGACCGGCATGCTGGCGGCCGAAGCGGCGTTCAAGGCGCTGCAGGCGGGCCGTTCCGGCGATGAGCTCCAGGCCTATGAGCAGGCTTACGAGAAGTCCTGGGTCTATGAGGATCTGAGCCGGGTGCGCAATGTGAAGCCGATGTGGTCGAAGCTCGGCCTGGTCGGCGGCCTGGCGCTGGGTGGCGCCGACATGTGGCTCAACCAGCTTTTCGGCTTCGGCTTGGGCACCTGGAAGCACGGCAAGCCCGATTACGCGACGCTCAAGCCCGCCTCCGAGATGAAGCCGATCGACTATCCCAAGCCCGACGGCATCATCTCCTTCGACCGTCTGACCAATGTGGCTTTCTCGGCGACCAATCATGAGGAAGACGAGCCGCCGCATCTCAAGCTCAAGGACCCGTCCATCCCGATCGGCGTCAACCTGCCGAACTGGGCCGAGCCGGCGCAGCGTTATTGCCCGGCCGGCGTCTATGAGGTGGTGGGCGAAGCCGGCAAGGACATGCGCTTCCAGATCAACCACCAGAACTGCGTCCACTGCAAAACCTGCGACATCAAGGATCCCTCGCAGAACATCAACTGGGTGGTGCCGCAAGGCGGCGAAGGCCCGAACTATCCCAATATGTAAGCTCGGTCCGCCGCCGCCCGTGCGGTGGCGGGACGCTCTAGGAAAAAACTGCGAATCTTATTCGCCGGGTTTCAGCACCGCTTAGGCACGGGGCGAACAGGCGCGGCATTGATTAAAGTTTTAATTAAACTGGCAAGCACTCGCACAGGGTCCCTGCCTAGTTTGCACCCATTCGACGGGACGATTTTCCGAAAAGGCGCACATACACGTGACGAGCATTTCCCTTAAATCGAAAAGCGCTGACCTGCTGCGCCGCTTTGCCGGCGATACGCGCGGCAATGTCGCGATCTTCATGGGGGTGGCGATCCTCCCTCTCCTCGTTGCGGCGGGGGCCGCCATCGACACGGCGCGCGCCTCGCGCAGCCAGAACGCCCTTCAGGTGGCGGTCGATTCCGCCGCCCTTGCGGCCGCTTCCTCGGACAAGATGAACATGGCCGGCCTCACCTCGACACAGAAGGCCGCGCGCAAGAAGGAAATCGAAAATCTAGTGCGCAACTTCGTGAAGAGCAATTATTCGGACGAGGGAGCTGAGACCACCATTGCCGTCACCTTGACCGACACGACCCTCACCGTCGACGGCCGGAAGCTCTATCCGACGACGCTCATGGGGCTCGTCGGCTATAAGACCGTCGATATCGACGCGCGCGCCGAAGTCAATCTGCAAGGCGGCATCTCGGAGAATATCGAGATCGTTCTCGTGATGGACACCACCGGCTCGATGGATCAGAACAACAAGCTGCGCGACGCCAAGCAGGCGGCGAAGGATCTCATCACGACGGTCCTGGGCGATGCGAAGTCGGACGCCAAGGTCAAATTCGCGCTGGTGCCCTTCTCGGGATCGGTGAATGTCGGCGCCGACAAGCTCAACAGCGGCTGGATCGACACGACCGGCAAGGCCTCCGTGTCCAAGGTCAATTTCACCGACACGAGCTATCACAATATGCAGGGCTGGAACGACATGAAATATGTCAATTCCAGAGGGCAAACGGCGTCGCTGCCCTGGAATGGCTGCGTCGAGGCGCGCCTCGGAGATCTGGCCCTGAACGATACGCCGCCGAGCGCCGCCAACGGCGACACGCTGTTCACCCCTTATTTCGCGCCCGACGAACCGAGTTCCGGCAACGAATATTTCCCCAATTCTTCCTATATCTCGCTGAGTAACGAAGAGAAGAATATCTCGGGCTCGAAGACCGACGCCAAGCGTCAGGGCAATCAGAAGAAGTATGCCACCAAGACCTTCTCCAGCCTGAGCGGCTCGGGGCCCTGGTATAATTGCGCCGCTTCAGCGATCGTTCCGCTGACCACCGATCGCTCGACCATCGAGGCGGGCATAGATGCGATGGAGGCGCGCGGCAACACGGTGCTTCCGGAAGGCCTGATGTGGGGCTGGCGCGTCATGTCGCCGTCTCAGCCCTTCCCCGAGGGAGCGGCGTATAACGACAAGAAGTGGCGCAAGGTCCTCGTCTTCATGACCGACGGCGAGAACGATGTCAGCGTCGACGCCAACAGCCTCAACGGCTCCAATTATACGGCCTATGGTTATGTCAAGGCGCCGTCGGCCAAGAACCGCTTCGGCACCACCAGCACGAGCAAGGCCATCAGCCAGCTCGATGCCAAGCTCACCACCGCCTGCACCAATCTCAAGGCCAATGCGGAGCCTCGGGAGGATCCGAAGAACCGGGCCAAGACCATTCCCAGCATTGAAATCTACACGATCGCCTTCCAGGCCCCGACCGCGGCGAAGACCCTCCTGAAGTCCTGCGCCACCAGCGAAGGCTATTACATCGACGCCGCCAGCGGCACCGAGCTGAAGGATGCCTTCAAGGCCATCGGCGCCCGCTTGAAGACCCTCTATCTGAGCAAGTGACCCTTACCACCGGGGGCGACTTGCAGCCTCGGGGGCGTTTCCTGGCGAAACGCCCCCCTTTTTTGCCGGGTGGACGGCGTTATCGGCCGGCGCCTCTTGCGGCGATCCTGAAAAAACCTCATTTTATGTCCTGAATCGCGAAGCATAGCGCTTCTGCGAGCGGAAAGATTTCTGATGACAAAGTCACTTAGCCGGATGCTGCCGGCCCTGGCCTTCGGCCTGTTTTTTGCCGCCCTTCCCGCCCAGGCGGGTTACGAAGACATCGACATTGAAGGAACCTCGCTCTCCGGCAGCTATCTGGCCGGCCGCTTCGCCGGCAAGCAGCGCGACATGGACGCCGCCGGGCAGTATTTCCAGCAGGCCCTGCGCGACGATCCGAACAATGCCGTCCTCATCGAGCGGGTTTTCATCTTCGACCTCTCGGACGGCAAGATCGCCAGCGCCGAGGACTATGCCGAGCGCGTCCTGAGCTTCAACAGCCAGCACCGCATGGCGCGTTTCGTCCTGGGCCTGCGCGATGTGCGGCTGAAGCGCTTCGTCAAGGCGCGCGAGAATTTCAAGAAGGCCGCCTATACGCCGATCGGCGAGCTGACCGCCACCTTGCTGACCGCCTGGACCTATGCCGCCCAGGGCAACCAGGCACAGGCCTTCCATACGCTCGACAAGCTCGACCAGAACGAGTCGCTCGAGAACTTCAAGTCCTATCACGGCGCCCTGATCGCCGATTATCTCGGCGCCAATATCCGCGCCGACAGCTTCTACAAGAAGGCCTTCGCCCATGCCGGCAATTCGCTGCGCGTCGTCCAGGCCTATGGCAATTATCTCGAGCGCAACGGCCGCAAGGACGAGGCGCGCAAGGTCTATGAGCAGTTCCTGCAGACCGCCGAGAAGAACCCGCTGGTGCGCCAGGCGCTCGCCGATCTCGACAAGGGAGCGAAGCCGCAGGCCTTCGTGAAGACGCCCGAGGCCGGCATGAGCGAGGCTCTGTTCTCGGTGGCGAGCGCGCTCTCCGACGATCAGGGGCTCGAAGTGGCGCTGGCCTATGCCCAGCTCGCGCTGTCGGTCTCCGGCGACCGCAACATCAATCTGACGCTGCTCGGCGACATCTATGAGAGCATGAACTCCTATCAGCGCTCGATCGACGCCTATGACGCGATCGACAAGACCTCGGTGCTGAAGCCCAATGCCGATCTCGAAGTCGCGGTCAATCTGCAGCGGCTCGAGAAGAAGGACGAGGCCAAGGCCCGCCTCAAGGCGCTGATCGCCAGCGACCCGAAGGATTATGACGCGCAGGTCACGCTCGGCAATCTCTACCGCAACAACGAGGAATTCGCCCTCGCCGCCGAGACCTACAATGCCGCCATCGCGCTGATCGACAAGCCGGAGCGCGACAACTGGACGGTCTTCTATTATCGCGGCATCGCCCGCGAGCGCATCAAGCAGTGGGACCAGGCGGAGCCTGATTTCCGCAAGGCGCTCGAGCTCGAGCCCGATCAGCCGATGGTGCTCAACTATCTCGGCTATTCGATGGTCGACAAGAAGATCAACCTGACCGAGGCGATCGCCATGGTGAGGAAGGCGGTCGAGCTCAAGCCGAATGACGGCTATATCGTCGACAGCCTCGGCTGGGCGCATTTCCGCCTGGGCGAATATGACGATGCGGTGAAGCAGCTCGAGCGCGCCGTCGAGCTCAAGCCCGCCGATCCGGTCATCGCCGACCATCTGGGCGATGCCTATTGGCGTGTCGGCCGCCACCTCGAGGCGCGTTTCCAGTGGCAGCATGCCAAGGACAACAAGCCCGAGCCGGAAGATCTCGCGCGCATCGAGAAAAAGCTCAAGGAAGGTCTGGCCGACGAGCCGCCGGTGACGCCGGCGCAGGGCGCCGCGACCGGGAATAACGGCTGATCTCTTGCCGCCGCACACCGAACTGGCGCGCGCCAAGATCAACTTGGCGCTGCACATTGTCGGCCGCAGGTCGGACGGCTATCATGAACTCGACAGTATCGTGGCCTTTGCCGGCATTGCCGATCGCCTGACTTTCGAGCGGGCGGACGACTGGCATCTCGACCTAACCGGCCCCTTCGCGGCGGAACTCGCAAATGCGCCCGACAATCTTGTGCTGAAGGCGGCGCGGGGGTTCGTCCAAACCTTCGCAGACGAGGCCAGGTATCATATCTCCCTCGAAAAGCATTTGCCGGTCGCGTCGGGCATTGGTGGTGGGTCAGCCGATGCCGCCGCCACCTTGCGGGCGCTCACCCGACTATCGGGCAAGGCTGTCGATCCCGGCAGGCTTTCGGCGCTCGCCGCTTCATTGGGCGCCGACGTGCCGGTCTGCCTCACGGGCAAGAGCTGCCGCATGCGCGGCATCGGCGAGCGTATCGATCTGTTGCCGGATTTGGCGCCGATGTCTGCGGTGCTGGTCAATCCCCGCCGGGAAGTGGCCACGGCGCAGGTCTTCGCCAGGCTCGCCCTCAAGCCCGGTGATCAGGCCTTTGCCGGTCTGGAGGCAGGGGCCGATCTTTCGTCCTGCCGCAACGACCTTGCCCCGCCGGCTCTGGCGGTGGCGCCTGTCATCGGCGAGGTGATCGCCGCTTTGCAAGATAAGGCCGGTCTGCGTTTCGCCCGCATGTCGGGATCGGGCGCCACCTGCTTCGGCATCTTCGCCTGGACAGCGGCGGCGGAAGCGGCGGCCCGCGACATCGCCACCGCGTATCCCGGCTGGTGGGTCATGCCGACGGTGATCGGGTAGAATTCATGTTTGGCCGCAGCTGGATCATCCTCGTGGCGGCCTTCGCGACAACTTCTGCCGCCGAACCCGTCGAGGTGTTGCGGGTCGATCCCGTCGAGGTCATGGCGGACAACGATAAGTCCCTGGTCGAAGCCTGCCGGTCATGGTCGCTCAGCAAGGAGCAGGTCGCGGATTTTTTCCGCCTCGCCCAGGAGTATGAGATCTCGCCCTATGCAAGCTACTACCAGACCCCGTGCTCCATAACAGGTGAGTTGAAGGGTCACGGCGAGATCTGGAAATTCTGGATCAACGGCGGCGCGACCGCCCAATGGATAAAAGGCGACGTCATCCGCTATTGGGGCTGCAGCAAGCCTGAATGCGAGAAGCTTGTGCTCCTGCCGACCGACTTCATGCGCGGTACCCGATGGCTCAAACCTCGATGCTCCACGTGCGCGTGGACAACAAGCTGAAGGCCGCGGCTGCCGAACAGCTTGCCGATGTCGGGCTGACGATCTCGGATGCGGTGCGCATTCTGCTGACGCGTATAGCCAAGGAAGGTGGATTGCCGGCCGGTCTGACGACCGACCCGGAAGTTTATGACGCTTGGTTTCGATCCAAGGTGCAGGAGGCGCTCGGCGACACGCGGCCATCAGTGCCGCATCGGCAGGTCATGGACGAAGCGCAGGCGCTGATCGACAGGAAGCGCCGTGCCCGTTCTTGAATGGCGGGAATCGGCTCGCGCTATCTGGTGATCTATACTGAGAGTGCCCGGGTGGTGACGATCCTGCGCGTGCTGCATGCCGCGCAGCAATGGCCGCCAGAGCAAGAGTAGGGACTCACCGATAGGATTGTCGCGCCTTCAGAGCCCCCATGGGGGATGGCTAACAGTGCCGACAACTATCGGCCGAATAACGTCAAGCTCCCGCAATATCCGCATAAAGCGCGTCACGCGTGTCCTTGGTGAACGGACCGTTGCAGCCTTCGAGCGCCGTGTTGCTCATGCTGATGACGCTGATGCCCCTGGCGATGTCGACGAACCAGTCGAGCCCGTAGACGCCGCCCCACAGCAGCGTGCCTTTCGACTGCGGCGTGCCGGCGAGCTTCGGGTCGTCGATGACCGCGCTCACGAAGCCGAAACGCTGTCCTTCGCTGCCGGCGCCGCGGTCGAGCGTGCCGACCTGGTTGGTGACGGCGGCGCGGCCGGTCTCGGGCTTGAGCACGCCGGCGCCGCTTTTGCGTAACGCTTCGAGCAGAGCCAGCACGCCGTCGGCGGTGCCGACCATGCCGGCGCCGCCCGACTGGAACGCCTTGGGATTGAACGCGCGTGTCGGCGCGAAATTGAAATAACCGTTCTCGTCGCTGCCCAGCGTCACCCGGTCCGGCATGCGTTGGGCGGCCGGCGTCGCGTCGGCATAGGCGGTCGCCAGGCGGTCGCGGTCGGCGATGTGGAAGCCCGTGTCCTTGATGCCGAGCGGCCCGGTCACATGGCGTTTCACGACATCGTCGAGGCTGGCGCCTTCGGCCTCGGCGAGCACGGCGCCCAGGACGTCGATCGCCACCGAATATTCCCATTTCGATCCGGGCGCGAAGTTGAGCGGACGTTTCGCGAGACGCGAGAAATTCTCCTTGAAACCGAGATCGCCGTCCGACAGGCCGTCGGAGAAATCGGGGTCGGGACCGTAATCGTAGCTCAGGCCCGACGTGTGGGTGAGGAGATGGCGCAGGGTGATCACGGGCGTGCTGCCATCGGCGAGCTTCGGCGTGAAATACGGCAGATAACGGGTCACCGGATCGTCGAGGCGGATCCGGCCCTTGTCCGTCATCGCCAAAGCGGCGGTGGCGACGAAAGGCTTGGTCACCGAGGCGAGGCGGAAGATCGTGTCGCGGCGCACCGGCTTGCCAGCCTCGCGATCGGCGAAGCCCTTCTCGCCGGCGAAGACGACCTTGCCGTCCTTGGCGACCAGATAGACGATGCCCACGATGCGGCCGCTCGAAACGGCGTCGTCGAGGACGCGATGAAGTCTTGTGAACATGTGAGTCTGTGCCTTCTAAACCAGCCGCCGGTCGTCTTCGCCGAGCAGCACGCAGTCGGATGGCGCGAAGGCGACATCGACCGCCTCGCCCTCGCGGAACACCTGATCGTCGATGATCGTGTTGGCCTGCAGCTTCAGTCCCTCGGCGTCGATGGCGTAGATGGCGGTGCCGCCGAGATAGGACGTGGCGGCGATCCTGCCCTTGAGCCTGTTGGTTCCGGCCGCCGCCTTCCTGCCGACTTCGAGCCGCTGGGCGCGCACGATGACGGTCACCTTGCTTCCCGTTCTGGCGGAGGCGGGCGCTTTCGCCTCGATGCTGGCGCCGCTGTCGAGGGTGATCCGGGCGGCGCCATTGCCGGTCGCGGCGACGGTACCGGTCATGAGATTGGACTGGCCGAGGAAGCTCGCCACGAATTTCGTCGCCGGCGTGCGATAGACGTCCTCCGGCGTGCCGTTCTGCTCGATGAGGCCGTGATTCATCACCACGATGCGGTCCGACATCGCCAGCGCCTCTTCCTGGTCATGCGTCACGAAGATGGTGGTGATGCCGACCTCGCGCTGGATGATCTTGAGCTCGGTGCGCATCTCTTCGCGCAAATGCGCGTCGAGCGCGGAGAGCGGCTCGTCGAGCAGCAGCACGTCGGGTTCGATCACGATGGCGCGGGCGAGGGCGATGCGCTGCTGCTGGCCGCCCGACAATTGCGAGGGAAGCTTCTTCTCGACGCCCGGCAGCCGCACCATGTCGAGGGCGCGCTTGACCTTGCGGGCGATCTCGTCCTTTGGGACGTCGCGGTATTTGAGGCCGAAAGCGATGTTGTCGGCGACCGTCTTATGCGGGAAGAGGGCGTAATTCTGGAAAACGAGGCCGATATTGCGCTTGTAGATCGGCACGTCGTTGATGCGCCGTCCGGCGACGACGATCTCGCCCGAAGTGGGCGTCACGAGACCGGCGATCGAGCGCAGGATCGTCGTCTTGCCGCAGCCCGAGGGCCCGAGCAGCGTCACGAAGCTGCCCTTGTCGATCTTGAGATTGACGTCCTTCACCGCCACGAAGGCCCCATAGGTCAGCGTGACGCCTTTCAGATCCACGGCAATGTCGGTCATGATGCTGCGATTGATGTTGAGCGTTGCGATTTCCCCTCGCCCCCTACGGGGGAGAGGGAGGGGCCCAGAGCATAATGCGCCAAGACGATTTGTCTTGGCGATAACATTATGCTCCGGCTTAGTGCGAAGATCACGTTCATGGCTTTGACGATGCCGTCAAAGCCATCGTGATCTCGTGCGCAGCAATGGGAAGGTGAGGGGGAACAGACGGCGCGGCTTCTCCGCTGGTTCCCCCTCACCCTAACCCTCTCCCCCGTGGGGGGAGAGGGGATATGTTCAGCAAGATTGCGAATGAGACTCACGCCCCTTTCGAGATGCGGTCCCACTGCTTCTGCCATTCGGTGTCGTGCTCGGCCCAGTAGATCGGGTCGGCGAAGGTCAGCGTCTTCATCGTGCCGGTCGGGTCGAAGGCCGGCATCTTGGCGATCTTGTCGGTGAGCTTCACCTTGGTCGGGTCGAGGGCCGGCGGATAGTTCTGGCCTTCCGCCACCGCGATCGAGGTCGCCGTGTCGAGCATGAAGTTGAGCAGCTCCTCGCATTCGGCCATCGGCGAGCCCTTGAGAACGAGCATGTCCTCCATCCAGGCATAGCTGCCCGGCGGGTCGAGATAGCCGATCGGATGGCCCTGCTCCTGGAGTGCCGCGACGCGGCCCGACCAGGCTTCGGTGACGACGATCTCCTCCTTCGACAGGAGATCCATGAGCTCGGCGCCCGAGCTCCAGTATTTCTTCGTCATGTCGCGGCCCTCGCGGACCTTCGCCCACACGGCCTCGATATCCTTGATGTCGTTCGGGCTCTGGCCGGACTGCAGCGCGCCGTACCAGACGCGCGTGTTCTTGTCGCCGAAGCCGCCGATCTTGCCGGCATATTTCTTGTCGATGAGGAGATTGGCGCCTTTTTCCTTGGCTTCCTCGGCCGAGATGACCTTGGTGTTGTAGGCGATGCCGGTGGTGCCGTAGTCGTAGGGCACCGCCGAAAGCTTCGGCGTCATCTTGCGGAACGGCTCGATCATCGCCGCCATCACATTCACGAGATTGGGGATATTCGCCTCGTTGAGCTCCGACGTCCAGCCGCCATCGACATATTTCTTGTAATATTCGACGCCGGAGGAGTGGATGACCTGGAAGTCGCCCGGATTGGCGGTCTTGATCTTGGTGATGATCTCGTTCTCGTCACCGAACGTGCCTTGCACCACTTTGAGATTGGTCTTCGCGGTGTAGGGCTGGAAGGCGAATTTATCGATCGCTTCCTGCACCGTGCCGCCCCAGCCGTCGAAGCGCACTTCGCTCACCGCGGCGAGCGCCGCGCCGCTCCAGCGGGTCATGACACCGGCCGAGGCCGCGGCCGCCGCCGCGAGCCCCAGGAAGGTGCGGCGGTCCATGCCGCCATTCTGGTAGCGCTCTTTCAGGCGCTCCAGTCTCTTGGTCTGCGAAAGCTTCATTGTCGTTTCTCCCAGTTGTTATTGTCGATTGCCGGATAGAATGCGCGCGATGGCGCCTCCTGCCAAGGGGAGGCCCACGGTGATGACGATCATCAGCGTGCCGAGCGCGTTGATCTCGGGACTGATCGAGATCTTGAGCATGGCGAGGATCTGCGTCGGCATGGTCTCGACGCCGGGCGGGCGCCAGAACAGGCTCGCCGTGATGTTGTCGAAGGAAATGGTGAAGACCAGCAGCACGGCCGCCACGATCGCCGGCATCAGCAGCGGCAGCGTCACTTCGCGGAAGGTGTTGAAGCGGTTGGCGCCGAGAGAGAGTGAAGCTTCCTCATACACGCGCTTGATGCCGATGAGCCGCGCCTGGACGACGAGAACCACGAAGGGCAGCGCCAGCATGATATGGCCGAGCACCAGCAGCAGATAGGTGCGCGGCTGGTTCGCCCATTTCATCAGCAGCAGCAGGCCGACGCCGAGAATGGTCTCGGGCACCAGAGCGGGCAGGATGACCAGCGTGTTCATCCAGTGCTTGCCGCGGAACTCGTAGCGGGTGAGCGCGATCGCCGCCATCACGCCGATGACGGTGCACACCGCCGCGGTGAGGAGCGCGATCCAGATCGAGGTCTTGAACGCGCGCAGCACCGATTCATTCTGAAACAGCTTGCCGTACCATTGCAGGCTGACACCCGTCATCGGGAAGCCGCCGAACATCGAGGCGTTGAAGGAGAGAATGACCGTCACCAGGATCGGCGCGAACATGAAGATATAGACGAAAATGGTGACGATTTTGACCGCCCGCCAGCCCCAGACGCCACTCGCATCCTCGGCCTCGCGCACTTTCATCATCGGCTCAACCCTTTGAAGATGGTGGAGAGGCCCATATATCGGCTGTAGATCGCCGAGACGATGCCGAGCAGCACGAACAGCACGATCGAGAGCGTCGAGCCCATCGGCCAGTTGAGCTGCTCCATGATCGTGTCGTAGATCAGATTGCCGAACAGCGCGTCGCGGTTGCCGCCGAGAATC
Organism: Pseudomonadota bacterium; assembly: GCA_049323275.1. Lineage (GTDB taxonomy): Bacteria > Pseudomonadota > Alphaproteobacteria > Rhizobiales > Aestuariivirgaceae > Taklimakanibacter. Next base: position 173,587 of record JBMOOM010000103.1, read on the forward strand.
TGCGGCGTCACATAGCTGCCCGCCGCCAGCACGAAGCAAAGCAGGAGGCCGGCGCACAGGCCGGGCAGCGACAGAGGCAGCGTCACTTCGCGGAACGCTTGCGCGCTGGTGCAGCCCAAGGTGCGCGCCGCCGAGAGAAGGTCGCGGTCGATGCCCTCGAGGCTCACATAGACATTGAGGATCATGTAGGGCAGCAGGAAATGGATCATGCCCATGATCACCGCGCCCTCGGTATAGAGCATCTGGATCGGGCTATCGATGATGCCGAGCGCCTGGAGCGTGACATTGATGGCGCCCTGTTCGCCCAGAATGTGGATCCACGAGAAGGTGCGGATGGTGAAGGAGATCCAGAACGGCACGATGAGCAGAAGCAGCAGCAGCCATTTGTGCCGGAACGACGTCATCCAGATGAAATAGGCGGGGATGTAGCCCATGACCGCGCAGGCGAGCGCCGTGATGGCGGCGACCCGCGCCGTCTTCCACAGGAAGAGGTGGTAGTAGCTGTCGGTGAAGAATTCCTGCCAGTTGGCGAGCGTGTAATTCGCCTTCTCGACACCGGCGGTGACGAATTCATAGAACGTGTAGATCGCCATGATGGCGATCGGCAGCACCAGCAACACAGCCAGCAGGATGATGGCGGGCGCAAGCAGATACCAGGCAAACCGCGTCTGCTGCATGATCCGGTTCGTCACTCCTCCCTTTATTCTTTTGGGAGGAGCTTAACCCGATCAGTAGGCGCGCGCTACGCAGAAATCGACGGCTTCCAGCAGAGCGGACTTGTGGTCGCTGTCGGGAAAGATCGCCAAAGCGTCGCGGGCGATATCGCCATAGTGGCGGGCGCGCTCGACCGTGTCGGCGATGGCATTATGCCGCTCGACCAGCTTCTGGGCGTAGAGGAGGTCGTCGGCCGTCTGGTTGCCGTCCTCGAGCGTGCGTTTCCAGAAATTGCGCTCCTCCTGCGAGCCGCGGCGGTAGGAAAGCACCACCGGAAGGGTGATCTTGCCTTCCCGGAAATCATCGCCGACGCTCTTGCCCATCAGGGCCTGCTTGCCGGAATAATCGAGCGCGTCGTCGACGAGCTGGAAGGCGATGCCGAGATTGCGGCCATAGGATTCGAGCGCCGCCTGCTCGTCCTTCGGCCGGGCGGCGACGACCGCGCCGACTTCCGCGGCGGCGGCGAACAGCGCCGCGGTCTTGGCGCCGATCACTTGCATATAGGCATCTTCGGTTGTGGACGTGTCATGCGAGGCGGAAAGCTGCAGCACCTCGCCCTCGGCGATCACCGCTGCGGCATGGGCGAGGATGCGGAGCGATTCGAGCGACCCGGTCTCGACCATCATCTTGAAGGCCTGGCCCAGGAGATAGTCGCCGACCAGCACGCTCGCCTGGTTGCCCCAGATGAGCCTGGCGGTCTTCTTGCCGCGCCGCAGGTCGCTTTCGTCGACCACGTCGTCATGCAGCAGCGTCGCGGTATGCATGAACTCGACCGCGGTGGCGAGCTTGATATGGGCGTCGCCCTTGGCCTTGCACATGCGGGCGGTGGCGACGGTCAGCATCGGCCGGATGCGCTTGCCGCCGGAATTGATCAGATGGCCGGCGAGCTCCGGGATCAGTTCGACATGCGAGGCGGCGCGCGCCAGGATGGCCTCGTTCACCTTGACCATGTCCGGGCCGGTGAGGGCGATCAGCGGGTCGAGGCTCGGCTGCTTTTGCTCGCTGCCTTCGAAGGGAATGACGACACCCACAGATTGGACCTTTTCAATTATGATACTGAAGTCGACAATAGGGGCCGGCCGTACCCCAGAGCAAGCGCGACCGGTTGACGCTTGGGAGAGCTGGAAAGACAGGACGGGCAGGTACAGTTCATGAAGGAAGTCCTGAGAACCAACGATCTTGTGCTGCTGTCCTACGCCACCCATGTGCTGGCGGAGGCCGGAATCGCGGCCACCGTCTTCGACGCCCATATGAGCGCCGTCGAGGGCTCGATCGGGGCTTTTCCGCGCCGCCTGATGGTCCCGGATGACGATATTGCGAAGGCTTTGCGCGAATTGGGTAACGTTGCGATAACCCCGCAGCTGTAGGTTGGTCCGCCATGCAGGAATCATCGTCCGCCCACGCCCCGACGCACGCCGCCGGCTCGGCCATCCCGCCGACCCTGACCGAGGACGGCTTCCTCAATGGCCGGCTGCGGATCTTGCAGCCGGAAAGGGGCTACCGGGCCGGCATCGACGCCGTTTTCCTGGCGGCGAGCGTGCCCTGCGCACCCGGCGACAAGGTCTTCGAGGCCGGCATGGGGACAGGAGTCGCCGCTCTCTGCCTTGCCCATCGGGTATCCGGCCTCCAGATCACCGGCGTCGAGGTGGCCGCCCGCTATGCCATGCTGGCCGAGGAGAATGCCCGCCGCAATGCGTGCGGGGCGGCCGTCAAGGTGATCCATGCCGACATCAAGGACGCGCTGCGCCGTGATGTCGCCCATATGCCAACGGCCGGCTCCTTCGCCCATGCCTTCGCCAACCCGCCCTATTTCGAGGACGGCCGGTCGACCCCCTCGCCGGTGGCGCTGAAGGCCGGCGCCCATAATTTCTCGCCCGAGGATCTCGACCTCTGGATCAAGGCCATGCATGCGATGCTCGAGATCAAGGGCACCGCCACCGTGATCTACCGGGCCGAGGCGCTCAGCAAGCTGCTCGGCCTGTTCGAGGGCCGGTTCGGGGATATCGTCGTGGCGCCGTTGTTTCCTCGCCACGGCCTCGCCGCGACCCGCATCATCGTCCAGGGCGTCAAGGGCTCGCGCGCCCCGGTGCAGTTGCTGCCGGGACTCGTCCTGCATGGCGATGACGGGAAATTCAGCCCCGCCGCCGAATCCGTGCTGCGCGAGGGCGCCGCCTGGCCATTGCGCTAACCGTCCAGCGTTCCGACCAGGCCGCGCAATTTTTCCAGATTGGGCACCTTCAGGGCGCGGCCCTCCTTTTCGATGAAGCCCTGCGTTTCGAGCCAGGCGAATTCGCGCGTCACCGCTTCGCGATGCGTGCTGATGCGGCTGGCGATCTCGGCATGGGTGGGGGCGGGCGAGAGAAGCGCCTGGCTCCTGCCCCGGGCGGCGGCTTCCGCCAGCCGCAGCAGCTCCGCCCACAGCCGCTGCCTGACCGCCATGGTGCTGAACTCGAAGACGCGCTGGGTGAGGACGCGCACCTGGCCGGTCAGGTGCTTGGCCACCGCCATGGTGAATTCCGGGTGATTGGCGATCGCGGCGAGGAATTGCGGCCGCCGCATCACCGCCGTGACGCAGGTGTCGATCGCCTCGACGCTGGCCGAGCGCGGCTGGCCGTCGATCGCCGACAGCTCCCCGAAGATCGTCCCGGCGGCGATGTCGCGGAAGCCGACGCGCTGGCCGTCGGCGGAATAGATGCTGACCCGTGCCTGGCCCTCGAGCAGGAAGAGCACGTCGAAAGTCTCGTCATTGTGTCCGATGATCAGCTCCTGCGCGGCATATTCGCGGAGCGCGCATTGCTGCGCCAGCTCGGCGAAGGCGGCGTCGCCGAGCGACTTGAAATAGGCGATCGCCCGCAAGGCTTCCTTCGAATGTCTGGCCATCTCGTATTTCCCCTCGCCCGAAACAAAATAATGGAAGCTCCGGGGACAATGGTCAACGCAGACTTCGCTCTCCTATGAGCTACAGCGGCGATCGCCGAGGGCGATAGAGGCAGGGCTGCCCGGAGAGGGCGTTACCGGACAGCCCTGCACGGGAGAGTTCGAGATGGCCTAGAACTCGCCGCGTTCGGTCGGTTTGAAGTTGGTCAGCGCCTCCGTGGCGATCAGATGGGGACTGCAGACGGCGATGGATTTCGGCGGCTTGCCGCCTTTGCGGATGGTCACGCCGATATCATCCAGGAGCTCGGGGCCGAGCGCTTCCAGCGCTTCGATATCGGCGCTTTCGGTCTGGCGGACGCGCCAGGCCCTGAACAGGTTGCAGATGCGCGCCGTGAATCTGTCGAGGAGAGCGATGCCGGTGGGGCGGACGATGGCACGATGTTCGACATGCGTGTTCATGGCCTCTCCTGTCTTGCCCTTCCTGATGCCCCGCTGGAAATCGTGAGGGGATTTAACGGTGAAAAGCCGGCGCCGTCTGTGTGGAAACTCACAGGTTCTTGCGGGAAAGGGGGGCGATGCCTATTTGTGGCCCATGTCAAATTTGCTGCATCGCCTGATCCCGCGCCGCTGGCGCAAGGAAACGCCTCTCGTTCACGTCGTGCGCCTGCAGGGCGCCATCGGCGTCGGCACGCCCTTCAAGCCGCCTTTGACGCTGGAAGGAATAGCCGGGACATTGGAGCGCGCATTCGCCCGCAAGGGCATCGCTGCCGTCGCCTTGATCGTCAACTCGCCGGGCGGGGCGGCGGTCCAGTCGGCGCTGATCCATGCGCGCATCCGCGCTTTGAGCGCGGAGAAGAACATCCCGGTCTACACCTTCTGCGAGGATGTCGCGGCCTCCGGCGGCTATTGGCTCGCTTGCGCCGGCGACGAGATCTATGCCGATGCGAGTTCGATCGTCGGGTCGATCGGCGTGATCGCCGCCGGCTTCGGCTTCGTCGAGGCGATCCGCAAGCTCGGCATCGAGCGGCGCGTCCATACCGCCGGCGAGAGCAAGGCGATCCTCGATCCGTTCCAGCCCGAGAAGCCCGAGGATGTCGAGCGCCTCAAGGGCCTGCAGCGCGACGTTCACGAAGAATTCAAGACGCTGGTCCGGACGCGCCGGCAGGGCAAGCTCAAGGGCGATGAGGCCGACCTGTTTTCCGGCGCCTTCTGGTCCGGCCGCCAGGCGCTGGCCCTCGGCCTGATCGATGGTTTGGGCCATATGCGCGACGTCATGCGCGGCAAGTTCGGCGACAGGACCGAGTTCAAGGTCATCGCCCGGCCGGCCGGCTGGGGCTTGCGCCGGCTCGGCTTCGGCACCACTTTAGACCCGGCGTCAGGCCTAATTGATGCCATGGAATTACGTGCATTATGGGCTCGTTTCGGTTTATGATGGCCCTGGATTGAGACTGGAAGGACCGTTTCATGTTGAAAGCGTTGACGATTACCCTGATCGGCCTCCTGGCCGCCGCCGCCCTGAAGCAGCTGATGGATGGTCTTGACGCCGCCAAGGCCCGGGTTGCCGTCAAACGCCGTCCGGTCGACCCGCGCGCCGTCACCCGCCTGCGCCAGGACCCGAAGACCGGCATCTATTATCCGGATGCCTGATCAAGGCCGGCCTCGGACCGGCTGATCTGCGGCTGCCGAAGAGGTCTATTTCTCGCTTAAGTTGCTCAATTGCCGTCGTTTTCGCCAAAAATAGACGCAGGGACACGTTTCCGCCCTTAAATTGTTGCCGTCGGGGCTAGTTTTCGCCCTCCGAACATGGCTAGATTGTCATGTCGTATAGGCGACATACCCAATCAGCAACCGTTAAGGACGGCCCATGATTCGATCTCCATCGATCACCTCCCTCGTTTTGACCAGCTCGCTCTTCCTTGCCACGGCCCTGGCGGGCCCGGCAGTCGCCCAGGAGGGCGCCAAGCTCAAGCGGGGCCAGTGGCCCTCGGTGGAGGCTGGCTCGAACGCAGCCAACGCGCCCAAGACCGGCGACGCCAAGGCCCCGACCGGCAAGCCGGGCGCGATGGCCGTCACCCGCAAGGGCGCCGAGCAGCAGTCACCCGCCGCGCAGCTCGACGCCTTGTCCGGCGTGTCGATGAGCCGTGACGGCAAGGCCGGCGCCGTGAAGGTGCCGAGACGCCTCAAGGGCATGATCCTCAAGGGCAAGAGCGCCCAGGCCATCCAGGCGGCGCCGAAGCCCGGCAAGCTGGTGCCGATCAAGGACACGACCCAGTATCCCTATACCGCGGTCGGCCTGCTTTCCAATGGCTGCTCCGGCACCCTCATCGGCAAGCGTTTCGTGCTCACCGCCGCATATTGCATCTTCAATCCGGAGAGCAAGCAGTGGGACCAGAATCTCGACTTCTATCCGGGCATCAACGGCGACCAGCGTCCCTTTGGCGGCGTCCAGTGGAAGAATGCCTGGGTGACCAAGGGTTTCGCCGAGAAGGGCGACTGGAACCTGGCTTTCGGCCTGGTCGAATTGCAGAGCGATGTCGGCGAGCAGAATGGCTGGTTCGGCTTCGGCCACCTGCCGCAGATCCCCAAGGGTCCGGCGATGACCGGCTATCCGGCGGGCGTGGCCGACTTCACCATGTGGGAGACCACCTGCCCGGTGAAGGGCGCCGACAAGTCCTTCATCGTCTATAACTGCCCGCTCAAGAAGCCGCTCGAGGGCATGGCGGGCGCGGCCATCTGGGTGGTCGACAAGCAGTCCAACGGCCCGATGCTGATCGCCATCCATGGCGGCCCGCTGAAAGCCGACATGTGGGGCCAGCGCATCAATGAAGAGGCCTTCTACACGCTGCAGGCCTGGATGAAGGACGCCGACCAGGGCGGCGGCGAGGTCACCGACGACGATACCCAGGGTGACGACGTCGACACCACCGACACCGGCGGCGACGAGGTCGATCCCGACGACACCCAGGCCGATGAGGACGAAGAGTCCCAGGCGCCCAAGAAGAAGTAAGAACGACTTCTCCTTGACCCATAGGGGCTGGCCCCATAGTTTGCGCCCGCATTACACCATGTCTTGCGGGCGCAAATGTCTTTGAATCCACGCAAATCCTTCCAGGACCTGATCCTCACGCTCCATCAATATTGGGGCGAGAAGGGTTGCGTCATCCTGCAGCCTTACGACATGGAAGTGGGCGCCGGCACCTTCCACCCGGCGACGACCCTGCGCTCGGTCGGGCCGAAGCCCTGGGCTGCCGCCTATGTGCAGCCTTCGCGGCGTCCCAAGGACGGTCGCTATGGCGAAAATCCCAACCGGCTGCAGCATTATTATCAATACCAGGTCATCATCAAACCGTCGCCGCCCGATCTCCAGGAGCTCTATCTGGGCTCGCTCTATGCCATCGGCATCGAGCCCGACCTGCACGACATCCGCTTCGTCGAGGACGACTGGGAGAGCCCGACCTTGGGCGCCTGGGGCCTCGGCTGGGAAGTGTGGTGCGACGGGATGGAAGTCTCGCAGTTCACTTATTTCCAGCAGGTCGGCGGCCTCGATTGCGCGCCGGTCTCGGGCGAGCTGACTTACGGCCTCGAACGCCTCGCTATGTATGTGCAGGGCGTCGACAACGTCTATGACCTGAACTTCAACGGCCAGGACGGGGCGAAGCGCATCAGCTACGGCGATGTGTTCCTGCAGGCCGAGCAGGAATTCTCGCGCTTCAATTTCGAATATGCCGACACCGACATCCTGCTCCAGCATTTCAAGGATGCCGAGAAGGAGTGCCTGGCGCTGTTGAAGGCGGGCGACAAGGGCGCCCGGCACGAGCTGGCGCTGCCCGCCTATGACCAGTGCATCAAGGCGAGCCACGTGTTCAATCTGCTCGACGCCAGGGGCGTGATCTCGGTCACCGAACGCCAGGCCTATATCCTGCGCGTGCGCGAACTGGCAAAGGGCTGCTGCGAGGCCTGGGCCAGGACCGCCGGCGGTGGTGCCGGTATGACCGATGTGAAGGAGGCCGCCCATGGCTGAGCTCCTTCTCGAACTCTTCTCCGAGGAAATCCCGGCGCGCATGCAGGCCAAGGCCGCCGAGGACCTGAAGTCGCTCGTCACCAATGCGCTGGTCGAGGCCGGCCTTCTTTATGAAGGCGCCCAGGCGCATGCGACGCCGCGCCGTCTCATGCTGTCGATCGAGGGGCTCGCCGCCAAGACCAAGGATGTCCGCGAGGAGCGCAAAGGCCCGCGCGTCGATGCGCCGGAGCAGGCGATCCAGGGCTTCCTCAAGTCCACCGGCCTGTCGCTCGACGATCTCACCGTCCAGGACGACAAGAAGGGCAAGTTCTATATCGCGGTGATCGGCAAGCCCGGCCGCGCCACGACCGAGGTGATCGCCGGGATCGTGCCGGATGTCATCCGCAAGTTCCCGTGGCCCAAATCGATGCGCTGGGGCTCTGGCGATCTGCGCTGGGTGCGTCCGCTGAAATCCATTCTCTGCTGCTTCGATGGCGAGGTGGTGGACTTCGAGATCGCCGGGCTGAAAAGCGGCGCCGTGACCTACGGCCATCGCTTCCTGGCGCCCGACGCCATAACCGCGCGCCGCTTCGAGGATTATGCCCAGAAGCTTTATGACGCCAAGGTGGTGGTCGATTCCGGCCGCCGCGCCGAGCTCATCCGCGTCGAGGCGAAGAATCTGAGCTTCGCCCAGGGCCTCGAGCTGATCGAGGACGAAGCGCTGCTGAAGGAGACCGCGGGCCTCGTCGAATGGCCGGTGGTGCTGATGGGCTCCTTCGAGGAGAGCTTCCTCGACGTGCCGCCGGAAGTCATCGTCACCTCGATCAAGCAGCACCAGAAGTGTTTCGCGCTGAAGGACGGCAAGACGGGCAGGCTCGCCAATCGTTATCTGCTCGTGTCCAACATGATCGCGCGCGACGGCGGCGAGCAGATCATCGCCGGCAACAACAAGGTCATCGCCGCGCGTCTGTCGGACGCGAAATTCTTCTGGGACCACGACAAGAAGATTCCGCTCGAAAGCCTGCTGCCCAAGCTCGACCAGATCACCTTCCACGCCAGGCTCGGCACGCAGGGCGAGCGGGTGAAGCGTTTCGAGGGCTGGGCCAATGATCTCGCCGCCTTCTGCCGCGCCGACAAGGCCTCGGCGCAGCTGGCGGTGCGCTTGAGCAAGTCCGATCTCCTGACCGGCATCGTCGGCGAGTTCCCTGAATTGCAGGGCCTCATGGGGCGCTACTACGCGCTCAACGAAGGCAAGAGCGACGACATCGCATCGGCGATCCAGGAGCATTATCGTCCGCAAGGTCCGAATGACGCGGTGCCGGCGAAGCCGCTGTCGATCGTCTCGGCGCTGGCCGACAAGCTCGACACGCTGGTCGGCTTCTGGGCCATCGACGAGAAGCCCACCGGCTCGAAGGATCCGTACGCGCTGCGCCGCGCCGCGCTCGGCGTGATCCGCATCGTGCAGGAGAACAATGTCCGGCTGCCGTTGCTGTCGCTCTTCGATGCCGGCCTGCAGCTCTATCGCAACCAGCGTGGTCCGGAATTCGGCGGCGATTTCGACCGGCTCGATCTCCTCTCTTTCTTCGCCGATCGCCTGAAAGTCTATCTGCGCGATCAGGGCATGCGCCATGATCTCATCGACGCTGTGTTCGCGCTGGGCGGCCAGGATGATCTCCTGATGATCGTCAAACGCGTCGAGGCGCTGTCGAAATTCCTTGAAACCGACGACGGCAGGAACCTGCTCGCCGGCGTCAAGCGCGCCACCAACATCCTCAAGATCGAGGAGAAGAAGGACGGCCGCGCCTTCGACGGCAATGTGAATACGAATATTCTCATCCAGGGCGAGGAGCGCGAGCTCAACACGGCGGTCAACGCGGCGGCGGCCCAGGCGCGCAAGGCGGTGGGGGCCGAGGACTTCGAGGCGGCGATGCGCGCCATCGCCAAGCTCCGGGCGCCGGTCGATGCCTTCTTCGACAAGGTGACCGTCAATGCCGATGATCCGTCCTTCCGCGAGAACCGGCTGAAGCTCCTGAACCGCATCCGGGCGGCGACCCGCGAAGTCGCCGATTTCTCGAGAATCGAAGGCTGATCCTTCGCAATTTCTTGACTCTGTCGCCGCGCTCTTGGGGATTTTTGCATCGCAAGGAACCGCGGGCTTGATTTCGCATTTGCGATATGGCTAGTGCGCGTCACGAGCAGCGCTCGCTACTGAACCGACCGATCCTGTCTTCGAGGGAGCACTAAGGGTGAATCAGCAGGCGAATGGGAAACTCGTTTACCGCTTCGGTGACGGCAAGGCCGATGGCGAGGCGGGAATGAAGAATCTGCTCGGCGGCAAGGGCGCCAATCTGGCCGAAATGGCCAATCTCGGCTTGCCGGTCCCGCCCGGCTTCACCATCACCACCGAAGTCTGTACCGCCTTTTACAAGAACGACAACGCCTATCCGGAGGCGCTCGCCGCCGATGTCGACGCGGCGCTGGCCGAAGTCGGCCGTATCGTCGGCTCGACCTTCGGCGATGCCGGCAATCCGCTCCTGGTTTCGGTTCGTTCGGGCGCGCGCGCGTCGATGCCGGGCATGATGGACACGGTCCTCAATCTCGGCCTCAATGACGAGACCGTCGAAGGTCTGGCCAAGCGCGCCAATGACCGCCGCTTCGCCTATGACAGCTACCGCCGCTTCATCCACATGTATTCCGACGTCGTGCTCGGCGTCGAGCATCATCAGTTCGAGGACATTCTCGGCGAATACAAGGACGAGAAGGCGCTCGGCCTCGACACCGATCTCACCGCCGAGGACTGGCTGAGGGTCATCGCCAAATACAAGGCCTGCGTCGCGAAGGCGACCGGCAAGGACTTCCCGCAGGACGTGAAGGAGCAGCTCTGGGGCGCCATCGGCGCCGTGTTCCAGTCCTGGATGTCGCCGCGCGCCAAGACCTATCGCCGGCTGCACAATATTCCCGAAGACTGGGGCACCGCCGTCAATGTCCAGGCGATGGTGTTCGGCAATCTCGGCGACTCGTCGGCGACCGGCGTCGCCTTCACCCGCAATCCCTCGACCGGCACGCATGAGCTTTATGGCGAGTTCCTCGTCAATGCGCAGGGCGAGGACGTGGTGGCCGGCATCCGCACGCCGCAGAACATCACGGAGGCCGCGCGCATCGAGGCGGGCTCCAAGGCGCCGTCGCTCGAGAAGCTGATGCCGGCGACCTATGAAGAGCTGATCCGCACCTTCGCGCAGCTCGAGAAGCATTACCGCGACATGCAGGACATGGAGTTCACCATCCAGAGCGGCAAGCTGTGGATGCTGCAGACGCGCGCCGGCAAGCGCACCGCCAAGGCGGCGCTGAAGATCGCCGTCGATCTCGCCAATGAAGGCCTCATCAGCCGCGAGGAAGCGGTGCGCCGCATCGATCCGGCTTCTCTCGACCAGCTGCTCCATCCGACCCTCGACCCCACCGCCAAGCGCGACATCATCGGCCAGGGCCTGCCGGCCTCGCCGGGGGCGGCCTCGGGCGAGATCGTCTTCGATTCGGATGAGGCCGAGAAGCTGAAGGAGCAGGGCCGCAATGTCATCCTGGTGCGCGTCGAGACGTCGCCTGAAGACATTCACGGCATGCATGCGGCGGAAGGCATTCTCACCACCCGCGGCGGCATGACCTCGCATGCGGCGGTGGTGGCGCGCGGCATGGGCAAGCCCTGCGTCTCGGGCGCCGGCAATATCCGTGTCGATTATCGCCAGGCGACGCTTTCAGCACTTGGTACGGTTCTGAAGAAGGGCGACGTCGTCACCATCGACGGCTCGACCGGTCAGGTGATGAAGGGTGCCGTTCCCACCATCAAGCCCGAGCTCTCGGGCGACTTCGCCACCATCATGGCCTGGGCCGATGAGGCGCGGCGCATGAAGGTGCGCGCCAATGCCGAGACTCCGCTCGATGCGCGCGCCGCGCGCGATTTCGGCGCCGAGGGCATCGGCCTGTGCCGCACCGAGCACATGTTCTTCGAGGCCGACCGCATCGTCGCCATGCGCGAGATGATCCTGGCGTCGAGCGAGAAAGGCAGGCGCGCGGCGCTCGCCAAGATCCTGCCGATGCAGCGCCGGGACTTCATCGAGCTGTTCGAGATCATGGCCGGCCTGCCGGTCACCATCCGCCTGCTCGATCCGCCGCTGCACGAATTCCTGCCGCACAGCGAGGAGGAGATCGCCGAGGTGGCGGCGGTGGTCGGGGTCACGCCCGACGCGCTCCGGGCCCGGGTGGGCGAGCTGCACGAATTCAATCCGATGCTCGGCCATCGCGGCGTCCGCCTGGCCGTATCCTATCCCGAGATCGCCGAGATGCAGGCCCGCGCCATTTTCGAGGCGGCGGCCGAGGTCGGCCGCAGGACCGGCTCGCCGCCGATCCCGGAAGTCATGGTGCCGCTGGTCGCCAGCAGGGCCGAGCTCGACATCGTGCGCGACCGCATCGTCGCCATTGCCGAGGAGGTCCGCAAGGAGACCGGCGCCAGCCTCGATTATCTCGTCGGCACCATGATCGAACTGCCCCGCGCCGCGCTGCGGGCCGCCGACATCGCTCAGACGGCTGAGTTTTTCTCCTTTGGCACCAATGACTTGACCCAGACCACCTTCGGCATCAGCCGGGACGATTCAGCCCGTTTCCTGGGCGAATACACCGCCAAGGGCGTGTTCAAGACCGATCCTTTCGTGTCGCTCGACACCGAGGGGGTGGGAGAGCTGGTGCAGATCGCCGCCGAGCGCGGTCGCTCGACCCGTTCCGCGATCAAGCTCGGCATTTGCGGCGAGCATGGTGGCGACCCGGCCTCGATTCAGTTCTGCGAGAAAGTGGGCCTCGATTATGTATCCTGCTCGCCCTTCCGGGTGCCGATCGCGAGGCTCGCCGCCGCGCAGGCAGCCCTCGCAAATCGTGGCTGAATTATGGCAGGACAACCGTCTAAGGCCTTGTTAACCTTGAAGCATTTAGTGGCTGATTATAGGCGCCTTTGTGTTGCTGCCATGGTTAACCTATGCTAAACGCTCAAGGATCATACTACCGCCTGTTCGGGAAACTTTAAGAGTTGAGACGGTAGCGCGAGGGGAAGTGAGACCATCAAGGCGAACGCATAGGCATTTTGAGCCGGACTATCACGAGCCGTTGCAGCCGGAAGAGCGCAATGGTGTCCTGAGCTATGTGCCTTATGTTTTCGGCGGCGCCATGCTGGTCGCGAGCTTTGCATTCGCCGGCCATTATATGGGCCGTAACGCCGACGCTCACGGTCTTGTTCCCGAAGATACCGACATCGCCGTCAGCTCGCCGGTATCGACTCTGATCCAGAAGGGCTCGCTCATGCCGAGCGACGCGACGCTGGATCTGATCACTCTGCCGATCATCCGCGAGCAGGAAGTCGTGTCGACCAGCAAGGGCGATTACATCTCGCCGGAGCCCGACGTGCCGGTGCTGGCGGCGAAGCCGGCCCAGCCGACGCAGCCGGAAAAGGTCGAGGTCGAGAAGCGCCTCGCCATGACGCCGCCGGTGTGGAAGCTCGAATCGACCTTCAAGCTGAAGCGCAACGAGAAGCAGAAGATCGTCGCGCAGCGCCGTATCCGCCTCGCCGAGGAAAATTGCCTCGCCAAGGCCGTCTATTTCGAGGCCCGCTCCGAATCGGAATTGGGCCAGCTTGCGGTGGCGAAAGTCGTGCTGAACCGCGTCAAGGATCCGAACTACCCGAAGACGATCTGCGGCGTGGTGTATCAGGGCTCGGATCGCCGCAACTCCTGCCAGTTCTCCTTCGCCTGCGACGGCGTCGCCGACGAGGTGAAGAGCAAGGCGGCCTGGGACCGCTCCAAGAAGATCGCCCAGAAGGCGATTGCCGGCGACCAGACCATTCGCGTCATTGGCGCGGCCACCAATTACCATGCCGACTATGTCCGCCCCAAATGGGCGAAAGAGATGCGCAAGCTGATCAAGATCGGCCGCCATATCTTCTATTCCGATAGCTAGTATCCGCCCTCAGCCATAAGTTGTTGACGTGTCGTTAGACGCGATGCGGCTGATAATAATTTTACATTTGCATATAAGCCTTTAGGCCCCTTGTGCCGGCGCGGGCGGCGTGAAATTATCGCTCCGGTTGGGGCAGTGGTGCGTAAGGTCAAGGATCGGGATTTTGTTCGGGGCGGCTTCTACACGAATCGACACACGCCAGACGGCGGAGGCTGAAATCAAAGCGGCGGGCATCGGACATCTGAAGCTCTCGGCTTGCGCGGCGGCACTGGCTTGCACATGCCTGGGCACGAGCGCTTTCGCGGAACAGCCGAACTCGCCCAATGCTGTCACTTTCCTGGTCGGCCGCGGCACCGACACCGATTTCACCACCATCATCAGCCAGCCCTGGAAGACGAATTTCGTCGACCTGACGATGCTCGGCGTCACTTATTCCTATCGCCTGGGCACGCTCAACGAATTGTTCGATTCGGATACGCTCGGTTATTTCGGCGATCACCTGATGGTCGAGCCGGAAGCAGGCGCGGCCTATCGCTTCGGCCTCGAATCGCAGGGCGAGTTCTGGGGCTCGCTCTATTTCCGCTATGACGGCCTGCCCTGGAACGACACGATCTACACGACGCTGGCGATCAATACCGGCCTCAGCATCCTGACCGAATCATCGGATTTCGAGCGCGACCGCAGCGACGGCGACTCCTCGCTGGTGCTGCACAATTTCTCGCCGGAGATCACTTTCGCCAGTCCCGACTACAAGGACATCGAGCTCGTGCTGCGCCTCCATCATCGCTCCGGCATCTTCGGAACGATCGACGGCGTCTATAGCGGCTCGTCCTTCATCACCACCGGCCTGCGGGTGAGATTTTAGAGCGCTTCCCGCCAAAGTTGCTCGACTTTGGCGATAAGGAAGCGCTCCAGATTATACGTTTACGAGCCCTTCTTCCCGTTTTGATCGAAGCGGAACGATTCGATCAAAACGGGAAGCGCTCTAGAAATCCGTCGGAAGCTCAATTCTCGCTGAGCTTGCGGCCGTCGACGCTGGCCTCGCGCGCATAGGCGACGAAGCTCATGCCCTGCAGCTTGCCGGTGGCGAGCACCGGCACATACATGGCCTTGCCGGAGCCGGCCGGATCGATCGGCGCGAACCAGATGTCGAATTTGGAGGGGGCGCTGCCGCTCTTCTTGAACTTCACCGCCGGGCGCCCGGCCACCGGAGTGTAGGTCATGCTGCATTTGAGCGCCTTGCCGCGATAGACGCCGGGACTCTTCGAGCCGAGCTTCACCTCGCCCGCGAGCGTGAAGCGCAGGTCGTAGACTTCCCGCCCGTCGACCACGCGCTCGACGCTCGGGCAGGGCTGGCCCTCCTGCAGGGCGGCCTTGCGCAGCAGCATGGACAGCGGATCGACAAGCCCGGCGGTCAGCCCGGGAGCGACAAGGGCGTCGTCCTCCTTGTCTCTGGGAGTCGAGGCGACGGCCGGATTGCCGTCCTTCCAGCGCACTTCGAGGACCTTCTTCTTCGATTTGCTCTTCAGCGACTCGGAGCGGTAATGCGACGGCGCGAGCGTGCCGCCGGCGAAAGCGCCCGCGCTCGCCATCTCCATGCGATAATCCGAGAACAGATCGGCGAGACCCTTCGTCTTCACCGAAGCGGTCGATTCATAGCCATCCGCCGAGAGCGCCGCTTTGTAGGCGATGCGCATCGCCGACAGGCTGCCGACGTCGACGTCATAGGTGACCGCGATTTCGCTTTCAGCCGCCTGAGCGCCAATGGGGTGAGCACCGGCCATGAGCCCCATGGTCAGCGCCGAGGCCAGTAACAGAGTCTTCCCTTTCGGCATGCCGTCATCCTCGCCGTTTTCGTGGATCAAAGACATCGACCAATTCTGTGACCGTTTTTTGATCTCGCCGCACTTTGTCTTTTACCTGTGATCAGCCTAAGCTTGCGGACAAAGAGCCCTTCCCATCCGGATCGAACCGAAACGATTCGATCCGGATGGGTAAAAGGGCTCAACTATGTGGTCTTGAGCGGTTCCCTATCGCCAAAGTCGACCAGCTTTGGCGGGAGGCGCTCTGGGAGAACGAAGAATGGCAATTTCACAATGTGACGCCAGCAAGTGCTGGACCTATTTCGAGGGCGAATGGCGCCAGGGCAATCCGGCGCTCATGGGGCCGTGGAGCGATGCCTCCTGGTTGGGTTCCGCCATATTCGACGGTGGGCGCGCCTTCGAAGGCGTGACGCCCGATCTCGATCTGCATTGCCAACGCTGCGAGCGTTCCGCTTTGGCTTTCGGGCTCACGCCCTTGAAGGCGGGCGCCATCGAGGAGCTGATCCGCGACGGCATCGCCAAGTTCCCGAAGACCGCGCCGCTTTATCTGCGCCCGATGTTCTGGGCCGAGACCAATTTCCTCGATCCGGGCCCGGTCGAGACGCGTTATGCGATCTCGGTCTATGAATCGCCGATGCCGGCGCCCAAGGGCTTCTCGGCCGGCCTGTCGACCTTCCGCCGCCCGTCCTACGAATATGCCCCGACCGACGCCAAGGCCGCCTGCCACTATGCCAATTCCGGCCGCGCCGTGCGCGAGGCGCAGAAGCGCGGCTTCGACAATGCGGTGCTGCTCGACCCCGTCGGCAAGGTGTCAGAATTCACCACCTCCAATCTGTTCTATGCCAAGGACGGCGCCGTGCACACGCCGATCCCCAATGGCACGCTGCTCAACGGGATCACCCGCCAGCGCGTCATCAAGCTTCTGCGGAAGGCCGGCGTCGAGGTGTTCGAGCGCGTCGTCGCATGGCCGGAAGTGCTCGCCGCCGATGAGGTCTTCTCGACCGGCAATTACGGCAAGGTGATCCCGGTGACGCGTCTCGAGACGCGCGATCTGCAGCCCGGCCCGATGTTCAAGAAGGCGCGCGAGCTCTATTGGGAATTCGCGCATGGCGGCTGACCGGCCGGGAGCGTCTTCCCTATTCCTGCGAAGTGCTGTTTCATTGTGGAAACGGTGCTGTCCGGCCTCTTCGCCCGGGCGCGGTCTGGGAGCGTGATCTGGAAAACCGGGGGGGGGAAGTCAGCCGCCCTTTGCGCAAACTTACCCAGTATCTACGCTGTATCCCTGTGAGGGCGTCAGATCTTCCACTGGAAGATGACGCCTTCGAAGGCGTCCTCGCCGCGCCCGATCGCGTCGATCGCATCGACCATGCGGCCCTGGCGGCCCATCATATCGTCGGCGAAGGCGACGATGCGGCGGTTGGGCGTCGCCACATGCGACAGCGTCCGCAATTGCTGGGCGAGCTGGAACTCGTCGGCATCGGGATTGTAGAGGCACATGGCGGTGAAGGCCGAGGCCGTCGAGCGGCTGATGCCGGCCCAGCAATGGATGAGCATCGGGTCGTCGCCCTGGCGCGCCTTGAGGAAGGTGATGAGCTGCTCGACATGGTCGGAGGCCGGCGCGGTGAAGCCCTCCGCCGGCGTGATGATGTCGTGGAAGGTGAGCTTCAGGTGATTGCCGTCGGTGATGCCTGAGAAGCTGCGATGCGGGGTCTCGGGGCCGAGAAGGCTCACCACATGGCTGACCTTGTGGCGGTTGACCAGGGTCTGGACGGCGGAAAGCGGGCTGACGATGATTTCCATGTGACTTGCTTACAGAAGCTGCTTGAACTTGCGCACATATGCCGCTTCCGCGTCATTGGGCGCAAGGGGGCGCAGCGCATGGAAGCCGCGCGCCCCGTCGAGGCCGGAGGGCTTGCCGAAGAATTTCCCGGCTTCTTCCAGGCTGAAGCCCGCGAGCTGCGTCGCCTCGAGATAGGCGGCGACGTGGTCGGCTTTCTTGATCTTCTTGTTGAGGGCCTCGGAACAGTGCGGCGGCAGCCCGAAGCGCAGATGGATGGCGGCGAGGAGCTTATGCTCGAAGGCTTTATAATCGACGCCGAGCGCCGCCTTGAAGGGCGAGATCATGTCGCCGATCACATATTCGGGAGCGTCATGGAGAAGGGCGGCGAGCCGCGCCTGGCGGTCGAGATTGCCATGGGCATGAACGAGCAGCGCCTCGACCAATAGACAATGCTGCGCCACCGAGAAGGCGTGCGGGCCCTTGGTCTGGCCGTTCCAGCGCGCCACGCGCGCCAGCCCATGGGCGATGTCCTCGATCTCGATATCGAGCGGCGAGGGATTGAGGAGATCGAGCCTGCGGCCCGACAGCATGCGCTGCCAGGCGCGCGGCTCATCCGATCTGCGCGCAGGCATGGTTATTTCGGCCGCTTGCTGTCGAGATGGGCGCCATGGCGATGGCAGGTCACCATATGGTCGTTGACGAGGCCGCAGGCCTGCATGAAGGCATAGACGATGGTCGGACCGCAGAAGCGGAAGCCGCGTTTCTTGAGATCCTTCGAGATCGTCTCGGCCAATGGCGTGGCGGCCGGCACGTCCTTCCGGCTGCGGAACCGGTGCTGCAGCGGCCCGTCGCCGATGAAGTTCCACAGATAGGTGGAGAAGTCCTGGCTCTCCGACAGCGCCAGATAGGCCTGGGCATTGGTGACGCTGGCGTCGATCTTGAGCTTGTTGCGCACGATGCCTTCGTTTTTCATCAGGCTGGCGAGCTTGCGGGCATTGTAGCGCGCCATGATCTCGGGCTCGAAGCCGTCGAAGGCTTCGCGGAAAGCGTCGCGCTTGCGCAGGATGGTGATCCAGGAGAGGCCCGCCTGGAAGCCGTCCAGCAGCAGCTTCTCGAACAGCGCGCGCGAGTCATATTCGGGCACGCCCCATTCCTCGTCGTGATAGGCGACATAGACGGGATCCGTGCCGCACCAGAAGCAGCGGTGGATGCCGTCTTCATGTTTGATCACGGAGTCGGTCGTCTTGCTCATTCGTCTTCATCGTCTTTCGGAAGGGCGACGTCGAATCGCGCCCAGGCCGGCTTCCTAACATGGACGGGCCCCGCATCTGTCAGCAGCCCGATTCCGGACTCGACCGCGTCCTTCAGCCGGTCGAGGCGGATCAGCGCCAGGCCGTCGCTGCCGGCGGAGGACAGCACGGTGCCGACGAGCTTGTCTCCGGCCTTGATCTCGGCCCCTTTGGCGGGGGCGCCCTTCGGCGTATGGACCGGTACGATGCGGTTGCGCGCGGTGCCGCGATGCTCCATGCGCGAGACGACCTCCTGGCCGATGAAGCAGCCTTTCTTGAAGCTCACCCCGCCGAGCTGGTCGAGATTGGCCTCATGCGGGAACAATTCGCCGGAGCCGATATCCTCATCGGTGTCGGCGAGGCCGAGCCGGATGCGGCCGCCGCGATAGCCGTCGGCCTCGCCGGCGGGCAGGCTGCCTTGGGCGGCGATGAGCCTGGCGCCGAGCTGAGGCGCCCGCGGATCGGTGAAGGAGGCGCCATTGGCGGGCTTCACCGGGGCGACGCCCACCTCTTCGTCGCTTTCGGCGATCGTCACCTTGGCGCGCAGCCTGTAGAAGATCAGGCGCTTGACGAGATCGGCCCGCTGGGCGGCGGAGCAGTCGATCACATAGCGGCCGTCCTGCGCCAGGATGAAGAAGTCGAACAGGATCTTGCCCTGAGGCTGGAGGAGGGCGGCATAGGTCGCCTCGCCGGGCTTGAGCCCCTCGATGTCGGCGGTCACCAGATTCTGCAGGAAATCCTTGGCGTCCTCGCCGCCGACCGTGATGACGGCGCGGGAGGGGAGCTTCTGGGTGGCGAAAGGCAGGCGTTGCATGGATATTCCACCTATAGAGCCCTCCCCGTCGGATTTTCTTCAATCCGACGGGGACAAAAGGCTCGATAAACTTTATTAGAGCGTTTCCTTATCGCCAAAGGAGAGTTTGGCAGGAAGCGCTCGGGATGGACACATCTACGAATGCTTCCGAATCTATTCAAGGAGCTCCGATGACCGCCAGCTATGATCTTGTTTTGAAAGGCGGAGCCGTCGTCAACCAGGATGGCGTCGGAGGCCGCGACATAGGCGTCAGGGACGGGCGGATCGCCGCCATCGGGAACCTCGCCGGAGCGAGCGCCGGGGAGGTGATCGATTGCAGCGGGCTGCATGTCCTGCCGGGCGTCATCGACAGCCAGGTGCATTTCCGCGAGCCGGGGGCCGAGCACAAGGAAGACCTCGAGACCGGCAGCCGGTCGGCGGTGGCGGGCGGCGTCACCGGCGTCTTCGAGATGCCCAACACCAAGCCTTTGACGACCTCTGCCGAGACTTTGGCCGATAAGGTCAGGCGCGCCACCAACCGCATGTTCTGCGACTTCGCTTTCTACATGGGCGGCACCCGCGAGAATGCGCGCCAGCTGCCCGAGCTCGAGCGCCTGCCGGGCTGCGCCGGGACGAAGGTCTTCATGGGCTCCTCGACCGGCGACCTGCTGGTCGATGACGACCAGGGCATCGATCTCATCATCTCCCGGATACGCCGCCGCGCCGCCTTCCACAGCGAGGACGAGTTCCGCCTCAAGGCGCGCAGGAACGAGCAGCGCGCCGGCGACGCGTCGAGCCATCCGGTCTGGCGCGATGCGGAAGCGGCGCGCCTGTGCACCGAGCGCCTGCTCCGGATCGCCCGCAAGCATGGCAAGCGCATCCATGTGCTGCATGTCTCGACCGCCGATGAGATGCCGCTGCTCGCCGCCAACAAGGATCTGGCGACCGTCGAGGTGACGCCGCATCATCTCACCCTCGCGGCGCCTGACGCCTATGAGCGTCTCGGCACCAGGGCGCAGATGAACCCGCCGGTGCGTGATCAAACGCATCGCGCCGCGATCTGGCAGGCGCTCCAGGCCGGCGTCGTCGATGTGCTGGGCTCCGATCACGCCCCACACACATTGGCCGAGAAGGAGAAGCCATACCCCGAGTCACCTTCCGGCATGACCGGCGTCCAGACCCTGGTGCCGATCATGCTCGATCATGTGAACAAGGGCCGCCTGACATTGGAACGTTTCGTCGATCTGACCAGCCACGGGCCGGGCCGCATCTTCGGCATCGCCGGCAAGGGCCGCATTGCTGAAGGCTATGATGCCGATTTCACCATCGTCGATCTGAAGCGCCGCCAGACCATCACCAATGGCTGGATCGAGAGCCGGGCCGGCTGGACGCCCTATGATGGTGTCGAGGTCCAGGGCTGGCCCGTCGGCACGATCATCCGCGGGCGGCGGGTGATGTGGGAGAATGAGATATTGGGGCCTGCCCGGGGACAACCCATCGCTTTCATGGAAGCGCTCGCCTCTGTATAACAAATCGATGAAAGCCGTCTGAAAGGACATTCATGAGTCGCCAGTTCCGCGCCATTCTGATTGGCAAGACGGAGAAGGGCCAGAAGCTCGATTTCGTGACGCTCGGCGAGGCCGATCTGATGCCGGGCGACGTGACGGTCGCCGTCGAGCATTCGACTGTCAACTACAAGGATGGCTTGGCGGTCACGGGACGGGCGCCGATCATCCGGCACTATCCGCTGATCCCCGGCATCGATTTTGCCGGCACCGTGCTCGAGTCGGGCCATCGCCTGATCAAGGCCGGCGACAAGGTCATTCTCAATGGCTGGGGCGTCGGCGAGGGGCATCACGGCGGCTATGCCGGCCTCGCCCGCGTCAAGGGCGACTGGCTGGTGGCGGTGCCGGACACCATGACCACCGCCCAGACCATGGCCATCGGCACGGCCGGCTACACCGCCATGCTCTGCATCATCGCCTTGGAGCGCCAGGGGGTGAGGCCTGAGGACGGCGAGGTCCTGGTCACCGGCGCTGCGGGCGGCGTCGGCTCGATCGCCATCTCCGTCCTGTCGAAGCTGGGCTTCAAGGTGGCCGCCTCGACCGGGCGGGCGGAGGAGGAGGCTTTCCTCAGGAGTCTCGGCGCCTCGACCATCATCGACCGCAATGAATTTTCAGGACCGGTGAAGGCGCTGGCCAAGGCGCGTTTCGCCGGCGCCGTCGATGCCGTCGGCTCGACGACGCTCGCCAATGTGCTCTCGCAGATCCTGCCCGAGGGCGCGGTGGCCGCCTGTGGCCTGGCGCAGGGCATGGACCTGCCGGCCTCGGTGGCCCCCTTCATCCTGCGCGGCGTCAAGCTCATCGGCATCAATTCGGTGACCGCCTCGCTGACCCGCCGGGTCGAGGCCTGGTCGCGCCTCGCCCATGATCTCGATCTGGCGAAGCTTGCGGAGCTGACGAGCCATGCGAAGCTCGACGATGTGCCCGCCCTTGCCGGCGAGATCATCGCCGGCAAGATCCGTGGCCGCGTGGTGATCGACCTCTGATGGATCCCGAGCTCATCGCCATCGGCATGGCCATCGGCATCGCGGTGACCGCGCCTTTGGGGCCGGTCAATCTCACCGTCATTCGTTCCGCGCTGCGCGCCGGCATGGCGGGCGGCATGGCGGCGGCTTCCGGATCGATTGCCGGCGATGCGCTCTTCGCCACGCTCGCCGCCTATGGCGTGCGCTGGGTCGAGGACTGGGTTCATGCCCATTCGCAGGCGATCCAGATCGTCGGCGGGCTCCTCCTCATCTTCATCGGCGTGCGCACCGCCATGCATCACGTGAAGGACGCCGAGTTGTCGCTCTCCGATCTCGGCCGCGGCGCCTATGTGCGCAAGGGCTTCACCTGCTTCTTCCTCACCATCACCAATCCGGGAGCGCTTCTCGGCTTCTTCGCCATTTTCAGCGGCCTCGGCGGCGTGCTCGATCTGGGCAGCGTGCCCTATCGGCCGTTGAACGCCGTGGCGGGGGTCATTCTCGGCACCTTGATCTGGTGGGGCTTCGTCACCTATCTCGTCACCCACATCAAGGGCCGCGTCACCAGCTATACGCTGGTCCGGCTCAATATCTGGGCCGGCGTGGCGATCGCCGTCTTCGGCGTCGTCATCCTGGGCAATCTCATCCTGCGCTACTTCGCCTGAGCAGGCGCTATTTGTTCGCCGCGATTGCCATCTGCACGTCGCGCTCGCGCTTCTTGTCGGCCCGGTGCATGATCCAGCCGGCGATGGCGACGCCGCTGCCGACCAGCACCACGATGATGGTGGCGAGCGCGTTCATGTCAGGCGTCACGCCGAGCCGCACTTTCGAGAAGATGTAGAGCGGCAAGGTGGTCGAGCCCGGCCCGTTGGTGAAGGCGGTGATCACCACATCGTCGAGCGACAGTGTGAAGGACAGCAGCCAGCCGGCGATGATGGCAGGAGCGATGATCGGCAAGGTCACGTCGAACAGCACGCGCAGCGGCTTCGAGCCCAGATCCATCGCCGCCTCTTCGACTGAGCGGTCCATCGAGGCGAGGCGCGATTGCACGACCACCGTCACATAGGACAGCGAGAAGGTGATATGGGCCAGCGTGATGGTGGTGAAGCCGCGCGTCGGCCAGCCGATGGCGCCGTTGAGCGCGATGAAGAACAGCACCAGCGAGATGCCGGTGATGACTTCCGGCATCACCAGCGGCGCCGAAACCAGCCCTGAGAACAGCGTACGGCCGCGGAAATGAGAGAAGCGGGCGAGAGCCAGGCCGGCCATGGTGCCGAGGATCGTGGCGATGGTCGCGCTGACGAAGGCGATGCGCAAGGAGAGCCAGGCCGCGTCGAGCACCTGCTGGTTCTGGACGAGCTTGCCGTACCATTCCGTCGAGAAGCCGCCCCACACGGTGGCGAGCCGCGATTTGTTGAAGGAATAGAAGATCATCGAGGCGATCGGCACGTAGAAGAAGGCATAGCCGAAGATCAGCGCGAAGAGCAGGAAATAGGGACGGCGTTTCATGAGGCCCCTCTTTGCGCCTCGCGCGCCTGGAAGAAGTTGTAGATCATGATCGGGATGACCAGCACGGCGAGCAGCGCCACGGCGACCGCCGAGGCCACCGGCCAGTCGCGGTTCTGAAAGAATTCATCCGCCAGCACCCGGCCGATCATCGGGCTGTCGCCGCGGCCCATGAGCGAGGGGATCACATATTCCCCCGTCGCGGGGATGAAGACCAGCATGGCGCCGGCGATGATGCCCGGCAGCGACAGCGGCAAGGTGATGTCCTTGAACACTTGCCAAGGTTTGGAGCCCAGATCCATCGCCGCCTCGTCGAGTGTGCGATCGAGCTTCTCGAGCGTCGCATAGAGCGGCAGGATCATGAAGGGAAGGTAGGAATAGACGATGCCGAGCACGACCGCGAAGTTCGTGTTCATCATCTGTATGTGATCGCCGGTGACCCAGAAGGGAAAGAAGGTCGAGAGAATCGAGGTCAGGCCGCGATTGAACCAGCTGGTATTGCCGAGAAGGCCGATCCAGGCATAGACGCGCAGCAGGAACGAGGTCCAGAAGGGCAGGATGACCAGCAGCAGCAGCACATTGCGCCAGGCGCCCGAGACCCGCGCTATGCCGAGCGCCATCGGATAACCGATCAGCAGCGCGAAGAAGGTCGAGATCGCCGCATTCTTGAGCGAGTTGAGATAGCCCTGCCAGTAGATGGCGTCCTGGGTGAGGAACACATAGTTGTCGGTGGTGCCGAAGGGAAAGCTGTCCTTCCAGATGACCGGCGGGATGCCGACCTGCGACGTGCCGGCGCTGATCGCCACGACGATCAGGAAGGGGACAATGAAGAAGAACAGCAGCCACAGATAGGGAATGGCGATGATCGCCTTGCGCCAGGCCTCGCGGTCCAGCCATTGCCGCCAGCTATGGGATTTCGGCAGACGGCTGTCCTGGCCTTGCGCGGCTTGCTGGACGGGGGCGAGAGCGGCCATGGGCTACTCCGTCAGGATGATGACGGAGGAGGGGGCGAAAGTGAGCCAGACATCGTCCTCCCACACCGCGACGCGCTCATTTTCACCGGCGCGCCGGCTGTTCACGGCATTGACGCGCACCATGGAGCCCGAGGGCAGCTTGACCCGATAGAGCGAGTCCTTGCCGAAATAGCCAAGATCGACGACCTTGCCGGCGATGGCATTGCCGTCCGCCCGGGCGCCCGGCTCCTTGCGTTCGATCGCGATCTTTTCGGGGCGCACCGCGATCGAGACCTTGGCGCCCGGCTTCGGCGCTTCGCCCGCATGCTCGACGATCACATCGGCTCCGAGCGCCGGCGTCGCGACCATGACCCGGTCGCCGGCGAGGCTCTTCACCTCGCCGTCGAAGATGTTGATCGACCCGATGAAATCGGCGACGAAGCGCGTCCGGGGGAATTCATAGATCTCGGTCGGCGTGCCGATCTGGCGGATGAGGCCGCGGTCCATCACCGCGATGCGGGTGGCGAGCGTCATCGCCTCTTCCTGGTCATGGGTGACGACGATGAAAGTGACGCCGAGCTTGTACTGGATATTGATGAGCTCGAACTGCGTCTGCTCGCGCAGCTTCTTGTCGAGCGCGCCCAGCGGCTCGTCGAGAAGCAGCACCTTGGGCCGCTTGGCGAGCGCGCGCGCCAGCGCCACCCGCTGGCGCTGGCCGCCCGAGAGCTGATGCGGCTTGCGTCCGGCGAGCGGCGTCAGTTGCACGAGGTCGAGCAGCTCCTTGACCCGTTCCTTGCGCTGGGCGTCGGTCATCGCCTCGTGCTTGAGACCGTAGCCGACATTCTTCTCAACCGTCATATGCGGGAACAGCGCATAGGACTGGAACATCATGTTGACGGGGCGCTCATAGGGCGGAATCTCCGTCATGTCCTGGCCGTCGAGAAAGATCCGGCCGGCGCTCGGCGTCTCGAAGCCGGCGAGCATGCGCAGGAGGGTGGTCTTGCCGCAGCCCGACCCGCCGAGGAGGGCGAAGAGCTCGCCTTTGAAGATGTCGAGGCTGACATTGTCGACGGCGGTGAAGTCGCCGAATTTCTTGGTTATGCCGTCGATGCGGATGAAGGGATTGGCCTTTTGATCGAGCCAGGGCCGGTCGCCATCGTCACTGCCGGGGTGCTTCGTCTCGACGTTCATTCTTCGCTGCCCTCTTGTCGCCTGAACGTGAAAACCCGGCATCTTGCGATACCGGGTTTCGATGCGGTGGGGTTATGAGCCCGACTTTATCTTGTTCCAGGCGCGGGTGCGCATGCGCTCGCCCTGTTGCGACAGCATCTTGGGCACGAACAGAGTCTTCATGATGTCGTCGCTCGGATAGACCGCCGGATCTTCGAGCACGCTCTTGTCGACGAACTGCTTCGCCGCGACATTGGCATTGGCGTAATTGGTGAAGTTCGTGCATTTGGCGATGACTTCGGGGTCCATCAGATAATTCACGAACTTGTAGGCGGCTTCCTTGTTGGGCGCGTCGGCCGGGATAACGAACACGTCGAACCAGGCGGGCGAGCCGGTCGAGGGCACCTCATATTGCAGATTGATCTCGACGCCGGCTTCCTTGGCGCGGGTCGCCGCCGTCGCATAGTCGCCCGACCAGGTGCCCGACACGCACAGCTCCTTGTTGGGCAAGGCGTTCAGATAATTCGCCGAGTCGAAGGTCTTGATATACTGGCGGATCGGCTTGAACGCCTCGACCACCGCGTCATAGTCTTCCTGCTTCTCGGAATCGGGATCGCGGCCCAGATATTTGAGCACCATCGGCATGATGTCGCCGGGGCTCTCCAGCATGTTGATGCCGCAGTCGCCGAGCTTCGAGATATTCTCCGGCTTGAACAGGGTGTCGAGCGACTTCAGATCGGCATTGGGCAGCCGTTCCTTCACCATGTCGACATTGTAGGTGGTGCCGACCGTGCCCCACATGTAGGGCACCGCATATTGATTGCCGGGATCGCGGTCGGCGAGGACCGCCATGATCTTCGGATCCATATTGGCGATATTGGGCAGTTTCGATTTGTCGAGCTTCTCGAACGCGTCGGGAATGAAGCGCGGCAGGTTCACCGAGGCGATGTCGATGACGTCATAGCCGGTCGAGCCTGCCATGACCTTGGCCTCGACGGTCTCGGCCGAGTCATAGGTGTCGTAGACGACCTCGATTCCGGTGGCTTTCTTGAAGTCCTCGAGCGTCGTCTCGCCGATATAGTCCACCCAGTTATAGACATGGACCTTGCCTTCCTCGGCGCGCGCCCTTTTGATGAAGGGCGCCGATACGATCGTGCCGCTGATCAGCTGAATCGCAGTACGTCTGGTGATTGCCATATGCTTTCTCCCTAAATGCCGGCTCTGCGGCCGTTCCATTGAATGATCATTCAATCATAGTTCGGGCCACAGATCGCCTCAAGCGGTTTCAATTCGAAAGGGTTCCTTCTGCGCGGGTGGATAATGCTTGGGAAAGAAAGCATGGAGACAAGCCGCGATCGTCTGCTTGGCGTCGTCCAGCGAATAGGGCTTGGCCATCGTCATCAGGTCGAGCCACAGGCCTTCGAGCAGCGCATCGAGGGCGCGGGCGATGAGCTCGGGCGACAGGGGATAGCGGCCTTTCTTGATGATCTTGCGGCAGAGATCGAGCACGATCGCCGAATATTCCTCGTCATTCGAGCCGCAATGCTCGAGATAGGTCGGCCGGCTTTGCGCCTCGGCCCAGAAGGCGCACCAGGCGGACAGTTTGCGCGGCGAGCAGATCTCCGGATTGAAGTCCGAGAACAGGAGCGAGATGAGCTGCCCGGCCGGATCGTCGCCGGCGCTGCTCAGCGCCTTGTGCCAATTGGCGCGATATTCCTCGGCCAGATATTTGAGCGTCTCGACCAGGAGGCGCTCCTTGGTCTCGAAATGGAAGTTGACGATGCCGCTCGACAGCCCCGCCGCTTTGGCGACGTCGAACATGGTGGTGCCCGAATAACCCTTGCGCGCCATCACATCGATGGTGGCTTCGATCAGTTGCTGGCGGCGGACTTCCTTCGAGGCCTTGCGGCCAATGACGGTCGTCGGTTCGAAAATAGCCATCACACAGGCAAGCGCCCTCTGGCGGCCGATGAGGATTCGGACCGCTCGAGGGCTAAGGCTAGGATCAATGGCCGGGCTTCGTCAATGCGGGATTAGGCGCTCTGCCGGGTCAGGGTATGGGCGGCGGATTCGAAGAACAGGGCCTGGCTGATCACCGCTTTCACCGTCTCCGGCTGGAAGGGCTTGGTGATCAGGAAGGTCGGCTCCGGCCGCTCGCCCGTCAGGAGGCGCTCGGGATAGGCGGTGATGAAGATGACCGGCAGTTCGATATTGCGCAGGATCTCGTTGACCGCATTGATGCCCGAGCTGCCGTCGGCCAGCTGGATGTCGGCGAGCACCATGCCGATCCCGCCCTTGCGGGCGATCGCCACGGCTTCGTTATGGGTGCGGGCGATGCCCGCCACCTCATGGCCGAGCGAGCGCACGATATGCTCGATATCCATGGCGATGATCGGCTCGTCCTCGATGATGAGGATATTGGTGGCGATCTGCTCGGCGATCTCGCGGCCGGCCTGCGCCATCAGCGCATCCAGCTCCTTGGGGCTCACATCGAGGATGGTCGCCGCCTCTTCATTGTTGAAATCCTCGATCGAAAGGAGGAGGAAGGCCTGGCGCGCCGGCGGCGTGATGATGTCGAGCCGGCTGTCGATATCGTGATCGAAGCTCGCGCTGCCCGACTTCTGCCGGTTCACGCTCAGCGAGCGCCACAGCTTAGTGAAGACCTGATAGAGAGCAACTTTGGGATTTATTTCCGAATTGAAGGATTGCGGTGACGTCAGCAGCGATTCGATCACCGCCGCGACATAGGCGTCGCCGGATTTCTGGCTGCCCGTGAGCGCCCGGGCATAACGTCTAAGATACGGAATATGTGGGGCAATTTTCTGTGCGATGGCCATGCCGTTCCCTCGATCCTCTGGCGCATTTTTCAACATAACTAGTGGTATTTAACGCTCGGCGAGGCTGCTGGTTCCGCCCCTTAAAAAAAATTTCCCTACCCTAGGAAACCTGTTGGGGGGATGAGAGTTAAGGGCATGTGGTGCTGGATATACTAATCAGAAGGGGTGCTGCCGAGGCAGGCCAAATTCATAGATGTCAAAGGATGAAACCGGGACGGCTGGAGTAGGCCGACCTCTCAAATCAGGAACTAAGCCCGTGCTCGATCGTCAGGTCCAGGTTCATATCGGCCGCAAGTTGAAGGCCGTCTATGATGAGGTCGCGGCCGAGCCGTTGCCGAAGGAGATTCTCGATCTTTTGGCCAAACTCGAAGGTCGCCCCAAGGAATGAAGCTGACGCCGCAAATAACCGATGAGATGCTGCAATCGGTACGTTCGTTGCGCGCATTCGCGGTTTCGCTGTGCGGCCGGACCGATCTCGCCGACGATCTCGTCCAGGAGACCATCGTCAAGGCATGGTCAAATCTCGACAAGTTCGAGGAGGGCACCAACCTGCAGGCTTGGCTCTTCACCATCCTGCGCAATCATTATTACTCCGAGATACGAAAACGCCGGCGCGAGATCGAGGATGTCGAAGGCCGCTATTCGGCCTCACTCGCCACCCATCCCTCCCAATATGGCCATCTCGACATGGTGGATTTCAAAGCCGCCTTGCAGAAGCTTCCCGACGACCAGCGCGAGGCGCTGATTCTCGTCGGCGCTTCGGGCTTCTCCTACGAAGATGCCGCCAAGATCTGCGGCGTGGCGATCGGCACCATCAAGAGCCGCGTTAACCGCGCCCGCACCCACCTGGCCAAACGGCTCAACATCGAGAGCACGGCGGATATCGGCCCGGATCCGACGGCGGAGGCGACCTTCTCGGCGCTGCGCCAGAGCGGCACTTCCGGCAAATCCGAATAGCGCTGCGGAAAAGACAAGAGCGCCGACGGTTGATCGGCGCTCCAGCATCAAGATCTGCAATTTCAGGTGGATGCGGCAGGCTCTACCTCCAGGGCGCGAAGGGCCTTCTGCACCTCGGGCAGGCGGCTGCGCGGGGGTTCCCGTTCGGCGGGCATGTTTTCATCCGCCGACGAAACCAGGCGCCGGGCATCGAGTTCCCAGTTCTTCAGGATTTTGATTTTCTCGTCACGTGAAAGATCCTTGGCCTCGACCACCGCCATCGGCGAGTCGAACACTTTTGACGCATCGGCAATCGCCTCGTTGACGATCGATTTTGTCATTGCTGTACCCTTTCACAATGTTGTTTAATATCAATGCGGGGATGACGGCAGGGTTCCCGGCCGGAAGGAAGAGCGACACGTGTCTTCGCCAAGCCGTATCGGATCGCTTCTGACCAAGGGTAGCTTTTGGCGCATGCGCGAGGAGGCGAGCAGCGCGGCGCTTCTGCTCGGTCTTGGTCTTTTGCTGCTGGTCGCGGCTTTTTCCGTCTATCTCTCCTGGCAGACCGCCTATCGCAACGCGCAGGCGAGCGAAGCGAATGAGATCCGCGTCGCCAGCCTGGAACTTCTCAATGCGGTGCGTGCCGAGGAGATCGCGGCCAAGAATTTCGTCATCACCGGCGACGAGGCGGCCTTGTCCGTTCATGCGCGCGCCGAGGCGGCGCTGGGAGACAGGCTTGCCGACCTCGCCGCTCTGGCGGCCCGCTCCAGGCGTTATCTGGGCGTCGTCGAGGTGCTGCGGGATCGGCTCGCCGGCCGGGCCCAGCGTTTCGAGGGAGCGGTGAGCGCGCGCCGCGCCAGCGGCATCGACTTCGCCTACAATGCCGACTTCAACCGCGCCAATGAAGCTTCGCTCGCCGAGATCGAGCGGCTTCTGAACGAGACCGCCGGCAGCGCCACGATCAAGCAGGAGCTCAATCTGAGCGACAGCGAGAGCGGCCGCTGGTGGCTGACGGCGGGCTCGGTGGCCTCCTTCCTGTTGTCGGGCGCGCTTTGTGTCGGCGCGCTGTTCGGATTGCGCCGCAGGGTCAATCTGCTGAAGGCCAGCGAGCGTGTGCTGTCGGCGTTCAACACCCAGCTCGAAATGAGTGTGCGCCAGCGCACCGCCGAGCTCGAGACCGCCAAGGCCGAGATCCAGCGCGAGAAGGACCGTGCCGAGGCGCTGCTCGCCGATCTCAATCACCGCGTCGGCAACAGTCTGCAGATCGTCTCGTCGCTGCTCGGCATGCATGGCGCGCGCATCGAGAGCCAGGAGGCTCGCGAGATTCTGGAATCGGTGCGCGGCTGCGTTCACGCCATCGCCTCGGCGCAGCGGCGGGTGCGCCTCAGCGGCAGCAACGACGTCGTCGAGGTCAATCAGTTTCTCGACAGCCTCCTGCAGGATCTGCGCTCGGCCCTCGGCGGGGACGACCGCGTGTCGATTTCGCTGGCTGCCGACGAGGCGGTGGCGCCGAGCCATGACGCCGTGAGCATGGGGGTGATCGTCACCGAGGCGATCAACAACGCCATCAAGCATGCCGGCAAGGGGCAGGTGGCGATCAAGGTGACGCTCGCGGCGAACCGCGACAAGAAGCCGTTGCGTCTGACCATCGAGGATGATGGGGCCGGCTTCGAAGAGGGCAGCGGCAACAAAGGCGGGCTCGGCAGCCAGATCACCGACGCCCTGTCGGCGAGCCTGCGCGCCAGCGTGAGCCGCGATCACGTGCAGCCGGCGGGTCCCCGCCGCGGAACCCGCATCCAGCTCGATTTCGGCAAGGACGCGCTCGCCGCATAGAGCGCGAACAAAAAATCTGAGCGCCGGTGGAATGCCGGCGCTCTGAAGGTGTCGATTCATACGAGCGGATCAGAAGACCTTCCGATCCTTTTCCCACAGCGTGACTTGTTTCTCTGCTTCATCGCGCGCGATTCCGTAGGTATTCTGGATGCGGCCGATCAGTTCCTCGCGGTTGCCGGCGATGATGTCGAGATCGTCATTGGTGAGCTTGCCCCACTGCTGTTGGGCCTGACCCTTGAAGATCTTCCAATTGCCTTCGATGCGATCCCAATTCATGGGGTCCTCCTGTGCTGTGCGAGCTGCCGGTGATGAGCGAATCGAAATCGCCCGCTCCCGATATCAACGGGCCCGCGGCTTGATGGTTCCGCCTCTAGATCAGCTCGCTCTGCGGCATGGTGAGGCTGTAGCTGATGCCTTCCGGCGTGAAGGCGAGCTTGGCCTTGCCCTGCACCGATAGGGGCACGACTTCCTCGAGCAGCACGCGGCCGAAATGCCGCGTATTGGGCGGCGTGACCTTGGGACCGGCCTTTTCCGTCCACAGGATCTGGAACATGGCGCCGGAAGCCGTCTTGCGCGGCAAGGTCCAGCTGATCTCGACTTCGCCCGCATCGGTGGAAAGCGCGCCGAATTTGAGAGCATTGGCGGTCAGCTCGTAGAGGGCGAGCGCCACATGCTGCGCTGCCGAGGGCCTGAGCGAGACCTGGTCGCCCTTGTAATGCACGCGTTCTGCCGCCTTGCCGGCGAAAAGCAGCACCTGGGTGCGGATCAGCTCGCTCATCGCGGCGCCGCGCCAGTTTTCGTCGGTCAGAATGTCATGGGCGCGCGACAGCGACATGAGCCGCCCGGAGAAGCGCTGGTTGAACTCGTCGATGGTCGATGATGTCTGGCCGGTGCGGTTGGCAATGCCCTGGATGACCGCCAGCAGGTTCTTCGACCGGTGCGCCAGCTCGAGCAGCAGGACCCGCATATGATACTCGGTCTGCTTGCGCTCGCCGATATCGATCGCGGCACAGAGCAGGCCCTTGCGCGAGCGCGCCTTGCCGAGAGGGGCGATGCGCAATTCGAACCAGCGCGGCTTGCCGTCCACCGGCATCTGGAATTCGACCGTCTGCGTTTCGCCGCTTTCCAGCGCTTTGCGCTTGGCGGGAACGATGATGTTCACGGTGTCGGCGGAAAAGACGTCCTCATCGCCCAGCCCGACGAATTGCGCCGGCAGATAGCCCGACGGCGGATTGTTCACCCACACATATTTGAGGTTTTTATCCTGATGGCAGAGCATCGCGCCGGAAAGATTGGCGGCGGCGGCAATATCGTCCGATGTCGCGGCCGTCATGACGGCGCGTTTCCGTTTTCCCGCTTTACTGCCCTTGGCCGTCTGTCGCACGATGTTTGCTTGCAGCCTGTCACTGGAAAGCACGGCACACTACTCTATACGCATTCCCATACAAACCAATTTGTCTCTCGTCTTCCGGTGGAAAAGTCCGGCGGGACGCGCCCGCCGGACAAGCCAGCTTACTGCTGTGGTGTCGTTGTCGACCCGCCGGTGCTCGGCGTGGTGGGCGTGGTCGTATCGGGTGTCGGCGTCTTGACCATGAACAGGGTCTTGTCGAAGGCCGGAGCCTTCTCCAGTTCCTCTCGCGAGGCGGTGATGGTCAGCTTGATGGCATTGTTCTCGTCGCGCATCGCATTGATCTGATTGAGCGGGACCGCGACATCCTTTTCGCCCATGCCGAGGAAGCCGCCGACGCCGATGACGGCGGCCTGGATGGTGCCGTTACTGTCGAAGATCAGATCGTTGACGTCGCCGATATTCTCATCGCCCGCCGTATAGACGCTGCTGCCGATGACACGCGTCGCCAGCATCGCCTTGCTGGCATCGATGGTCAGGGCCGTATTCGTGTTCGCATCCGGAGCCGGGGCCGCCGGCTGCTGGGCCTGCGGCTGGGCCGGCTGGGTGGTCGAACAGCCTGGTGCCTGCGGATTGGCGGTGCAGTCCTGCTTCTGCTGCGTGTCCTGAGCAGGCTGCTGATCAGGTGTGGTCTGCGCAAAAGCGATCCCGCTCGCCATGAGAGCCGCGAGCGAGATTGCCGGAAGGGCAAATCTCTTCATGATTGAACTCCTTTGATCGTGGCCGTCACCGGGCTAACGCCTCTTCGCGGTCGAGGTTCCTTCGCCGGCTTACCAAGTCGTTTCCCGCGCTGGTGAATCTCTTGCTCGGCCTCCATGCCGGCGATCACCGAGGCGAGATCGAAGCCCTGACGGCGCGCATGTTCGGCAAGCTTGCGGTAATGGTCGCGGAAAGCATCGAGATTGTCTTGCGGCATGTTCTCGAGGTCGAGCAGGGCATTCTCGGCGATCTTGTTGGCGCGGATGAGCTCGTCGATCTTGATCTGCAGGGCTTCGGTGTCGCGGTTCTGCGAATTCTGCAGGATGAACACCATCAGGAAGGTGACGATCGTCGTCGCCGTATTGATGGTGAGCTGCCACATGTCGGAATAGCCGAGGAGGGGGCCGGTGACCGCCCACAATAGGATCAGCGCTACGGCTGCCGCGAAGGTCGCTGGACTTCCGGCCTTGCGGGCGACGAAGGTCGTCGCCTGCGCGAATTTCGTCTGGAGGGTTGCGTTCATGGACGCGTGTGGAAAAGGAGCGCCGTTGCCGGCGCCCCTCAGAATTGTTAGCGGCTCTGATCCGGCTGGCGGATCGGCTCGTCGCTGCCCTGCTGGCGATCCCGATTGGGATCGAACCCGCCCTGCTGTTTATTGCGGTCCGGATTCTCGGCCTGATGCTGCTTCTGGCGTTGATCCTCCTGCTGCTTCTGACCCTGAACGTGCTTGGGGTCCTGCATCTTGGGATCTTGCGGATTACGATTGGTCATGATCGTCTCCATTTTCGGGAAAGAGGGGAGAGCATCCGGGCCGTCTCCGAGCCCGACGCTCGAAGGATCAACGCCAAGCGGCAAGGTTGGTTCCTGTACTTTCCGGGAAAACGTGACAAGTCAGTGCCTTGGCGGAACTGCGCAGCTGCGGAATGGTTCCCCGGAAATCGGTTATCGGCTCTGGCGGTTGGGTTGACAGAATGAGCAGGATCTTTATTTTGCCAAATAGCTAATTAGCTGATTGGGAGAATAAATGGACCAGCTCAGCCTCACTTTTCGCGCTCTGGCGGATCCGACCCGCCGGGCCATCCTGGCGCGCCTTGCCCAGGGCGAGGTCACCGTGAACGAGTTGGCGGAGCCCTTCGATCTGCGGCTTCCGACCGTTTCCAAGCATCTCAAGGTGCTGCAGCAGGCGGGCCTCGTCTCCCAGACCCGCCGCGCGCAATGGCGGCCCTGCCGGCTCGAGCCGGCGCCGCTGAAAGAGGTCTCCAAATGGATGTGGGACCATCGCGCCTTCTGGGATGAGAGCTTCGACCGTCTCGACGAGTTCCTCTCGCGATGATTTTCAGGTCAACAAAGGAGTAGCGTTTGATGAGTAAGACCGCGTTCATTGCCGAGCCGGGCAAGCAGGAGATCGTCTTGGTCCGCAAATTCGCGGCTCCGCGCGCCAAGGTGTTCAGCGCTTATGTCGATCCCGAGGCGATCCCGCAGTGGTGGGGACCGCGTATCCTGACGACGGTCGTCGACAAGCTCGAGCCGCGCCATGGCGGTCTGTGGCGCTATGTGCAGCGCGATCCGCAGGGCAATGAGTTCGCGTTTCGCGGTGTATTCCATGAAGCCCGCGCGCCCGAACGGCTCGTCCGCACTTTCGAATTCGAGATGATGCCCGAGCATGTGCTGCTCGAGACGGTCGATTTCGAGGAGGCCGGCAATGGCACGAAGGTGACGGCGCGCTCCGTCTTCCAGACGCTCGCGGCGCGTGACGGCATGGTGCAGTCGGGCGCCGAGGCCGGCGCCGTCGAGTCTTGGGAGCGCCTCGAGGATCTGCTCAGCGCCTCTTGAGCAGGATCAGCCCCGCAGCGATGATGAACCCGGCGCCGATGATCGTATAGGCGTCGGGTATTTCGCTGAAGGCGTAGTAGCCGATCAAAGCCGCGCCGATCAGCTCCAGATAGACGAGGGGCGCCAGCAGCGACGCCTCGGCGAAGCGGAAGGCGGCGATCGACATCATGTGGCTGAAGGCCGAGAACAGGCCGAGGCAGAGAAAGAAGCCGAAATCGTTCCAGTGCGGCATCGTCCATGTCGCGACCGCCTGGGGCGTGAGCAGCAGGGTGCCGATCACGCATTGGAAGGCGAGCGTCTTGATCGGGTCGCTGCTTTGCGAGGCCCGGCGGGTGGCGATCAGATAGAGCGCGAAACACAGGCCGGCGCCGAAAGCGAGCAGGATGCCCGGATTGAGAGCGGCGCCCGGTCGCAGGATGACGATGGCGCCGATGAAGCCCAGCGCCAGGCTGAGGCCCTTGGGCCAGGTCATGCGCTCCTTCAGGATGAAGATGGACAGGACCACCGCCACGATCGGACCGATGAAGAAGGCGCTGATGGCGGTGGCCAGCGGAATGCGCGCCAGCGCCAGGAAATAGAGCGTCATCGACAGGACCAGGAAGAAGGTGCGCAGCAGATGCGAGGCGCGCTTCTCGGCCGGGAAGATCCGCCGTCCATTGCGCAGGAAGGCGATGGGCAGCACGATGAGACCCGCCACCGCATAACGCGCCCAGCCGAGGAAGAGTGGCGAATAGCCGGCGCTCAGATATTTGGCGATGCCGTCGACAAGCGGGATCGACACCATCGCGGCGGCCATCAGCAGGATGCCGGTGGCTTGCCGTGAAGAAGAATCACTCATGCCAGTACTACTGGCCCATATCCGGTCTCAGCGATAGCCGGTCGCGTCGGCAGGCTTGCCGGCATCCTGCACCTCAACGACATAGCGCCACGCATCGGGCCGCGATCCGTCGAGATCGGTGAAGCCATAGACCTGCGCCATGCCACCGCTCGACAGCGACTGGCCGTTGAAGCGCGCTTTGTCGGGATCGGCGGCAAGAGCGGCGACCGCGCGGCCGACGAAGCGCGGCGTTTCGGAGATGATGAAATGCGGCTGGATCTTCGTCGCGTCGCGCCAGTTCGCCTCCGAGACCTGATACGCCTCCAGCATCATTTCCGAGCGCAGCCAGCCGGGCGTGATCGAAACGGAGGTCGCGCCATGGGGCGCCAGGTCTTTGGCATGTGCCCAGGCCATGCGGTTCACCGCCACCTTGGCGAGATCATAGAAGGGCGACAGCCGGTAGTGCTGCGCATTGTAGTCCGCCGTCCCGTCCGTCACCTCGACGAGAAGTCCTCCCTTGCGCTCGATGAGCAGAGGCAGGGCATGATGCGCGGTGATGAGATGCGTGTCTATGCCACGGCGCAGCAGCGTGAGGCCGTTTTCGAGATTATGGTCCCAAACCGGCTTGTTCCATTCGAACAGGTGCTCGCCGCCCCATATGTCGTTCACCAATATGTCGAGGCGGCCCTGTTCGGCGCGGATGCGGCGCACCAGCGCCGCGACTTCGGTGGCAACGAGGTGATCGACCTGGACGGCAATACCCTCGCCGCCGGCTGCCCTGACGAGGTCCGCCGTTTCCTCGATGGTCTCGGGGCGCCGGTAATCCGATGGCTGCTGGCGCGTCGAGCGGCCCGTCACATAGACAGTGGCGCCGGCGGCGCCGAGCTCGACCGCGATGCCGCGTCCGGCGCCTCTTGTAGCCCCGGCCACGAGGGCGATCTTTCCCTGCAAGCTCATCGAATACTCCACGAACAAGGTCTGGCTTGTTTATAAATGATCGTTCGTTTATAAATAAGAGTCAAGATGCCGAGACCGAAGACCCGCACCGACACCGATATTCTGGATGAAGCGCACAGGCTCCTGCACGCGGAAGGACCGGATGCGCTCACCTTCGCCAGGCTCGCGCATTATTGCGGCCTCGCCCCCGCCACGCTGGTGCAGCGCTTCAAGAGCAAGGACGGCCTGAAGCAGGCGGCCTTGCTCCATGCGTGGGACAAGCTTGACGCCTTGACCGCCGAGCTCGCGGCTGAGGCGCCGAAGACGCCGGCCGGCGCCATCAGGCTCCTGAGCGCCTTGTCGGGCGGTTATGGCGGCATCGAAGCCTATGCCCGAGGTCTTCTCGTCCTGCGCGAGGATCTGAGCGATCCCGTCCTCAGGGCGCGTGGCGCCGTCTGGCGGCGCGCGCTCTCGAAAGCCCTCGATCGATGCTTTGCCACCACTCCCGGAACGCCCAAGGACATGGGTCTCCTCACTGCATCGCACTGGCAGGGGTCGCTGCTCTGGTGGGGTTTTGAACCGGCGGGCGATATGCGGCGCTATGTCGAGGCGAGCCTCAGGCGCTTCATCGCGGCGATGTTGAGGAACTAGACCTTCGGCAGCTTCTGCTTCAGCTCGAAGAAGCCGGCCCAGGCATCGCGCCGGCGATGGCTGAGGCGCTGGCGCAGATTGTCGATGCTGAAGTGATTGGCGCGGATCCCGGTCTCGAGCTCGCTCCAGGTGAGCGGCACGGACACCGCCGCGCCCGTGCGGGCGCGCGTCGAATAGGCGGCGACCGCGGTGGCGCCGCGACCGTTGCGCAGATAATCGACGAAGATGCGGCCCTTGCGGCGCGCTTTGGTCATCACCGCCAGATATTTGCGCGGATCGTCCGCCGCCATCGACTCGGCGAGCTTACGGGTGAAATCCTTCACCTTGTCCCAATCCGCAGACGGCGTGATCGGGCTCACCACATGCAGACCCTTGCCGCCCGTGGTCTTCACGAAGCTTTCGAGGCGCAGCGCCTTGAGCCGTTCGCGCACCTCGAAGGCGCCTTCGATGACTTCTTCCCAGGCGACGTCCTCGCCCGGATCGAGATCGAAGATAATCCGGTCAGGCTTCTCCAGTGTCTCGATACGCGACCCCCAGGGATGGATCTCCAGCACATTGGACTGCACCAGCGCGATGAGGCCGTCGAGATCGCGAATGGCGAGCATCGGCTCGGCCTCGCCGACATCGACAGGAAACAGCGATTTGTCGGCGCCGTCCCAGATATGCTTGGCATAGAAGCAGGATTTGCCGACGCCGCCGGGACAGCGCACCAGGCTCAAGACCCGACCGGTGACATGCGGCAGGATCCATTCGGCGATGTCGGTATAGAATTCGGCGAGGCCCTGCTTGGTGATGCCGTCCTCGGGCCACAGGATGCGGTCGGGATGGGTCAGCCTGACATCGCTCGTCGCCGTCTTGATCCGCCGGTTCGTCTGATCCTGCGGAATCTCGAGCCGCACCTCTTCCGGCGCCTTGTCCTCGCGCAGGCCCTTGAAAGCGGCCTGGCGCAGCAGCTTGTCCGGGCTCCAGCCCCTGAACTGGATATCGGCCACGAGCCTCGGCTCGACCCAGCGCACATTCTGCAGCGACTGCTTGTCCACCGGGCGCTTGAACTGCGGCTGCTCGGTCTCGATCGTCGCGAGGCCGCTTCTGAGCGCCAGCGCCGTCTCGTCGGTGAAACCGGTGCCGGCGCGTCCGGCATGGACCAGCTCCTTGCCGTCATAGAAGCCCAAGACGAGCGAGCCGACCGCCTGGCGCGACGTCGTCGACGGCACGTAGCCGATGATGACGAACTCCTGGCCGAGGGCGCATTTGCTCTTGATCCAGCTCTCGCTGCGGCCGCTGCGATAAGGGGCATCGGCGCGCTTCGAGATCAGGCCTTCGAGCCCCATCTGGCAGGCATGGGCGAAGATGGTGCGGCTGTCGCCTTCGTCCATATGGGCGCTGTAGCGCAGAGGCAGGGAGGACGGCGCGGCGCCGATGACTTCTTCGAGCGCCGCCTTGCGATCGGCGAGCGCCGCCTCCGTGAGATTGACGCCCTCGCAATAGAGGAGGTCGAACATGAAATAGACGAGACGGTCGCGCCGGCCGCTCTTGAGATCGGTCTGCAGCGCGGTGAAGGTGGAGATGCCGCTGTCTTCCTGAGCGACGATCTCGCCGTCGATCAGCGCCGAGCTCACCGGCAATTGCGCCAGCGCCTTGGCGATGGTGGGAAAGCGCTTGGTCCAGTCGAGATTCTTACGCGTCCGAATCTGCACTTTGCCGCCGTCGATTCTCGCCTGCATGCGATAGCCATCATGCTTGATCTCATGCAGCCAGCCTTTGCCTTGCGGCGGCCCGTCACGCTCTTCCGCCAGAGCCGGATCGACGAAGACCGGCAGGATGCTCTTTCGCGCGCCCTTGAGCTTGCTATAGGCGGAAGCTTTCGCGCCGCTGGCGCGCCGTATCTTCTCGCGCGCCTTGTGATCGGGACGAACCTGCTTGCGCTCCGCCAGATCCTCATTGGTGAGACCCGAAATGACCGAAGTGAGCTCGGTGGCCGCCGGCTCGAGATCGCCCGCAGCGAGGGAATACTCATCGTCTCCCTTGAACAGCAGCCATTGCTCCTGGCGCTCGCCGGCTTTTCGTTTCATGCGCACGAAATGCCAATGGCCCTTCAGCCGCTCGCCATTGAGCGCGAAGATGAGCTTGCCCTTCTTCAGGCCTTCGCGGGGATCGCCATCGGCGAGCCAGGTGCCGCGATCCCACACGATCATCGTGCCGCCGCCATATTCGCCCTTGGGGATGACGCCTTCCCAGGTGAGATAATCGAGCGGATGATCCTCGGTCTCGACCGCCAGCCGTCTGACGCCCGGCACCATGCTGATGCCCTTGGCGACCGCCCAGCTCTTCAGCACGCCGTCGAGCTCGAGCCGCAGGTCGAAATGGAGACGGCGCGCTTCATGGCGCTGCACCGCGAACCGCCATTCGTTTTTGGGGCCGATCTTGGCGCGCGGCTCCGGCGTCTTGCTGAAATCGCGCTTGGCGCGATAGCTCGCGAGACGGCCTGAGGATTTATTCGCTGTCCTGGCCTCGGAGCGCTTCGCCGGCATTCAGGAATCTAACGGCGCCCGCCGCTGGCCTTCTTCTTCGCCGCCGCTTTGTCGCCGCCGCTCTTCGTCGGCTTGTCGTCCTTCACGCTGCGCCGGAGCGCATCCATGAGGTCGACGACATTGGTGCCGGTCGGCCGCTCTTCGGTCGTGGTGACGATCTTGCGGCCCTTGGCCTTCTCGCGCACCAGCTCCTGCAGCGCGACGGCGTAGTGGTTCTTGTAGTTTTCGGGCTTGAATTCGGTCGCCTTGCGGCCGATCAATTCGCCCGCCAGCGTCACCATTTCCGCATCGAGCTTCTGGTCGGGCAGGTCGGAGAAATACTGGCCCGCCGCCCTGATCTCATTGGCGTAGCGCATCACATGCATGCCGAGGCCCTTGTCGAGCGGGCCGACGGCGACGAGATATTCGCGACCCGACATGGTCACCTGGCCGACGCCGAGCTTGCCGCTCTTCTTGAGCGCATCGCGGATGACGAGATAGCCTTCGACCGAATGCTCATCGGTCGGCACGACGTAATAGGGGCGCTCGAAATAGCGCGGGTCGATCTCCCGCGCCTCGACGAAGAGCTGCAGGTCGAGCGTCTTCTTGCTTTCGAGCTTGATCGCGTCGAGCTCCTCCGGCTCGAGCATCACATAAGTATCCTCATCGACCTCATAGGCCTTGACGATGTCGGCATTGTCGATCGGGCCGAGTCCCTTCACCGTCTTGGTGTAGTTGATCCGTTTGCCGGTCGGCTTGTGAATCTGATTGAACTTGATCTCGGAGGTCGTATCGACGGCATTATAGACGGCCACACCGATGGAGACGAGCGAGAGCCTGAGGAAGCCTTTCCAATAGGCACGGCCGGGAACTGCCATGATACTCACCACTGACCAACTGACTTCTAATTAAAGTGTAACCTGTGGGCCGCGGTTCCTCTACGGAAACAAACCGAAAACGCATTAGGCGGTTACCAAATTCAACCCACAATATGTGGATGGGATGGAACCGGACTGCCGCCACGACATTGAAATCGCGGAATGGAGATGCGACTCTGAGTCGGGAACGGCAGTCGAAAGGTTGAAGCGTAATGTCCCTGAACCGTCTCGCGCTATGCTGTGCCGCCCTCATCGTCTTTTCAGGAATGCAGGCCGCGCCTGTTCGCGCCGATCTGTTGGGCGATATCGGAACGGGCGCCCGCAAGACCGGCAAGGCGATCGAACGCGGCGCCAAGAAGGCCGGACGGGCGGTCAAGGAAGGCGTGGAGGATGCCGGAGAAGCGATCGGCCGCGGCGCCCGCAAGCTCGGCCGCGATCTGGAGCGTGGCTATTGCAACCTGACCTCGGACCGCGACTGCCGCGTCAATGCCCGGGTCGGCCGCGACAAGCAGGGGCCTTATACGTATGACCCCAAGAACCCATCGAAGAAATATCGTGGCGATGAAACCGATCCGGCGCAGACCGACCGCGACAAGCAGCTGAGCGGCTTCGCCGCCTATGTGAAGAACAAAGACTTGACCGAAGCCGAGATCGATGACCGCGACGTGCATGGCTTCCGCCGTTTCCTCGCGCCCAACGCCAAGCTCGGCACGCCCTATCCGGAGGCGGAGAAGGCCTTGAAGCCGCCGACCAAATCGGGCGAGATCCGTCCCTGCTGCCAGAAGGGCGGCGGCGGCCCGTTCCTCACCGACCGGTTGGACAAGTCCAAGCTCTTCTTCGCCGGCGGCACCGAATATCTC
This sequence comes from Pseudomonadota bacterium, assembly GCA_049323275.1. GTDB lineage: Bacteria > Pseudomonadota > Alphaproteobacteria > Rhizobiales > Aestuariivirgaceae > Taklimakanibacter. Next base: position 215,208 of record JBMOOM010000103.1, read on the forward strand.
ACCAAGGTCGACGAGCCGGTCTATGCGCCGCTGACCGGCTGGGTGGAGAAGGAAGAGGACCCGCGCAACAATTTCGCCGGGCTCATTCTGCGCGACGAGAAGGGCTATCGCGCCACGGTTTCATTCATCCGCCTGACGCCCGATATCGAGCAGGCGCTCAAATCCAACACCCGCTATGCGGTGAAGGCGGGCGAGACGATCATCGGCCATGCGCAGGACCTGCATCCGGCCTACCCGCCCGAGGTGCCGAACCATGTCTATGTCACGCTGTCCGACCCGAAAGGCGATCCCGTGGATCCGGCCGGCAAGATCACGTTGAAGCGGGTGCCGAAGTCCATTCCCGCCAGGCCGCCGGCGACCGCCGCCAAACCTTGAGCCGACACACCGCCAAAATTCTCCCTTGCCAAGCGAGCGCAAAGGCGCTCCCTTGAAAGGGGGCGTGCTTCTGGGGCGGGTTAACAAGAGTGTTGGCGCAGCGATCGCGCAGGGTGAGCCGGCGGGGCGTCCTGATCGGTGCCGCGGCATTGTTGGGCAATATCGCGGGACCTTCCTGGGCCGCCAAGCCGCTTTCACGCGCCAGGATCGGCGCGCTGCTGCGGACGTACAATGTTCCCGCGGTGAGTTTTGCAACCTTCGATCGGGACGGTCTCATTCGGCAGTCAGCCTACGGGGAGCGGCAGATCGGCAGCAGCAAGGTGACGCCGGAGACGCGCTTCCAGGCCGCTTCGCTCAGCAAGACCGTCAATGCGCTTTGTGTGCTGAGCCTGGTGCGCGACGGCAAGCTTGGCCTCGACGATCCCGTGAACAGGCGCCTGTCGGGCTGGCGATTGAGCGGCAAGGACTCGGAGAGCGTCACCATCAGGATGCTGCTCTCCCACACCGGGGGGACCACCATTGCCGGCTTTCCGGGCTATCAGAGAGACGACGTCATTCCATGGCTGGATGAGATCCTCGACGGCGTCAAACCCGCGAACACGCAACGAATCGAGGTGACCGCGCCTTTGGGACGGTACCGTTATTCGGGTGGCGGTGTCGTCGTTCTTCAGAAGCTCGTCTCGGAGATCGAGGCCGCGCCTTATGAGGAGATCGTGGCACGGCGCGTTCTTGAACCGCTCGGGATGTTGAACTCCTCGATGCGCCAGCCCCTGCAATCGATCAAGGGCAAGCTCGCCTCCGGCCATACGATCGACGGCGACGTCATCCGCATGGACTATTTCATCTATCCCGAGATGGCGGCGGCCGGCCTGTGGACGACGCCGGGCGATCTTGCCCGCATGCTGATGGCGATGCTCGATTCCGCCGAGGGTAAGGAAGGAGCCATTCTGCCGGAGGCGCTGGCGCGCGAAATGATGACGCCGGTGGGAGAAGGGGCGGGCCTCGGCGTCTTCATCAACCCCGCGGGCTGGGTCCATCACGACGGCGCCAATTGGGGATTTCGCGCGGTCTATTTCGTCGATCCCAGGACCCGGCGCGGCAAGATCGTCATGTGCAACGGCCAGCGCGGCGACATGGTCTATAACGAGCTGTTGAAGCATTTATGAGGGACAGGCGGGAATATGGCATGGCAGAGATGGGGCCGGGCGAGCCGGCGCGGCTTTCTGATCGGCGGATCGGCGTGGATGGGCAGCATCGGCCTCGGCGTCTTCATCGACAATGCCGGCATGATCAATCACAGCGGCGTCAACTGGGGCTTCCGCGCGATCTATGTCGCCAATCCGCGAAAGCGTGGCGGCAAGGTGGTGATGTCGAATGGCGAGAACGGCGAAGCTCTGAACGCGGCCATGCTGAAGCGGTTCTGATGCGGCGCCGTTCTCGCCTCGCGATGCCCGACTGCTTGAAGGCGCCGAACGGTGTCATGCTCGAGCCGGCATCGACGAAGTTGATCCACATGGTGCCGCCCGATTGTCACGGCGCCATGCATTGACGCGGCTTGCTGCGCGCCCTTTTGCGCAGTAACGTCGCAGGCCACGAATTCCGAAAAGTGCATGATGAAGGGGAGGTCCATCCGGCCTCCCTCCTTTATTGAAGATCATCAACCAGGGAGGAGTTCAATGCCAGTTGCCATCCATCCATCGGTCGACAAGGGCATCAAGCCGGCTGGGCGCAAATTTTCGGGCGGCACGCTCAGCTGCAAATGCGCGAAGGATCCGGTGACCGTGAAGATCACCAGCCAGAGCGCCCATAACCATGCCTGCGGCTGCACCAAATGCTGGAAGCCCGAGGGCGCCACTTTCTCCGTCGTCGCCGTCGTTCCGCGCGACAGCCTGAGCGTCACCGCCAACAGCCAGAAGCTCAAGGTCGTGGATGCCAGCGCCGCGATCCAGCGCCATGCCTGCACCGGCTGCGGCGTCCATATGTATGGCCGCGTCGAGAACACCAAGCATCCTTTCTACGGCCTCGATTTCATCCACACCGAGTTGTCCGCCGAGAAGGGCTGGTCGCCGCCCAAATTCGCGGCCTTCGTTTCCTCCATCATCGAATCCGGCACCCATCCCGATGAGATGAAGAAGATCCGCGCGCGTTTGCGCACCCTTGGGCTCGAGCCCTATGACTGCCTGTCGCCGCCGCTCATGGACTTCATCGCCACCCATATTGCCAAGGCCAAAGGCGTGCTCAGGGCCTGAGACGGATCGGCACTGGCCTTGGGCCGCCGGCCGGGCTAGATCGGACGCCAGACAGATAGAGGAGAATCGTGGACATGAAGACCCGCGCCGCCGTTGCTTTCGAAAAGGGCAAACCGCTTGAGATCGTCGAGGTCGACCTTGACGGACCGCGCGAAGGCGAGGTGCTGGTCGAGATCAAGGCAACCGGCATCTGCCATACCGACGAGTTCACGATCTCCGGCGCCGATCCGGAAGGCCTCTTCCCTGCGATCATGGGCCATGAGGGCGCCGGCGTCGTCGTCGATGTGGGGCCCGGCGTCAAGTCTCTGAAGAAGGGCGACCACGTCATCCCGCTCTATACGCCCGAATGCCGCGAATGCGACTACTGCCTCAACCCCAAGACCAATCTCTGCCAGAAGATCCGTGTCACTCAAGGGCGGGGTCTGATGCCGGACGGCACCAGCCGCTTCTCCTATAAGGGCAAGATGGTGCATCACTATATGGGCTGCTCGACCTTTTCGAACTACACGGTGCTGCCCGAGATCGCGCTGGCCAAGGTCAGGAGCGACGCGCCCTTCGACAAGATCTGCTATATCGGCTGCGGCGTCACCACCGGCATCGGTGCGGTGATCAACACCGCCAAGGTGGAGGAGGGCTCGAACTGCATCGTCTTCGGCCTCGGCGGCATCGGCCTCAATGTCATCCAGGGCCTGCGCCTCGCCGGCGCCAATATGATCGTCGGCGTCGATCTCAATAATGACCGCAAAGCGTGGGGCGAGCGCTTCGGCATGACGCATTTCGTCAATCCGGGCGAGGTCCAGGGCGATCTCGTCGCCCATCTGGTCGAGCTCACCGGCGGCGGCGCCGACTATACGTTCGAATGCATCGGCAATGTGAAGGTGATGCGCATCGCCCTCGAGGCCTGCCACAAGGGCTGGGGGGAGTCGATCATCATCGGCGTCGCCGGCGCCGGCCAGGAGATCGCGACGCGGCCGTTCCAGCTCGTCACTGGACGCGTCTGGCGCGGCACCGCCTTCGGCGGCGCCCGCGGCCGCACCGATGTGCCGAAGATCGTCGACTGGTACATGAACGGCAAGATCGAGATCGATCCGATGATCACCCACACGCTGCCGCTCGAGCGGATCAACGAGGCCTTCGACCTGATGCATGAGGGCAAGTCGATCCGCAGCGTCGTCGTTTATTGATGACACCGGAACCCGGGCCTGACTGGACGAACGATCAAGCGACGGGTCAGGCCTCCTGATAAACGGGGCGGCGTGGAGGATATGCCATGCCGCTCGCCGACAATGCGCTCTGGATCATCGAGCGCAATCTCGATCAGCCCATCACGCTGAACTCGCTCGCCGAAGCCTGTGGCGTGTCGCGCTCGCATCTCGCCAATGCCTTCGGCATGGCGACCGGCCATTCGGTGATGAAATATCTGCGCGCCCGGCGCCTGAGCGAGGCGGCCCGCGCGCTGGCGGGCGGCGCGCCGGACATATTGGCGGTGGCGCTCGATGCCGGCTACGGGTCGCATGAGGCCTTTACCCGGGCTTTTCGCGAGCGGTTCGGCAGAACGCCCGAGAGCGTGCGCGACGGCGGCAGCCTCGCCGGTCTCGATGTCGTCCCGCCACTGGAGTTGAAGGCGCGCGCCCAAGGCTCCGTCGCCGCGCCGCGCATTGCCGATGAAGGGCGGATCCGCGCGGTCGGCCTTGCCCGGATTTTCTCCTTCTCCACCACCATCGGGATTCCGTCCCAATGGCAGCATTTTATGGAATTTTACGATGCCATTCCGGACAAGCTCGATGGCATTCCGATCGGCATCACCGAGGCACCCGACGATAATGGCGAGTTCGACTATGTCTGCGCGGCCGAAGTCTCCCGGTTCGGCGAGATTCCGGACGGGCTGCGCAAGGTCGAAACCCCAGCGCAGAGATATGCGGTATTCGAGCATCGCGGCCATGTGTCCCGGATGTATGAAACTTATGCGGCCATCTGGAATGAAGGGCTCTCCGCGCAAGGCTTGCGGCTCGCCGACGCGCCCATCATCGAGCGTCACAATCCGCAATTCGATCCCCGGACCGGTGAAGGCGGGCTTACTTTGTGGCTCCCGCTAGCGGCATGAGGCCGAAGGGCCTCGAAGCCGGCTGTCGTTTCGGCGCGTGAGTGGCGGGCCGAAGTCAAAATATAACCTAGAGGAATCTTCTTGCCAAATTTGCATACAAGATATATACATCTTGTCTATGACAAGGATTGAACGCTCCCGGAGCTTTCCGTCGACTGGCCGCAGAACCGAGGCTGCCCAGGATGTCGTTTTCCGATGGCTGAAGCAGCACATCGCGTCTCTGCCCCGGAAGGGCGGGGTTTTCCTCACGGAGGCGGAGGTCTCGCAGGCAACCGGCACGTCGCGCACGCCGGTACGCGAGGCCTTGCTGCGGTTGGAGGCTGACGGTTTGCTGCAGATCGTGCCCAAGAAAGGCGCCTATGTGCCCCCGGTGACCGAGGCAGATATCGACGCGGTGATGCAGGCGCGCGGATTGGTCGAGGAGTGGTGCGCGCGCCGCGCGGCCGATCTGGGGGCGGCGCTGGCCGCGCAGCTCGATGAGCTGATCGAGCGGCAGACGGCTCAGAAGGATGATCCTGTCGCTTTCATCGAGAGCGATCGCGAGTTTCATCGCGTCATCGTCGAGGCTGCCGGCAATCCGGTGCTCGCAGGCTTTTACGAGAGCCTCAGGGATCGCCAGCTGCGCATGGGCGTCTATGCGCTGACCACGTCGGGACGGCGCATCGACGAGGTCCTGGCCGAGCATGGCGCGATCGTCGCGGCGCTGCGCTCGCGTAATGGCGGGCGCGCCGTCGCGGCAGTGGCCCGGCATCTGGCGACGACGCTTGCCGCCTTGCGGCTGCCGGCGATCCCGGGCTTGGGGCGGCCGCCATCATGACCGCCGCGGTGGAAACGGCCTTCGACACGAGGGCGTTCCGGCACGCGCTGGGGCAGTTTCCAACCGGTGTCTGCATCGTGACCACGAAGGTCGACGGCCGGCCCCTCGGCATGACGATCAGCTCGTTCAATTCCCTGTCGCTGGCCCCGCCCCTCATCCTCTTCAGCATCGACCGGAAGGCCGCGAGCCTGCCATTGTGGGAGAGGGCGGAGGCCTGCGACGTCAATGTCCTGGCCGAGAACCAGAAAGAGCTCTCCAACCGATTTGCCCACTCCCTCGCCAATAAATGGGAGGCGACGGGCTACAGCGACGGATATATGGGCGTGCCGCTCCTGCCGGGCGTGATCGCGGCTTTCGAATGTGCCGCCCATGCCCGCCATGATGGCGGCGACCATATGCTCTTCATCGCCGAGGTGAAACGCTTCCGCGCTCATGGCGACCGCCAGCCGCTTGTTTTCGGCAAGGGCCGCTATGCCGCGCTGCAGCCGACTGAGCTCGCCGCGCCTCTGTGGCCGCTCGATATCCACTACTGAAGTCTGGAGGGTACCATGATCAAGACAGGCTCCCAGCATATCGCCGCGCTGAAGGACGGCCGGCAGGTCTATATCGACGGCGCGCTTGCCGGCGACGTCACCGAATGTCCGGCCTTCCGGCGCTCGATCGGCACCATGGCGGCGCTTTATGATTTCCAGTCGCGCCCGGAAAACTTGGAGCTGATGACCTTCGCGATGCCTGAAGCGGAGGAGGATCGCGCCAGCCGCATCTGGCAGCTTCCGCGCAGCTATCAGGACCTTGTCGAGCGCCGCCGCGCCCTGGAGGCCTGGGCCGAGCTGCATGGCGGGTTTCTCGGCCGCGCGCCCGATCATGTCGCCTCCTGCCTGGCCGGCATGTATATGGGGATCGATGTGTTCCGCGGCTACGATGCGGCGCGCGCCGGCGCGCTCGCCGACTATTACCGCTTCGCCCGCGACAACGATCTCTATCTGACCTATGTCATCATCAATCCGCAGGCCGACCGGTCGCGGCCGGCGGGCGAGCAGCAGGATCCCTTCCTCACCGCCGGCGTCGTCGATCAGGACGCCACCGGCCTCACCATTCGCGGCGCCAAGATGCTGGCCACCGGCGGCATCATGGCGAACGAGGTGCTGGTGACCTGCATCCAGCCGCTGCGCGCCGGCGAGGAGCGCTATGCCGTCTCCTTCGCCGTGCCGATGAATGCCCGGGGCCTGAAGATCCTGTCGCGCAAATCCTACGAGGCGGGCGCGCCGAGCGTCTTCGACAATCCGCTCGCCAGCCGCTTCGACGAGAACGACGCCGTCCTCTATTTCGACGATGTGAAGGTGGAGTGGCCGCGAGTCTTCATCAATCAGGATGTCGCGATGTGCCAGAAGCAGTTCCACGCGACGCCGGCGCATGTCTATCAGAACTACCAGTCCCAGATCCGCCTGATGGTGAAGATGCGCTTCCTGGTCGGCATTGCGCGCAGGATCGCCGAGACCAACGGCGTCATCGGCTTTCCGCAGGTGCATGAAACACTGGGCGCCCTGGCGGCGCAGAACACGATGGTCGATGCGCTCGTCCATGCCATGGAAGTGAAGGGCAGGATGCAGCGCGAGTATTTCATCCCGGACGGCCACACGCTCTATGCGGCGCAGGTGCTGACCCAGGAGCTCTATGGCCAGGTGATCACGGCCTTGCGCGGGCTGGCCGGCGGCGGCCTGATCATGTTGCCGTCCTCCGTCCGCGACTTCGCCAATGCCGAGCTGCGCGACCTCATCGGCCGGACGCAGCAGTCACCTGTCTGTTCCTCGGAGGGCCGGGTCAAGTTCCTCAAGCTCGCCTGGGACGCGGTCGGATCGGAATTCGCGTCCCGCCATACGCAATATGAAATGTTCTATGCCGGCGCCGGTTTCGTGACCAGGGGCCACAGTTTCCGCACCTTCGACTGGGATCGCTGCACCGGTTTCGTCGATCGCATGCTGGACGGCTATTCCCTGACCGACGAGATCGGCGGTGTTTCGCCGCTGGCGGCATGAGGCGCGGCCATGCTGATCGATAAGGAGCACAGGGAATTCCATGCGCTCGACATGGCGGGCGGCTGGCGCAGTCCCGAGGGCTATCCGCCGGGGATCGAGCAGAAGATTCTCTCAGGCAGGCTCGATGAACGGGCGAAGGCCGGTCATCGCACCAGGCTTCTGCGCTTTCGGCCCGGCGCTTTCACGACCACGCCCTTCATGCATGAATATTGGGAAGAAGTGTTTTTGATAGCCGGCGACCTGATCGTCGGCGAAGCAGTGACCGAAGTGTTCGCCGCCAACACCTATGCATGCCGCCCGCCGGGCGTCGCCCATGGGCCGTTCCGTTCGCAAGGCGGCTGCCTGCTGCTCGAAGTCCACTACTACGCCTGAGACGGCCGCAGGCTGGCGCTCAGATCTTGATCAGCATCGCCGTCCCATACATGAGGGCGAGGCCCGCCGCGGCGCCGCCCAATGTAGCGGGCGTCATCAGGGCCTTGCCCGGATTGTCCGCGGAGCGGGCGAGGAAGGCCGAGACCTCGATGATGACCTGCAGGATGGCGCCGGCGCCGATCGCCAGCGCCAGCGCCGACCAATGTGGCGCATAAGCGAGACTGCCCATCCACATGCCGACGACCGCGGGGCCGCCGGCGATCAGGGCGAGGCCGGCGAAGCGCCCCAGCGACGGCTTGAGCTTGAGCAAAGGAGCCGCGATGCCGATGCCCTCAGTGATGTTGTGGAGCGTGAAGCCCATCACCAGGAATGTGCCGAGACCGGCCGCACCTGCCGCGAAGGCGGCGCCGATGGCGAGGCCTTCGCCGAGATTATGCAGGCCGATGCCGATGGCGATGAAGGTGGCGAGCGCCAGGCCGCTCGGCCGGCCCTGCCGGCGCGAAATGCCGAGCAGCAGGATGAAGCTTGCCGCCGCCGCGAGCAGGACCATCATCGGGCCCTGGAAGAGCGTCGCCGAACGGCCGGCGAATTCGAACGCGTCCTCCATCGTGTCGATGAACAGAAAGGCGAGAAGTCCCACCGTCAGAGCGAGCAGAAAATTCATGACCCGTGGACCGGCGCCGCGCAAAGCCGGATAGAACATGAGGCCGATCACCACCGGCACGATGCCGACAAAGGCGCCGAGCATCGCCTGGGCGGCGAAATCGAGCGATGAGCCTTGCGGGGTTTCGACCGCGACCGGGATGTCGTGCTCGAAAGTGGCGCCCGTATTGGTGACGAAGGTCACCTTATGGGCCTCGCCGAGCACCCAGGGAAAAGGAATGGCGATCCAGGCGGCGCTGCCGCGCGCGATCTCGCCCGGCGGGTCCTGGGTGAAGCGCCAATAGGCCGCGTCGACCTGGACCTGGGCGATCCGCATCGCCTCCGAGCCGCCGGCCCGGACCAGGAGGCGAAGCCCGTTCTGGTCGAGGATGGTGCGCTCGACGGTCAGATTCTCGACCGGCGGCGCGCCATTGTTGAAGCTGCCGAGAAGATTGCCGGCGATGAGCCACCACAGCGCCAGGCCGAGCACGGCGAGCGGCGCCAGCACCCAGAGGAGCTTCTGCCATGGCCGCGCGGCGGGAAGGGTGGAGGTCTGTTCGAGGCTCATGACAGCGCCTCCACGACATCGAACATGCCCATCCAGCCGAGCTCGGTGAATTCCGATTGATGCGCGTGGAACATGTAGAGGCCGGGCTCGTGATCGGCCTGCTCGGCGAAGGTGAATTCGAGAATGCCGCGCTGCGCCTGGCACTGCATGATCACGTCGACGGTCTTGAGCGTCGGCGTCAATGTCGTGCCCTGGTCGTAATAGTCGAAGAAATTGCCATGCAGATGGAAGGAATTGATGGGATCGAATTCGGTGACATTGACCAGATAGATGCGCACCGGCCGGCTGCGCGCCACCTTGATCGGCTGCTTGGCATAACAATGGGCGACGGTGTTGCAGGCATAGAACTCGTTCTCGCCGTCGAAATTCGTGTCGAAGGCGTTCATCACCATCGCCATTTCCTGCCATCGGGCATTCTCCGGCGTACCCAGCAGGCGTGAGCTCGCGATCGCCGCCATCTCGGGATGGCGCGCCGGATCGGGATCGATGACGAACAGCCCGTACATGCCCTTGTGGATGTGGCGCGCCAGCGGCAGCGCGTGACAGTGATAGAGATGGCAGCCATAAGGCCGCGCATCGAATTCATAGACGAACTCGCCGCCCGGCAGCACGAGGCCGGCGCCCGGAATGCCGTCCATGCGCGCCGCATGGAAGCCGTGGAAATGCATCGAATGCGGATGCGAGCCGAAATTCTTGAACACGACGCGCACGCGGTCGCCTTCCGTCGCGCGCAGTGCCGGGCCGGGCACGCGGCCATTGAAGGTCCAGGCCGGGAACATCACGCCGGGCGCGATCTCGATCTCCTTGTCCTCGGCGGTCACCTGGAAGGTGCGCAGCCGGCGCCCGTCGGGAAGGGTGGATATCTCGCCCGTCTCCCAATCGGTCAGCATCGCGGTGGGATCGAAGCCGTTGCGCGCCGGATCGACGTCGCCGACGGTGATCATCTCGCCATGGGCATTCATGTGGCTGGCATTGTCGTAGGTCGGCGCGCCGCCTGCCGGCGCTTGATGGCCCTGATGTCCGGACGTCTGCTCGCCTTGTCCGAGTGCTCCTTTGGCGCCGAAAGCTGCAGCGCTCGCGGCGGCCAGGCCGGCGCCGATGAAACCGCGTCTTTTGAGATCGAATGGCAGCCAGCCCGACATGTGATCGCTCCCTTCTTAGCCCCTACAAACAATAAGAGCATAAGGGCGCTATCATAGCAATGGCTATATTTTGCACAAAGGCATAGAATATCCTATAGCCGCGGCTATGATCTTTAATAGCTGAGACTATTGATTACCGATGATGAATATGAAGAAGACCCCGATCCCCGAAAGCACCCTGGTCGACGCCGACACGCATGTGGAGAGCTTCCGTCAGACGCGCCACAACCGGCGCACCGAGCTCGTCGAGGATTATGTCGAGCTCATCGCCGACCTTATTACCGATCGGGGCGAGGCGCGCCAGGTCGATATCGCACAACGCCTGGGTGTGGCGCAGCCCACGGTGGCCAAAATGCTGAAACGGCTCGCCGCCGAAGGGCTGATCCAGCAGCGGCCTTATCGCGGGGTGTTCCTGACCGAGGCGGGCGCCAGCCTGGCCGAGAAGAGCCGCGAGCGCCACCAGATCGTCGAGAATTTCCTCTGCGCTCTGGGCATCAGCCCGGAGATCGCGCGTGTCGACGCCGAGGGCATCGAGCATCATGTCAGCCTCGAGACCCTGGACGCATTCCGCGATTTCCTGCGCAACCGCTGAACTCAGCCGCACAGTCCCTTGGGATTGAGCAGACCCCAGCCGAAGACATCGTCGCGGCCCGGCGCGCCCAGGTCCTCTGCCGCTGTCGTCAGCCGCGAGAGGATATCTTCCATGCGCGCTTGCGGCGCGCTCTGGCGGGCGAGCGCGATGGCCGCGGTGACGAAGGGAGCGGCGAAGGACGTGCCGGTGCGCGGCCGCGTGCCCTGGACTGAGGCGGCGATCCAGACATCGACGCCGGGTGCGGAGAGATCGATATGCGGCCCGCGCACGGCGCGGCGATAGGCGCGCTTCTGCCGGTCGACGGCGGTGACGGCGACGACCTCGGGATAGGCGGCGGGATAGACGGGCTTCGCCCGGGGACCGTCATTGCCGGCCGCCGCCACCAGCACGATTCCCTTCTCCGAGAGGCGCTTGACCGCTCTTTCCAGCACGTCGTTGGCGGGTCCGGCGAGGCTCATATTGATGATCGTCACCTGTCGGCTTTCGAGATAGTCGAGCGCCCTGACGAGGCTGTAGACATCGGAAACGTCGCCCTGGCCCGACCGCTGGTGGAAGGTGTCGACGGCGATCAGCTCGGCGCCCGGCAGAAGGCCGGGGGAGCGGCCGTCGGGATCGCCGACGAGCAAAGCGGCGATGGCGGTGCCGTGCTGCCGGCCGGAATTCGGCAGCGCCGAGGCCGCGAGCCGCTTCACCTCGATCCGGCTGTCCGTCAGCGCATCGTGCCTCGCATTGATGGCGGTATCGATCATGCCGATGCGGATGCCGCTGCTGCTGCAGGATTGCGCGCCGTCGCTCACCGGGGTCCAGCCGATCATCCGGCGCGCCAGGCACTCAGCCGCGCGGCAGGACGGACCGAGCGTGGGCCGGTAGTAGTGATTGAGATCGATGACGGCCTGTGGCGCCTCCGCCTGGACGCGGGCCCGCGCTTGGGCCAGCGTCACGCGCCGGGGGATGCGCAGGCGATGGACCCTCCGCCCGTCGCTGAGCGTGGCCTGCTCGATCACCGCATAGCCCTGTCGGGTCAATCGCGCGAGAGCCGCAGGCGTGAGATCGCGCCCGACCAGCTCGGCACGCGCGAAACGAATCGGTGCCGGCGCCACGATCCGGCGCCGCTCGACCGGCGAAGGGCGGTTGCGGCTGGTGCGGTTGTTGAAGTTGGTCTTCGTCCGTGACCGATTGAGGCTCGGCCGGTCGCCATCGTCGACTTCATCATCGTCGTCGTCACGACCGTCATCGCCATCATCACTGCCGTCGTCGCCGCCGTCATCGCTGCCGTCGTCGCCGCCATCGTCGCCATCGTCATCCGCGAAAGCGGGCTTGACGAAGCCGAAACCATTGTCGGCACTGCCCAGCAAGGAGGGGCTGAAAGCGAAAATCGCCAGCCCGCATAGGACTGCACACAATCTTTTGATCTGCCTGGATGACTCGTTCATCGCATTCTCCACTCGTTCCCCCCTCGATGGCCCCGGGCTTGCCTTCGCGGCAAGGGCATGCGATCCGGTCAGCCGCGGGATTTAGGGCATATCCCGTCAAAATTGAAGACTTTGGCGCTAAGGATTTGTCCAGTTGATAATCTGGCGCGCTTCACGGCGAACGATTCCGCTTCGCCGGGATGTGCGCTGGTGATAACGGGTCCTGAGAGCAACTATTCCAAACTGACGGGAAATAATTTCCAGGCATTGCATGGCGGGACTTTCTGACGATTTCGGCGACCGGCTCATCGCATTTCTGCCGAATCTGCGCCGTTTCGCGATCTCGCTCTGTCGCGCGCCCGACACGGCCGACGACCTGGTGCAACTGGCCTGCGAGCGGGCCATCGCCAATGCGGCTTCCTTCGAGCCGGGCACCAGGTTCGACGCCTGGATGTTCCGCATCTTGCGCAATCTGTGGATCGACCAGTTGCGCCGCGACCGCACGGCTGGCCCCAGGGACGATATCGAGCTCTATGAAGGCAAGCTCGCGGGAGACGCCGGCACGACGCCGGATCATCGGCTGCTGCTCGCCGATGTCTGGGAAGCGATCGGAAAATTGCCCCAGGAGCAGCGCGAGGTTCTGCTTCTTGTTTGCGTCGAGGAGCTTTCCTATCGCGAAACGGCGGAGCTGCTGGGCATCCCCATCGGCACGGTGATGAGCCGGCTGGCCCGCGCCCGGACGAATATTGCCGTTGCGACTGGAATAAACGACGTCGAGGGCCGTTCATCGGGCCAGGACAAGGTTGAGATAGATGACTGACGACTTCAGCGACGAGGAATTGATGGCCTATGCCGATGGCGAGCTGGCGCCGGACCGGGCGGCCGGGCTTGCCGCCGCCTTGCCCGGTCGGCCCGATCTCGCCCGGCGGGTCGCCTCATTCGCGCGTACAAGCGCGCTCACGGCCGAAAGCGTCAGGGCGCAGGCGAACGGACCGGTCCCGGAGAAGCTGATGGGTTCCGTCGAAGAGATGATCCGCAGGGCGACGCCGGCTCCAGGCGCCGTTACCGCCTTGCGTCCGCGCAAGTCCGCCCCGGCCTTTCCCTTTGGCAAGTGGACCATGCCGATGGCCGCCTCCATCCTGGCGCTGGCCACGGGTGTACTCGGCTATTGGCTGGCGTCGGGCGGCGCACCGGCTTCCGGCTATTACCAGGTCGCCGGCATCGCCGATCCCGAGCTGGCGGGTATTCTCTCGAAGCTTCCGTCGGGCGGGAAGATGCGTCTGAAGGCGGGGGAGGAGGTCACCGTGATCAGCTCCTTCTATCGCGACGACCAGGCGCTGTGCCGTGAATTCACGATTGCCGAGCCGCGGAACGGCGAGCACATGGCCGTGGCCTGCCGCAATGCCGGCGCGTGGAGCATCGATCTGGCGTTGCGCATCGGCGGCGGCAGCGCCGACAGCTACAAGCCCGCCTCGTCGGCAGAAACGGTCGATGCCTTCCTGAATGCGCTGGGCGCCGGGCCGGCGATCGAGGGCCAGGCGGAAACCGATGCTCTGGACAAGATCCGCTGAAATCAGCTCCGATCAGTTGACCAGAAGGCCGGCGAGAGGAGGGCCGCGGCGACGCTCGCGCAAGCCGCGGCCATGCGATGCGCCCGCGGCGCCTGGCGGCCTTGTGTGAGCTGAAGGAACAGCGCCGCCGCGAGAAGCGCGCCCAGAGCCCAGGCTGTGGCGAGGAGGCCTGAGCCGAGATTGAGGCTCAGGCAGTCGGCTGCGATCTCGCCGACCGTCACCGCCGCGACCCTGGCGAGCCGCAGGTCGTTGAGCGCCGCTTCGGTCATCATCCGCAATTGCGGCAGCGTGGTCGGGCACAGCGTGGCGAGCATGAGGGCGACGAGTTTCATGATGGACTCCTGTTCGCGGGCGGTAACAGACCGCAAGAGGCGCCCGCCGTCGGGCGGAAACAAGGACCGATCCTTACGAAATTGTATGTAGGGCGGATTTCCGTCCCGCCTGTATAGTCCGACGCGCATCCGGGGCGTTCAAGCGTGATGGTGCGGCATGAAGCTTCTCATCATCGAAGATGATCAGCATACGGCGGATTTCATCCGCCGCGGCCTGCGCGAGCATGGTTATGAAAGCGAGCATGCCGGCAATGGCCGCGACGGGCTGCTGCTCGCCGCGAGCCGGAAATATGACGCTCTGGTGATCGACCGCATGCTGCCCGGCATGGATGGGCTCAGCATCGTCAAGACGTTGCATGCGGCGGGTCCGCATCCGCCGGTGATGTTCCTCACCACCATGGACGGCATCGACGACCGCGTGGCGGGTCTCGAAGCGGGCGGCGACGACTATCTCGTCAAGCCTTTCGCTTTCGCCGAATTCCTGGCCCGGCTCGCGGCTATATTGCGCCGCCCTCCGATCGCTCCCGAAAAGACGGTTCTGGCCTTCTGCGATCTGGAGATGCGGCTGTTGACGCGTGAAGTCTATCGGGCCGGCCGCAGGATCGAGCTGCAGCCTTTGGAGTTCAAGATCCTGGAGTTTCTGCTGCGCAGCGATGGCCGCGTCGTCACCCGCACGATGCTGCTCGAGAAGGTATGGGGCTTTCATTTCGACCCGCAGACCAGCGTGGTCGAGACGCATATGAGCCGCCTGCGCGCCAAGGTGGATCGCGATTTCGGCACGTCCTTGATCCGCACCTTGCGCGGCGTCGGCTATTGCCTGCGGGCGGATGCTTAGGCTGCTGCGTACCGCGAGTTTCCGTCTGGCCGCCGCTTACGCGGTGGTCACCGCTCTGGCCTTCCTCATTCTCTATCTGGTGACCGGCTGGATAGCTGGCCAGGCGCTCGATCGCCAGATCCGCGCCGGCGTCGAGGTCGAGTTCACCGATCTGGTGAATGAGTACAATGACTCGGGCCCCGCCGAACTCCTGAAGGAGCTGAATGCGCGCTCCAACGTCAAGGGCGAATGGGCCTTTCTTTACTATTACGGCGATGGCGCCGGGCGAAAGCTTGCCGGCAATATCGATGCCATCAAGGCGTTCGAGGGCTGGCGCACCGAACCGCTCGACGGAGTCGCCGCCGGGCAGACCTCGGCGCGCGGCGACCATGAGATGATCGCCTATGGCCGGCATCTGCCGGACGGCTCCTTCCTGCTGGTGGGCGATGACGGCTATGGCGCGATCGCCACCCAGCGGGCGATCAACGAGGCCTTCGCGTGGGCTTCGATCCTGGCTTTGGCGTTGTCCATCCTCGCCGGCATCGTCGTCAGTCAGCGTTTTCTCAGAAGCATCGACCGCATCAATGCCACCAGCAGGGCGATCATGCGCGGCCAGCTCAAGGAGCGCATCCCGGTTTACGACACCTCCGATGAGATCGACAAGCTCGCGGCCAATCTGAACCAGATGCTCGACAGCAATCAGGCCCTGCTCGAGCTCCTGAAGCAGGTTTCGACCAATATCGCGCATGATTTGCGCACGCCGATGGCGCGTTTGCGCCAGCATCTGGAGGAAAGTGTTCTGTCCGACCGCTCCGCCGACGACTATCGCGCCGTGATCGGCGAGGCGATCGGCGAGATCGATTCCATTCTCGCCACCTTCTCGGCTTTGCTCCGCATCGCGCAGATCGAGTCCGGCAGCCGCAAGACGGCCTTCAGGCCGGTCCATTTGTCCGCCGTCGCGGAGAAGCTGGCGGATTCCTATCGTCCCGTCGCCGAGGATGAGGGCAAGGTGCTCGGCAGCGCGGTGGCGCCAGGGGTCGTCTTCAAGGGCGACGAGGAGCTCCTGACCCAGATGCTGGCAAACCTGTTGGAGAATGCCATCAAGCATACGCCGGCCGGCGCCACCATCAGGCTGGAGCTGGGCGACGGTGAGCGCTTGACGGCGGTGGTGGCCGATGACGGGCCCGGCATTCCCGAGGACGAGCGCGAACGGGTCTTCGAGCAGTTCTAGCGGCTCGACCGCAGCCGCACGACCTCCGGACAGGGGCTCGGCCTGTCGCTCGTCTCCGCCGTGGCGCAGCTGCACGACATCGAAGTGCGGCTCGAGGACAACCGGCCGGGGCTGCGCGCGGTGGTCGATTTCGGCGCCGTGGTCCTCAGGTGAGCGGATGAATGAGGCGAAAGATTGCTCCGTCGGCTGAAATCTTCTGCAACATTCGGGACATCTTTGGGAAAAAATCTGGTGTTAGCTTTGCCCTGCCTCGCCGGAGAAACCAGCACCGCCGGTTCTTCGGCTTCCGATCATCAGGTTCCAACCGCCTGATGCAGAAATCAGGCGCCCGATTCCCCGTCGGGCGCCTGAACGTTTTCAGGCCAAGGCTTGCGTGATCGCGCGTCCCACCCGGGAAACACCGGCGAACGAAAATTCACCTTTTGGCAGGAGAAGCCAGCGGCCCTGGCCGACGCGCTGGTCGAAAGCCCGGTGCGGGATCTCCGTATCGGCGCGGCGCCGCGCCGGAACGGCTCTTGCGCGTAATCGATGTGGATGAAGCCTTGGGCGATGAACCGGTCGGTCTGCGCGGCATCGAGCGCGCGCTCTTTCCTGTGATCAGGCATGATGGTCTCTCCGGGCATGGGCAGCCTTAAGGGCGCCGCGTCGGCGCGCGGCCGGCTGGAGACCGGTCTGGACACCGCAATGGGCGCCGAGATTTTCAAGGGGATCGCCTCGCCGCGATAGTCATTGCGCATCGCGGCGGCTGCGCATAGAAACGGAAGGCATTCGACGGCGGACCCGGATTCATCATGAGCATGCTGGCCATCAGCAAGAGCACCATCGCCACGCAGATCGTCGAGGAGCTGCGCCGCCGCATCATCATGGGCGAGTACCGCGCCGGCATGAAGTTGCAGCAGGAGCAGATCGCCCAGGAGCTCGGCGTCAGCCGCAGTCCGGTGCGCGAGGCGCTGCGCCAGCTCGAGGCCGAGGGCCTCGTCATCCTGATCTCGCAGAAGGGGGCCGAGGTGGCGCCGATCTCGGCGGCGGAAGTGGGCGAGATGTTCGAGATAAGGCTTCAGCTCGAGCCGCATCTTCTGGCGCTCGCCATCCCGCAGATGACGGCGGCCGATCTCTCCGAGGCGGCGCGGCTCATCGCGCTGATGGAGACGAGCGATGTCGGCAATTGGGGCCTGCTGAACTGGGAGCTGCACCGCTGCCTCTATCGTCCGGCCGACCGGCCGACCATCCTGCGCATGCTGGAGCGCGTGCATCAGAATATCGACCGTTATCTGCGCATGGAGATCACCCGCTATGACGGCCGGGCCACCGCCAAGGCCGAGCATCAGACGCTCGTTTCCCAGTGCCGGGCCGGCCAGGCCGAGCGGGCCGTGTCGCTCCTGCGCAAGCATATTCTCAACGCCACCGCGCATCTGACCGAGATGGCGCGTCCCGAAAACGGAAGCCCGCCATGACCAATGAGAAAGACCGCATCGCCCTGGTGACCGGCGGGGCGAGCGGCATCGGCGAGGCTGTGCTGCGCCGGTTCGCCGAAGCCGGCTGGCATACTGTCTCCGCCGACATCGACGAAAAGCGTGGCGCAGCCATTGTCGATGAGATCAGACAGACAGGGGCCGACAGCCTCTTTGTGCGCGTCGACATGGCGGAGGAGAAGGAAATCGCGGCGCTCGCGGAGCGCTTCGGGGCCGTGAATGCCCTGATCAACTCCGCCGGGCTTCTGCAGAATGCGGTGCGAGTCCTCGACATGGAGATCGCCGAATTCGACCGCATCCAGGCGGTCAATGTCCGCGGCACCTTGCTGGCCGCGCGCCATTTCGGCAGGGCGATGTGCGCCAAAGGCTCGGGCAGCATCGTCAATCTCTGCTCGCTGACCGGCATCCGGCCGTCGGCGCAGCCGGCCTATGCGATGGGCAAGGCGAGCCTCGACATGCTGACCCAGATCCTCGCCGCCGAGCTTGGCCCGCATGGGGTGCGGGTGAATGCGGTGGCGCCCGGCTATACGCTCACCCCCGCGATGCAGGCGCGCATCGATACGGGCGCCCGCGATCCCAGGCGCGTGACGGAGAATTCGGCGCTCGGCCGCTTCGTCGCCCCGCGCGAGGTCGCCGATGCGATCCTCTTCCTGTGCTCCGACATGGCCTCGGCGATCACCGGCATCACGCTGCCGATCGATTGCGGCTGGCTCGCCGCCTCGGCCTATAAATCCTACGCGGCTCAACCTTGATGGAGAGCAACTCTGACGAGTTCAATCCATGGGAGACCTCAAATGATCAACTGGCGCGGCGTATGGCGGTGACGACGAAGCTCGGCAAGGATAGCGACCGATTAGAGTGACCGCGCCTGACTTTCCCACGCGCTGGCGGCTGCGCGCGCCATCGCTGCTGACTGAAACGTTTTCGAGCCGCATATGGAAGGTGCGGCTTGATGATGGCACGATTGTCATCGTCAAGGACCTGAAGCCCTTCGACGATGTCGGGGACGAGCTGCGTGGCGCGCATTACCTCGTCTGGCGTCGCGGCCGGGCGCCGCGCGCCTCTTCGATAGCGAGAGCCATCTCATGCTGCTCGAATATGCGGGCGAGCGGCATCTGCGTGACGTGCTCGACCGTGACGGCGATGCCGCGGCAACGGACATTGCAGGCGCGGTGCTCGGCGAGCTGACGGCTCCCTCCGATCTGCCTTTTCCCGCCGATCTCCAGCCGCTGCGCGAGCGTTTCACGAGCCTCTTCGCCAAGGCGGCGGCCGATCGGTCGGCAAAGCGCATGAGCCTCTATGTCGAAGCGGCGGAGATCGCCGAGCGTTTGCTCGCCGCGCCGCGCCGGCTTTGTCCGCTGCATGGTGACCTTCATCACGACAACATCATCGAGGGGCCGCGCGGCTGGCTGGCGATCGATCCCAAGGGGGTGCTCGGCGACCCTGCCTTCGACGCCGCCAACATGCTCTATAACCCGCTGGAGCGCGACGATCTCTGTCTCGACCCTGACCGCATCGCGCATATGGGCGAGGTCTTCGCGAAAGTCTTGGCTGAGGACCCGCGCCACATACTCGATCATGCGATCGCCTATGGCTGCCTGTCTGCGGCCTGGCACGCGGCCGACGGCAATACAAAGGACGAGGCGCGAGAACTCGCCGTCGCTGCGGCGATCAGCTCAGTTAGCGGGAGGATGTAACGGATTCAGGCGCGCCGAAAGTGAAGGAGGATGGCGATCATTCCCGCCTGCCGTCGCCATAGGCGGCGACGATGCCGTCCGCCATGCGCTTGAAGCGGGCGCTCGGCCCTTCGGCGCCGTCGCTCTGGCGGCTGATGCGGGCGCCTTCGAACAGGAGACATAAAGTGTCGGCGGCGAGTTCGGGCTGCGTCAGGCCGGCGCGCTGGCACAGATCGACGAGCCGGCGGCGATGTTCCTTCTTGCCGTCCTCGATCACCTTGCGGCCGGGATGATTGTCTTCGGTGAGCTCGACGGCGGCATTCGCGATCTCGCAGCCGCGCTTGTCGGAGGCGATGCATTGCGCGCCCGCTTCGATCCAGGCGCTGAGCTGCGCTTTCGGATTGCCGGGATTCTCACGCTCGAGCTGATCCCATTTGCTCATCGTCTCGTTGATCGCCTTCTGCAGGCATTCGACGATCAGATCGTCCTTCGATCCGAAGTGACGATAGAGCGTCATCTTGTTGGTGCCGGCGGCCTCGGTGATCGCCTCGACGCCGATGCCCTTGATACCGTGCTGATGGAAGAGGTCGCGGGCCGTGTGCAGGAGGCGGTCGCGCGGCTTGAGGTCGGCGGCCGGCGCCGCTTCGGCTTTCTGCAAAATTTTTACACCCATGGTCTTGACTCTGTTGTGACCGATCGGTAACAGTATGCTCGTTAATGACCGGTAACACCCCGTCGAAATTGAGTCAAGACCCCGATGCCAGCTGGCATCCCGTTACGTCAAGGAGGCCGAAAATGTCCTTTTTCTTCGAAGATCCGTCCATCGATCAGCTGATGAGCGACCCGGTGACGCTGGCCATGATGGAAGCGGACCATGTCGATCCGATCACCCTCAAGCAGATGCTGGACCGCACCAGCCGGCGCCTGCGCGCCGACCGCACCGCCTGATCATCCACTAGGATAGCCCCGCCATGGTCGGCTTTTTCATCGAGCGACCGATCTTCGCCTCGGCCATCGCCGTCATCATGGTGCTGGCCGGGGCGATCGCCTATTTCATCCTGCCGGTGGCGCAGTTCCCCAATATCACCCCGCCCCAGGTGGTGGTGAGCGCCAGCTATCCGGGCGCCAGCGCCCAGGTCGTCGCCGATACGGTGACGACGCCGCTCGAGCAGTCGATCAACGGCGCCGAAGGCATGACCTATATGTCCTCGGCCAGCTCCAATGACGGGTCGTCCCGCATCACCGTCACCTTCGATGTCGGCTTCGACGCAGATCTCGCCGCCGTCGACGTGCAGAACCGCGTCTCGCAGGCGGCGTCCTCGCTGCCGGCTATCGTCAACCAGGCCGGCGTGACGGTGAAGAAGCAGAATCCCAGCTTCGTGATGGTGGTCAATCTGATCTCGCCCGACAAGTCGGTCGATGCCGTGGGCCTGAGCAACTATGCCTATCTGCAGATCGCCGATCCGCTGAAGCGCGTGCCGGGCGTCGGTGACGTCATCATCTGGGGCGAGCGGCGCTATTCGATGCGCATCTGGCTCGATCCCGACAAGCTCGCCAATCTCGGCATCACCGCCGTCGATGTGCAGAACGCCATTGCCGAGCAGAATGTGCAGGTCGCCGCCGGCAAGATCGGCCAGTCGCCGGCCCCCTCCGGCACCGCCTTCGAGATGCAGGTCAACGCCACCGGCCGCCTCGCCGACCCGGAGGCCTTCGGCGAGATCGTGGTGCGCGCCAATTCGGCGATGGGTTCGCTGGTGCGCCTGCGCGATGTCGCGCGCATCGAGCTCGGCTCGCTGCTTTATTCCACCTCGGCCTTCCAGAACGACAATCCGACCATCTTCATCGGTGTCTTCCAGATGCCGGGCTCGAACGCGCTGCAGCTGCAGAAGGCCGTCGAAGACAAGATGCAGCAGCTTTCGGCGCAATTCCCCAAGGGCATCACGTACAACATCAAATACAACACCACCCGGTTCGTCTCGACGGCGATGGAGGACGTGGTGAAGACATTGTTCGAGGCGCTCATTCTCGTCGTCGCCGTGGTCTTCATCTTCCTGCAGAGCTGGCGCACCACGCTCATTCCCGTCATCGCCATTCCCGTCTCGCTGATCGCCACCATGGTGGTGATGCTGGCGCTGGGCTTCTCGCTCAATATGCTGAGCCTTCTCGGCATGGTGCTCGCCATCGGTCTCGTCGTCGACGACGCCATCGTGGTGGTCGAGAATGTCGAGCGTCAGCTCGAAGCCGGGCACAAGCCGCTCGCAGCGGCGCGCCTCGCCATGAAGGAAGTGACGGGGCCGATCATCGCCACCACCGCGGTGCTGATGGCGGTGTTCATCCCGGTCGCCTTCATTCCGGGCGTCACCGGCCAGCTTTACAATCAGTTCGCGCTCACTGTCGCGATCTCGGTCGGCATCTCGGCCTTCAACTCGCTCACCTTGAGCCCGGCTTTGTCGGCGGCCTTCCTGCGCCACCGCGAACCTTCGAAATTCTTCTTCTATCGCTGGTTCAATGCGGGCTTCGGCTGGCTGTCCAATGCCTATTCGGCATCGGTGCGCGGCTTCATCAGGATGCGCTGGCTGATGTTCGGCTTCTTCGCCATCCTCATCGCCGCGACCTATTGGGTATCGACCCGCATCCCCTCGGCCTTTCTGCCGGTCGAGGATCAGGGCTATTTCTTCGCCGTCGTGCAGTTGCCGGACGGCGCCTCGCTCGAGCGCACCGAGGCCCTGGTCGAGAAGGTCCGCCAGACGCTCAGCGCCGAGCCCGGCATTGACACGGTGATGGGCATCAACGGCCTGAATTTCCTCACTTTCGCCAATCAGTCGAACGCCGCCGCCGTCTTCGCCGTGCTCAAGCCGTGGGACGAGCGCGGACCGGGGCTATCCGCGACCGATATCGTCAACAAGGTGCGGCCCAAGCTCTTCGGCATGTCGGAAGGCCTCGTGCTCGCTTTCGAGCCGCCCTCGATCAACGGTCTCGGCACCACCGGCGGCTTCGAATTCCAGATCGAGGACCTGACCGGCCGCGGCACCGCCGCCGTCAATGAGGCAACCCAGGCCTTGCTGGCGGAGGCGCGCAAGCAGCCGGAGCTCAATCCGCAGACCCTGTTCACCACTTTCTCGACCCTGACGCCGCAATTCAACTATGAGCTCGACCGCAATAAGGCGAAGCTCCTGGGCCTCAGCCTGCCGGATGTGTTCAACACGCTGCAGATCTATCTGGGCTCGCTCTATGTGAACGACTTCAATATGTTCGGCCGCACCTTCCGCGTCACCTTGCAGGCCGAGCAGGCGGCGCGGGCTTCGGCCAACGACCTGAGCAAGCTCTATGTGCGCAACAGCCAGGGCGAGATGGTGCCGCTCTCCACTCTGGGCGCCCTCAAGCCGATCGTCGGCCCCGAGACCGTGACCCATTACAACAATTACGGCTCGGCGCTGATCAACGGCAATGCCGCGCCGGGCTTCAGCTCGGGACAGGCCATCGAGGCCATGCAGCGCGCCGCCGCCACCGCTTTGCCGAAGGACTTCGGCTACGAATGGACCGGAATCACCTATCAGGAGCTCAAGGCGGGCTCGGTCGCCATCATCGTTTTCGCCCTGGCGCTGGTCTTCTGTTTCCTCATCCTGGCCGCCCAGTATGAGAGCTGGTCGATGCCCTTCATGGTCCTGCTCTCGGTGCCGACCGCGATCTTCGGCGCGCTGCTCGCCATCTGGCTGCGCGGCATGCAGATGGACGTCTATTCGCAGATCGGCTTCGTCATGCTGATCGGCCTCGCCGCCAAGAACGCCATTCTCATCGTCGAATTCGCCAAGCATCTGCGTGAAAGCGGTCTTGGCATCGTCGAGGCGGCGATGGAGGCGGGTCGGCTGCGGCTGCGCCCGATCCTGATGACGGCCTTCGCCTTCATCCTGGGGGTCGTGCCGCTGATGCTGGCGTCGGGGGCGGGCGCCGCCAGCCGCCAGTCGCTCGGCACCGCCGTCTTCGGCGGCATGCTCGCCGCGACCGTGCTCACCCTCGTCTTCGTTCCCGTCTTCTATGCGGTGATCGAGCAATGGCGCGAGCGCAAGCAGAAAACCGAACCCGGCCTCGTGCCGCACGCTTTGCCGGCCGAATAGGAAGCACTCTCATGCGCATCTGGAAAACCGCCACCGCCCTCACCCTCATCGCCACCGCCGGCGCCTTCGCTTATTTTCGCGGCGACCCGCAGCTTTTTGCCGGCTTGTTAAGCAAGCCCGCCGACGCGGCGGTCGAGCCGGCGCCGATGCAGGCCATGCCGGTCCCGGTCACCGGCGTCGTCAAGAAGACCATTCCGGTCTATCTCGATTATGCGGCGCGCACCGAAGCGATCCGCAGCATAGCGCTTCAGGCCAAGGTCTCCGGCTATATTCTCGACCAGCCGGCCACCGACGGCGCCGATGTGAAGCAGGGTGATCTCCTCTATCGCATCGACCCGCGCGACTATCAGACGGTGCTCGCCCAGGTGAAGGCGCAGACCGAGCGAGACCAAGCCTCGCTCGATTATGCCAAGGCCAATCTCGATCGCGGCAGCGATCTCACCAAGACAGGTTTTCTGTCCAAGGACAGCTACCAGCAGCGCGCCAGCGCCGTGGCGCAGGGCGAGGCCACCATCATCGCCGACAAGGCGGCGGTCCAGGCGGCCGAGATCAATCTCGGTTATACCGAGATCAAGGCGCCCTTCGACGGCAGGCTCGGCCGCAACCAGGCGGCGGTCGGCACGCTCATCAATGTCGGCGGCACCGCGCTGAACACGCTGGTGCAGATCAGCCCGATCTATGTCACCTTCTCGCCGAGCGAGGCCGAGCTCATCCTCATCCAGAAGGCGAAGGCGGAAGGGCCGGTGTCCGCCGAAGTCACCGTGCCGGGCGATCAGGGGCCGCCGCGCAGAGGCGAGCTTACTTTCCTCGACAATCAGGTTGACCATACGACCGGCACGATCATTGCGCGCGCCACGATCGCCAATCGGGATCTGAGCCTGCTGCCGGGTCAATATGTGAATGTCCGGCTTCTGGTCGGCGAGCGGCCGAATTCGCTCATGGTGCCGCAAGTGGCCTTGGGCTCGAACCAGCTCGGCAAGTTCGTCTATGTGGTCGATCAGGGCAAGGTCGGCATGCGGCTCGTCGATCTGGGGCCGGCCGAGGGACCGCTTGTTTCCGTGACGAAAGGTATCGCCGAGGGCGACCAGGTCATCAGCGGCAATCTGCAGAAGATCGGACCCGGCATGCCGGTCACGCCGATGCCGGCGCCGGAAACTTAATTTCCCCGATCGGTGTCCAATATGCCATCATGGCTTAGCGCGTGATCAGGAAAAGTGGCCGCCGGTTTTCCGTCCGATCACGCGCTAAATATAAGGTTCCGATCGCGTTTATCACTTTAGGTCGCATCGACCTAAAGTGATCGCGATCTAGGGCGGCGCTGGTGGATATGCATGGCGCTGAGAGAGTTGAAATCGGCAATATGTGTGGGACTGAGTCTGTGGCTCGCGGGGACATTCTCCGACGCGGCCCGTTCGGCGCAGATCGTCGTCTCGCCCTCGACCGAGACGGTGGCGCTCGTCAGCATTACCGGTGAGCTCGACTTCGGCGACGCGATCGCTTTTCAGCGCAAGACCGAGCAGGTCAGGGAAGCGGTCGTCGTGCTCAAAAGTCCGGGCGGCAATGCCGCCGCCGGTATTTCGATCGGCCGCGCCATCCGCAAGAAAGGTTTCGTGACCATGGTGCCGCCGTCGGTCAATTGCGCCTCGGCCTGCGCCTGGGCCTGGCTCGGCGGTGTGCATCGCTTGATGGGCGAGAGGGCGCGGATCGGCTTTCATGCCGCTTATCTGATGCGCGGCGGCCGAGCGCGCCGCAGCGCCTCCGCCAATGCGACGCTGGCCGACTATGTCAGCGGGCTCGGCCTGCCGCCGCAGGCGATCGCTTACATCACCGGCGCGCCGCCGGAGCGGATGTACTGGCTGACGCTGGCCACCGCGCAGGCGGTGGGGATCAAGACCAGCCTCTATGCGTCGGGCGGCATCGACGAGTTGCTGGAGCAGGCGCATCAGGCGCCCATGATGATCCAGGAAGCGACGGATTATCCCGGCAACGACATCGGCCGTCTCAAGCAGACCACGCTCGATGCCTGCCTGGTGGCCTGCAGCGGGGACCGGACCTGCAAGGCCTTCACCTTCGTCACCTATCGCAGCGAATGCTGGCTCAAGAACGAAACCGGCTCGGCCGAGCCCCGCAACGGGCTTGTCTCGGGGATCAAGTAGCCCCTATCCGGCCACGGCGCTGTTTTCATAGCCGGCCTTGCGGATCGCTTCGCCGATGCTTCCCTCCGGTGCGCTGCTGCGGACCTCCACGAGCTTCCTGCCGAGATCGACGGTGACTTCGGCTTGGCCGTCGGCCAGCTTGACCGCGCGCTGCACCGTGCCGGCGCAGTGGCCGCAGGTCATGTCCGGGACATTGAATCTGTACATGGCGGTCTCCATTTGTGCTTGCCTCAAGATAGGCATTCCAACGATAGGAAGGTCAATGGATTAAACCCCTTGACCCTCCTATCATGGGAAGGTCTATCTAAGCTGCGGTTGACCGAATTTGAGGACTGGAATGATGACTGCAGCGACCGCATCGAGGAACAATACGAGCTTCGGCATCGAGGGCATGACCTGTGCCTCCTGCGTCGGGCGCGTCGAAAAGGCCATTCGCGCCGTGCCGGGCGTCGCCTCCGCCTCGGTCAATCTGGCGACCGAGCGGGCCGAGGTCGCCTTCACCGCGACGTCCGATGCGCCGGCGGTCATCAGGGCCATCGAAGGGGCGGGCTATCAGGCGCGCGCCATCGGCGCCGACACCCGGGAGGACGATCATGCCGCTGAGGCGCGGGCCAGGGAGCTGGTGAGCCTGCGCTGGTCGCTCGCCATCGCGGCGGTGCTGACCCTGCCGATCTTCATCGTCGAAATGGGTTCGCATTTCATTCCCGCCATGCACCTCCTGGTGATGGACTATATCGGCATGGAGGAGAGCCGCTATTTGCAGTTCGTGCTCGCCACTCTGGTGCTGTTCGGGCCGGGCCTGCGTTTCTACCGCAAGGGCGTTCCCGCGCTGCTGCGCGGCGCGCCCGACATGAATTCGCTCGTCGCGGTGGGCACCTTCGCCGCCTGGGGCTATTCCGTCGTCGCGACCTTCGCCGACCATCTCCTGCCGGCCGGCACCGCCAATGTCTATTATGAAGCCGCCGCCGTGATCGTCACCCTGATCCTGCTTGGCCGCCTGCTCGAGGCGCGCGCCAAGGGCCGCACCAGCGAGGCGATCAAGCGGCTCGTCGGCCTCACGCCGAAGACGGCGCGGGTGCTGCGCAATGGCGAGGCGGTCGAGGTGCCGCTCGAAGAGGTCAAGACCGGCGACATGCTGCTCGTCCGCCCCGGCGACAAGATCGCCGTCGACGGCGAGGTGATCGAAGGCTCGTCCTATGTCGATGAATCGATGATCACCGGCGAGCCGGTGCCCGCGGTCAAGAGTGCCGGCGCGCAGGTGGTCGGCGGCACCATCAACAAGACCGGTTCCTTCACCTTCCGCGCCACCAAGATCGGCGCCGACACGGTGCTCTCCCAGATCATCCGCATGGTCGAGGCGGCGCAGGGCGCCAAGCTGCCGATCCAGGCGCTGGTCGACAAGGTCACCGCCTGGTTCGTGCCGGCGGTGATGGCGGTCGCCGCTGCGGCCTTCGGCGTGTGGCTCGTCTTCGGTCCCGATCCGGCGCTTGCTTTCGCGCTCGTCAATGCCGTGGCGGTGCTGATCATCGCCTGCCCCTGCGCCATGGGCCTCGCCACCCCGACCTCGATCATGGTCGGCACCGGGCGCGCCGCCGAGATGGGCGTGCTGTTCCGCAAGGGCGAGGCTCTGCAGGCCCTGCGCGGCGCCGGCATCGTGGCGGTCGACAAGACCGGCACCTTGACCGAAGGCCGGCCGGAGCTCACCGATCTGGTGACCGCCGAGGGTTTTGCGCGCGACGAGGTTCTGGCGCTGGTCGCCGCCGTCGAGGCGCAGTCCGAGCATCCGATCGCCGAGGCGATCGTCAAGGCGGCGAAGCGTTCGTCGCTGGTCGTCGGCAAGGCGCTCGATTTCGCCGCCACGCCTGGCATGGGCGTCAAGGCATCGGTCGATGGCCGCATCGTCGAGATCGGCGCCGATCGCCTGATGCTGGCGCTCGGCCACTCTCTGGCTCCTTTCACGTCGGCGGCCGAACGGCTCGCCTCGGAAGGCAAGTCGCCGCTTTATGCCGCCATCGACGGCCGGCTGGCGGCGATCATCGCGGTTGCCGACCCGATCAAGGCGACGACGCCGCAGGCGATTGCCGCTCTGCATGCGCAGGGGCTGAAAGTGGCGATGATCACCGGCGACAACCGCCGCACCGCTGACGCCATCGCGAAGAAGCTCGGCATCGATGACGTGGTGGCCGAGGTGCTGCCCGACGGCAAGGTGGCGGCGCTCGAAAGGCTGCGCCGCGACGGGGTGAAGCTCGCTTTCGTCGGCGACGGCATCAATGACGCGCCGGCGCTGGCGGCGGCCGATGTCGGCATCGCCATCGGCACCGGCACCGATGTCGCGATCGAGGCCGCCGATGTGGTGCTGATGTCGGGCGATCTCACCGGCGTGCCGAACGCCATCGCTTTGAGCCGCGCCACCATCCGCAACATCAAGCAGAATCTGTTCTGGGCCTTCGCTTACAATGCGGCATTGGTGCCGATTGCCGCCGGCGCGCTTTATCCGCTTTATGGCATCCTGCTGTCGCCGGTCCTGGCGGCCGCCGCCATGGCCTTGTCGAGCGTCTTCGTGCTCGGCAATGCGCTCAGGCTCAAGGCCTTCCGGCCGCCGGTCGGCAACGCCGCCCGCGGCGGCAAGCCGGGCGATCTCGCGCCGGCTCTGGCGTCATGACGAAGAGGAGATGAGACATGAATATCGGTGAAGCCTCTTCCGCCTCGGGCGTGTCGGCCAAGATGATCCGTTATTACGAGACCATCGGGCTGATCCGCGCCGCCTCGCGCACCGAGTCGGGCTACCGCATCTATGGTGATGACGACATCCACACGCTGCGCTTCATCCGCTCGGCCCGTGATCTCGGCTTCTCGGTCGAGCAGATCGAGGAGCTGCTGGCTTTGTGGCGCGACCGCTCGCGCGCCAGCGCCAGCGTGAAGAGCGTGGCGCTGCGCCATATCGAGGAGCTCGAGCAGAAAGCGCGCGAGCTGCACAACATGGCGGCGACGCTGCGCCATCTCGCCGAGAATTGCCGCGGCGACCAGCGTCCGCATTGCCCGATCATCGACAGCCTGGCCGAGCCGAGCCAGCGCGCGGCCAAGCCCAAATCACCGCCGCGTTTCGGCAAGCCGGACCTGATCTCCGACCGCGCGGCGCGCAAAGTGCGCGCTCACCGCCCGTCCGGGATGCGCTGACCCTGCTCAATGCATGTTCCGCAGTGACGGAATGAGCAGGCAGGCATAGTTCCAGCAGATGCGGCGCGCCCGGATGAGATCTTCCGGGCTGCAGTCGGTGGCATTCTCCCAGAAGAAGCCGTCGATGAGCGCGGCGATGCCGTCGACGGTGTCGTCGACCTGGTCCACCGGCACCAGCCGCTTCACCGCATAACGTATGTTCGAGACCACGCGTTCGCCGGTGATGCGATAGAGATAGAATATCCGTCCGCCCGACATGGCGTTGACCAGGAACTGCACCCAGGCCTTGCGCGAGGCGAGGGTGAGATTGTCGGGCTGGAACGATCCCTCGATGATCGCGCGCAGACGCTGCGCCGGCGTCGGATCGGCGGGCATAAGCGCCATGATCTCGGCGCGATAGCGCCCCGAGAGCCGCCGCATCGTGGCCTCGAGCAGCTCGTCCTTGCTTTCGAAATAATGATTCACCAGGGCCGTCGACATGCCCGCCTCGACCGCGATCTGCGAAAGCGTCGCGCGCTGCAGGCCTTCCTTGGCGACGACGGTGATCGCCGCCTCCATCAATTCGTCGCGGCGCATGTCCTTGAGGGAGCGCTTCTTTCTTAACCTGGTCATGAATCACCCTGGCGGATCATCGCGCAACTTTCTGTTGGACGGCAATTTCATTTATTGATTTTGAAATCAATATATCATATGGAGATGCAAACAACAATGTCCGGGGAGGGGATTGAATGGATTTCGCGACACCGCAGCAGGTCAGGGTCTCCGGCGTCACGACGATCGAAACCCATTGGATTCCCCTGCGGGACGGACGCCGGCTGGCGGCGCGGCTGTTCCTGCCGGCCGATGCCGACAAGAATCCGGTGCCGGCCATTCTCGAATACATTCCCTATCGGCGCCGGGACGGCACCCGCACCGGCGATGAGCAGATGCATCGCTGGTTTGCCGCCCATGGCTTTGCCGGCGTACGCGTCGATATCGCCGGCATGGGAGACTCCGACGGCGTCCTCGAGGACGAATATGTCAAGCGCGAGCAGGATGATGCGCTCGAGATCATCGATCATCTCGGCCGCCAGCCCTGGTGCTCGGGTCCGGTCGGCATGATCGGCATTTCCTGGGGCGGCTTCAGCGGCCTCCAGGCCGCGGCGCGCCGGCCGCCCAATCTCAAGGCGGTGGTGACGCTCTGCTCGACCGACGACCGCTATGCCTGCGATGCCCATTATGAGGGCGGCCTCCTCATCAACGACAATTTCGGCTGGGGCGGCGCCTTGTTCGGCTATGCGGCGCTGCCGCCCGATCCGGCGGTCGTCGGCAGGGAGCGCTGGCGCGATCTGTGGCGTCAGCGCCTCGCGCATCATGCGCTGTTTCCGGCCGAATGGCTCAAGCATCAGCGCCGCGACGCGTTCTGGAAACATGGCTCCGTCTGCGAGGATTATGGCGCCATCATTTGTCCGGTGCTCGCCGTCGGCGGCTGGCTCGACGGCTACACCTCGGCGATCTTCCGGCTCGTCGAGAACATGCCGGGGGTGGCCAAGGGGATATCCGGCCCCTGGGGCCACACCGAGCCGCAGGCCGGCACGCCCGGCCCGTCGATCGGCTTCCTGCAGGAATGCAAGCGCTGGTTCGATCATTGGCTCAAGGGGATCGACAATGGCGTCGATGCCGATCCGGCGATGCGGCTCTGGCTGATGGACGACGCGAAGCCCGCCTCGCACATGGAAATGCGCCCCGGCCGCTGGTTGGGCTTTCCCACCTGGCCCTCGCCGGCCATCTCATGCCGCACGCTTCATCTGGCCGGCAGCGCGCTCGTCGAACGGGCACCTGAGGAAGCAGGCGCGCCGCGCTCGATCTCCTCGCCGCTCACCACCGGATTGCAGGCGCAGGAATGGTGTCCCTACGGGCAGGGACGCATTGCCGCGGAAGGCGCGCGCGATCAGCGTCCCGATGACGGCGGCTCGCTGTGCTACGACACGGAGCCGCTGCGCGAGGACCTGCCGCTGATGGGGCAGGCCCGCCTTGCGCTTCGCCTTGCCGCCGACAAGCCGCAGGCGATGGTCGCCTGTCGCCTCAACAGCGTCGCGCCCGACGGCACCTCGGCCTTCGTGACCTATGCCATTCTCAATCTCGCGCATCGTGAGAGCCATGAATTTCCCGAGCCGATGACGCCCGGCGTCGTCACGGAGATTTCCCTTGTGATGAAGCCCGTCGGCCAGATCATCCCCAAGGGGCACCGGCTGCGGCTCGCCGTCTCGTCTTCCTATTGGCCGATGGCATGGCCTTCGCCGGAGCTGACGACGATCACCGTCGATCCGTCGGGATCACGGCTCGTCCTGCCGGTCATCGCCGACGAAGGGGATCTTCCGGCTGTCAGTTTCGAGCGGCCGGTCATGGCCGAAGCGGGACCGGTGACGGTCAAGACGCCGGCCCGCCAGCTGCGGCACATCGAAACCGACATAACCGCCGAACGCACCTCGCTGATCGCGCTCGGCGATGACGGCCGCTATGTCTATGACGAGATCGGCACCGAAATGACCTCCTGGCGCAAGAAGGTGTATTCCATCACCGAAGGCGATCCGGCGAGCTGCGCCACGACCGTGACATTCCAGGAAAGCTTCGATCGCCCGGACTGGCGGGCGCGGGTGGAGAGCGTCATCTCCGTCACCTGCGACGAGGTCGCTTTCCGTATCACCGGCTCGGTGAAGGCCTATGACGGCGATGAGCTGTTCATGACACGCGACTACGACGAATTCATTTCGCGCGATCACATGTGAAACTCAGATAACATAATAGGGAAGGGCGTCCATCATGATTACATCCGTGAATCGCAGATCGTTCCTGGCCGGCGGCGCGGTTTTCGCCGCATCGCCCTTTCTGCCTCCCTTCGTGTCGGCCGCTCTGGCCGATCGCAGGCAGGCCGTCGTGCGGGTCGATGTCGATATCGCCAATCTCGATCCCGGCAACCGCATCGGCACCGTCGACGGCAATGTGATCCTGTCGGTCTGCCAGACGCTCGCCCGTTTCGAGCCGGGCAAGCTCACCTGGGCGAATGACGCGGCCAAGGAGATCAAGCAGATCTCCGAGACCGAATACACATTCGAGCTCAATCCCGGCCAGATGTTCACCGACGGCTATGGCGAGATGACCGCCGAGGACGTCAAGTTCTCCTTCGACCGCTTCATCGTCGGCGACGCCAAAGGCAAGAAGCTCGCTTATGCCGAGGATCTGGGCGCCCTCGAAAAGGTCGAGGTCACCGGCAAATATACCGGCCGCCTGCTCCTCAAGCATCCCTCGCCGGCGCTTTGGCTGATCGGTCTGTGCGACGCATCGGGCGCCATTCTGTCCAAGAAGGCGACCGAGGCGCTCGGCGACAAGATCGCCACCCAGATCATCGGCTCGGGGCCCTACCGGCTGGCCGAATGGCGGCCGAAGGAGCAGTTCGTGCTCGAGATCAATCCCGATTACAAGGGAGCCGCCAAGGCGCATTTCCCGCGCATCCTGGCAAAGTTCATCGCCGAGCCGAAGACCGCGCTCCTGTCCTTCCAGGGCAAGGAGCTCGATTTCACCGCGGTCGATCCCTCCTCGGCTGGCGAGGCGCGGAAAGTCGAGCAGGCCAAGGTCATCGAGATCGAAGGCATCGATTACACCTGGATCAGCCTCAATGTGGAGAAAGGAGCGCTCGCCGATCCGCGCGTGCGCCAGGCCATCCGCCTCGGCATCGACATCGACATGATCATCGCGGGCGCCTATGGCGGCGCCGTCTCGCGCGCCAGGACCTTGCTGGCGCCCGGCCTCATCGGCGCCTGGCCGGAGGCGCCGCTCTACACCCGGGATATAGAGAAGGCGAAGGCGCTTCTCGCCGAAGCCGGCCAGACGGGATTGAGCGTCACCTTCACCTGCCTCAATGAGGCGGTGCCGATGGCGACCGCGCAGATCGTCCAGGCCAATCTCGCCGAGATCGGCATCGCGGTCACGATCAATGCGATGGATTCCGGCGCCTATTGGGCGATGGGCTCGGATGACAAGAGCAAGGATCTCGAGCTCACCCTCATCCAGTATCTCTCGAAATTCGATCCGAGCTTCCAGACGCAGTGGTTTCTCTCGGCGCAGGTCGGCCTGTGGAACTGGCAGCGCTGGAAGAGCGCCGATTTCGACCGGCTGCATGCCGAAGGCCTCGCCACGACCGATACGGCCAAGCGGACCCGGATCTATATCGACATGCAGAAGCTCCTCGACGAATCGGCATCCTGCGTCTGGATCACCCATGGCCGCAACTTCTTCATCCATGCCGACTGGCTCAAGCCGTGCCTGCTGCCCAATGCCATGAACTGGCAATACGAATACTTCAACGAGGCATGAGAAGTATCTTAGGCTAGGAAGAGCGCCATGGCCTTCTTGCTTCGCCGCGCCCAATCCGCGCTCTTCACCATCGTCTGCGTGATGCTGATGCTGTTCGTGCTTGTCCGCTCGGTTCCGGGCGACATGGCCTCGATCATGCTGGGGCCGCGCGCGACGCCCGAACTGCGCGCGCGGATCGTCGCCGAAATGGGCCTCGACCAGAATATCCTCGCCCAGCTCTGGCTGTTCCTGACGCGTATCGTCAGGGGCGATTTCGGCGAGAATGTCATATCGCGCCGGCCGATCATCGACATCGTCGCCGAAGTTCTGCCCAATACGCTCATACTCGCCGGCACCGCGCTTTTCCTCAGCCTGGTCTTCGGCATCCTGCTGGGGCTGGTCGCCGCGAAGTCGCGCGGATCCTGGGCCGACAGCCTGCTCGGCCTTCTGTCCGTCGCTTTCGTGTCGACGCCGAGTCTCGTCGTCTCCATCGTCCTCCTGCTCCTCTTCTCGCGCGCCCTGCACTGGTTCCCCGTCGCGGGCGTGGGCGATGGCGGCGACGTGCTCGACCAGCTGGCGCATCTCGTTCTGCCGGCGACGGCGCTCGCGCTGGGCTGGATCGGCTATATCGCGCGGCTCGTGCGCGCGGCGCTGCTGGAGACCTTGACCGAGCATCACATCCGCACCTTGCGTGCCTATGGCGTGCCGGAATGGCGCATCGCCGGCATCTACGCCTTGCGCCTCGCCTTGGTGCCACTCGTCTCGATCCTGGGGATCGGACTGGGCGATCTCATCGGCAGCGCCGTCTTCGCCGAGCTGATCTTCGCCCGGCCGGGCATCGGCAGCCTGATCTTCAACTCCATCGCGGTGCGCAACTATCCCGTCGTGCAGGCGGCCGTGCTCGTCATCGTCCTCATCTATATCCTGGCCAATCTGGCGGTCGACCTGATCAACAGCCGGCTCGACCCGCGGATCGCGCGCGCCTTGCGGGAAGGGCGGCAGGGATGACGGCAAGACGGTTCCGTATCCTGCAGGATCGCAACGGGCGGCTCGGCCTTCTGTTCATGGGCCTCGTGCTTTTGCTGGCGCTGTCGGGCGTCGTCCTGGGTGCCGATCCCAACCGCATCGATATTCCGCAGAGGCTCGCGGCGCCGAGCCTTGCGCACTGGCTGGGAACTGACAATCTCGGACGCGACCTGACCGCACGTATCTCGGCGGGGACGCGCTCTGCCTTGACGCTGGCGCTCCTCATCGTGGCCGCTTCGGCCTTTCTCGGCGCGCTGATCGGCACGGCCGCGGGCCTCTTCGGCCGCTGGCTCGACTGGATCGTGACCGCGGTCTTCGACACGCTCAGCGCCTTTCCGGCCCTGATCCTCGCTTTCTCCCTCGTGGCGCTCTACGGCACCGGCCGGCAGACCTTCGTCATCCTCGCCATCCTGATCTTCATGCCGCAATTCGGCCGGCTGGCGCGCTCGCGGGCGCAAGCCTTGCGGCATCAGAGCTTCGTCGAGGCGGAACGCCTGCTGGGCGTGCATCCGCTGGTGATCGTGCTGCGCCATATCCTCCCCAATATCGCCGGCCCCCTGATCGTCCTCGCCGGCATGAACATTCCCGTCGTGATCACCTTCGAGGCGGGCCTCTCCTTCCTGGGCCTGGGGGTGCAGCCGCCGTCCTCTTCGCTCGGCACGCTGATCAAGGATGGCTTCATTTATATGAGCGAGTCCTGGTGGCCGACCATCGGGGCCGCCGGCACGCTCGCTCTTGCGACATTGGGATCGACGCTCCTCGCCGAAACCTTCCGCGACATCCTCGATCCCAAGGCCGCCGGCGATGGCGAGGGCCGCGCATGAGCGTCAGCGTCAGCAACCTTTCCGTCGACTATCGCGGCCATGGTCCGGATCTGCATGCCGTGCGCGATGTGTCCTTCGCGATCCCGCCGGGCAAGATGCTGGGGCTCGTCGGCGAATCCGGCAGCGGCAAGTCGACCGTCGCTTTCGCGCTCATGGGTCTGCTGCAGGCCAATGCGCGCATCATATCCGGCGAGATGCAGCTCGGCGGCAGGAACTATGATCTGACGAAGAACGCCACGGCGCCATTGCGCGGCCATGGCCTGGCGATGATTTTCCAGGATCCGCTGCTGTCGCTCAATCCCGTCTTCACCATCGGGGCGCAGCTGATGGAGATTCTGCGCGTGGTGGCGCCCCACGAGGATGCCCCGCGCCGGCGCGCATTGGCCGAAGAGGCGCTGGCCCAGGTCAGGCTCAGCGAGCCGCGCCGGCGCCTCGATCAATATCCGCATGAGCTCAGCGGCGGCATGCGCCAGCGCGTGGTGATCGCCATGGCGCTGCTGGCCAAGCCGGTCCTGCTCATTGCCGATGAGCCGACCACGGCGCTCGACGTCACCGTCGAGGCTTCGGTCATGCGCGAGATCTGCGCCTTGCGCGACGAGCTCAACTGCTCGGTCCTGCTGATCACCCACAGCCTGGGTCTCGTGACCAAATATTGCGACGACATGGCCGTTCTCTATGCGGGCGAGATGCTGGAGCAGGGGCCGGTCCGCGCGATCCAGCGCCGGCCGGGCCATCCCTATTCGCGCCTGCTGCTCGATTGCGAGGTGGCGATCGACCAGCCGCGGCAAGAGCCCGCCAGGGCGAACAGCTTCAAGGTCATCGGCGGCGAACTTCCGGATTTGAGGAGACCGATATCGGGCTGCGTCTTCGCGGCGCGCTGTGATCGGGCGGTCGCCGACTGCACGCTCACGGTCCCATCGGCTGTCCGCCTCGACGAGGAGGGCCGGCACGAGGCGCGCTGCCTGAGGATCGGCGCATCATGATGGCGGCCGTCTCCATATCCGGCGTCAGCATCGGCTTCGGTCCGGTCACGGTCATCGACGATCTGTCGCTCGACATCCCCACGGGCACGACATTCGGCGTCGTCGGCGAGTCGGGCTCCGGAAAGACGACGCTGCTGCGCGCCGCGCTCGGGCTACAGGGCGTGAAGCGCGGTGACATCCGGCTCATGGGCGAGCGTTTCGGCACATCCCTCGCCGAGACGCGCCGCCGCGCGCGCATCATCCAGCCGATCTTCCAGGATCCCGCCGCCGCGCTGTCGCCGCGCTGCCGCATCGGTGTGCTGATGGACGAGGTGGCGACGGTTCTCGGCGAGCCGCGCGACTCGCTGCGCCAGCGCCTCGATGAGATATTGCGGCGTCTTGGCCTTCCGCGCGCCATCCTCGACAAATATCCGCATCAGATCAGCGGCGGCCAGGCGCGCCGCGCCGCGATCGCCCGCGCCTTGCTCATGCGGCCGCGCATTCTCGCCGCCGACGAGCCGACGGCCGGGCTCGATGTTTCCGTCCAGGGCGAATTGCTCAACCTGCTGCAGGAGCTGCGGCGGACGGAGGACATCACTCTCCTGATCATCACCCATAACCTCGCGGTGGTGCGGCTCATCGCCGACCGGGTCGCCGTCATGCAGTCCGGCCGTATCGTCGAAGAGGGCGAGGCCAATGCGGTCTTCGCGCGGCCGCGGCATGCCTATACGCGCGAGCTCATCAATTCCTGGCCGGCAAGTTCCTGATCATCGGCCGTGGCGTTCAGCTCAGCAATTCCGAAAAGCTGTCGGGCTGCGCCTTCGTCTCCTTGGGCTGAGCGGCGTAATGCAGCCAGACGACGCCGTTTTCGTAGGCCTCGCTGGCGATGAGCCGGAGGCCTTGCTGGTTCGGCCAGCGCTCGAACCAGGCGGCGCCGGGTGACACCGCCGGATAGAGGAAGAAATGATACTCATCCACCAGGCCGAGGCCGATGACCGATTGGGCGAAACTGGCGCCGCCGGACAGATGGATGTCTTTGCCAAGCCGCTCTTTCAGGCTGACGAGAAAGTCCCGTAGCGCCTGGTCATCCGCGGCGATGACCGGCTCGACATGCTGCCATTCGGTCAGGCCGTGTCCCTTCTGCTTTGAGAACACCAGCTTCCGATAGTCGCGCATGCGGCGCGCCATCTTCCGGTTCGTCTCCGTGCCCTCGGTTTCGGAGAGCGCGGTGGGCCAGTAGGCGGCCATTTCCTCATAGGTCGTGCGCCCGACGAGCACCGTGTCATAGTCCGCATAGATTCGGTCTATGCGCTGATATTGGTCTTCGCAGACGCTGTGCAGCCATTCATAGGGCTTGTCGAGGCGGCCATTCAGGGTCGCCATCATCTGGAACACGATCTTGCGCATAGCTTCGCTCTATCGGTTTTGCTCGACCAGCCGGGCGAGCTGCGCCGTCACCGTGCCCCAGCCGTCATGGAAGCCCATCTCCTCATGCTTGCCGCGGTCTTCGCTGTTTCGATGCATCGCGGTCGCCGTATAGTCCGTGCCCTCGGGATGGTCCTTCATCGTGATGACCGCCGTCATGAAGGGCTGATCGCCCGGCCGCCAGCCGCCCTCGAGCGTATCGGTGAAGACGAGGCGCGACTGATCCTCGATCGCGAGAAAGCAGGCCGTCACATGCGGCACGAAGGCGCCGCCGTCTTCGCTCATCCGCGTTTCGAAAGCGCCGCCGGGCTTGAGATCGAGCCTGACCACCTGGCACTTCGTCGGCGCCGGAAGCCACCATTGCTCGAGGCTCGTGGGCGTCGTCCAGGCGCGCCAGACGGCGGCGCGCGGCGCCTTGATGATGCGCGTCACCGTGAGGTCGCGGGTGGGATCGAAGGCAACGGTCGTCATTCTGTTTCCTTTGCGTGTTGGGCGAGGACGAAATGCTCCAGCCGGTCGGTGCGGGCCTCCCACAGAGCGCGCTGCTCCGCCAGCCAGGCTTCGACCATCCGGAACCGTTCCGTCTCGAGGGCGCAGGTGCGGATGCGTCCCTGCTTGTGGGTGTTGATGAGCCCGCTCTCTTCCAGAGCGCGGATATGTTTCAGGAAGGAGGGCAGCGCCATGTCGAAAGGCTCCGCCAGATCGCTGATGCTCGCCGGTCCCTGGCCGAGCCGCCGGATCACCGCGCGCCGCGTGGGATCGGCGAGGGCCTGGAAGACCTGGGAGAGGGCTTCTAAATGGTAATCCATAAAGCTAAGTATCATCGTCTAATACTTAGCGCAAGGGCTAAGTGATTGGTCAATTGACACATACCTACCAGTTGGTATGGTGATGCAGTAAGGGTCGGCACAGACTTCGAGGTCAGGGAGAGAAAAATGGCGCAGTCCTATCGCTGGGTGATCGTCGCACTGGGCGCCTTGATGACCTGCGTCGCCATCGGCGCCATGTTCTCGCTCGCCGTCTTTCTCGAGCCGATGTCGGAGACCAGCGGCTGGAGCCGCGCCGGCATATTGAGCGCGATGACCATCGACTTTCTGGTCATGGGCGTGGCCGGCTTCGCCTGGGGCGCCGCCAGCGACCGCTTCGGGCCGCGCATCGTCGTGCTCGCCGGCGCGATTCTTCTCGGCGCCGGCCTGGTTCTCGCCAGCCTCGCCACCAGCCTCATCGCCTTCCAGCTCTCTTACGGCGTGATCGTCGGCCTGGCCGCCGGCGCCTTCTTCGCCCCGATGATCGCCGCCGTCACCGGCTGGTTCGAAACCCAGCGCGGCCTCGCCGTCTCCCTGGTTTCGGCGGGCATGGGTGTCGCCCCTTTGACCGTCTCGCCTTTCGCCGGCTGGCTGATCTCCACCTATGACTGGCGCACCGCTATGGCGGTGATCGGCATCGGCGCCTGGATCCTGCTCATTCCAGCGGCGCTCTTCGTCCGCCGGGCGCCGCATTCCGATAGCGCGCCTGCCGCGGCCGATACCGCGTCGGGCGGGGCCGGCAACTCCCTCGGCAAGGCTCTGGCCTCGCCGCAATTCATCGTGCTGGCCGGCACCTTCTTCCTCTGCTGCGCCGCGCATTCGGGGCCCATCTTCCACATGATGAGCTATGCCATGCTGTGCGGCATGTCGACCTTGGCGGCGGTCAGCATCTACAGCGTCGAGGGCCTTGCCGGCCTCGGCGGACGCCTGTTGCTCGGCGTGCTGGCCGACCGTTTCGGCGTCAAGCTCATCCTGGTTCTGGGGCTCTTCATCCAGTCGCTCGCCATCGCCGCCTATCTGGTCGTCAGCCAGCTCGGCGAATTCTATCTGCTCGCCATCGTCTTCGGCACCGCCTATGGCGGCGTGATGCCGCTTTATGCCGTCCTGGCGCGCGAATATTTCGGCCAGCAGATCATGGGCGCGGTCTTCGGCGCGGCGACGATGATGTCGAGCCTCGGCATGGCGCTCGGGCCCCTGGGCGGCGGCTGGATCTTCGACACTTTCGGCGATTACCGCTGGCTCTATATCGGCTCGGCCGCCCTGGCGCTCGGCGCCGTCGCCATCGCTCTGGCCTTTCCGCCGCTCCCGCGGCTCAAGCTCGAGGCGCAAGCCACGGCCCCTTGAGACGCATGGAAGCCATGTTGGCGTGAAGCACTCTTGAAATAGGCGGACGCTTGCCCGATAGTTGCAGGTCTTCATTGCAAGGCTGATCCGGGATATCAGCGCAATTTCATCGGCCTGTTTATTGTCTAGTCAGCCTTCCTCTCTGGCGCCGCTCCAGCATCCGGTCTTCAGGTCCGTCTGGATTGCGAGCTTCGTGTCCAATCTGGGCTCGCTCATCCAGAATGTCGGCGCCGCCTGGATGATGACCGCGATCGCCAGCTCGGTCGACATGGTGGCTCTGGTCCAGGCCTCGCTGGCGCTGCCCATCATGCTGTTCTCCATCCCGTCCGGCGCGATTGCAGACAATTTCGGCCGCCGCAAGGTGATGCTGGTCGCGCAGTCCTTCATGCTGGTCGTTTCGGTGCTGCTGGCGGTGTCGGCCTTCACCGGCACCATGACCCCCTGGCTGCTGCTCACCTACACATTCCTGCTCGGCTGCGGCAACGCGCTGAACAACCCGGCCTGGGGTGCCGCCGTCGGCGATATGGTGCCGAGGGCCGACATTCCAGCCGCCGTCACCTTGAACAGCATGAACTACAATCTCTGCCGCAGCGTCGGACCGGCGCTCGGTGGCGTCATCGTCGCGGCCGCCGGCGCCGTCACCGCTTTCGCCATCAATGCGGTGAGCTATCTGGCGATCATCACCGTGCTCGCCCGCTGGAAGCCGGCGGTCGCGCAGAACAAGCTGCCGCGCGAATCGATGGGTGCCGCGATGTCGGCCGGCTTCCGCTATTTGGCGATGTCGCCCAATATCGCCCGCGTGATGAGCCGGGCTTTGGTTTTCGGCTTCGCCACCATTGCGACGCTCGCTCTGCTGCCGCTCATCGCACGTGATCTTCTCCATGGCGGCGCGCTTTTGTTCGGCCTGCTCTTCGGCGCCTTCGGCATGGGCGCCGTCGGCGGCGCGCTGGCGAGCGGCAAGCTGCGCGAGCATCTCTCCAAGGAGAGCTGCGTGCGCCTGGGCTTCTTGGGCTTCGCCGTCTGCCAGGCCACCGCCGCCCTGAGCACCCAGCCCTGGCTCACGCTGCTCGCTTTGATGCTGGGTGGGGCGAGCTGGGTGATTACGCTGTCGCTCTTCAACATCACGCTGCAGCTCTCGACGCCGCGCTGGGTGGTGGGACGCATCCTGTCGCTCTATCAGACGGCGACCTTCGGCGGCATGGCGCTCGGCAGCTGGATCTGGGGCCTCGTCGCCGAGGAGCATGGCTCGGATACCGCACTGCTCATCGCCGCCGGCGTCGCCTTGTTCGGCTTGTGCATGGGCCTGCGCTGGTTCGCCATGCCGCGCAAGGACGAGCTCAATCTCGACCCGCTCGACCGCTGGCGCGAGCCGAGCCTGGCGCTCGATCTCAAGGCGCGCAGCGGGCCGTTCCGCATCGTCGTCGACTATCTGATCCGCGAGGAGGATGTGGGCGAGTTCCTCGACGCCATGGCCGAGCGCCGCCGCATCCGCCGCCGCGACGGCGCCCGCAACTGGGCGCTCTATCGCGACGTGCAGAACCCGCAGGTCTGGACCGAAATGTACAATGTGCCGACCTGGGCCGATTATGTCCGCTTGTTCCAGCGCGTGACCCATGCCGATGAGGCGGTCGGCGAGAAGATCCGCAAGCTGCATCGCGGCGCCGAGCCGCCAAAGGCGCGCCGGCTCATCGAGCGCTCGACCGCCCATGGCGATTTCACGGCGGCGCCGAAGGAAGTTATCGATCAGCCGTGATCAGGCGATGCGGCGCAGGGCTTGGCTTAGAAGATCTGCAGCTGAGACGAGCAGTAATACCAGCCGTCTTTCGAGCCTTTCATCCAGCGTGGCGTCGCTGACCACCAGGCTGAGGCTCGCTGAAATCGCGAGCTCGGCATTCGACACCGGCACCGCGATGCCGACGAGCCCCTTGTCGACCTCGCCGCGCGTCACGCAATGGCCGCGCTTGCGGATGGCGGCGAGCTCGCCGCTGAGCTTGGCGGGAGCGTCGGCATCGGAATCGGCGAGCAGCTTCTTCAGCCGCCGGCCGGGCAGTTGCGACAGGATGGTTTTCGACGTGGCGCCGCGGGTCAGCGGCATCGGCCGTCCGCGCTCATAGCTGGTGGGAAGCTCGGCGCCGTCATACCGCTCATCGGCGGCGCAGATCACCCGGTCGCCATAGAGCCGCGCCAGCACCGCGACGCAAGGGTGGCGCACTTCCGCAACGAGGTCGCGCAGCAGGGGACTGCCGACCTTGACCAGCGGGTCGGTCATCCGGATCATGCGGTCGAATTCGATGAAGGCGGAACCCAGCCGGTAATGCGCTTCCGTCGAAGGCTCGAGAAAACCCTGCGCCACCAGCTCGCGCACCGTGCGATAGACCGTGCTCGCCGGCACGCCGATGGCGTCCGCCAGCTCCGGCACCGTCCAGTTCGCCTTGGCTTCCGTGAAGCACCTGAGAACGCTGAGAAATCTGTTGAGCCCCGACATACACCCTCAAACGCGCCGCATCCGATTCCAGTGATCTTGCCGCGTGACGAGGGGTTTTCCTAGCAGTTTTGACTTCAGGCGCCGTGATCATTCTCGAATAATGAGAAGGCCCGCCCGT
Source organism: Pseudomonadota bacterium (assembly GCA_049323275.1). GTDB lineage: Bacteria > Pseudomonadota > Alphaproteobacteria > Rhizobiales > Aestuariivirgaceae > Taklimakanibacter. Next base: position 257,383 of record JBMOOM010000103.1, read on the forward strand.
ATTGATCTCGATCCCGCGCCGAGTTTGACAAACCGTCAGCCTGCTTTCGCTTTTTTGCAATAGAGCTTTTCCAGAAGATCAATAAATTATCAAAAAACGATAATTTAACAGAGTGGGACGCCGAAAATTCGTTCCTGTACAGGAGGATGGCATGAAACTGCGAAAATCGCTGGCCTGGATGTTGGGTTTATTGCTGGCGGCCGGAAGCGCCGCCGCGGCTCAGGCAGGGACGCTCGATGAGGTCAAGCAGCGCGGCAAGCTGATCTGCGGCACGTCGGGCTCGACGCCGGGTTTCTCGACGCCTGACAGCAAAGGCAAGATGCAGGGGCTCGATGCCGATTTCTGCTACGCCATCGCGGCGGCGATCTTCGGCGACCGCGAGAAGGTCGAGTTCGTGCCGCTGACCCTGGTCGAGCGCTTCACCGCTCTGGCGGCGGGCGAGGTGGACGTGCTGGCCCGCAGCGCCACCAATACGCTGACCCGCGACGCCTCGCTCGGCATCGATTTCAGCTATTACAACTTCATTGACGGCCAGGGCTTCCTGGTGCGCAAGTCGCTCGACGCCAAGACCGTCAAGGACCTCAATGGCGCCACCATCTGCATGCCGTCCGGCACCACGACCGAGCCCAATCTCGCCGCCTATTTCGCCAGGAACGGTCTCACCTACAAGCCCGTCAGCTTCGACACCGAGCCGCAGGTGCGCGAGGCCTTCGATGCCGGCGCCTGCGACGTGATCAGCTCCGACAAGGCGATCCTCGCCGCCATGCGGACCGAGCTCGCCGACCCGCAGGCCGTCGCCATCCTGCCCGACACGATCTCGAAGGAGCCCAACGGGCCCTGGGTGCGCCAGGGCGATTCCGAATGGGGCGATGTGGTGCGCTGGGTGCTTTATGCCACGATCACCGCCGACGAACTCGGCGTCACCTCGCAGAATGTCGATGAGGTGAAGGCCAAAAGCGACGGCAATCCGCCGGTGCGCCGCCTGCTCGGCCTCGAGGGCGATATCGGCAAATTGCTCAAGCTGCCGAATGACTGGAGCTATCAGATCGTCAAGCAGGTCGGCAATTATGACGAAAGCTACCAGCGCAACGTCGCCCCGCTCGGCCTCCCGCGCGACAACACGCCCAATGCCTTATGGAACAAGGGCGGAGTCCTGCTCTCGCCACCCTTCTGAACGGCCTTTCGCGGCTTCCCGTCCGGACGAGCCCCTCCGGACGGGAATGGCGTCATGACGAGGACCGGGGGCCGAGGGGCCTGTCTGCGCGGCCGCGGCGTGATAAGGTCGTCTCATGCAGCGCATCGACATCAAGACCCGCGACGGCACCTGTCCCAGCTATGCCTATCGCCCCGATGGCGCCGGCCCTTGGCCGGCTGTGCTCGTTTTCATGGATGGCGTGGGCATCCGCCCGGCCATGCTCGAGATCGGTGAAAGGCTCAGCCGTTACGGTTACTTCGTCCTGCTGCCCGATCTCTATTACCGTTCCGGGCCCTATGCGCCGATGAATCCGCACACCGTCTTTACCGTGCCCGAGGAGCGCAAGGTGCTGATGGAGAAGTACTTCTCCCTGGCGACGCCCGCCAACATCATGTCCGACACCGGTGCCTTTCTCGATTATCTGGCGCATGAGCCCGATGTGAAAAAGGGGCGGATCGCCACCACCGGCTATTGCCTGGGTGGGCTCCTGTCGTTGACCGCGGCCGGCACCTATCCCGATCGCATTGCCGCCGCCGCCTCCTATCATGGCGGCCGCCTCGCCACCGATGCGCCCGACAGCCCGCATCTTCTGGCGCCGCGGATCGAGGCGCGTATCTATGTGGCCGGCGCCATCGAGGACGGCTCCTTTCCGGACGACATGAAAGCGCGTCTAGACAAGGCTTTGACCGAAGCGGGTGTCGACCATCTTGTCGAGACCTATCCCGCCAGGCATGGCTGGGTGCTCACCGACACGCCGGTTTATGACGAAGCATCGGCCGAGCGTCATTGGCGGACGCTGACACAGCTTCTCGCCGAAACCTTGGACGACTAGCTGTGAGCTTTCAATAGGTTGTCCACTCGGCCCCAACCGAGGAAGCTGATGTTTGCAGACGTCAGTGATTCTCGGAGGGACCGAATGGACATCCATAAGAATGCGCGCCTCACGCCGCATAGT
>JBMOOM010000104.1:0-42986 GCA_049323275.1 Pseudomonadota bacterium
CCGGCGCGATCTGTCCTCGCGCGGCGCTTCAGCTCCGTCCTCTTCGGTGGTCTCCGCCGGAGCTGCGCTGCCTTCCCAGGGGATGGTCTTGCGGATGAGCTGCTCGATGGCCTTCACATATTTGGCTTCGGCGTTGGTCGCGAGCATGAAGGCATGGCCTTCGCGGCCGGCGCGGCCGGTGCGGCCGACCCGGTGGACATAGTCCTCGGCATGGATCGGCACGTCGAAATTGAACACATGGCTCACTTCGGGAATGTCGAGGCCGCGCGCCGCGACGTCGGAGGCGATGAGGAAGGTGATCTCGCCGGCGCGGAAGGAGGCGAGCGTGCGCAGGCGCGCGCTCTGATCCATATCGCCGTGCAGGGCCGCGGCGTTGAAGCCGTGGCGCTTGAGCGACGCTTCGAGGATGCCGACGGTTGTCTTGCGGTTGGCGAAGACGATGGCGTTCTTCACGTTGCTCTGCGAGTTGAGCAGCCGGCGCAGCGCTTCGCGCTTGGCCTTGGCATCGCTCGGCGCCTTGACCAGCTTCTGCTCGATGGTGGACGCGGTGCTGGAGGGCGGCGAGACTTCGACGCGCACCGGCGCATGCAGGAACTGGTTGGTGATGCGCTGGATCTCCGGCGGCATGGTGGCCGAGAAGAACAGCGTCTGGCGGGTGAAGGGCAGGAGCTTGCAGATGCGCTCGATGTCGGGGATGAAGCCCATGTCGAGCATGCGGTCGGCTTCGTCGATGACCAGCATCTCGACGCCGGTCAGAAGCAGCTTGCCGCGCTCGAAATGATCGAGAAGGCGGCCGGGCGTGGCGATCACGACATCGGCGCCGCGGTCGATCTTGGCGGCCTGGTCGTCGAAGGAGACGCCGCCGATGAGCAGCGCCACGGTGAGGCGATGCTGCTGGCCGATGCGTTCGAACGCTTCCTGCACCTGGGCGGCGAGCTCGCGCGTCGGCTCGAGAATGAGCGTGCGTGGAATGCGGGCGCGGGCGCGGCCGGTTTCAAGCAGCGACAGCATCGGCAGCACGAAGGCGGCCGTCTTGCCGGAGCCGGTCTGGGCGAGGCCCAGCACGTCCTTGCGCGACAGAGCAGGCGGAATGGCGCCGGCCTGGATGGGGGTGGGCGTAGCAAAGCCCGCTTTCTCGACAGCTGCGAGAACCTTAGGGCTCAGTCCCAATTCAGAGAATTGCATGGAGAGTAAAAATAACCGATCTGGCGAGTGGGTGATTAAAGTGTCAAAGAGGTGCGTCCGGCCGGGCTCGCCACACATCGGATGCACGAAATGTGCCCGGAAAATAGGGATAATCGCGCAAAAGTCAAATACGACGCTGCTGCGGCATTTTAGAGCATCGGAAATCAGGGGGAAGAACCGTCTGCATACAAAAATGGGCAGTCTTGCGAAGCTGCCCATGAGGTTGGTACGCCAGGGAGGTTACAGACACCAGTTTAGCATTACCGATAGGTCCAGTATGCCTGATTCTTACGGTTTGGGCACCCCTAAACTGTACCGTTCCATCCATGTCTTACTAAGGTCGAATTCTTGCTGGAACAAAGTCGCATGATCAATGTCATGTCCTTACGTAATATGACTGTCGCGGCCGCCCTCATGATGCTCGCCGCCGGCGCCGCCGAGGCATTTGAGCCGCCGGTCTTTCCGTTGAACGAGGCGCAGATGAAGGCGCTCGAGGATTATTCGGCCGCAAAAACCGAAAAGGCCTTTGCCGCCGGCCCGGAAGGGCAGTTCTCCGCGCAGACGGGCTTCATCAGCGCGACCATTGCGGCGCGCGAGGCGCTCAAGGCCTGCGACCAGGGCGTGTCCGATTCGGCCAAGCGCTGCATCCTGATCGACCTCAACGGCCAGCGCCTGCCCGATGCCGCGCAGATGGCGCAGCTTGTGCGCATCGATCCGGATCTTCTGGAGAAGCCGACGGCCATCTCCGACCTTACGCTCGGCGTCGACGCCTGGGCCGCCAGGGAGGGCTATCGCGACAAGGCTGAGCACAAGGCTTTCGCCATCAGCCTGAAGGGATCCTGGGGGCGCTCCTGGGAGGGCGGCTCGCTCGAGGAGGCTGAAAAGGAAGCCCTGGCGAGCTGCAACCGCCATGAGCCGGCCAAGACCGCGCCCTGCTTCATCCTCATGCGCGATGGCGCGAGCGTGCCGGTCGAGCAGCTTCGCGCCAACCCGGATCTTTCCGTCGACGGACAAAAGCCCGAGTGAACGTCTTGCTGATGAGGTTGTGCCGAGCCTCGATCCCGAGGCGCGGCGATTAGGCTTTCGCTAACCAGTTTAGAGGCTTAAGGTCGCTGCGGGCGCACATGGCGACCGCTGGCATCCGATTTGCAACGGGCTCCGTGGTCGGGGGCAACGCGTCGCGGACGTCGCTGAAAGGTGACGGCTGTGCCGAAATGGTTAAGGAAGCCGGTTGGTGATGAAATTGGAGCGAAGCTCGGTTGACGCGGGGCAGTGGACCGCTTCGGGTGTTTCCGGCCGGCCGGCGCCTGAGAAGGGGATTGAATTGACGACTAGAGACGCGGTCCAGCGGCCGCGCGGGGCCATCATCCTGGCCGGATCGCACGGCGCCATCGCACTCGCCCGCGTCCTGGCGCGGCAGAAACTGGATGTCTGGTTCATCACGAATTTCACGCCGCTGCCGCGGTTCTCCCGCGCGGTGGCGCAGTCGCGCGATTGGCCGGGCGCCGAGAATCCGGGGGCGATCGAGGCGCTCGAGGAGATCGTGCGGCGCGAGCAGCTCGAAGGCTATCTGCTCATTCCCGCCGCCGATGCCGACGTCAAATTCGCCGCCCAGCAGCATGAGCGGCTGTCCCGGCATCTCAACGTCCTGCTGCCCGACTGGTCGAGCCTGCAATGGGCGGTCGACAAGGCTCTGACCTATCAGCGCGCCGCCGAGCTCGGTCTCGCGGTTCCGGAAGTCTATCCTATCCGCACACCGGAAGACGCCGCCCGGATGCCGATGCGGTTTCCGGTGGCCCTCAAGCCGGCGATGCGCATCGCGCTCAACCGCTTCACCCGCGATAAGGTCTGGCGCGCCGATGATCGCGAGAGCTTCGTCCGCCTTTATACCGAAGCGGCGAGTCTCGTCGGACCCGACTGTGTCGTCGTCCAGGAGCTCGTGCCGGGCGACGGCGACTGCCAGCTCTCCTATGCGAGCCTGTGGTGGCTCGGCCGGCCGGTCACATCCTTCGTGGCGCAGCGCACCCGCCAATATCCGATCGATTTCAGCTACACCTCGACCTTCGTCGAAACCATCGACTCCGACGATGTGCGCCAGGCGGCCGAGACCTTTCTCGCCTCCATCGGCCATCACGGCCTGTGCGAGATCGAGTTCAAGCGCGACCCGCGCAACGGCGTGCTGAAGATACTCGACGTCAATCCCAGGCCCTGGTCGTGGTTCGGCCTCGCCGATGCGGCCGGCATCGATTTCGGCGCGGCGATCGTGGCGCTCGCCGGCGGCCAGGCGCCGCCCGCGATGAAAGCCCGGAAGGGCGTGGGCTGGATGTTCAGCCTGAGGGACCAGGTTGCCGCCTTCCAGCTGGCGCTTGCCGGCCGGCTCAATTTCAGCAGCTGGCTCACCTCGCTGACACGCACGCGCACCTTCGCGAGCTTCTCGCTCAGCGATCCGCTGCCGGGCATCGTCGAGATTCCGCTGACAGTCTGGCGGATCATCGAACGTTATTTGAGTCGCCGGCGTTAGGTGCTTTTAACTTTTGCGGGGTTAAAGCTCGTGAGTACATTATCGGGACTCCGAGTTGACCATACGTTCGCCGACCAACACACGCAGCGACATCTCACCTGCATCCGACCGCCGGCCAGTCCACAACGGCTATAGTGTTGCGGTCGACACGATAGCGGATGATGTCTGGGACAGCGTCGCCGGCGATTTCCTCGACATCCATCATGAGCAGACGGCCTGCTATGCAGGTCTCCATTGGAAGGGGCGCGACAGTCATCTTCTTCTTTTTCGCAACGACGTTCCGGTCGCCGGCGCGCGTGTCGCGCTGGTCAAGCTGCCATTGATCGACAGGGGCCTGGCCTATCTCCGCTTCGGACCGTTCTGGCGCCGCCGCGACCAGGAGGCGGATCCTGAAATCTACCGCACCATGATCGCGGCGCTGGTCGAAGAATATTGCGGCAGGCGCGGTCATTGCCTGAGCATCCTGGCGCGGCCGCACCCGGACTACCACATGCTGGAAGGCGGGTGGCTGCGCGACATGGGGTTCGTGAAGCGGCGCGACTATGAGGACCCGGAACGTTATCTCGTCAACACGGCGCTCGATGCGAAGGCCCAGAGCAAGTCGCTCGCGCAGAAGTGGCGCTACAATCTGCGCCAGGCGCTCGCCAATCCTTTCGATATTCGCCTGAGCGAGGAACCGGCGGAGGCGGAAGCCTTCGAGGCGCTGTATGCCTCGATGAGGGAGCGCAAGGATTTCTCCAGCACCACCCCGGTGCATCTGACCGGGCAGCTGATCGCGCAATTGCCGGACAAGCTGAAGCCGAAGCTCTTCGTCGCCTATCACGAGAAGAAGCTGGTGGTCGGCGCGACGGTCGGCGTGTTCGGCGACACCGCCTATTACATGTTCGGCGCCTCCTCGGGCGAGGCGCTGCCGCTCAAGGCCGGTTATGCGCTTCATTGGCATATCGTCCAATGGCTCAACGAGCAGGGCATCGCCTGGTACGATCTGGGCGGCGCGTCGCACGAGCCGGGCCTGCGCCAGTTCAAGAAGGGCTTCGTCGGCAAAGCGGGCAAGATCCTCGCCATGGAAGGCGAGCATGACCGCTGGACCTCGACGCTCGGCCGGATGTCGGCGGATCTCATCTTCGGCGCCCGCCATCTGCGGCGCCGGGTTCGCCATGGCGCCAAGTTCGGGCGGACATCCGAGACGTCCAGCTAGCGCCTTAACCCTGCCGATCGCTAAGCGGGCCGATCGAAGGTTGTGGCCCTCCAATTGCATCCGTCCTGAGGGAGTGTGATCCGTCAGGCGGGCAGTCGAGTATGTCTCATATCAATACACTTTCGCATCATCTCGATGAGCAGCGAAATTCCTTCAACCTGATCAGGCTCGTCGCCTCGCTTTGCGTAATCCTGACTCACGCCTATGTGCTGCTGGGGCAGAGCGATCAGCAGCCTTTGAAAGACACGACTCCCTATACGATCGGCCGTCACGCGGTGAATCTGTTCTTCGTCCTTTCCGGCCTCACTCTGTCGTTCAGCCTGGAGCGCAATCCCGATCTCATCCGCTTCATCTGGGCCAGGGCCTTGCGCATATTCCCGGCCTTGTTCGCCTTCGGCGTCGTCTTCGCCCTGTTTGTCGGGCCGTTCCTCACGCGCTGGCAGCCGGCCGACTACTTCACCGACGCCCACACCTATCAATATCCGTTCGCCGTTCTCTTCTTCTTCAACAATGCGACCGCGCCGCACGGCATCTTCGTGGATCTGCCGCGGCCCGGCAGTGTGAACGGGTCCTTGTGGACCATCCGCTATGAGATCATCGCCTATCTCGGCCTCGCTCTCGCCGCGGCGGTGGGTGTGCTGCGCACGCGGCTCGGCTCTTCGCTGCTGCTCGCCGGCGCCGGTCTGGCGATGGCCTTCATAGAGTTCGTCTGGGTCGGCGCCCAGGACACGCCGCTCGAAAGCCTGTCGCGTTACGGCTTCTCCTTCCTGCTCGGGATCAACTTCTATCGCTGGCGCGCCTTCATCCCGACCGCGCTGTGGACCTTGCTGCCGACCGCCGCATTGACCTATGCCCTTCATGGCACCGCTCTCGCGGCTCCTGTCTATATCCTGCTCGTCGGACATCTCGGCATCGTCCTGGGCTGCCGCGACTACGGCTTTCTCAGCGCCTGGTCACGGCGGACCGATATTTCCTATGGCACATATATCTACGGATGGCCGATGCAGCAGATCCTGGTGCCGTTCTGCCAGGGACTGGCGCCGCCGGTCTTCGCGATCATCAGCACCGTCGCCGTCCTTCCGCTCGGCTATCTTTCCTGGCGGCTGGTGGAGAAGCCGGCTCTACGGCTCAAGCGGATCGATCTCCGCAATCTGATCCCGGCGCCGCTCAGGTCGTGACCGATGGACCGTCCTTGTCCTTCGCTTCGCCGGCATAACGCCAGGTTTCCCATTTGACCCGCGCGATCTTGTAGGCGTCGATGATCGACAGCGCATAGATGAAGAAGCCGCCGGCATAGCGGCCGATGAAGCTCGCCTGATCGGGCGCCACCTTCGAGGTCGCCCAGCCGATGATGATCATGAAGAACAGGAACTGCAGGCCGCGCCCCGCTACACCCGAGAAGACATGACCCGATCCCGGCAGCGCGATGGCGAGCGCCAGGATGGCATAGGGACTGAATGGCTTTTGCGGCGCGTCGGTCATGTGGGAGTGGCCCATTGCAGGATCGATTTTCTGAGAGCGATGAGGCGGTCGAGCAGGTCGCGCACGAGATCGGGGTCGAGCGTGACATCGCCGAAGTCGGCCTGGCGGAAAACGCCATAGCGCACGCGATCGGCTTCGGCGAGCTGCCAGACAAGGCGGCAGCCCTTAGGGGTGATCAGAAGCTCCTTGGCCCGTGGCTCATGAAGTATGCCGAGATGCGGCGTCACGACATGATGGGGCAGGACATGTTCGGGATCGTCGGTCCGCACGACGGCTTGGAGCGGCAGATCGGGAAGTCCTTCGAGAGTGACCGGCAGGCGATCGAAGTTCGAGAAGGTGGTAGGCCCGGCCGGCCGCATCATGAGGTCAAAGGTGGCGCCGATCGGCAAGGGTTCGGCGATCGTCGCGAGCAGCCAGAGCGACGGCAGCTTGCGGACGGAGAGCGTGTCGACGACCGGATAGAGCCTGACGCCCAGCCCATGATACTTGCCGACGAGCTGTGGATAGCCGGCGATCTCCTCGCCTTCATATCGGGCATATTCGATGAGCGGTTTCACCCGGGCGAAGAAGTCGTCGGGCGCCTGGCGCTTTTTGCGCGCCGCTGCCGTCAGCTTCATCGCGAAGCGGATGGCCAGGCCGGCCGCGACGATAAGGCCCAGGATGGTGAGGATGGTCTGCGTCATCAGAAATGAACTATGGCCCGCCTTGCGAGCGGGCCATAGGGGTGAGTTGCCTCTCCTTGCTCAATAGCCTTGCGGCTTGGGCCAGGGCATCGTGAACTGGTCGCCGCGCCGCACATAGCGGTAGCGATAGAAATGGAACCACAGCGACACCACGACATAGAAGATCACCATGGCGATCAGCTGCGAGCCGAAGCCCAGGAAGATCGCGAAGTAGGTGATGGCGCAGAGCAGGAACAGGCAGATCGCCGGGATCGGATGGAACGGATGGGTATATCCGCGCCGGATCGAGCCCAGCGGCCATTTGTTGCGGAACATCACGATATTGATGCTCATGAAGGTGTATTGCAGAACGCCCGACAGGATCGAGAAGGTGATCGCCTGGTTGAGGTCGGAAATGAAGGCGAAGGCGAGCGCGATCGGTAGCAGGAACAGGATAGCCCGGTACGGGGTGCGGTAGGTCGGATGCACCGCCGCGAACCAGGTCGGCAGGTAGCGGTCGCGTCCGAGCGAGAACCAGGCCCGCGCCGCATCGTTGATGCAGCCATTGGCCGAGGCGACCGCCGAGAGCACCGTTCCCCAGAACAGGATGAATTCGAGGACCGGGCTGCCGGTGACGCGGGCCGCGTCGAAGAGCGGGAAGAAGGTGAAGCCCAGATACTCCCAGGGTAGCAGGCTGGCGCAGACATACCAAGTGAGCGCCGCGGCGATCAGAAGCGTGATCATGCCGGCCATCGTGCCGTAGGGCAGCGAGCGGGCGGGTGAGCGCACTTCTTCGGCCGCCTGTGTCGTTCCCTCGATGCCGAGATAATACCAGATGGCGAACTGGAAGGCGGCGATGACGCCTATCCAGCCATAAGGCAGCGCATTCTGCGGGGTGACGAGCTCATTGAGCTTGAGCACCACGCCCTGGCTCCAGGGCTGCACCGAGAAGAACAGGATGACGATCGAGAGATAGGCGAGCGCGGTGATGATGAAGTTGACATTGAGCGTCATCAGCACGCCGCGATAGTTGAGCCAGGCGAGGACGACGATGGTGAGCACGACGAAGGCATGCCGCGTGAGCCCGTCGGTCGCCGCCACGGTGACCATGAGGTCGCCGACAAGGATCGAGTCGGAGACTTCCAGCATTGTATAGGCGAAGACGAGATAGAGGGCGACATTGAAGGCCATCAAGGGGCCGACGATGTGCTTGGCTTGCGCATATTGGCCGCCGGCGGCCGCGACCGTCGAGGTCACCTCCGAGTCGATCATGGCGACCGACGTGTAGAGGAGGCCGACGAACCAGCAGGTCATGAGGGCGGCGAGGGCGCCGCCCTTATCGGCGGAGAAGTTCCAGCCGGTGAATTCGCCGACGAGGACGATGCCGACGCCGAGCGCCCAGACATGGGCGGGGCCGAGCACGCGCAGAAGCGAGATGCGCTGGCCGTTGCCAGCGGCTTGCGTAGAGGTGGCTTGAGCTGCTTGCGACATGGGCTGCCTCTCAGACCTTGTGCTTTTCGCTGACGGCTTCGATTTCGCCTTCGCGCGAGGAAGTCAATTGATCCTCGTTATAGGCGGTGTCCGTCTTGAACCAATCATAGAGCATCCACAGCGCAAGCGCCGCCGAGATCGCCCAGGCGATGTATGAAAGTGTGAACCACATGGCGCGCTCCTATTTCCTGTCGCCGAATTTCTCGGCGATCACTTCGCGGTATTCCTTGTCGGATGCACGGAAGAGAAAGACGAAATAGCCGATGAGGACGGCCGCCATGATGATCAGGCTCACCCAGTCGATATTGTAGTGGAAGCGGTTCTGGATGATGTCATGGGCGGTCTCGGGCGTGTAGCCGAGCTTTTCCCAGATCGAGGCCATGGTGGGATTCTGGCCGAGCAGTTCCCAGGTCGGATTCTCGATCTTGTCGATCGCTTTGGCGGCACCGGCGAGGCCGAGCTTCAGTGGCAGCCACAGAGCGACGAAGATGGCGATCAGCAGGAAGATGACATCGACGAATTGGAGCGCCTTGTCTTGTTCGGGTGGTGTGTATTTCGTCATCTTGCCCTCCCTCACAACCGGCCTTGCTTGCGCATGGCGTCGAGATGCTTGATGTCCAGGCCGTAGATGAACTCCTTGTCCTCGGAGTAGTGTTTCACCATTGCGGCGATGGCGGCGGTGTTGAAGACAAGGATGGCGGCCGCGCCGATCAGCACCACGATGCGGATCGTGGTGTCCGGTATATGCGGCCAGGTCATGTAGAGGACGAAGAGGATGGCGACCCACAGGATCGCGATGAGGGTCCACGCACCGCGGCAATCGCTGCGGTACATGGCCTCAATCCTCTGATTGAGGTCCGACATTTTGTTTCCTTCCCATCGGGCGCTGCGTTATTCCCCGCAAGCCGCGCCGCCCCTTGTTTAGTTGCTTACGGGGCAATTTTATTTTCTCACAGGAAAATACGGCCCGGGGCCAAAGTCAAGACGGGTGAGTGGTTTTCCCACCGCCTCCTGCGGTTGCGGCAGTGCAAACCGACCCCGCCAGCGCGCTCAAATACAAGCGATTCCAGAGGCTTGAAGCTGAACGTCAGATAAACGAGGAGCTCAGCCTCCATACAGGGGCAGGTGCCTATCCTCCGGCGATCATTACCCATTGCTTTGAAGGAATCGTGCCTATGTCTCGCCTTTTCACCCGCAAGAATCTCCAGGTCGCCCTCGGCCTCGTCGTGGCCATCGGCATTGCGGCGACCCGCACCGAGAAGCTCTTCGTAGAGATGCAGGCGAGCCTTCCGCATGAGACCGACCGGATGATTTCAGGACTCGGCCACAATCTGCCCGAGCCCTTCGACCCGGCCCGCGTTCCGCAGTCGGGCGGCATGGCCTCGCGCCTCCTGGCCGGCATCGGCGCGAGCATCGTCAAGCTCTGAGCGCAGCCGCCGCCGGCTGGCGATAGGCCAGGAGAGCAGGGATGGCGGCGATGACCGCCGCCGCGACCAGAAGCAACAGAGCGAGACCCAGGTCGCTCGCCTGAAACGCGACCGGCAGGACGACGCCGTTCTGCCGGGTCAACTGGTCCGAGAGCAGGCGCGCCGCGCCCCAGCCCAGAAGGAAGCCGAGCGCGATGCCGGTGCCCATCAGGAGCAGGAGCTCGATCCACACGATGCCGAAGACGGCGCTCCGTGGCGCCCCGAAGGCGCGCAGGGCGCCGATCTGGCGGCGGCGCTGAAACACATGGGCGATGGCGATGAGGGCGATGGCGGCGGCGACGAGCGCCTGCGCCGCCAGCGCGATGACGCTCATCACCTGGCGCGCATCGCCGAGCGTCGCATAGAGACGCGTCAGCACCTCGCCCGGAAACACCGCGACGGTCTGATCGCCGCGGTATTCGCCGCGCAGTTTATAGGCATCGGCGATCGTCTTCGGCTTGACCAGGATGGCCGGCACGCCGGGCGGCTTCTCCTGCCCATGCATGCCATGGATCTCCCACACCGCCTCGATCGGCACGATGATGGCGCGGTCCCAGGCGGTGCCGGTCGGCGCGAGCCGCCCGGTGACCTGGTATTGGAACTCGGTATGGACATGGCCGGCATCGCCCGCCGCGCCGTGCATCGGCTCGAAGGACTGGCCGAGCGCGAGGCCGACGGCGCTGCCGATGACGGCGTCGAACTCGCCGGTGGGCGCGCGGCCCGCGAGCGCGGCCCCGTCATTCAGGGCGGCGATGAGCTCCGGCGTCGAGCCGACGACCGGATAGGTCCCGAAGGAATCGCCGAAGCCGATCGGGGCGGCGAAGGCCACACGTGGGTCCTGCTTGAGTTTCGGCAGGACGTCGCCGGGAAGCAGCGGCAGCGGCGCCGGCTGCAGGAAGACGGAAGAGAGAACGAGCTGCGTCTCGCTGCCGGCGGCGCCGATGACGAGATCGAACTTGTCGGCGGCCCGGGCGCTGCCGAGGCGGAGCGCGCGTTCCTGCAGGGTGATGCCCACGCCCAGCGCCGAGGCGAGCGCGACCAGCAGGACGATGACGAGGGAAGCCGCCCACAGGCGCTTGAGATCCGCGAGGATGAACCGGATCATGCCGCGAGCCCGGCAAAGGCCGCATCCGCGAGGCGCCCGGCATGGAGCCCGAGCCGGCGGTCCATGCGCTTGATCAGCCGCTCGTCATGCGACACGGCGATCAGCGTGGCGCCGCTTTCGCGCGCCAGCGACAGGAGAAGCTCCGCCACCTCGGCGCCATGGCCCGGATCGAGGCTCGCGGTCGGTTCATCGGCGATGAGCACTTTGGGCCGGCGCAGCAGCGCCCGCGCCACCGCCACGCGCTGCATCTCGCCGCGCGACAGGGTGGCGGTCGCCTGGCCGGCGCGCTTGATGCCGACCCGCTCGAGCAGCGCATGGGCGTGAGCGACGGTGTCGCGGCCGGCAGCGCGGCGCAGGCGCGCCGGCAGCAGCACATTATCGAGCGCCGAGAGGCCTTCGAAGAGATGGAAATCCTGCATCACGAGGCCGACGGTTTCGGCGCGCCAGCGGTCGCGCCGCGCCTCCGGGAATGCGGCGACGTCGTCCGTGCCCCACAGGACGCGGCCCTGATCGGGCCGTGCGAGGCCGGTGATGATGTTGACGAGCGTGGTCTTGCCGGAGCCCGACGGGCCGGTGACGGCGACGCATTCTTCGGCGGCGATGGTAAGGCTGCGAATATCGAGGACGGGTGTCTCGAGCCCTGGATAGGAGACCCGCACCTGGTCGAGCATCAGCGCCAGCATCGCGCTCAGGCCAGGCTGAATTGCGCGTGGCGCAGGCGCAGGAGGCTCACGAAGCCGGTCTCGGGATCGGTCCATGAGCCATATTCGAGCAAGCCCTCGACATCGATCGGCGCATTGGCCTGCACGAAGGTCTGCTTCTCGTCGAGATAGATGACCACGATATTGTCCGGCCAGTCGGCATCCGACGAGCAGAAGGGGCAGAGCGCCATCGGGATTTCGGTGAGGACGAAGAACTTGGCCTCGGCCTTGAGGGGTGGCGCCATGAAGCCGCGCATGGTGACATTTTGGCCCGCGAGCGACTTTACCTTTCCGGTGAATTTGAGCCCGAGCACGCTTTGCGCCTCATAAAGCTCGTCAAAGGTGAGCTGCGTCGCGGCGCGGGCGGACGAATAGGGAGCGAAGCAGGCCAAGGCGACCAAACTCAGCATGAGACGGCGGCTGAGCAGGCTGTCCCTCCCCATAGCCGGGAAGGGACGAACTTCGCGTGGTTTTCGCATCAATTTCCGAGCTGCTGCTTGCCGAGCGCGAAGACATCGGCGAGCACGCGGTAGACGTCGCTTTCTTCCATATAGCCCTTGAACTCTTCCGCGCCAGGGCCCTGCGCCTGGAGCACGATGTCGTCGACCGAATGGACGCCGCTGTCGCCGTCCTTGGGGAGGTTGCCGGTGCGCAGGACGGCGCCCGGCACGTCCTTGTAGGCCTGGTTGGCGATATAGTGCTTGTTCTCGTCCTGCACCGCCGGCACGAAGGGGCCGTCGAGCTTGGGACGGAAGGTCTCGTAATAATCGGGGAAGTTGTTGGCGAACATCGCCAGCCGCTTCGTCACGTCGATGCGGTCGGGATAGCCGTCGCCATTCTCGTCCTTGTAATTGGGGAAGCCGGCTTTGTCATAGGTGCCGATCTTCTCGCGCATGTCGGTGCCGGGCTTGTCGTCGTCGATGGTGCCGATGATCGAGAAGCCGTGGGTATGATCGCCGGTCGCGATGATGAGCGTATCGGGATTCCTGGCGGCGAATTCGCGCGCCAGGCCGACGGCCTTGTCGAACTCGATCGTTTCGATGATGGCGCGGTCCCAGTCGAGCGGATGGGACATCTTGTCGATCGAGGCGCCCTCGACCATCAGGAAGAAGCCTTCCGGATTCTTCGACAGGCGGTCGAGCGCCGTCCTGGTCATCTCGACAAGGCCCGGCTGGTCGGGGAACTTCTCGACCGTGCCCTTCTTGAGGAATTCGCGGTCGAGCGTCGTGTCCATATTGCCGGTGTGGAAGAGGCCGAGCAGGTTGGGCTGGTTCGACGCCGCCGCCTGGCTGAGCTCGTTCCTGTCGGTGGCAAGCGCATAGCCCGCGTCCTTGAACAGCTGGATATAATCCTTATCGTCCTTGCGCTTGGAGCCGGCTGTCGCCTGCGGCAGGAAATATGCCGAGCCGCCGCCGAGGATGACGTCCGGCTTCACGCCATAGAACATCTCGACGATATCGGCCTTGTCGGCGCGCCGGCGCGTATGGGCGACGACGGCGGCCGGTGTCGCGTCCTCGATCTCTGCGGTCGAGACGACGCCGATCGATTTTTTGGTCTGGCGGCGCAGCGCTTCGGCGATGGTCTCGACGCGCGGGTCATCGAGGGTCGCCGGCGTGCGGTCGGCATAGACGCCGAGCGCATTCACCGATCCCTTGTGGCCGGTCATATAGGCCGACATGGAGTTGGCGCTGTCGACGGCGATCGCGTCCACCGACGAGGTGCCGATGAAGGCCATCCGGTCGAGCTCGTCCATATTGAGCTTGCCGTTGGCTTTGCCCTCGGTGATGCCCTTGGACATGATGCGGGCGCCGGTGCGGTGCGCGACGGAGAGGCCGTCGCCCAGGAGGAAGATGATGTTCTTGGCCTTTGGCGCGGCGGCGGTGCCATAGACGTCCCAGACGACCTTCTTGCTGTCGCCGCCGGCGGTGGCTTCGATCGTGTAGCTGCCGGGCTCGCTGAGGGTGACGCCGCGGATGATCACCGCCGACGCGTCGGCCTTTTCTTCCTTCTCGGTGAAGGTCGGATCCTTGCCGAAGACTTCCTTGTAGTCCTTGCCGTTCACCGTGACCTTGACGTCCTCCGGCTTCACGACACCGGCGAACTCGACTTTCAAGTCGAAGGGCGAACCGGCGAGGATGGTCGCGCGATCGATCGGATAGACCGTCGCCGCCGCGGCGGCGCCGGTGAGGAAGGTCGTGGCCGCCAGCGCGGCGAGAAGCTTGCGCATTCGAATGCTCCATCAGAGTCAGGGATCGACTTCCCTGGCCGTAGAGCGCGAATGTGACAGGCAGATAAAGGATGAGGTTCAGGTCGCGTCGAGAAACGGATAGTCCGTATAGCCAACGCTGCCCGGCGTGTAGAAGGTCGCATCATTGGGTGCGTTCAGCGGCGATTTCTTCCTGAAACGCGCCGGGAGATCGGGATTGGCGATGAAAAGCCGTCCAAAGGCCACCGCATCGGCCTCGCCGTCGGCCACGACGCGCTCGGCCGCCTCATAAGCGAAGTCCTGGTTCGCGATATAGACGCCGCCGAAGGCCGCCTTCACTTTGAGACCGAGGCGGGGCTCCGCGAGCGACTCGCGCGCGATGATGAAGGCGAGCTTGCGCCGACCGGCCTCGCGGGCGACATGGGTGAAGGTCGCCTCAGGCGTCGTGTCGTCGATATCGTGCGAGTTGCGCCTGAGATTGAGATGCAGGCCGACGCGATCCGCGCCCCAGACCGAGATCGCGGCGTCGGTCGCCTCGAGCATCAGGCGCGCCCGGTTCTCGATCGGGCCGCCATAGTCGTCGGTGCGCCGGTTGGTCCTGTCCTGCAGGAACTGGTCGAGCAGGTACCCGTTGGCGCCATGAAGCTCGACGCCGTCGAAGCCGGCTCTCTCGGCATTTTCCGCCCCCTTGCGATAGGCCTCGATGACGTCGGGGATCTCATGACGGTCGAGCGCGCGGGGCGTCACATAGGGGCGCTTCGGCCGCACCAGGCTCACCGTGCCCGCCGGCTGAATGGCGCTCGGCGCCACGGGCAGCGCACCGTCGAGGAAGACCGGGTCGGAGATGCGCCCGACATGCCAGAGCTGCAGAAAGATGCGTCCGCCAGCCTCATGCACGGCCCGGGTCACGAGGCGCCAGCCTTCGGTCTGCTCCTTGGACCAGATGCCGGGCGTGTCGGCATAACCGACCCCCATGGGCGTGACGCTGGTCGCCTCACTGAGGATCAGGCCGGCGCCGGCGCGCTGCCTGTAATATTCGGCCATCAACGAATTGGGGATGCGCTCCGAGCCGGCGCGGCTGCGGGTCAGCGGCGCCATGAGGATGCGGTTGGGAAGGGTCAGCGGGCCGACTTTGAGCGGATCAAAGAGAGTGGGCATGGAAGACCTCGGAAGGTTTCACGGGGAGGGGGAGGCAAGCGGGGGGAAGACGGCGTCGAGCAGGCCCGGAAACCGTTCGTCGATATCGGCGCGGCGAAGCGTGTTGATCACTTCGACGCCTTTCTTCTCGGAACGGATCAGACCCGCTTCGCGCAGGATCTTGTGGTGGAAGGACACGGTGGACGGCGGATGCGCGGCGCAGGCCTGGATGCAGCTCATGCTGTCGCTCGCCATCAGCTTGCGCACGATGTCGCGCCGGATCGGGTCCGACAAGGCATGCAGCACATTGTCGAGGCACAGATCGGCGGCGGCGGGATGGATGAAGGGGCGAGCCATTACCCCTCCAACATAATGCTGAATTTCAATAGTTCAAGATCATTGAACTATTGGGCTGGATCATCGGCCGCCGACGGATTAAATGACCGCTGCCCCAGCCATGCCGCAGTGTCCTGGTTTCAATCCGGGACAAGCGGCGGCGATCTGGGGTAGTTAGATTCAACCCCCGAAAGCACTGATTCGACTGGATTACCGATGGCCAAGAACAAGGTGAACGACCTCTTTGAAGAAGCTGAAATGGCGTCCGAGGCCCCCAAGGGGCGCGCCGCGAAGCCCAAGAGCGGGGATGAGAGCTATACCGCCGCCGACATCGAGGTGCTGGAGGGACTGGAGCCGGTGCGCCGGCGGCCCGGCATGTATATCGGCGGCACCGACGAGAAGGCGCTGCATCATCTCTTCGCCGAAGTCATCGACAACGCCATGGACGAGGCGGTGGCGGGCCATGCCTCCTGGATCGAGGTCGATTACGACAAGGACGGCTGGCTGAGCGTCACCGACAATGGCCGCGGCATCCCGGTCGACCCGCATCCGAAGTTCAAGGACAAATCCGCCCTCGAAGTCATCATGACGACGCTGCATGCCGGCGGCAAATTCGACTCCAAGGTCTATGAGACCTCGGGCGGTCTGCACGGCGTCGGTGTCTCGGTGGTGAACGCCCTGTCGGAGGACCTCGTCGTCGAGGTGGCGCGCGGCCAGCAGCTCTATCGCCAGAGCTACAAACGCGGCAAGCCGGTGAGCAAGCTCGAGAAGCTCGGCAAGGTGGCGAACCGGCGCGGCACCACGGTGCGCTTCAAGCCCGATCCGCAGATCTTCGGCAAGACGATCGAATTCTCGGGCGCCCGGCTGTTCCGCATGGCGCGCTCGAAAGCCTATCTCTTCGGCGGCGTCGAGATCCGCTGGTCCTGCGATCCGTCCCATATCAAGGACAAGGAGACGCCCGAAAAGGCGACCTTGCATTTCCCCGGCGGCCTCAAGGACTTTCTCGAGGAGCGGCTCGAGGGCAATACCCGCGTCGTCGACGACATCTTCGCCGGCAAGGTGACGAAGCCAGGCGGCCATGGCTCGGTCGAATGGGCGGTCGCCTGGTTCGGCGGCGATGACGGCTTCATCTCGTCCTATTGCAACACCATCCCGACGCCCGATGGCGGCACCCATGAGCAGGGCCTGCGCGCCGCGATGCTGCGCTCGCTCAAGAACTATGCCGAGCTCGCCGGCAACAAACGCGCCGGCGTGGTGACCGGCGACGACGTCATGGCGTCATCCGGCGCGCTGCTGTCGGTCTTCATCCGCGAGCCCGAATTCCAGGGCCAGACCAAGGACCGGCTCGCCACCCTCGAAGCGGCCCGTATCGTCGAGGCGGCGGTGCGCGATCACTTCGACCACTGGCTGACCGGCCATCCGGCCCAGGCCGACAAGCTTCTGAACTGGATCGCCGATCGCGCCGAGGAGCGCCTGCGCCGGCGCCAGGAAAAGGAGGTCGGCCGCAAGACGGCTTTGCGCAAATTGCGCCTGCCGGGCAAGCTCGCCGACTGCTCGTCGACCGCCGCCGACGGCTCCGAGCTGTTCATCGTCGAAGGCGATTCGGCCGGCGGGTCCGCCAAGCAGGCGCGCAACCGCGCCACGCAGGCGGTGCTGCCCTTGCGCGGCAAAATCCTCAACGTGGCGAGCGCCGGCAAGGACAAGCTCGCCCAGAACCAGCAGCTCTCGGATCTCCTGCAGGCCCTGGGCTGCGGCACCGGCGCGAGCTATCGCGAGGACGATCTGCGCTACGACAAGGTGATCATCATGACCGACGCCGATGTCGACGGCGCGCATATCGCCTCGCTGCTGATCACCTTCTTCTATCGCCAGATGCCGCAGCTGATCGAGGAGGGACATCTCTATCTGGGCGTGCCCCCGCTCTACAAGCTGGCGCAAGGGTCGAAGACCGCTTACGCGCGCAATGATCAGCACAAGGACGAGTTGCTGAAGGGCGAGTTTTCCGGCCGCGGCAAGGTCGAGATCTCCCGCTTCAAGGGACTGGGCGAAATGCTGCCGTCGCAGCTCAAGGAAACGACGATGGACCCCAACAAGCGGGCGCTGCTCCGGGTAAACGTGCTGGGCGACGAGAAAGCGACGACCGCCAAGGTGGTGGAACAGCTGATGGGCAACAAGCCGGAGGAACGCTTCAAGTTCATCTCCGGCCGCGCCGAGTTCGTCAGCGAAGAGGGGCTGGATATTTAGCCCTAAAAGCTACTTTTTCTTACGAACTAGCCCCAGCTTCTCAAGGTTCTCCAACACCGCTATGGTGTGGAGTTCCCTGCGCTTGTTTGGCAGGCTAACCACTTCGTTACGACCTTTATCAGAGCAAACGCCGATTGAGCTTTGAGGATTCTCCGACTGGTAGCGATGCTTGCCAAACGGAAGCTCGATTTGCTTGTTTCGATCCGATGGCATCTTGCCTAGCCTATGTTACGTCTTTCGACTCTCGTTGCCGAAGCTGAACAACAACAATGTGCTCTCTGGCAGCTAGGCCGTCAAGCGGTCCCCTAGTCGCAGGGTGAGCGGTGGCTTTGGGTGGCAAATCGACTTTCCCGTTTTTCTTTCGGCTGCCGCGATCCTTGAAAAGCCTAACCATGTTCCTCGACGCGACGCCTTCGTACTGCAAGAAACGAACTTTATTGGAGTCGGATTCGTCGATGGAGATCGCATCCTCGTGCAAGTCGAGAGCCAAGCTCTTTGTATAGGGCTCGACATAGATAACTCTGTTGATTCCGCTGGCTACGATATGTCTAGCGCAGCTGTGACATGGAAATGTTGTCGTGTACAAAGTTGAGCCAACCATTCCTTGTTTGCCGGATCGCGCAATGGATATGATGGCTTCCATCTCAGCGTGAATTGAGCGAGAAAATTCGATCAGGTTTCGAACGTTGGTCCCTCTAAGCGCGGCGGCCGCTTCAGTATCCTTTCCGGCCTTAAGGCTCTTGCTCGCTTTAAGAGCTATCAGTGATTGATCTAGCAGTTTCCTTTTCCGCTCGTCATTGTGGCAGATGCCAGTACGCCATTTGTAACATCTATGGTCATCTTCTTTATCAGCGGCAGTATACAGTCCTCCGCCAAATCGAGGAACATCGTTCATTCCTCTCCCGATAATGTCTCCCGCAGAGGTCATTATGACTGCGCCAACCTGCCGAGATAGGCACGCGGAACTTGCAGCAGCCGAAGTGGCCGCAAACATCGCCTCTTCGTCGTGCGTGGGAGTATGCACCTGAGTGCCGAAGATGATCTCCAAGAATCTTTCAACCGTTGTCCGCAGCTTTGAGCTATTCTGTGTGTCGTTGCGAATAAAGAAATCCGAGAGTTGCATCGTCTCACGAACTTGTTGTCCGTGCCTGATGCCTTCATCTTGATCGCGTTCAATGATTTCAACTGCGTAAACAGGGTCAAAACCCAAGGCGTGTAACCTTGATTTTCTTATTGGATCGGGAGCGAAAATACCAAATAACCAGAAGTTCTCTCCATAAACATCTTGCAGGAGCTGGATCTCATCCGGATTTTTGAGTGAGTCAATTATCGTAAATATTCTTCGAGGCGCTGACGGAGCCTTTGGGTCCCCTCGGTTCATGCTTATTTGTTCGACGCATTTTTCCGCAAGATAGTGTGCTCCAAAAGTCGCTCTCAGTTTGGAGCCAACCAATTGAAGATTCTTGGTTCGGTTCTTGTCGTCTTCGTGGCTTGGGGAAGCGCCGACCTTCGTGGCGTTGTCGTTGATCAGCTTGCTTACCTTGATGATTGTCCCGCCGTGGTAATTGAATTCCGTCTTCAACATGTCTGCGATGATATCAGCGCAGAAAGATACGCCGGATGCAACTGGGCCGACCATTCCTATCACCAGTTCATCAGTTCTTCGTTCTTCTAGTGGGATTGGCTCAAGTTCGCTTTGCTTTTCGAGAAGCCTAAGGGGCTGAGCTTTAGCTGCCATTTTTCATCCTGCATGTTTAGTTAGACTATCAAAACACAGAATATGCCCCTACGGAAGACGAAAGTTTAGTTTGCTGTTCCCGATCACGAGCTCTTCTCGGTAGCTGCTAGAGGTGCCTTTTGAGCGCAGTGCGCGATCCGGTGAATCCAGTTATATGGGCTTAAGATGGGAGCCCTGCTGGAACCTCAACGAGGTTCCGGCGGTTAACCGGTATCGGCACGCACTGCCGTAGGGAGTTGCCCATGACCAGACAGCATCCGATCACCGACGACCGCATTCGCGAGCGCGCTTATCGCCTCTGGCTCGAGGAGGGCCAGCCGCAGGGCAAGTCCTCTGAGCACTGGGAAAAAGCCCGCGAGCTTCTGGCGCTTGAGACCGATCCCGAGGAGGGCCGGGAAAGTGTCGTGGAGGGCTATAACAAACCGGGACCTTGGGGCGAGCCGGTGGAAGAAGCGAGCATCCTTGAGAATCAGGGGGAGTTTCCAACCACCACCGACCAGGACGAGCAGAAGGTTCCCAAGAAGCGCCGCCCCAGTGTGAGCCGCAAGCCCGCCGGGCGCCGCGCCATGTAGGACGGCGAAGCCAAATGCCGTCGACCGCGATCAGCCGCTTCGAATATGACCCGGAGTCGAAAGTGCTGGATGTCTGGTTTCGGGGCTCGGGGCGGCACTATCGCTATTACGACGTGCCAGCGCGGGCCTATGAGGCTTTCCGCAAGGCGACCTCGAAGGGCCGCTTCTTCAACAGCCATATCCGCGACTGGTATGATTTCGCGCTCATTTCGGAAGATGGGCCGGGCCAGCATGCGGCCTGACTACACTGACCTCCTTAGTCAGTCGAGTGCGTCCCCCCAAAACGAACGAAGGCGGTTCGCCGTAGAACCGCCTCCGTCTCGCCGTCCGTCAGCTGTGAATTACTTCACGAACCTTCGGATTTCTATGTCGGCCCGCGAGATGCCGATGTCGCGCAGCAGGTGATCATCGAGGTCCCGCAGGCGCCGTCTGGCATCACGCTGCGCCAAATGGATACGCACACGCGTGAACAGTCCGGGCGGTGCAAGAAGAATGCCGCGGGCGGTATCGAGGGTCATTAGAGTGGCCTCCTGAAGCACTTGGAATTCAATGATGGGGGTTCTAGCAGGGGCCGGCGCAACCCACCCTGAACGGGTCGTTCATCTGCCGTTTAACTTTCCCGGTGGGGATGGCCGACGCACAAGACTTTTAAGGAGGGGCCCGGACCGCTAAACTGTGGCCATGGCAGATTCGCAGGAAATGCTGCTCATCGTGCACGACCGCGATGAGATGGACGACCGGGCCTCGGCCTGGGCGAAACGCCAGGGCTATGTCCTGAAATGGGTCTGCCCGGCGGCCGGGGAAAAGCTGCCCGAGCTCGACGACCGGACCGCCGGCATCATCGTCTATGGCGGCGCCCAGGATGTCGACCAGCAGGACCGCTACCCTTACCTGAAGGACGAGATGCGCCTCCTCGACCGGGCGCTCCAGCGCGGGACGCCGGTGCTGGGGCTTTGCCTCGGCGGCCAATTGCTGGCCCACACGCTGGGCGAGACCGTCACCGGGCATCCGGGCGGCCAGGCCGAATATGGCTATTACGATCTCCTGCCGACTGATACGGGCCGGGCGCTCTTCGGCGCGGGCATGAAAGTGCTGCAGTCGCACTGGCATGGCTGGTACGGCACGCCGAAAGGCGCCGTGAAGCTCGCCGGCACCGCCGATTTCCCGGAGCAGGCCTTCCGCTATGGCGCCACCGCCTTCGGCTTCCAGTTCCATCCCGAGACCAGCCGCCAGAGCCTGTCGCGCTGGATCGGGCGCCGGCCGGCGAACAAGCAGACAATGAAGGGCGCGCATCCGGCCGATCGCCAGCTCGCCGACAATCTCCTCTACGACAAGGCGCTCGGCGACTGGTTCCACCAGTTCCTCGACGGCTGGATGAGCGGACGGCATGTGAATTACGAGGCGGCGGAATGACGATTGCCACCATACTTCCCGCGGTCGATACGAAGTCTCTGATCCTGCGTGAGATCGAGGCCGGCGATTGGAAGGCCTTGGCGCATTTCATGACGCAGAGCGCCTATCAGCGCCACATCGCCATGCGGCTGCGTAACGAGGACGACGTCAAGAATTTCGTCACCCGCCAAGTGGCGCGCCAGGGCGACGAGCGCCGGCATGTCTTCCATCTGGCGGCCGAGGACAAGTCGCGCGGCCTGGCGGTCGGCGACGGTTTCATCATTCTGGGCCGCGGCGGCCTCGCCGAGATCGGGTGGGGCGTGGCGCCGGCGCTCTGGGGCAAGGGCTATGGCACCGAGATCGGCCGGGCGCTGGTCGGCCTCGCGGTCGAGCGGGTCGGGGCGGTGAGGGTGTGGGCCAAGGTGATGGCGTCCAACACCGCGTCCCTGAAACTCGCTCAACGAATCGGCCTCAAGCATGAGCGCTCGCATCCGGACTATCCGGCGGGCCAGGGACGCTTCGAAGCGGTTGAATTCTTCGCCATGGCGGCGGAAGATTATTTCGACGCCGCCTATTAGGCTTACCCGTTAACATTAAGAGCCCGCGCATGGCCTCGACAGCGCCCCTTTGCGATTTCGGCTGGAAGGCGCCGGATTTCCGCCTGCCGGCGACCGACGGCCGAACCTATGGTCTGGACGATCTGCGCGGCGGGAAGGGGACCGTCCTGGTCTTCATCTGCAATCATTGTCCCTATGTGATTGCGATCGCCGCCCGGCTGGTGCGCGACGCGAAGGATCTGCAGAAGGCGGGTTTCGGCGTGGCGGCGATCTGCTCCAACGATGCGGCCGAATACCAGGAAGATTCCTTCGCCAATATGAAGCTCTTCGCCGCCGAAAACGGCTTCCCGTTTCCCTATCTGCACGATGAGAGCCAGGAGGTGGCGCGCCGCTACGGCGCCGTCTGCACTCCCGATTTCTTCGGCTTCAACGGCACGGACGAGCTGCAGTATCGCGGCCGGCTCGACGAATCGCGCAAGGAAGCGGCGCCGGGCGCCAGGCGCGATCTTTATGAAGCGATGATGGAGGTCGCCCGGACGGGCCAGGGGCCGCGCGACCAGATTTCCGCGATGGGCTGCTCGATCAAGTGGAAGCCCGGCAACTGTTAGCTATTTCCGGTTCGACGGCTTTTTGAGCGGGGCCGTGGCGATGGCGAACAGGTCCTCGGTTTCGGCTTCGGGGATCCGGTCATAGCGCACACCCGGAAAGATAATGACCTTGGCGGGGCCATGCGCAACCGAAGCATGATACAGCGCCTCATGGGCAGCGCGCTTCGGGAACGGAATGACGACGGCGTTCATGGATGTCTCCCAGCAAACATAAGCATCGAACTTGGTGCAAGATTAGAGCCGCGTGGCCGAAGGGAGCCTGAATGACGCCGTTATCTGCCGTTCATTCCTGACGCGAACGCCCCCGGCACGTAACTCGGCATCGACGTCATTTTCGGCCACCCCAGCCCCAAATGGCGAAAGTGAGCGTAATCTCAAGCGTTTCGCGTGGCGGTGAGGAAACCCACATTTGCCGGCAGAGGCGCCGCAAGCGTTGCCGCTTTCCCCGGCCCGGGCGTTGTGAGAAAACTTCACTTGCATGAAGATCCGCAAGCGCCATCTGCCGCCGCTCAACGCCATCCGCGCCTTCGAGGCGGCGGCCCGGCACCTGCATCTGGGCAAAGCCGCCGAAGAACTGTCGGTGACCCACGGCGCGGTCTCCAAGCAGATCGGCAATCTCGAGGATCATCTGGGCTTTGCGCTGTTCGAGCGCGCCGGCAACCGGCTGGTCCTGACCGAGCGCGGCCGCAAGCTGCTCGCCGCCTCGAACGCCGCGCTCGACCAGCTGGGCTACGCCATCGCGCGACTGGACGGCGCTGCGGTGGAAGGCGAATTGCGCCTCTCCGTTCCGCCGGCCTTCGGCGCCAACTGGCTTATCCCGCGTCTCGCCCAGTTCCGCCGGCAGGCGCCGTCCTTGCGGCTCCAGCTTCTCGCCTCCGACCGGCCCGAGGATGCGCTCGACAAGGATGTCGACCTGGCGGTGCGCTTCGGCAAGCCGGTCTGGCGCGACTGCACGGTGCGGCTGCTCGCCCATGTCCGCTATTTCCCCGTCTGCAGCCCGAGCCTTCTCAACGAGCCGCCGGGCCTCGCCTCGTTGGGTGATCTCGCCTTCCACACGCTGCTGCTCGACGATCCGGCGGGGGAGAACTGGAAACGCTGGCTCGATCATGCGGGCCTGCGCGATGCGGAAGCCCCCAACAGCCTCCATTTCGAGGACTTCGCCCATATCCTCGCGGCGGCCCGCGAAGGACTGGGGCTCTGCCTCGGCGACATGATCACCACCGGCGCCGATCTGGCGGCCGGGCGGCTGGTCCGGCCTTTCGAGCAGTCGGTCGAGGGGCTTGCCGCCTATTTCCTCATCGCGCCGTCGGTGACGTCACCCGCGGCCCGGCTGTTCGCCGACTGGCTCGAAGCGGAGATGGTGAGCTTTGTGAGGAATATTCACTGAGGCGGGGAGGATTACTCCCTTGTCCGGCGCCACGCGCTGGCCGAATGCTGGGAAGAAAATAATCGGAGACAAGCCATGACCCAGAACAACACACCGCTGCGCGCCCGCAAGGAAGGCGGCGGCACGCCTTTGATGAAAGACTGGTATCTCAAATCGGAGACGGGACCGCTCAAGGATGTGCTGCTCGGTCCGGCCGAGAGCTTCCGCTGGATGGGCCTGGAAAACGCCCAATGGTCGTCGCTGGTGCGCGACACGTTGCGCAAGGGCTACAAGTTCGACAAGCAGGCCGCCATGCGCCAGCACCGCGAGATGGTCGACGCCTATGAGCAGGCCGGCGTCACCTGCCATTTCCTGCCCGTCGACATGACCAATCCCTACCAGGTCTATGCGCGCGATTCGTCCTTCATGTCGCCTTACGGCGCCGTCGTCTGCCAGCTCGCCAATCCGCGCCGGCGGGGCGAATATGCGGCGGTGCTGCGCTTTTATCTCGAGCGCGGCATCCCGATCTACGACATGGTGAGCGCCGGCAATTTCGAGGGCGGCGACTTCAACATCATCAAGCCGGGCGTGGCGCTGGTGGGATACACCGATCACCGCTCCGAGGAAGTGGCGGCCCGCCAGGTCTCGGAATGGTTCCTGAAAGAGGGCTGGGAGATCAAATACGCCCCGATCGACCAGTTCTACGTTCATATAGACCTGATGGTGTGCATGCTCAACGAGCATTGCGCCGCCGTCTGCCTCGAAACGACCGAGGACGATATCGTCCAGTGGCTCAAATCAAAGAAGATCGAGATCATTCCGGCGAGCTTCAAGGAGACCATGGCGCTCGGCTGCAACGTGGTGGCGCTGGGCAATGACCGGGTGCTGTCGACCGCCGGGGCGAGCGAGCTCAATGGCAAGATGCGCGCCGCGGGCTTCACGGTCTATGACCCCGACATGACCATGTTCACGCAAGCCGGCGGCGGCGTCCACTGCATGTGCCAGCCGCTGCGCCGGGAAGCTGCGTGACCGTCCGGGATGCAATTCCGGGTTAATTGGCAATTGGTTAGATAATTCTTGACTGAATTAGTCGGATACCATTAGTTAACGGCCGCCGGGCTTGTGTCCGGCGGCCAGCAAACGACCTCTCAACGTCCAGTAGCCAGCATTTTCAAGGGTACAGGGGAGAGGGGTCTCATGGGACATTCCGCATATTTGCGGCTTTGGCTGCTGGCGACAGCCGCGAGTTTCGTTTTCACCGCGCCGGCGCTCAGCCAGGAACAAGCACAGCAGCAAGCTGCCGAAGAAGCTGCCGACAATGGCGGCCTTCTCGACATGATCACCGTCGTGGCGTCGAAGTTCGACGAGGAGGTGATCAACTCGCTGACCTCCACCAGCGTCGTGGGCGGCGAACGCCTCCAGCAGAAGCAGGCTTCCGACATCAGGCAGGTGCTTACAGGCGTGCCCGGCGTCTCGACCGCCGGCACCCAGGATCGCACCGGCCTCGGCACCAGCATCAACATCCGCGGCCTCCAGGATTTCGGCCGCGTCGCGATGATCACCGACGGCGCCCGCAACAATTTCGCCCGCAACGACCATGGCAGCGCCAGCTCGATGTGGATCGAGCCGGAACTGCTCAAGCAGGTGACGGTGGTGCGCGGTCCCGTCGCCAATATATATGGCTCCGGCGCCATCGGCGGCGTTGTCGTCTTCGAGACCAAGTCGGCCAGCGACTTCCTGCGCCAGGGCGAGCAATATGGCGGCTCGGTCAAGGGCGGTTATGAGAGCAACGGCGATGGTTTCCTCACCAGCGTGACCGGCGCCATCAAGCCGGTCGAGGCCTTCGACCTGCTCGGCAATTTCACCTATCGCGAGCGTGACGACTACAAGGGCGGCGACGGCAATACGGTCGAGGACTCGAACTACGAGGTCAATGCCGGTCTCGCCAAGAGCGTCATCCGCCCGGCCGACGGCCATGAGATCACGCTCGGCTGGATCGGCAACAACAACAAGTGGCGCGAGCCTTCGGCTTCGATGCCGCAGGAGACGGATCTCAAGGAGAACGTCTTCACCGGCAAATACCGCTTCACGCCCGGCAATGACTGGATCGACCTGACGCTGAGCGGCTATGTCAACGATACCAAGATGGATCAGACCTCCCTGCGGGACGGTGTGCGCTGGAACCAGAATGGCGGCGGCTGGATCCCGGTGCCGAAAGGCAGTGAACGGAGCTTCGACCTCAACACGACGGGCGTCGACGTCAATAACGTGTCCCGCTTCGATACCGGCGCGCTGAAACATACATTCACGCTCGGCGGCGACTGGTTCGACGACGATGTGAATGTGGACGATCCCCTGGGCGGCACCTTCGTTTACAGCCCCTCCGGCAACCGCGAGGTCTGGGGCGCCTTTGTCCAGGACAAGCTCGAATATTCCAACTGGCTCGAAGTCATCGGCGGCCTGCGCTACGACTCCTACAAGCTCGAAAGTGACGACGGCGAGATCGAAAGCAACGACGACCGGCTGTCGCCGCGCATCACTGTGGGCGTGAAGCCCTTCGAATCCACCGGCTTCAACGGGCTTCAGGTCTATGGCACCTATGCCGAGGGCTATCGCTCGCCGAGCGTCATCGAAACCCTGATGACCGGCATGCATCCCGCCGGCGTGGCCTTTCCGTTCCTTCCCAATCCCGATCTGACGCCGGAAACCGCGCATCTCTTCGAAGCGGGAATCAACTACAAGCGCGACGGCCTCTTCACGCCCGAAGACGGCCTGCGCATCAAGGCCGCGGCGTTCCACAACACGGTCAATGATTATATCGGCCTGACGTCGCTCTCGCCGTTTCCGCCCAATCCGGATCCGGGCTGTACCTTCGTGCCGGGCCCAGGCGTCATTCCGATCTGCTACCAGTACCAGAACTTCGACAAGGTCGTGCTCAAGGGGCTCGAATTCGAAGCGACGTACGACAACGGCCGGTTCTTCGCGGGACTGTCCGGCACCTATCTCGACAGCGTGAACAAGGAGGACGACAACGAACTCCTCACCGCGCCGCAGAGCAATGTCAGCGCCTTTTCGGGGGTGCGCTTCCTCGAGAACCGGGCGGTCGTCGGCAGCGAGCTGCAGTATTATTTCAAATCGAAGCGCGAGCGGCTCGATGAGGATACGCCCGCGCCCGACGATGAGATCAAGTTCACCATTTCCGACTATGCGCTGGTCAATATCTTCGCCGGATATGCGGTCACGGATGATTTCCGTCTCGACCTCAGGCTCGAGAATATCTTCGACCAGAAATACACCAACTATCTGAACGAGGCGGTGGGCGTCGGCGATTTCTACGAGCCCGGCTTCAATGCCAAGATCTCGGCCACCTTCCGCTTCGGCGGCTGATACGGATTACGAGTCTTTCGCTCGGATGGCCGTCCCTTGTCTCAAGGGGCGGTCATCTGCTT
Organism: Pseudomonadota bacterium; assembly: GCA_049323275.1. Taxonomy (GTDB): domain Bacteria; phylum Pseudomonadota; class Alphaproteobacteria; order Rhizobiales; family Aestuariivirgaceae; genus Taklimakanibacter. The sequence continues at coordinate 27,417 of JBMOOM010000104.1, forward strand.
TTTGAGGGCCAGCTTGCTCCTATCGAGCGCCTGACGGACATCGGCCGGCTTGAGGCCGTTCTCGCCGGCGCGCGCGACCACGGTCTCATATTGCGCCTGGCATGAGGCGAAGCTGGCATCGGCCGCCTTGTTCTTGTCGGCGATGACCTGCCGCTGCGCCTTGTAGGCGGCGGCCGCGCAGGTCTGCCAGGACTTGATCGCCTGGGCGATTTGCGGCGGCAGCGTCTGCTTTGCTAGGAGTGGGCCGGAGAGCAGGACTATCGCCACAACCGACAGGCCGAGTCGCCATGAATTTCGATTTCGCATGCAGGCATCCTAGCGGCGGCGCTTGCCGCATCCAAGCCGTACCATGAGTTTCTCGGTCGATATCATCGGCGCGGGACCCGCTGGGCTGATGGCGGCGGAAGTGCTGGCGCGAGGCGGCGCCGGCGTGCGGATCATCGACCGCATGCCGTCGCCGGCGCGCAAATTCCTGATGGCGGGCAGGGGCGGCCTCAACCTCACGCATTCCGAGCCGCTCGATCGTTTTCTCGATCGCTATGGCGAGGCGCGCAGCTTCCTCGAACCCGCCATCCGCGCTTTCCCGCCCGAGGCGCTGATCGCCTGGTGCAACGGTCTCGGCATCGAGACTTTCGTCGGCTCGTCGGGGCGCGTCTTTCCGAAAACGATGAAGGCTTCGCCTTTGCTGCGCGCCTGGCTCCGGCGGCTCGATAGCCTCGGCGTAATGCTCGATCTCAAGACCGAATGGATGGGCGATAAGCAGGCCGATGCCATGATCCTCGCGATGGGCGGGGCGAGCTGGCCGCGCCTCGGTTCGGATGCGCGCTGGGTGGAGACACTGCGCCGCCGCGGCATCGAGGTGAATGATCTCATCCCGGCCAATTGCGGCGTCACCATCGGCTGGTCGGAGTTTTTCACGGAGCGTTTCGTCGGTGCGCCGCTGAAGCGCATCGCGATCACCAGCGCCGGCCGCACCATGCGCGGCGAGGCGGTCGTCACGCGGCGCGGTCTCGAAGGCGGCGCCGTCTATGCGCTCGGACCAGAATTGCGGTCGACCGGCAGGCTTGTTCTCGATCTCAGGCCCGATCTGACGACGAACCAGCTTGAAGCAAGATTGGCGCGACCGAAGGGCAAGGCGTCGCAAAGCAATTTCCTGCGCAAGGCGGCGGGACTGTCGCCGGTCGCGATCGCGCTTCTGCGCGAGGCAGGGGCGCCGGCTGCGGCGTCCGGGATCAAATCGCTCGAGCTGACCGTCACCGGCACCGACACGCTGGCGCGCGCCATTTCATCGGCCGGCGGCGTGGGGCGAGGTGAGGTCCATGGAAATTTCGAGCTCAACGCCTGGCCGGGCGTTTTTGTGGTGGGCGAGATGCTGGATTGGGAAGCGCCGACCGGCGGCTATCTGCTGCAGGCCTGTTTCGCGACCGCCGTCGCGGCCGCGAAGGCCTGTTTGGGGCGATTTCCGGCTGCCCCGGACCGGCCACAATCGCTTCCTAGGTAAGGGCAGCACTTCATGAGGAGATACGGCATGAATCGGACAGTTTTGGCGAAATGCGTGGGCGCCGCTTTGGCGCTTGCCGTGACGGCGGGCTTTGCCGGAACCGCTTCCGCAGGACCGCGCGGCTATTGCGACAGCTATGCGCGCGACGTCGCGCACCGCAAGACCAATGGCGGCGCCGATGTTCTCGTCGGCACGGTCGGCGGCGCGGTGGCCGGCGGCATTCTCGGCGGCATCATCGATAACGGCAAGGGCGCCGGACGCGGCGCCATCATCGGCGGCGTCGGCGGCACGCTTCTCGGCGCCGGTGTCACCAGCGACCGCTATCGCCGCGCCTATGACAATGCCTTCGCTCGTTGCATGGACAATTACGAAGGCCGGCGCAGCAACAACTATCAGGCGGTCGGCGACTTCGAGCCGGGCAGCCGCTCCTGGGTGCGCGCCTGCTCGCGCAAATATCGCTCCTTCAATCCCGACACCGGCAAATACAAGACCAGCTCGGGCCAGTGGCGCACCTGCCGCCTCTGAGCAATTCGCCAGAAATAAAAAAGGCCGGAGATTTTTCCGGCCTTCTTTATTTTGATCGCGCGTCGATTACGCCGCTTCGTCGCCAGCCCTCTGGCGCACGATGATCGAGGCGCCGGGCCGCGCCCGGTTGAACAGGTCGATCACGTCCTGATTGACGAGACGCACGCAGCCCGACGAGACGGCCTTGCCGATGCTCGAGGCATCCTGGGTTCCGTGCAGGCGATAGAGCGTGTCCTGGCCGTTCTGGAAGATGTAGAGCGCGCGGGCGCCGAGCGGATTGTCGAGGCCGGGCTCCATGCCATTGCGATACTTCTCGAGCTCCGGCTGCCGGTCGATCATCTCCGAGGGCGGCGTCCAGCGCGGCCAGGCGCGCTTGTACTGGATGCGGCCGCGGCCTCCCCAGGTGAAGCCGTCGCGGCCGATGCCGACGCCGTAACGCATCGCCTGGCCGTTCTCGAGCACGAGATAGAGATAGCGGTTGGGCGTATCGACGATGATCGTGCCGGGAATTTCGGCCGTCTGGAACTCAACCAGCCGGCGGCGGTATTTGGGCTTGAGCTTCTTCAGATCGACGGCCGGAATCGGGTAGGGCTCATCGGGGAGCGCGCCATAGCTCGTCCTGAAGACGGAAGGATCGGAGCCGGTCGGCTCGGCGGTGATGCCCTCGGTTTCGCCCTGGACGCAGGCGCTGAGCGCGGCTCCGATGCCGCTGAGTACAAATAAACGCCGGGTGATCGGCATGACAAACAATCCTTAATTCAAGTGAAAGAGACCGCGGCGCGACTGCCCCGGCCGGTTGGTGATCCTGAGAGAGATCAGGCCGCGCGCGGTGGCGGAGTGGGAACGCCGAGTTCCACGCTGTGCGGCGGTATCGAAGCGAAGGCGTTTCGCAGGTCGCAGGCCACGAGGCCCGGCTCGAAGCTGGCGCTCTCGATCTCGATGGGCACCAGCTTGATGCTGGCGCACCGGGCAGGCAGATGGCCTTGCGCACCCACTGTCCGCACCGCAGCGCCGACATAGGTCTGCTCGGCAGGATCCTGCGGGGCGAACAAGGAGTTCAGCCGCGCCGATGGCCCGAGGAGCTGACACATGACAAGCGTCGTCAGGCACAGGAACACAATGGCAACTGTGACGCGGCGCAAAGAATGGTCGAATACGCGATTCATTTCGGGGTCTATTTACCCGTTTTCGCCCGCGCGCCAAGCTCACGAGGGCGTGAATCGAAACGTTAAGTTGGTGACTGTTGCGGGAAGGTCACAGTCTGGTTTGCTTAGCGCGCATCCCGGCGAAGTGGAACACTTCGCCGATAAGGATTCGCGCCAAATTATGGTGGAGCAAATCCTTTTCGCCAAAGTCTTCAACTTTGTCGGAATTTGCTTTACGCGATCTCCATGCAATAGCTCGCTCTTTCAGCAATGGAGCCCTTCGTGTCCCGCATACCGCAGACGCCCATAGTCGAGGCTTTGCCATCGACGGTGCCTTTTGTCGGACCGGAAGCGCTGGAGCGCCAGCGCGGTGTCGCCTTCAAGGCGCGCCTCGGCGCCAATGAGAGCGGCTTCGGCCCGGCGCCCAGCGTGAAAGCGGCCCTCGCGGCGGCCGTAAATGACGTATGGAAATATTGCGACCCCGAGAATCACGATCTCAAGCAGGCGCTCGCCCGTTATCATGGCGTGAAGCCCGAGAATATCGCGGTGGGCGAGGGGATCGATGCGCTGTTCGGTTATGCGGTCAGGATGTACGTCGCGCCGGGTGTCACGGTGGCCACATCGCTCGGCGCCTATCCGACCTTCAACTTCCACGTGAACGGTTATGGCGGCAGGCTGGTGACGACGCCTTATGTTGCGGATCGCGAGGATCCGGCAGCGCTGCTCGACCTCGCGCGCGACGAGAAAGCGCGGCTTCTCTTCTTCGCCAATCCCGACAACCCGATGGGCTCATGGTGGCCGGCGAGCACCGTCTCGGAGCTTACCGCCAATGTTCCCGACGGCACGCTTCTGATCCTCGACGAGGCCTATGGCGAGTTCGCACCCGAAGGCACCTTGCCGCCGCTCGACATGAGCAATCCGAAGCTCCTGCGCTTCCGCACTTTCTCCAAGGCCTATGGCCTCGCCGGCGCCCGCATCGGTTATGTGATCGGCGAGGCGGAGCTGGTGAAGAGCTTCGACAAGGTGCGCAATCATTTCGGCGTCAACCGCCTGGCCCAGTCGGCGGCGCTCGCCGCACTCGCCGATCAGGCCTATCTGCGCGAGGTGATCGCCAAGGTGGAGCGGGCGCGCGGGCGCATCGGCGACATCGCGCGCGCCAACGGCCTGGCGCCGCTTCCATCCGCCACCAATTTCGTCACCATCGATTGCGGCCGGGACGGGACCTACGCCAAGCGCCTGCTGGATGAGCTGATCGCGCGCGGCATCTTCGTGCGCATGCCGGGCGTCGCCCCGCTCAACCGGTGCATCAGGGTGAGCGCCGCCCCCGACACCGAGCTCGATCTCTTCGCCGAAATGCTCCCCGAGGCGCTGCGGGCCCTCTGAGGGAGGGTGAAACCGGCTGACCCTTGTCTTGTTCCCGCGCTCCGGCGAAGCTTGCGAAAACGAGCAAGGGCAGGGAACGTTCATCGTGAAGATCAAGGACCTCAGGGTTTTCATCGTCGGCAATCCGCCGCCGGGCTTCGGCGGGCGATATTTCATCTTCGTCAAGCTCACCACCGACGACAATGTTAGCGGCATCGGCGAGGTCTATTGCGACACCTTCGGGCACAAGGCGATGACCGAGATGATCGAGGATGTCTTCGCCCGCCATGTCGAAGGCATGGACCCGTTCCACATCGAGGCGCTGTGGCGCAAGGCCTATGGCACCGGCTACACCATGCGGCCGGATGCTTCGCTGATGGGCGTGCTCTCCGGCATCGAGATCGCGCTGTGGGACATCAAAGGCAAGGCGACCGGCAAGCCCGTCTATGAATTGCTGGGCGGGCGCGTGCATGAGAGCCTGCGCTCCTACACCTATATCTATCCCGATACGGGCAAGGGCCAGGACAGCTCCATCTATTGGAATGCGGAAGCCTCGGCCGAGCGCGCCGCGTATTATGTCAAGCAGGGCTTCACCGCGGTGAAGTTCGATCCGGCTGCGCCCTATTCGGTGTTCGATCCGCGCCAGCCCTCGCTCGCCACGCTGGAGCTTTGCGAAAAATTCTGCCGGCTCATGCGTGAAGCGGTCGGCAATAAAGCCGACCTGCTGTTCGGCACGCATGGCCAGTTCACGGCGTCCGGCGCGATCCGGCTGGCCAAGCGGCTCGAGCCTTATGAGCCCTTGTGGTTCGAGGAGCCGACGCCGCCCGAAATGCCGGAAGAGATGGCGAAGGTGGCGCGCGCCACCTCCATTCCGGTGGCGACCGGCGAGCGTCTCGTCACCAAATATGAATTCGCGCGCGTGCTCGAGACGGGCGCCGCCTCGATCCTGCAGATGGCGCTTGGCCGCGTCGGCGGAGTCATGGAGGCGAAGAAGATCGCCGCCATGGCGGAGACGCATTATGTGCAGATCGCGCCGCATCTTTATGCCGGACCTGTCGAGGGCGCCGCCAACATCCATTTCGCCGCGTCGCTTCCCAACTTCCTCATCCTCGAAAGCATCGAGACCTGGGGTGGCTTCCACGCGAAGCTCCTCAAGAAGCCGATCCGCTGGGAGGAGGGCCGCGTGCTGCTGCCGACCGAGCCGGGCCTTGGCATCGAGCTCGACGAAGAGGTGGCGCTAGCGCATCCTTATGCCGGCACCAATGTCCATCTCGAAATGACCGAGCGGCCGATCGAGTGACGTGCTTTCCGTCAAGGCTCGAATGAACTAGAAAAGCTGAAGACAAGAAACTCGGGAGTACTCGATGACGCCGGATCTCATTCTCATCAATGCCGATATCCGCACCATGGACCCGCTGAAACCGCGCGTCGAAGCGCTGGCGTCACGCAACGGGCGGGTGGTCGCGCTGGGGTCGACGGCGGAGATACGGGCTTCGGCCGGCAAGACGGCGCGCATCATCGATGCCGGCGGCAGGCTTGTCCTGCCGGGCTTCCAGGACACGCATATCCATATGCAGGATGGCGGCATGAATGGCGCCCTCAATGTGGATCTGGCGCATATCCGCACCATCCCCGATCTTCAGGCGGCCTTGGCCGATTTCGCCAGGAAGAATCCGAAGCGCCAATGGGTGAATGGCCATGGCTGGTATTCCGGCATCTTCGGCGAGCACAACCTGACCCGCGAGGTGATCGACGCCGTCATACCGGACCGGCCGTCGATGCTCTACTCATCGGACTATCACAGCGCCGCCATCAATTCGAAAGCCTGTGAGCTGCTCGGTCTCGATGCCAGCGTGAAGGACCCGGAAAACGGCTATTTCAGCCGTGACAAGAAGGGTGTGCCGACCGGCCTCCTGCATGAGAAGGCCATCGATTGGGTGCGCGACCGCATGCCGGAGATCCCGGACTCCGATTGGGAGGACGGCGTGCGCTACGGCCAGGCGCTGTGTAACCGTCACGGCTTCACCGGCGTTCTCGACGCGCTCGTCACCGACCGGCATCTGCGCATCTATCGCGCGGTCGAGAAATCGACCGGCCTCACCGTGCGCGTCGCCTCGACCGCATTGGTCGAGCCCACCGACACGGTCGAGGGCGCGCTCGAGCGCATCGAAGGCTTCCGCCGCGACTACGCTTCCGACATGCTGAAGGTGCATTCGGCGAAATTCTTCCTCGACGGCGTGCTCGAGAACCGCACCGCCGCGATGATCGAGGATTATCACGACGCGCAGGGCGGCAATTTCCCGGTGATGTTCGGCGAGAACCATCTGCGCGAATTGTTCATCGCCTTCGACCGGGCGCGTTTCCAGATCCATTGCCATGTCATCGGCGACAAGGCGGTACGGGCCGGGCTCGACGCCCTCGAAGCGGCGCGCGAGGTCAACGGCGCCTGGCCGAGCCTGCATCAGCTGGCGCATGTCCAGGTCGTCGATCCCGACGACATTCCACGTTTCGCCAAGCTCGGCGTGATGCCCAACATCCAGCCGCTCTGGGCCAGAAGCGAAGCCTCGGTCACCGAGATCGCGGTGCCGATCGCCGGCCCCAAGGCGCGCTGGATCTATCCGTTCCGTTCGCTCATCGACGCCGGTGCCACCTGCGCCATGTCGAGCGACTGGAGCGTGACGACGCTCAATCCGTTCCCGATCATGCAGACGGCGATCACCCGCCAGCCGCCGGGCCGCGACCATCCGGTCTTCCTGCCCGAGGAGCGCATGACGCTGGACGAATGCATCAAGGGCTATACGGTCAACGCCGCGGCCGCCGCCTGGCGCTCGGCCGATACGGGCTCGCTGGAGCACGGCAAATATGCCGATCTCATCATCCTCGACCGCGATCTGTTCGCCATCGATCCATACGAGATCGCCGGCACACAAGTGATGCTGACTTTGCTCGGCGGGAAAGAGGTGCATCGGCATGAAGAGTTCAAGGGATAAGGCCTAATGTCCGTCAACGAAGAGCGGAAGGCACTGGAGAGGGACGTGACGTCCGCGCTTCTCGCGAAAGGGTATGTGAAAGCCAAGGATCGCAAGTTTCTGAAGCGGATCGGTCAGGGGACCGACGTTTTTGTCTATCCCGGGGTCGGCTCGAGGAACACCATCATCGAGCTGCAGCCGGTTGTTGGATTTGAATCATCTGCCCGCGCTTCGCTGTCTATGACTCTGTGGAGAAAGTTATCGACTTGCTTGAGCGGTATATCGCATCCTTCGAAAATCGTGATCTGACCGTCGCCGATGCACATGAAAAGCTGGCGCTCTTGAGAGGCGACTGAATGTTTACGCCGCGCCTTACCCGATGATGCCAGTGTGTCAGTATCCGGGATCTGAAGGATAGCTGTTTGATCTTAAACACCGTCACCCCGGCGAAAGCCGGGGCCTATTGAATAGGTTCAGGCGGGTGGCGCGTAGAGAGAATTTATTGGATCCCGGCTTTCGCCGGGATGACGGAAAAATGATATTCACCCACGGAGCACAAGAAAAAGGCCGGATGTTTCCATCCGGCCTCCAGTTCCCAGGGGTAAATGAAGCTCAGCAGCTGTAGTACATGTCGAATTCGACGGGATGCGGCATCATCTCGTAGCGCATGTTCTCTTCCATCTTGAGCTCGATGAAGCTGTCGATCTGGTCGTCGGAGAACACGCCGCCCTTCTTCAGGAACTCGCGGTCCTTGTCGAGGGAGGCGAGCGCCTCGCGCAGCGAGCCGCAGACCGTCGGGATGCCCTTGAGCTCGGCCGGCGGCAGGTCGTAGAGATTCTTGTCCATGGCGTCGCCCGGATGAATCTTGTTCACGACGCCGTCGAGGCCCGCCATGATGAGCGCCGAGAAGCCGAGATAGGGATTGGCCGTCGGATCGGGGAAACGCACCTCGACGCGCTTGGCCTTGGGGTTAGAGGTGTGCGGGATGCGGCACGACGCCGAGCGGTTGCGCGACGAATAGGCGAGCAGCACCGGCGCCTCATAGCCCGGGACCAGACGCTTGTAGGAGTTGGTCGACGGGTTGGTGAAGGCGTTGCAGGCCTTGGCGTGCTTGATGACGCCGCCGATGAAATAGAGGCAAAGCTCCGAGAGATCGGCATACTGGTTGCCGGCCATCTGGGTCTTTCCGTCCTTCCAGATCGAGAAGTGGCAGTGCATGCCCGAGCCGTTGTCGCCGAAAACCGGCTTCGGCATGAAGGTGGCCGTCTTGCCATAGGCATGCGCCACATTGTGGATCACATATTTGTAGATCTGCATGTGGTCGGCGGCGGTGACGAGCGTCTGGAACTTGGTGCCGAGCTCGTGCTGGGCGGCCGCCACTTCGTGATGGTGCTTCTCGATCGAGAGGCCCATCTGGCCCATGACCGACAGCATCTCGGAGCGCATGTCCTGCGCCGAGTCCATCGGGTTCATCGGGAAATAGCCGCCCTTGGTGCGCATGCGATGGCCGAGATTGCCCGTCTCGTATTCGCGGTCGGTGTTGGTCGGCAGCTCGATCGAGTCGAGCTTGAAGCCGGTATTGTAGGGCGAGGACGAGAAACGGACGTCGTCGAAGATGAAGAATTCGGCCTCGGGGCCGACATAGACCGTGTCGCCGAGCTTCGTCTGCTTGAGATAGGCCTCTGTGCGTTTGGCGATCATGCGCGGATCGCGCGAATAGCCTTCGCCGGTCGAGGGCTCGAGGATGTCGCAGAACACCGCGAGCGTCGTCTGCGCATAGAAAGGGTCCATATGGGCGGTGGACGGATCCGGCATGAGCACCATGTCGGATTCATTGATCGCCTTCCAGCCGGCGATCGACGAGCCGTCGAACATCAGGCCTTCGGCGAAGGCATCTTCGGTCATCTGCGACACGTCCATCGTCAGATGCTGCATCTTGCCGCGCGGATCGGTGAAGCGGAGATCGACGAACTTGACGTCCTTCTCCTTCAGAAGCTTCATGACCGCTTCGGCGTCTTTCGGTTTAGCCATTTTCTGTTTATCCCTCTGTTTGGCTTGGTTGTCTCGAATGATCTTATGATCAGAGCGCGTCCGTGCCGGATTCGCCGGTGCGGATACGGATCGCCTGATCGATGGTGGAGATGAAGATCTTGCCGTCGCCGATGCGCCCGGTGCGGGCCGCGTTCTGGATCGCCTCGACCGCCTTGTCGACGAGCTCGTCGGCAAGGACGATCTCGATCTTCACCTTGGGCAGGAAGTCGACGACATATTCGGCGCCGCGATAGAGCTCGGTATGGCCCTTTTGCCGGCCGAAGCCCTTGGCCTCGGTGACGGTGATGCCTTGCAGTCCGACCTCTTGCAGAGCTTCCTTCACTTCGTCGAGCTTGAACGGCTTGATGATGGCCTCGATCTTTTTCATGCACACCCCTGTTATGATCAGGCACCCTGATTGCAGGGCGCGTGCCAATTGGCGTTGGGATAAAAGTTATAGAGAAATCAAGGGGATATCCGGTCAGAGGGAAGGTCCGGCTTGATTCCCGTGCCTAATTATAGGGCATTCGCCAAAAGCTTAGGCATGCAAATCCGGCATCGGACAAATTTGCCGCGCCGGGCTATCTATAGGGCATGAAACGGACATCGAAAGCCTCACCGAAATTCACCGTGCACGCGCTGACGCCGTCGCGCTGGGCCGATGTGGAAGACCTGTTCGGGCCGGAGAAGGGCGCCAATTCCGGCTGCTGGTGCATGTGGCCCCGGCTCACCAGCAGCGACTTCCGCGCCATGGACAAGGAGAAGCGCAAGCGCGCCTTCAAATCCTGCGTCGCCGAGGGGCCGGTGCCGGGGCTGCTTCTTTATGAGAATGGCCAGGCCATCGGCTGGGTGGCGGTGTCGCCGCGCGCCGAAGTGATCCGCTTCGAGAAGGCGAAGACCTCGCAGCTCGAGCCGGACAAAGATCCGGCCAGGCACTACGCCATCACCTGCTTTTATGTGCGCACCGGCCACCGCAAGCGCGGCCTGATGACGGACCTCGCCAAGGCCGCCATCGACTATGCGAAAAAGAAGAAGGCGGCCGCCCTCGATGTCTGCCCGATCGAGACCGACAAGCCTTTGATGTGGGGCGAGGGCTTCGTCGGCATTGCTTCGGTCTTCCGCGAACTGGGCTTCGAGGAGGTGGCGCGCCGCTCGCCCCGGCGGCCCTTGATGCGGCTTTTCTTCGATCGGCGAGCGCGATAGGACAGGGCATGACGAAAATCGCGATACTGACCGCCGGCGGGCTGGCGCCTTGTCTTTCTTCCGCCGTCGGCGGATTGATCGAAGGCTACAGCGCCGTCGCGCCCGATGCCGAGATCATCTTCTATCTCTATGGTTATCAGGGCCTGCTGACCGGTTCATCGCTGACGATCACGCCGGAGATCCGCGCCGGGGCGCATCTGTTGCACCGCCAGGGCGGCAGCCCGATCGGCAACAGCCGGGTGAAGCTCACCAATGCCGCCGATCTCGCCAGGCGCGGGCTCATCGGGACGGGCGAAGAACCGCTCGCGGTGGCGGCGGCGCAGTTGCGCAAGGACGGCGTCACCATCCTCCACACGATCGGCGGCGACGACACCAACACGACGGCCGCCGACCTGGCGGGTTTCCTCGCCAGGGAGGGCCATCATCTCACCGTGGTCGGCCTGCCCAAGACGATCGACAACGACATCGTGCCGATCCGTCAGTCGCTGGGCGCCATCACCGCGGCGGAGCAGGGGGCGATCTTCTTCGAGAACGTCGTCAACGAGTTGACGACGGCGCCGCGCACCCTGGTGATCCATGAGATCATGGGCCGGCATTCGGGCTGGCTCGCCGCGGCGACGGCGGCGACCTATCGCCGGCGCATGAAGTCGACGGCCGTGCTGGATTTCGGCGTGGTGCGCAAGGACATCGACGCGCTTTATATCCCGGAGCTGCCGGTCGATATCGACGGTGAGGCGAAGCGGCTGCGCGCCGTCATGGATGCCGAGGGCGCCGTCGCCATCTTCCTCAGCGAAGGCGCGGGCGTCGCCGATCTGGTGCGTGAAATGGAACAGCGGGGCGAGGCGATCGAGCGGGACGCCTTCGGCCATGTGAAGATCGACAAGATCAATGTCGGCGACTGGTTCTCCCGGCGTTTCGCCAAGCTCATCGGCGCCGAGCGTACTCTGGTGCAGAAGTCGGGCTATTTCGCGCGCTCCGCCGCCGCCAATGCGGAGGACCTGGCGCTCATCCGCGATATGGTGGCGCTGGCCGTGGCGTCCGGCCTCAAGGGCGAGAGCGGCGTCATCGGCCATGATGAGGATCGCGGCGGCGAGTTGCGCGCCATCGAGTTCCCGCGCATCGCCGGCGGCAAGCCCTTCGATGCGCGGCTGCCCTGGCTCGCCGAGCTGCTGCGCGAGATCGGGCAGGGATAGAAGACATCATTTTGCAATGAGCCCCTGATCTCTATAGAGTCGCGCCATTGCCGGGACGGCCGCGTTCTTCATGGAGAGTGCCAATGTCTTATGCCAGTCTGATCCCGCATATGACCATCAATGACAATGCCAAGGCCGCCATCGACTTCTACAAGGAAGCGCTCGGCGCCGAGGAGCTTGGGCGTCAGGAGGCCGAGGACGGCAAGCGCCTGATGCATGCCCATCTCAAGGTCAACGGCCATGACCTGTTTCTCATGGATGCCTTCCCCGAACGCGGCTCGCCGATGACGCCGCCGTCGGGCATCATGATCGCTCTGCGCGTGGATGATCCCGACAAATGGTGGGGACGAGCGGTCAAAGCCGGCGCCACTGTCGTCGTGCCGCTTGAAGACCAGTTCTGGGGTGACCGCTGGGGCCTGCTGAAGGATCCTTTCGGCCATGAATGGTCGATCAGCGCGCCGGTCCGGAAGTAACGGCTTGCGATAGGCCGGGGCGCCCGGCAAACATTGGCGCATGTACGCTCATGCCCTGCTGACGCCGGAACAGATGTATCGCGCCGATGCCCTCGCGGTTGCGGCGGGTGTCTCGTCCCTGACGCTCATGGAGCGCGCCGGCCGCGCCGTGGCGGAAGAGATCCTTCGTCGCTTCGCGGCGCGTCCGACGCTTGTCCTCTGCGGGCCCGGCAACAATGGCGGCGATGGTTATGTCGTGGCGCAGCTGTTGCGCGACTGGGGCTGGCCGGTGCGGGTGGCGCTCTGGGGCGAGACGGCGCGGCTCAAAGGCGATGCCGCCATCATGGCCAAGCGCTGGGGCGGGCCTTTCGAAAACGTGACGTCTCTGGCGGGCGCCGGCCTCATCGTCGATGCGCTGTTCGGCGCCGGCCTGTCGAAGCCGCTGCCCGATAAGCTCGTAAAGCTGATCGGGGAGGCGAGGACGCCGGTGGTCGCGATCGACGTGCCGTCCGGCGTCGACGGCGCCACGGGAGCGGCGCGGCCCGCCGCCTTCCGCGCCGGCCTTACCGTCACCTTCTTTCGCAAGAAACCCGGCCATGTGCTGATGCCGGGCCGGGAATATTGCGGCGAGACGGTCGTCGCCGATATCGGCATACCGGCTGAGGTCCTGGACGAAATCAAGCCCCGGCTGGTGGAGAACTCTGTGCCTGAGCTGCCTGAGGCGGGGCCGGACCAGCACAAATATCGCCGCGGCCATGCGGTGGTCGTCTCCGGCGCCGCGCATCAGTCGGGAGCGGCGCGGCTCGCGGCGAGAAGCGCGCTCCGGATCGGGGCGGGGCTCGTCACCGTGGCGTCGCCCAGAGCGGCCATGGCGGTGAACGAGGCGCACCTGACCGCCATCATGCTGGCCGAGGCGGATGACGCGCGGGCGCTCGGCCGACTCCTTGCCGACCGGCGCCGGAATGCCGTCTGCATCGGCCCGGCGGCCGGGGTGGGGTCGGAAACCCGGGCCAAGGTGCGTGCTGCTCTGGCGAGCGGCGCGGCGGTGGTTCTCGACGCCGACGCCCTGACGTCCTTCACGCCGGATCCGGACGAACTGTTCAAGGCTATTGCCGAGGTCCCTGACCGAGGCGTCGTCATGACTCCGCATGAGGGGGAATTCTCCCGCCTTTTCAAAGATCTGGCGAAGGAATCGGACTCCAAATGTGAGCGTGCGGTCGCCGCCGCCAAACGCTCCGGCGCCGTCATCTTGCTGAAAGGGCCGGACAGTGTGGCGGCGAACGGGGAAGGGCTGGCCGTCGTCAACACCAATGCCCCGCCGAGCCTCGCCACCGCGGGGTCGGGAGACGTGCTGGCAGGACTTGTGACCGGCCTTCTGGCCCAGGGCATGGAAGGGGTCGGGGCAGCCGCCGCCGCCATGTGGCTCCATGGCGCCGCAGCGCGGAAATTCGGCCGCGCGGGCCTGACCGCCGAGGATTTACCTGACCTCATTTCTTGTGGAATCCCCCAAAACCCTCTGCTATAGACCCCGCCCATCGCAACGGGCCCGAGCCTTTGGCGCGCGGGCGTGGTGAAATTGGCAGACACGCAGGATTTAGGTTCCTGTGGGGCAACCCGTGGGGGTTCAAGTCCCTCCGCCCGCACCAAGGCTCATGCGCCCGAAGCAACCCGGTTTTCGCAGAGATGCCGCGAGAAGAGACAGAACCCCATAAGGATTGAGCAGGGACATGCAGGTTACCGAAACGCTGAGCTCCGGTCTGAAGCGCGAATATAAAGTCGTCGTCGCCGCCGCCGAGCTCGACACCGAACTCAATAAGCGGCTGCAGGAGCTCGCCGGCAAGGCCAATATCAAGGGCTTCCGTCCTGGCAAGGTGCCGGTGCCGCATTTGAAGCGCGTTTACGGCAAATCGGTCATGGCCGAGGTCGTCCAGAAGCAGGTCGACGACGCCAGCAAGAAGGTGCTCGAGCAGCACAATTTGAAGCCCGCTTATCAGCCGGAAGTGAAGCTCCCCGAGGATCAGGCGGAAGTCGAGCGCATCTTCGACGGCAAGGGCGATCTTTCCTACACCATGTCGCTCGAAGTCATCCCGACCTTCGAGCTCAAGGACACGACGGGCCTCACCCTCGAGCGCCATGTCATCGACGTGACCGATGCCCATATCGACGAGGCGCTCGGCCGCATCGCCGCCCAGTACAAGGACTGGCAGGCTAAGGATGGTACCGCCGCCAAGGGCGACCGGGTCACCATGTCCTTCGTCGGCAAGATCGACGGCGCCGCTTTCGAAGGCGGTTCGGCCGAGAACGTCCCGCTGGAACTCGGCTCCGGCCAGTTCATCCCGGGCTTCGAGGACCAGCTCGAAGACGCCAAGGCGGGCGATGAGCTCGTGGTCAAGGTCACCTTCCCGGAGAGCTACGGCGTCGCCACGCTGGCCGGCAAGCCGGCCGAGTTCGACGTCAAGGTGGGCAGCGTCGAAGGCCCCAAGGAAACCGTCATCGACGACGAATTCGCCAAGAAGCTTGGCCTCGAGAGCCTCGACAAGCTGAAGGAAACGGTGCGCGAGCGCATGGGCCAGGAATTCGGCCAGATGACCCGCCTGAAGCTCAAGCGCGACGTGCTCGACGCGCTCGACAAGACCTACAGCTTCGAGCTGCCGGAGAAGCTCGTCGAAGCCGAATTCAACGGCATCTGGAATGCGCTCGACGCCGAGATGAAGCGCTCGGGCAAGAGCTTCGCCGATGAGAACACCACCGAGGAAGAGGCGCGCAAGGAATATCGCGCCATCGCCGAGCGCCGCGTGCGCCTGGGCCTCGTGCTCGGCACGCTGGGCGAGAAAGAAGGCGTCAACGTCACCGACGACGAGCTGCAGCGCGCTTTGATGGACCGCGCCCGCCAGTTCCCCGGCCAGGAGCGCAAGGTGTTCGATTATTACCGCAAGAACGCCAATGCGGTTCTCGAGCTGCGTGGCCCGATCTTCGAGCAGAAGGTCGTCGACCACATCGTCGCCCAGGCCAATGTGTCGGACAAGAAGGTGACGCGCGAGGAGCTCCAGGCCCTGGTGCAGGACGAGGATGAGCACGATCACGATCATGCCCATCACGATCACGATCATGCCCATCACGATCATGATCATCATCACCACGATCATGACCATCATCACCATGATCACGACCACGACCATGATCATCACC
>JBMOOM010000105.1:0-42315 GCA_049323275.1 Pseudomonadota bacterium
AGAGGATCACGACATAGATTACGATACGCGCCGCACAGCCTATCTCGGACTGAAGGGATACCGTGTCCTGCGCATCCTCAACGATGCTGTATTCATCGCTTCAATGATGTGATGGACATGATCCTCCTGGCGCTCGCGGATGAGGGTGTTGGTTCAGTTCACGACGGCGCTTCAAGAGAACAAAAGCGAAGCTTCAATACTTCCCGCACTTGCGGCTTTATAACGGCTGAGAGAGACACCCTCATCCGGCCTTCGGCCACCTTCTCCCGCACGCGGGAGAAGGGGAAAACCAGGCTGGGCCTGTGTATTCCGCGAGCTTCCCCGGACAGCCCTGCGCAAGCGGGAGAAGGGGAAAATCTGCTTGAGAATTCTGAGTCCTGTCCCATCGAAGACACACTCTATCCGCTTGCCATACGCCGCTTTTTCTGACGTCTCATCGTTTTTGCCCGACAGTCCTGCACTGAAGCGGGGAGAGATAAATCGCAGGCACCTCGCAAGATGTGTGAATCCGATAGCGGTGAAAGCCGGGATCCATTCAATAACCGCAAGCGGGTGGTGCTCATCGCGTGGAAAGGTGACGGATCAAGCGTCCCGTCTGAATGTCAGATAGCTCGACACGCGCCCCTCGCGTTTCGCCTTGGCTTCATAGCGTGTCACGATCCAGTCGGGGAAGGGCCGGCGCCAGTCGTCGGCACATTCGGCCGTCCAGGTGAAGCCGCCCGCCTTGCGCGTCTCGAACAATGTCCATTGCACATAATGCTCGATGTCGCTGGCGAAGAGAAACAGCCCGCCGGGCTTCAGCAGACGATGGAACTGGCGCAGATTTTCCGGCGAGACCATGCGGCGGCGGAGATGGCGGGCTTTCGGCCAGGGATCGGGATAAAGCAGATAGATGCGCTCGAGCGAAGCATCGGGCAGGAGATCGAACAGCTCGCGCACATCGCCGGCATGGATCGAGATGTTGCCGATGTTCTTCGCTTCGATGAGCGCCAGCAGCTTGGCGACGCCGTTGACGAAAGGCTCGGCGCCGATGAAGTGGGTGTCGGGGTTGAGCCGCGCCTGATGGGCCAAATGCTCGCCGCCGCCAAAGCCGATCTCAAGGCGGGCGGGTTTGACGGAAGAGGCGAATATGGCGGGATCGAAGGTGAGCCTCGGCAGAAGCTCGGCGATCAGCTTCGCATGATGAGGGCGCAGGGCCTTGCCCTTGCGCCGCCCATAGAATTGAAACCGCCGCTCGTTGTCGCTCACTTCACCGCAGCTTTGATCGCCTTGATGAGGTCGGTCTTCTCCCAGGAGAAGCCGCCGTCCTTCTCCGCCTTGCGGCCGAAATGGCCGTAGGAGGAGGTGCGCGCATAGATCGGCTTGTTGAGGCCGAGGTGATTGCGGATGCCGCGCGGCGTGAGGTCCATGACCTTGGCCAGCGCCTTTTCGAGCTTCTTCTCGTCGACCTTGCCGGTGCCGTGGGTGTCGACATAGATCGACAGCGGCTGGGCCACGCCGATGGCGTAGGAGAGCTGGATGGTGCAGCGCTTGGCGAGACCGGCCGCCACCACATTCTTGGCGAGATAGCGCGCCGCGTAAGCGGCCGAGCGATCGACCTTGGTCGGGTCCTTGCCGGAGAACGCGCCGCCGCCATGGGGAGCCGCGCCGCCATAAGTGTCGACGATGATCTTGCGGCCGGTCAGGCCGCAATCGCCGTCCGGACCGCCGATGAAGAACTTGCCGGTCGGGTTGATGTGCCAGACGGTTTTCTTGCCGATCCAGCCCTTGGGCAGGGCCTTCTTTACATAAGGCTCGATCAGCTTGTGCATGTCCTGAGAGGTGAGCTTCTCGTCGAGATGCTGCTGCGACACGACGATCTGCGTGACGCCGACCGGCTTGCCGTTCTTGTATTCGACGGTGACCTGGCTCTTGGCGTCGGGGCCGAGCGCCTTCTCCTTGCGCGACTGACGGGCTTCCGACAGCGCCTGCAGGATGCGATGGGCGTAATAGATGGGGGCCGGCATGAGCTCCGGCGTCTCGTCGCAGGCATAGCCGAACATGATACCCTGGTCGCCGGCGCCTTCGTCCTTCTTGTCGGCGGCGTCGACGCCCTGGGCGATGTCGGCCGACTGGCTGTGCAGAAGGATCTCGACCTTCGCCTTCTCCCAGTGGAAGCCGTCCTGCTGGTAGCCGATGTCCTTGATGGCGGCGCGCGCGGCGGCTTCGATCTTCTTCTTCGTCACGCTGACGGGGCCGCGATATTCACCGGCGATGATGACACGATTGGTGGTGCACATCGTCTCGCAGGCAACCCTGACATGCGCCGGGTTCATGCCTTGCGCGAGGGCCTCGCGATAAAACAGGTCGACCACTTCGTCGGAGATTCGGTCGCAGACCTTGTCCGGATGCCCCTCGGAGACCGATTCACTGGTGAAAAGATAGTTCTTCCGCGCCATTGTCATCCCACTCAATCAAATATCCCCATCCCCCGCGCGAGGCCCGCGGTAAGCCGCGCGCTTTCTGGCAGGCTTGCCAAGTGAGGTCAAGCGGGCTGACAGGGGGTGCAAGGGCTTGGGATAAGGGCCACTTCACGGCCGCTCCGGCCTGAGGCGACGAGGAGATCGCAACCTCAAGCCCGATGCGCGATGGCAAGGGAAAGCCGATATGCTTTCCGGATCAGCCAATTAAGGCCCTTTGTAATCCGCCAGCAGTTTCACCGCATTGAGGATCAGCTTGCGCTTATCCGGGTCGGTGGTCTCGCTGAAGATACGCGCGATCTGGACGCCGTCGGGCGATTGCAGCGCCCCGGCGATCGCGTCTGCTCCTTCCGATTCGGCGAAGCCCGCCGTATCGTCATCGTCGCTTTTCAGCTCGTCGTAGAAATACTGGACGTTGACGCCCAGAACGCGCGAAATCTGGAACAAGCGGCTGGCGCTTACCCTATTCGAGCCTTTCTCGTATTTCTGTACCTGCTGGAACGTGATCCCTAGTAGTTCGCCAAGTTTCTCCTGGCTCATACCGACGAGCAGTCGCCGCATGCGTACCCGATTGCCCACATGACGGTCTACGAAGTTCGGGTCTCTTTTTGTCATTAAAGTACGTTTGTCCGACCACAAATTCCCCCGGTCTGACGAAATGTTCTCTGCCAAATGAAGAGCTTACACCCTGTCATTTCGGCGGCGTAATGCTTAGTACACCCGATCGATTTTTACAAATGGATTTATACTTAGGTTCAACAAGAAGTGAGCCGGCCTGTCTCACTTTTACGCGAGTACGATCATGCCGACCGCGCGCGAAATTGTCGTACAACAATTCCGATGATGCCGAGAAGCGCCAGGAGACCCGCAAGCATCCAGTCGCCGGCGCGCGCATAAAGCGTCGGCGGCAAAGGCGGCGGTACCGTTCCGTCGATCACGCCTTCCTGGCCGAGACCGAGCTCGGCCACCAGGCGTCCCTTCGCATCGATGATCGCCGAGATGCCGGTATTGGCGGCGCGCAGCAAAGGCAGGCCCTGCTCGATGGCGCGCAGCCGCGCCTGCGCGAGATGCTGATAGGGGCCGCTCGATTTGCCGAACCAGCCGTCATTGGTCACATTGATGATCCATGACGGACGCTCGGCGGGATCGATGAGCCGATGCGGGAAGATCGCCTCGTAGCAGATCAGCACCGCGGCGGCCGGCAATCCCGGCAGGGTGATATTGCGCGGCCCCGGTCCCGCCGCGAAGCTGCCCGGCACGGTGACCACCTTGCGGAAACCCAGGGGCTCAAGGATCGATTCGAAGGGCAGGAATTCGCCGCCCGGCACCAGGCGCCATTTGTCGTAGCGCGCCACCACATTGGCGTCGCTGTCGAGGCCGAGCACGCTGTTATAGACGCGCCGCTCGGACCCCGTCGCCTCGGCATCGCGCCGGAGCGCGCCGAGCACCAGCGACGTGCCGTCGGGCAGCAAGGCGGCGAGCTCGGAAAGCCCCTGCCCGCTTTCGTCGATGAAGAAGGACAAGGCGCTTTCCGGCCAGATCACCACCCCGATGCCGTTGATGCCGTCGGGGCGCGCCGCCGTCGCCTGCTGCGACATGAACTTCATCTTGTCGAAGATCGGCCGCGCATTGTCGCCGCGCCATTTGTCATCCTGCGAGATATTGGGCTGCACGATGCGCACGCTCACGGGCTGCGCCGGCGCCGTCTCGGCCTGCGAGAGCCGATGGGCGCCCCACAGCCACAGACCCGGCAGCAGCGTCAGAAGCAGGACGGCGGCGACGATCTCCGCTCGCCGTGGCGCCAGGCACAAAAGCGCCGGAAGACTTGCCCATAAAGCGATGAGCGGCGTCAGCGCCGGCATGCCGAGAAGCGCGCCCGCTTGTGCGAGCCCGCCCATGCCGGTCACCGCGAGTCCGGGCGCCGTCCACGGAAAGCCGGTGAGGAGATGACCGCGCAGCCATTCGGCGATGCCGAGGAAAATCGCGAAAGCGATGAGGCGGGCAAGCCCGTTCTGGCGCAGCGCCGCCGTGGCGAGCGCCGCCAGGCCCCAATAGATCGCCATGCCGCCGGCGAGCCCGCCCACCATGAAAGGCATCATCCAGAGATAAGTGGCGGCATCGACCAGGAAGGCGATGCCGATCCAGTAGAAGCAGGCGGCGAAATAGCCGAGGCCGAAGAGCCAGCCCGTGGCGAAAGCCCGCCGCAACGACACGTCACCCAGGGTCCAGATGAAGACCGGAAAGGCGATGAAGAGCAGCGGCCAGAAATGGAAAGGCGGCATGGCAAGCCCGGCGAGCGCGCCGGCGACAAGCAAAAGCCCTGCCCTGCGCCAGCCGCCGAGCCCCGCCAACGTCCCGGCGATTGCCTCGAAGCGATTCATGATCGGCGCACTATAGGTGCGCGCCTTGCACCCTGATACAGTTCCCTCATGCGGCCAAAGGAGGCATGGAAATGGATCGCGAGGTTGACCCGGGCATGCAGTTGATCGAAGGCCTGCCTTTCGAGACCGATCGCGGCATTGCGTCCAAGGCCCGCATCGGCCTCATCGTGCTCGCCACCGACTACACGATCGAGCATGAATGGCGCCGGATCATGACCGGCCTCACCGGCGTGGCGCTCTATCAGAGCCGCATCCTCAACGACGCGCAGATCACGCCCGAGACCTTGCGCGCCATGGAGCCCCGCATCGCGGCAGCGACCGAGGTCATCCTGCCCGGCGCCGATTTCGACGTCATCGCCTATGGCTGCACCTCGGCCTCGATGGCGATCGGCGAGGAGAAGGTGTTCGAGCGCATCCGCCAGGTGCGGCCCAATGTCGAATGCACGACGCCGATCACCGCCGCCTTCGCCGCTTTCCGCGCCATGGGCGCGCGGCGCATCGGCGTGCTCACTCCCTATCGCGCCGATGTGAACCGCATCGTCGCCGATTATATCCGGGCGCGCGGCTTCACCGTCCCGGTCTTCGGCTCGTTCAACGAGGAGAACGACAATCTCGTCGCCCGGATCGCGCCGAAATCGATCAAGGCCGCCATCCTCGCCATCCGGAAAAGCGCCGAGATCGACGCGGTCTTCGTCTCCTGCACCTCCATCCGCCTCGCCGAGGCCGCCGCGGAGATCGAGAAGGAGATCGGCCTTCCGGTCACCTCTTCCAACCATGCCATGGCCTGGCACGCGCTGCGCCTCGCCAATGTCGAGGACAAGCTGCCGCAATGGGGAAAACTGTTCACGCTGCCTCTGGTGGACTGATACTGCGTAGATACAGGGTAAATCGCGAAAACGCCTCCGCGTTTACCGGATCGCCACCAGAATGATTCCCGCCGTGCACAGCACCACGCCAAGCCAGTTCACCGCCGAGAGCTTCTCGCCGAGGAACAGCACGCCCGCCACCGCCACGATCACGATGCTCAATTTGTCGACCGGCGCCACCCGCGCCGCATCGCCGATCTTGAGGGCGCGGAAATAGCACAGCCACGAGGCGCCGGTGGCGAGACCCGACAGCAGCAGGAACAGATAGCTGCGCCCCGATATGCTCGCCGGCGACTGGAACTGGCCCGTCGCGGCGAGGATGCCGGCGAGCACCGCCGCAATGATCAGCGTGCGGATGAATGTGGCGAGATCGGAATTGACGTTCTCGATGCCGACCTTGGCGAAGAGCGCCGTCAAGGCGGCGAAGATGGCCGAGAGAAACGCCCAGAACTGCCAGGACGCCGTCATATCGTCACCTGCTCCGCGCGACGTCCTCGGCCATCGGGCAGAGGATCTCGAACATCATCACCGCCCCGGCATAGGCGGTGAGGCCCGAGGGGTCGAAAGGCGGCGACACCTCCACCATGTCGGCGCCGACGATATGGAGCCCGCGCAGTTCGCGCAGCATCTGTTGGGCCTGGAAGGTGGTGAAGCCGCCGATCTCGGGCGTGCCGGTCCCCGGCGCGTAGACGGGATCGAGCATGTCGATGTCGAAGCTCACATAGGCCGGTCCGTCGCCGACGATGCGGCGCGCTTCCGCCATCACCGCCTTCGGCCCCTTCTCCATCGCCTCCTCGATGCGGATGATGCGCACCCCCATCTTCTCGGCATAGCTCACATCCTCGAAATCATACATCGAGCCGCGGATGCCGATCTGCACGACGCGCTTCGGATCGAGCAGGCCCTCCTCGATGGCGCGTCGGAACGGCGTGCCATGGGTATAGCGGAAGCCGCCGAAATATTCGTTGTAGAGATCGGTATGGGCGTCGAAATGGATCATGCCGACCGGGCGCTTTTCCGCGACGGCGCGCAATATCGGCAGCGAGCAGAGATGATCGCCCCCGGCCGCCAGCGGACGGATGCCCTTTGCCACCAGTTCCTTGAACCAGCCCTCGACCCGTTTGAGCGCATCCTGCACATCGGCCGGATTGACCGGACAGTCGCCGAGATCGGCGCAATTGGCGAGCTCAAAAGGCACCACATGCGAGACCGGATGGACCCGCCGGATCATCGCCGAATTGTCGCGCACCTGGCGCGGCGCATGGCGCGGGCCCGGCCGGTTGGTGGTGCCGCCGTCCCAGGGAATGCCGGCAAGGCCGATATCGATGCCGCGCGCTTCCTCGAGCGCCACATGCGGCAGGCGCATGAAGGTGGCGATGCCGCCGAAACGCGGACTGACGAAGCCGGAAACCGGCTGGTTGAAGGTGATATTGTCGTTCGCCGGCATCCAAGGCTCCTTGTTATACTGCTGCCATCCTAGCCCAGATGAATGCACCGGAGATAGAACGACATGGCGTCAATCGAGGCGATCCGGGGCGCCCTCGAGCTCGCCCGGCGCCATGAGCTGAAATCGCTCGCCTTTCCGGCGATCTCCACCGGCATATACGGCTACCCCAAGGTCGAGGCCGCGACGGTCGCCGTCACCACCGTCAAGTCGCATTCGGCAGCCCTGTCACAATCTGTGATCTTCTGCTGCTTCGACGCGGAGACGGCCGGAATCCACCGTCGGCTCGTCGGCTGACGTGCAGCCCCGTCAGGCCTGCATTCCAACCGGAGGGGTTCACTCCGACCGGCACATAAGGTAAGGGGCAACCTCCTCAATTCCTGCGGTTTACCCCATGTCCGACAGACTGCCCATTTTCGACGGCCACAATGACGTGCTTCTCCGGCTCCTCAACAAGCACAGCCCGGATGCCGCCGAGCAGTTCCTGGCCGGCGACGGCGAAGGCCATATCGACCTGCCGCGCGCCAGCAAGGGCGGTTTCGCCGGCGGCATGTTCGCCGTCTACATCTCCTCGCGGGACGATATCGGCGATGTCGAGGAGATGATGCGGGGCAGCACCTATGACGTGCCGCTGCCGCGCCTCATCACCGCCACCGAGGCGCTGCCGACGGCGCTCGCCATGATGGCCATCCTGTTCCGCATCGAGCGCGCCTCGCAGGGCCGGGTGAAAGTATGCCGCACGGCGAGGGAAATCCGCGACTGCGTCGCCAAGGGCGTGCTCGCCGCCGTGCTCCATATCGAAGGCGCCGAGGCGATCGACGAAAATCTCGACTCGCTCGAGGTCTTCTATCAGGCGGGCCTGCGCTCCATAGGTCCGGTCTGGAGCCGCCCCACCATTTTCGGCCACGGCGTGCCTTTCCGTTATCCGTCCGGCCCTGATACCGGCCCCGGCCTCACGGACGCCGGCAAGGCGCTGGTCAAGGCGTGCAACGAGCTCGGCATCGCCATCGACCTGTCGCATCTGAACGAGCAGGGCTTCTGGGACGTGGCCCGGCTCTCCAAGGCGCCGCTCATCGCCACCCATTCCAATGTCCATGCCATCTGCCAGCACACCCGCAATCTCACCGACCGGCAGCTCGCGGCGATCCGCGAGTCGGGCGGCATGGTCGGGCTCAATTTCGCCACCTGCTTCCTGAGATCCGACGGCCAGGTCGACCCGGCGACGCCCGTCGACCAGATGCTGCGCCATATCGATTACCTGATTCAGCATCTGGGCATCGAAGGCGTCGGCTTCGGCTCCGATTTCGACGGCGCCGTGGTGCCGGGCGAGATCGCCGACGTGGCCGGGCTCGACAGCCTGCGCGATGCGCTGCGCAAGCGCGGTTTCACCGACGACGTCCTGCGCAAGCTCTGCTACGAGAACTGGATCAACGTCCTCGAGCGCAGCTGGGGCGCCTGATGCCGGATATCATCGTCATCGGCGCCGGCATTGCCGGCGCGTCCGCCGCCGCCCGCCTCGCCGAGACCCACAAGGTCCTGGTGCTCGAGATGGAGGAGCGGCCCGGCTATCATTCGACCGGCCGGTCGGCCGCCACCTATGAGCCCAATTACGGCCCGCCGTCGATCCGCGCTTTGACCCGCGCCGGCCGTTCCTTTTTCGAAACACCGCCCGAGGGCTTCGCCGCTTCTCCCTTGGTCTCGCCGCGCCCGACCATCTTCGTGGCGCCGGAACATCAGCAGGAGCAGGCCGCCGCCCTCCTGAAGAGCGGCACGGGCCTGAGGGAGATCAGCTTCGCCGAGGCGCATCGCCATTTTCCGGCGCTGAAGGAGAACTATGCCAGGCAGGCGGTGCTCGACGCCTCGACCGCCGATATCGATGTCGACCTCCTGCATCAGGGCTTCCTGCGCCGCATCCGGACGCTCGGCGGCGAGATCGCCTGCAGAGCGGAGGTCCAGGCGATCATCCGCAAGGACGGCGCCTGGCAGGTCGCGACGCCGCAGGGCGTCTTCGCGGCCCCTATCCTCGTCAACGCGGCGGGCGCCTGGGGCGACGAGATCGCCCGGCGCGCCGCCGTGGCGCCGAGGGGCCTGCAGCCCAAGCGGCGCAGCATGGCGGTCGTTCCCGCTCCCGAGGGCATGAATGTCATGGAATGGTATTTCATCGGCGATGTCGGCGAGACCTGGTATGCCAAGCCTTCGGGCGGCCGGTTCCTGGTGTCCCCGGCCGAGGCCGAGCCGGTCGAGCCGCATGATGCCTTTGCCGACGACATGACATTGGCCGAAGGCATCGCCCGTTTCGAGGAGGCGGTCGACATTCCGGTGACCCGGCTCGAAGGCAGCTGGGGCGGCCTGCGCTCCTTCGTGTCCGACGGCAACCCGGTCTGCGGCTATGACGGCAAGGCGGACGGCTTCTTCTGGCTCATCGGCCAGGGCGGCTACGGCATCCAGACCTCGCCAGCGCTCGGCGACCTCGCCGCGGCGCTGGTCCGGCGGATGCCCGTGCCCTCCTATATCGCACAGGAAGGCCTCGATCTCGCGCACATATCACCGGGCCGCCTGGATTGAGGCCTCCTCCGAAAGTATAAGTCGGAACCCCGCTAAACTCCCTATAAACCGGCATTCACCGCATTTTGACGGTCAGTTCACTTCTGCCGCAAAAGCTGCTTATATGCCGCCACGCCTTGACTGATAAGGCGCTACCAGACCACCCAGGGAGGACTACATGAAACGAATGATGACGCTGACATCGGCACTGCTGGTCAGCACGATGTTGGCGGCGGGCGCTGCCGGCGCCAAGACGCTGGTCTATTGCTCGGAGGGCTCGCCGGAGAACTTCACCCCGGCGCTCAACACCACCGGCACCAGCCTCGACGCGGCGCGCCCCGTATTCAACCAGCTCGTCGAATTCGAGCGCGGCTCGACCAATGTCGTGCCGGCGCTGGCCGAATCCTACGAGGTTTCGCCCGACGGCCTCGTGGTGACCTTCAAGCTCCGCAAGGGCGTCAAGTTCCACTCCGGCGTCAACGGCTTCACGCCCACCCGCGACTTCAATGCCGACGACGTGCTGTGGTCCTTCGAGCGCCAGTGGAAGGCGGATCATCCGTACAACAAGGTGTCGGGCGGCGCTTTCGACTACTTCAACGACATGGACATGCCGAAGCTGCTCAAGTCGCTCGAGAAGGTCGACGATTATACGGTGAAGATGACGCTCAACGAGCCGAACGCGCCGATCCTCGCCAATCTCGCCATGGACTTCGGCACCATCGGCTCGGCCGAATATGCCAAGTTCCTGACCGACAAGGGCAAGCCCGAAGAGTTCGACCAGATCCCGGTCGGCACCGGCCCCTACCAGTTCGTCGCCTATCAGAAGGACGCGGTGATCCGCTTCAAGGCCTTCGACGCCTATTGGGGCGGCAAGGCCAAGATCGACAACCTCGTCTATGCCATCACGCCGGACGCCACCGCGCGTTATGCCAAGATGAAGGCCGGCGAATGCCACGTGATGGGCTATCCGAACCCGGCCGATCTCGAGGCGATGGGCAAGGACGAAGGCCTCAACCTGATGCAGCAGGCCGGTCTCAATATCGGCTACCTGGCGATGAACGTGACGAAGAAGCCCTTCGACAATGTCGAGGTGCGCCGCGCCATCAACATGGCGATCGACCGCGACTCGATCCTGAAGGAGGTTTATCAGGGCGCCGGCCAGAAGGCCAAGAACCTGATCCCGCCGACGATCTGGTCGTATAATGACCAGATCAAGGACTATGAGTATAATCCGGAGAAGGCCAAGGAGATGCTGAAGGCCGCCGGCGTCGAAAGCCTGCAGAGCGATCTATGGTGGATGCCGGTGCAGCGCCCGTACAATCCGAATGCCAAGCGCATGGCGGAGATGATGCAGGCGGACCTCGCCAAGGTCGGCATCACGGTCGAGCTCAAATCCTATGAGTGGGGCGAATACCGCAAGCGTCTGCAGGCGGGCGAGCACCAGATGGGCCTGCTCGGCTGGACCGGCGACAATGGCGATCCGGACAATTTCTTCTTCCTGCTCGGCTGCACCGGCGCCCGCGAGGGTGGCCAGAACCTGTCCAAGTGGTGCAACAAGGACTTCGAGGACAAGCTCCAGCAGGCCAAGAAGCTGTCGGAGAAGGCCGACCGGACCAAGCTCTATGAGGAGATGCAGGTCATCGCCCATGACGAGGCGCCGCAGGTCACGATCGCGCATTCGACCGTCTTCGAGCCGGTGAGCAAGAAGGTGTCGGACTACAAGATCAGCCCCTTCGGCCGCCACGAATTCTACGGCGTCGACATCGCCGAATAACGGAACTGAAGCGGGGCGGCCCAAAACCGCCCCGCTTCACTGATATAGCCAAAGCCATGTTCAGATTTCTGCTGCGCCGGCTGGCGCTGACCGTGCCGACATTCCTGGCGCTGATGTTCGTCACCTTCATGATGATCCGCATGGTGCCCGGCGATCCGATCGAGGTACGCCGCGGTGAGCGCGGCATATCACCCGAGCGCCTGGCGGAGCTGCGCCATGAAATGGGCCTCGACCAGCCGATCTGGAAGCAGTTCGGCGATTATGCCTGGGGCCTCCTGCATGGCGATTTCGGCATCTCGATCATCACCAAGAATCCGGTGCTGCAGGAATTCCTGACCCTCTTCCCGGCCACTGTAGAGTTGTCCCTCTGCGCGCTTCTCTTCGCCATCCTGGTCGGCGTTCCGGCCGGCGTCATCGCCGCCTCGCGCCGCGGCGGCATCTATGATCAGACTCTCATGGGCCTGGCGCTCACCGGCTATTCCATGCCGATCTTCTGGTGGGGCCTCATTCTCATCCTGGTGATGTCGAACACGCTGGGCCTGACCCCGGTGTCGGGCCGCGTCGATCTCATCAATTACTATTATCCCTCGGTCACCGGCTTCATGCTGATCGACAGCCTGCTGTCGGGCGAGAAGGGCGCCTTCGCGGATGCGGTGCGCCATCTCATCTTGCCGACCATCGTGCTCGGCACCGTGCCGCTCGCCGTCATCGCGCGCATGACGCGCTCCTCCATGCTGGAAGTGCTGGAGGAGGATTATGTGCGCACCGCCCGCGCCAAGGGCCTCGCGCCCTATCGCGTCATCGGCATCCATGCCCTGCGCAATGCGCTGATCCCGGTGGT
Organism: Pseudomonadota bacterium; assembly: GCA_049323275.1. GTDB lineage: Bacteria > Pseudomonadota > Alphaproteobacteria > Rhizobiales > Aestuariivirgaceae > Taklimakanibacter. The sequence continues at coordinate 12,310 of JBMOOM010000105.1, forward strand.
CACGGTGATCGGCCTGTCGGTCGGCTCGCTGCTCGCCGGCGCCGTCCTCACCGAAACCATCTTCTCCTGGCCGGGTGTCGGCAAGTGGCTGATCGAATCGATCAACCGGCGCGACTATCCCGCTCTGCAAGGCGGCATCATGCTGATCTCGAGCATCGTCATCGTGGTCAATCTGCTCGTCGACCTGACCTATGGCCTCATCAATCCCAGGATCCGCCATGCCCGTTGACGCCAGCCTGCCCGCCGCCGTCGCACCTGCCATGGCGCCGCCGAGCCCGCTCCTCGCCTTCTGGCGCTCCTTCCGCGAGAACCGCGGCGCGGTCATGGGCCTGATCGTGGTGTCGATCGTGATCCTGGTCGCCATCTTCGCCAATTTCCTCGCTCCGCATGATCCCTTCGAGCAGTATCGCGGCTTCACCAAATTGCCGCCGGTCTGGGCCGATGGCGGCAGCTGGACCTATCCGCTCGGCACTGACGCACTCGGCCGCGACATGCTCTCGCGCCTGATGTACGGCGCCCGCATCTCGCTCTTCATCGGCCTGTCGGTGATGGTGGTGTCGATGGTGGTCGGCGTCGTGCTGGGCCTTGCCGCGGCCTGGTTCGGCGGCGTCACCGACGTGATCATCCTGCGCATCATGGATCTCATCATGTCGATCCCGAGCCTGGTGCTCGCCATCCTGATCGTCGCCATCATCGGCCCCAATCTCACCAACACCATCATCGCGGTGACCGTCGTCTATCTGCCGCGCTATGTGCGCCTGGTGCGCGCCTCGGCCTTGACCGAACTGTCGAAGGACTATGTCACGGCAGCCAAGGTATCGGGTGTGGGTCCCTTTCGGCTGATGTTCGTGACGGTGCTGCCGAACTGCCTGCCGCCGCTCATCGTGCAGGCGGCGCTCGGCGTCTCCGACGCCATCCTCGAGGCGGCGGGCCTGGGTTTCCTCGGCCTCGGCGCCCAGCCGCCCACCCCGGAATGGGGCGCGATGCTGGCCGACTCCCGCGATCTCATCGTCTCGCATCCCTGGGTCATGGCATTGCCCGGCATCGCCATCCTGATCACCGTGCTCGCCATCAACCTCATGGGCGACGGCCTGCGCGACGCGCTCGATCCCCGGCTCAAGAAGAGCTGAGAGGCTTCATCATGTCCCTTCTCGAAATCCAGAACCTCACCGTCGAATTCAAGACCGGCAGCGGCTGGTTCCGCGCCGTCGACGGCGTCTCCCTCAAGGTCGACGCCCGCGAAGTGCTCGCCATCGTCGGTGAATCGGGCTCCGGCAAGTCCGTCTCCATGCTGGCGGTGATGGGCCTTCTGCCGTGGACGGCGAAGGTCACCGCCGACCGCATGCATTTCGAGGGCCGCGATCTCCTGAAGCTCAGCAAGCCTGAACGCCGCAAGATCATCGGCAAGGACATCGCCATGATCTTCCAGGAGCCGATGTCGAGCCTCAATCCCTGCTTCAAGGTCGGCTATCAGCTGACCGAGGCGCTGAAGACCCATCTCAACATGAGCAAGGCCGAGCGTCGGGCGCGCGCCGTCGAGCTTCTGCGCGAGGTCGGCATTCCCGCCCCCGAGAGCCGGCTCGGCGCTTTCCCGCATCAATTGTCGGGCGGCATGAACCAGCGCGTGATGATCGCCATGGCGATCGCCTGCAAGCCGAAGCTGCTCATCGCCGACGAGCCGACGACCGCGCTCGACGTGACCATCCAGGCGCAGATCCTCGACCTGCTGCTGAAGCTCCAGCGCGAGACCGGCATGGGCCTGGTGCTCATCACCCATTCGATGGGCGTCGTCGCCGAGACCGCCGAGCGCGTCTCGGTGCAATATGCCGGCCAGAAGGTGGAGGAGCAGCCGGTCAAGGGCCTGTTCAAGGACCCGCACCATCCCTATACCGCCGCCCTTCTCGCCGCGCTGCCGGAACGCGCCCATATGAAGCGCCTGCCGTCGATACCGGGCGTGGTGCCCGGTCAGTTCGACCGCCCGCAGGGCTGCCTGTTCTCGCCGCGCTGCTCTTACGCAACGCAACTCTGCCGCACGGAGGTGCCGCCGCAGCAGAAGGAACTGGGCAATGCGCTCTGCCATTATCCCCTGAAAGCCGGCGTGGCGCTCGGCCATCCCGGCAAGGAGAAAGCCGCATGAGCAGCGAAACCGTCCTCGTCGCGCGCGATCTCGCCCGCTATTACGACGTCTCGCGCGGCGCCTTCCGCGATTCCGCGACGCTCAAGGCTCTCGATGGCGCAAGCTTCACCGTCGACCGCGGCAAGACGCTCGCCGTGGTGGGCGAATCGGGCTGCGGCAAGTCCACCCTCGCCCGCCTCGTCACCATGATCGAGCCGCCCACCTCCGGCTCGCTCAGCATCTCGGGCAACGAGATCGTCGGCGCTTCGAAGGAAACCTTGCGCAAATTGCGCTCCAAGGTGCAGATCGTCTTTCAAAATCCCTATGGCTCGCTCAATCCGCGCCAGCGCATCGGCCATGCGCTCGAGGAGCCGCTGCTCGTCAACACCAGTCTTTCCGCCAAAGAGCGGACCGAAAAAGCGCGCGCCATGATGGCGAATGTCGGCCTGCGCCCCGAGCACTACGAACGCTATCCGCATATGTTCTCGGGCGGCCAGCGTCAGCGCATCGCCATTGCCCGCGCTTTGATGCTCGATCCCGACATATTAGTGCTGGACGAGCCCGTCTCGGCGCTCGACGTGTCGATCCAGGCGCAGGTGCTCAATCTCCTCGCCGATATCCAGGAGCGGCTCGATCTCGCTTTCCTGTTCATCAGCCACGATCTGTCGGTGGTGCGCCACATCGCCAATGACGTCATGGTCATGTATCTCGGCCGTGTCGTCGAATATGGCAGCCGCGACGACATCTTCCGCAATCCGCAGCATCCTTATACGCGCGCTTTGCTGTCGGCGACGCCGATGGCCGATCCCGAGCGCAAGCGCGAGCGCATCGTGCTCAAGGGTGAATTGCCTTCGCCGCTCAACCCGCCCTCCGGTTGCGCCTTCAATCCGCGCTGCCCGCTCGCTTTCGACCTCTGCCGCGTCCAGCGGCCGGAGCTGCTTGCGCATGAGGCAAGCCTTGTGGCATGCCATGCCGTGAACAAGCCCGAGGCCGCGCCCAAGGCGGCCTGACGTCAAAAAAATCGGAGTAAGATATGTCCCGCGCTGAACACTCGACCGGCGAAGCTCTTGTCGGCCTGCTCGAATCCTATGGCGTCGACACCATTTTCGGCATTCCGGGCGTTCACAATGTCGAGATGTACCGGGCGCTGCCGCGCTCCAGGATCAACCACGTGCTGGTGCGCCACGAGCAGGGCGCCGGCTTCATGGCCGACGGTTATGCGCGCGCCACCGGCAAGCCGGGCGTCTGCTTCACCATCACCGGCCCCGGCCTCACCAACATCATGACGCCGCTCGGCCAGTCCTGGTCGGATTCGAGCCCGGTCTTCTGCATTTCCTCCGCTCTCGACATTGCCGACAGCGCGCAAGGCCGCGGCCGCCTGCATGAGATGCAGAGCCAGCTCGGCGCCGCCCAAACGATCACCGACCTCACGGTGCGGGCCTACACACCGCAGGATGTGCGCGACGGCGTGGCGCGCGCTTTCTCCGCCTTTGCCTCACGGCGTCCGCGTCCCGCCTATCTCGAATTGCCGCTCGACCTCCTGAAGGTGCCGTCGGGCAGCGGCTGGACCGCGCATAAGACACCGAAGCTGCCGCAAGCCGATGCCGACCAGGTCAGGGAGGCCGCGGCCCTTCTCGCCCAGGCGAAGTCGCCGCTCGTCCTGCTGGGCGGCGGCGCGCAGGGCGCCGGCAGGGGGGCGCTCGCCATCGCCGAGAAGCTCGGCGCGCCGATCCTCACCACCACCGCCGGCAAGGGCGCGGTTCCGGGCGATCATCCGCTCTGCCTCGGTTACCGCCTCGCCTCCAGGTCCGGCCGCAAGCTGCTGAAGGAAGCCGATGTCATTCTGTGCGCCGGCTCGGAGCTGTCGGAGACCGACTTCTGGGAGTCGGGCTTTCATCTGAGCAAGGGCCTCATCCGCATCGATCTCGACCCGATGGTGCTGGCCCGCCCGCATGCCGCCGAGATCGCCATCCTGGCCGATGCCGCATCGGCGCTCGACGGCATCCTGGCCGCCCTTCCCGCCGCCGATCACTCGGCCCGCCGCGAGGCCAGCGAGAAGAAGATCACCGACATCCTCGCCGCCGAGCCGGCCGAGGATGATCCTCTGCGCAAGATGCTGCGCCAGGTGCTGGCGGTCATCCGCCAGAGCCTGCCGCGCGAAACGGTGATCGCCTCCGACATGACGCAGATCGCTTACGCCGCGAATGAGATCTTCCCTGTCTACGAGCCGCGCACCTGGCTGCATCCGGTGGGCTTCGGCACGCTCGGCTTCGCGCTGCCGGCCGGCATCGGCGCCAAATTCGGAACGCCCGACAAGCCGGTCGCGGTGATGATCGGCGACTATGGCATCCAGTACACGATCAACGAGCTCGGCACCGCGGCCGAGCACAAGCTGCCGCTCGTCATCCTGATGTGGAACAACGACGCGCTCGGCCAGATCCGCGACGACATGGTGAACAAGGGCATTCAGCCCAACGCCGTGACGCTGGTCAATCCGGACTTCCAGGCGCTCGCCAAGGCCTATCGCTGCAACGCCGAGAAGCCCGAGTCGCTGAAGGCGCTCGGCGAGGCGATTGGCCGCGCGCTCAAGGCCGACGGCCCGACGCTGATCGAAATGACCCCGCGCATGCTGAATGCTTAAGGGAAAGCATACACCCTCCTTTCCGTCATCCCGGCGAAAGCCGGGATCCACAAAAGCCTCTCGGCGCGAACAGTGCTGCCCACGTTGCACGAATTTAATAGGCTCCGGCTTTCGCCGGGGTGACGGATGATATGACTCCTCACGCGGCAGTCATCTTCGATGTCGATGGAGTCCTGCTCGACCTGACGCCGGCCGAAGAGGATGCGTTTTTCTGGCCTTTCGCCGAGCTCCACGGCCTCACCGGGCTGTCGCGCGACTGGGACGGCTACCGCATCCGCAATGACGAGGACATCATCCATGAGATCCTCGAAAGCCACTTCGGACGCACCCCCACACCATACGAGCATCGCGCCATCATCGACAGCTATGTCGCTCACATGGAAACGAGCCTCCGGCAGAAACGCCTCGTCCCCGAGGCGGTGCCGGGAGCGGCCGAGCTGCTGGCCGGTCTCGCCGGCAGGACCCGGCTCGGCATCGCCACCGCCAATCTCCTCGAGGTCGCTTCACTGAGGCTCGCCGCCTGCGGCCTGTGGGACAGGCTGAAGACACTCGGCTTCGGCGCCAATGGCGGCGGCGCCAAGCGCGAGATCCTGGCCCGCGCCATCGCCAGCGTGCAGCTTCCGCGCGACCGCATCGTCTTCATCGGCGACAACCTCAACGACGTCGAGGCGGGGCTCAGCCAAAAGGTGCATTTCATCGGCTTTTCCGCCGATCCCGCCAAAACCCGGCGCCTGGCGGCGGCGGGCGCGGAGCGGATTTGCAATCACCACCGGGATACGCTGAAACATATAGAAGACGCGCTCAATATCTGAGTCGGAGGAGATCGGGCTCCCTATGGACACTGGGCATTCCAACCAATTCGCGCTGCTGCGCACCAGGCGGTTCCTGCCGCTTTTCGTCGCCCAGGCGATCGGCGCCTTCAACGACAATGCCTTCCGTTATGCGCTCTCGATCCTGCTCATCTACGATCTGGGGCCCAGGCTCGGCTTCGCCGAGGGCCAGGCCGGCCTCCTCAACACGCTGTCCGCCGGCCTGCTGATCCTGCCCTTCTTCCTGTTCTCGGCCCTGGCCGGCCAGATCGCCGACAAATTCGACAAGGCGATGCTGGCGCAGCGCATCAAGTTCGTCGAGATCGCCATCGTGGCGCTCGCCTCCTTCAGCCTGTTCACCGACCAGGTCTGGCTGCAGCTGCTCACCGTTTTCCTGACCGGCACCCAGTCCGCCTTCTTCGGCCCGATCAAATATTCGATCCTGCCGCAGCATCTGGAGCGCCACGAGCTTCTGGGCGGCAACGGCCTGATCGAGATGGGCACGTTCCTGTCGATCCTGCTCGGCACGCTGTTCGGCAGTTTCGCCATCAGCTCCGAATGGGGCCGCCACTATGTGAGCGTGGTGATGATCGGCCTCGCCATCCTCGCCTATCTGAGCGCAAGGCAGATTCCCGCCGCCCCGGCGCCGCAGCCCGAGCTGAAGATCAACCCCAATCTCGCCCAGGAGACCTGGCGCATGATCGGCATCGCGCGCGAGCGCGGCGATGTCTTCCTCGCCATTCTCGGCATTTCCTGGTTCTGGTTCCTGGGCGTGATCTTTCTCACCCAGATTCCGCTTTTCACCCAGACCGAGCTTCATGCCAATGAAACGGTGGCGAGTCTCATCATCGCCGCCTTCACCGTCGCGATCGGCGTCGGTTCCATCGTCACCAACCGGCTGCTCAAGGGCGAGGTATCGGTCAAATATGTGCCGATCGCCGCGATCCTGATCACCCTCTTCATCATCGATCTCTATTTCGCCGCCGGCGCCCTGCGCTCGAGCGACGCCAGCGCGCTGCGCACCCCGGTCGACCTCGTCTCGAGCTTCTCAGGCTGGCGGGTGCTGGTCGATCTCGCCGCCATCGCGCTCTGCGCCGGCCTCTTCGCCGTTCCGCTCTATGCGCTGGTCCAGGCCCGCTCCTCGCCGCAGAAGCGCGCCCGGGTGATCGCCGCCAACAACATCATCAATGCGGTTTTCATGACCGTGGCGACGATCCTGTCTGTCCTTCTGCTCAAGGCCGGCCTCTCGGTGCGCGGACTGTTCCTGACGATCGGTCTCGCCAATGCCATCGCCGCATTCTGGATTTGCCGCCTGTTGCCGCAGGAGCTCGCCGCTTATATAGCGCGCCGCCTGTTCTATCTGTTCTATCGCGTCGAGATCAAAGGCTTCGAGAATTTCGCCAAGGCCGGGCGCAAGGCGCTGATCATCGCCAATCACACCTCCTTCCTCGATGGTCCGCTGCTCTCGGCCTTCCTGCCCGAGCGCTGCCAGTTCGCCATCAACACCCGCGTCGCCGACCGCTGGTGGGTGAAGCCGGCCTTCCAGCTGTTCGATCTCCTGCCGATCGATCCCGGCAATCCGATGGCGATCAAGACCCTGGCCAACGGCCTGAAGCACGGACGCAAGGTGGTGATCTTCCCGGAAGGCCGCATCACCCGCACCGGGTCGCTGATGAAGATCTATGAGGGGCCGGGCGTCATCGCCCATCTCGCCGGCGCCCGGATCCTCCCCGTCCGCATCGATGGCGCGCAATACACGCCCTTCTCGCTGATGAAGGGCAAGCTGCGCATCCGCTGGTTCCCCAAGATCACCCTGACCTTCCTGCCGCCGGTCAAGATCGACGCGCCGGCCGATCTCAAGAGTGGAGCATTGCGCGAATTCCTCGCCGACAAGCTCTACGACATCATGACCGACATGATGTTCCGCACCAGCTTCAAGGACGAGACGCTGTTCCAGTCGCTGATCGAGGCTCGCAGTATCCACGGCAAGAAGCACGAGATCCTCGAGGACATCCAGCGCACGCCGCTCACTTATGACCGCATCGTGCTCGGGAGCTTCATCCTCGGCCGCCGCCTGGCCGGGCTCACGCCGGGTGAAAGGAACGTCGCCGTGCTCCTGCCGAGCGCCGCCGGCTGCTTCATCACGCTCTTCGCTCTTTATGCCTCGGGCCGCGTCCCCGCGCTTCTCAACTACTCGACGGGCGCCGCCAACATGGCGGCCGCCTGCCGCACTGCGGAAGCAAAGACCGTCATCACCTCGCGCCGCTTCGTCGAGGCGGGTGACTTCGGCGACGCCGTGGCGCTCCTCGAAAAACAGGCGAAGATCATCTGGATCGAGGATGTGCGCGCCAAGATCGGCCTCGGCGACAAGCTCTATGGTCTGTGGTCCAGCCACTTCCCGAAACATGCGCTGAAGAAGCTCGGTTACAATCCCGACGCCGATGCGCCGGCCGCGATCGTCTTCACCTCGGGCTCGGAGGGAACGCCCAAGGGAGTCGTGCTTTCGCACAACAATCTCCAGGCCAACCGCCACCAGGCGGCGGCGCGCATCGACTTCACGCCGCAGGACATCGTCTTCAACCCCATGCCGATGTTTCACACATTCGGGCTCAATGCCGGCACGCTGCTGCCGGTTCTCGCCGGCGTGCGCACCTTCCTCTATCCGTCACCGCTGCACTACAAGATCATCCCGGAGCTGGTTTACGACATCAACGCGACGGTGCTGTTCGGCACCGACACCTTCCTCACCGGCTATGCCCGCAATGCGCATCCCTATGATTTCTACAGAATACGCTTCGTGGTGGCCGGCGCCGAGCGGGTGCGTCCCGAGACGCGCCAGACCTTCATGGACATGTTCGGCCTGCGCATTCTCGAAGGCTACGGCGTCACCGAATGCGCGCCGGTTCTCGCCGTCAATACGCCGATCCACTATCGCGCCGGCTCGGTCGGCCGCCTGTTCGACGGCATCGACTATCGGCTGGAGACCATCGAAGGCATCGCCGAGGGCGGCCGGCTGCATGTGAAGGGCCCCAATATCATGCTGGGCTATCTGCGCGCCGAGAATCCCGGCTTGATCGAGCCCCCGCCCGAAGGCTGGTACGACACCGGCGACATCGTCACCGTCGATCCGCGTCGCTACATCACCATCCAGGGCCGCGCCAAGCGCTTCTCCAAGATCGCCGGCGAGATGGTGTCGCTCGCCGCTGTCGAAAGCCATGTGCAGGAGGCCTTTCCCGATTATGCTCATGCGGTGGTCGCCATTCCCGATCCGAAAAAGGGCGAGCAGCTGGTGCTCTTCACCACGCATCAGAAGCTCGACCGCACCGGTCTGTCGGATGCCTTCAAGAATTTCGGCGTGACCGAGCTGATGACGCCGCGCATCATCGTGCCGCTGGACGCCGTTCCGATCCTCGGCACCGGCAAGACCGATTATGTAACGCTCAACAAGCTGGCGCGGGAGAAATTCCCCACGTGAGCATCGCACTCGACGACCGCGACCGGGCCTGCCTCGAAGGCGCATATGGCCCGGCCATGCGGCTCGCGATGCGGCTCGTCCTGAAAGCCGCCGGCATATTGGGCGCCCGCGAGCTGACGCCGGTGAGCTTCGCCCATATCGATGCCTGCTTCTATAGCGGCGAGGCGCATGTCGATTTCGCGCAATATCTCCTCGATCATGGCGCGCGGCCGGCGGTGCCGGCCTGGACCAACAATGGCGTGGTGAGCCTCGCCGATCCGGATCTCCGGCCCGAGGCGAGCGACCCGCAAATGGTCACGGGCGCGCGCAAGCTGATGCAGCTCTATGAGAAGCTCGGCTGCCGGCCGGTCTGGACCTGCGCGCCCTACCAACTGCCGGGCGGCCCCAGATTCGGCGACCAGATCGTCGCCGGGGAATCGAATGCGGTATCCTTCTACAATGCCGTCATCGGGGCGCGGACCAATAAATATGGCGATTATCTCGACGTCGCCTGCGCCCTCATCGGCAAGGCGCCCTATGCCGGCCTCCATCGCGACGAAGGCCGGCGCGGCCGCCTCCTCATCCGCACCGACGCCATTCCCGACACTTGGAAAGCCGAGAACATCTTCTATCACCTGCTCGGCCATCATGTCGGGCGGGTCGCCGGCCAGGCCATACCGGTCATTTCCGGCCTGCCGGCGCAGGAGAATCGGGACTCTCTCAAGGCGCTCGCCGCCGCCGGCGCATCCGCGGGTGGCGTCGAGATGTGGCATGCCATTGGTGTGACGCCCGAAGCCGCGACGCAGGAAGACGCCTTTCAGGGCCAGGCGCCCGAACGCATCGTCGACGTCACGCGCGGTTCTCTCGCCGAGGCGCGCCGCGATCTGACCAGCGCCGTGGATGGTCCGCTCGACATGGTGGCGCTCGGAACACCGCATTTCTCGCTCACCGAATTCGAAAGGCTGGCGCCGCTCGTCGTCGGCCGCAAAGCGAAGCCAGGTATCGCCTTCTATGTGTCGACCAGCCGCCATGTGCGCGACGAAGCGTCGAGACGCGGCTGGATCGCCGAGCTCGAAGCCTTCGGCGCCAGCGTGATCGCCGATACCTGCACCTATTATTCGCCGGCGGTGCGCCGGTGCCGCGGCCGCATCATGACCAATGCCGCCAAATGGGCCTATTACGCGCCCGGCATGCTGGATGTCGAAGTCTGTTTCGGCAGCATGGCCGAATGCGTCGAGAGCGCCGTCCGCGGCGAGGTCTGGCGCGATCCGCATTTATGGACCAACGACCTGTGACCCGGGCCCGTTTCCTTCATGGCGGCGCGGCGCAGGGCCCAGTCCTCGCGCTCGCTGCGCCGTTGAGCTTCTGGGGCGCCTTCGATCCGCGCACCGGCCGGATCATCGACATCCATCACCCGCAATACGGCGCCTGCATTTCCGGCACGATTCTGATGATGCGCGAGACGCGCGGCTCCGGCACCGCACCCGGCGGCATGGCGGAAGCGATCCGCCTCGGCACGGCGCCGGCCGCCGTCATTCTGATCAAGCCGGACATCAATCTGGCGATCGGTGCGGAGGTGGCGGAGACGCTGTACGGAAAGACCTGCCCGGTGCTGGCGGTCGCTGAAGCGGATTATGCCGAATTCACCCGGCAGGAGGCGCTCGCCATTGCCGAGGACGGCACGATCACTCCGCTGCCGCGAGACGTTCCGAGCTAGCCCCATCGACACTGTCGGAAACCGGATTCGCTTCCTCCGGGATCCGGAAGATGTTCCAGTCCCAGGCGCGCCGGCCCACCGAGACGAGGCCGGTCCACCAGGACACGACGGCCGACAGAGCGAGACCGAGCACGATCGGCGACAGCCAGAGGAAGGTCTGCGTCGTGATCAGGAAGGCGAGCACGCCGACCAGGATGCCGGCGACGATATGCCAGGCGTGTTTGTGCAGCAGCTCGTTGAAGGGCGGCGCCTCCTCGGTGCGCTTCTGCGCCTTCCAGCCGGAATCGCGGCCGAGCAGGATGTCGAGCACGAAACCCGACTGGATGAGCATCATGATCGGCGACAGGAGCGCCGAAAGGATCGATTCCGCGAACAGGCTCTTGATCAGTCCGCTGACGCCACCGCAGCCGCGCCGGAGCACCGGGTCGAAGATGGCGGCGATGACGCCGAGGATCTTCGGCACGAACAGCACCGCCATGGTCAAGGTGAAGAGGCGCAAGGCGCGCTCGGGATCGAAGACCGGCCAAGCCGGAAAGAGCGTGAAGCCCTCGGGGAAATAATTGGGCTGCGCATACTTGGCGACCGTCGACAGGACGAGGCCGGTCATCAGCAGGAACAGCCACAAGGGTGACGCCAGATAGGACATGATGCCCTGCAGGAAATGGATGCGGCTCACCCAATGCAGCCCCCGCACGGTGAGGAGCTTCATGTGCTGCAGATTGCCCTGGCTCCAGCGCCGGTCGCGCGCCGCGAGCTCGATCAGATTGGGCGGCGTCTCCTCATAGGACCCGCCGAGGGCGGGCAGCATATAGACCGCCCAGCCGGAGCGGCGGATGAGCGCCGCCTCGACGAAATCATGGCTCATGATGTGGCCGCCGAAGGGCTTGCGGCCTTCGAGCTCGGGCAGGCCGGCCGCTTCAGCGAAGGCCTTCACCCGGATGATCGCGTTGTGGCCCCAGTAATTGCCGTCGCGCCCGTGCCAGGCGGCGAGCCCGTTGGCGACGATCGGGCCATAGACGCGGCCGGCGAATTGCTGCATGCGCGCATAAAGCGTCCAGCGATTGTGCAGGAGCGGCAGGCTCTGGATGATGCCGGCCTTGGGATCGGCGGCCATGGCGCGCGCCAGCGTGACCAGCGTCTGGCCCGACATCATGCTGTCGGCGTCGAGCACGATCATCGCTTCATAGGCGCCGCCCCAGCGGGTGACGAAATCGGCGATATTGCCGGCCTTCTTGTGATGATTGTCGGGGCGGCGGCGGTAATAGACCTGGATGTCGTCGCGCAGATCCTGGCGCAGCTTGGCGAAGACCTGCGCCTCGTGACGGATATGCGCGGCCTCGCGGCTGTCGCTCAGGATGAAGATGTCGAACTTGTCGCCGGCTTTTTCGCGGGCGAGCGCGCGGCCCATGCGCGCCATGGCTTCGGCCACGGTCTCCGGATCTTCGTGATAGACCGGCATCAGCAGCGCGGTCCGTTTGACGTCGCCGAAGTCGGCGAGCGTGTAGCGCGGCCGCCGCGTCATGCACAGGAAGCCCAGCATGGCGCTGGCGCAGGCGAAGGATATCCAGGCGAAGGTGACGGCGAAGAGCGCCGCGAAGATCACCTGCAGCCAGGTGATGTCGGCGGGGCTGATCACCTGGTAGATTTCGTAGGTGCCGAGCCCGGTCAGAACCAACGTGGCGGAGAACACGAACCAGCGGCAGAAATGCACGCTGGAACGTTCGCGTCCGGCGGGAAGGGCCCCGCCAGGCGCCCAGTGCTTGAGGTCCTGTACGGGCATGTCGAGCCGGGATTCCGGCGGCAGAATATCGTCCTTGCTGGGTGCGATATCTACGATTTTGTCCACCGATAGAGCCATGTTTCGCTCACTTTTTCCTGGCCGCGCTTGAGCACTGCCCGGAACTCGGACATTTCAGCACTTCCGACATCGATTTCGAAGGACAATCTGACGCCGCCGCTTTGCGGATTGGGCTGGGTGACGACATTACTGATCGTACCTTGGCTTGCAGTCACGTCGGCGACAACGTCGCCGGTGAGAGAGCCGCCCTGGAAATCGATGACATAGAGACGCTTGTTCTGGTCGAAATTGAGACCGCCGCCGGAGAATCTGGCCATCGCCTTGAAATCCTGGCGGTCCAGCGGCCATTCATCGCACCAGTAGAGCCGGTAGACGAAGGACGCCGAGCTGTCCTTGGCCGGTTTCTGCTTGGGCTGCCAGAAAGCGGCGATATTGTCGTGAATCTCACGCTGCGAGGGGATTTCGTAGAGTTCCACCGCTCCCTGGCCCCAGTCGCCGATCGGCTCCACCCACAGGCTCGGCCGCTTCTCGTATTTGGCCTCGAGATCGAGGAAATCGTCATAGTGGCGCTTGCGCTGCATCAGGCCGAAGCCGCCCGGGCTGTTGTCGACGAAGGCTGAAACCTGCAGCGTCTTCGGATTGGCGAGCGGGCGCCAGAGATACTCGCCCGACCCCGTCAGCATCATCAGCCCGTCTGAATCATGCACCGCCGGACGATAGTCGTCGAAGGCGACATGGTTCATCGCGTCGTAGAGGAACATGCTGGTGAGCGGCGCAATGCCGACATGCTCGAGATCGCGGCGCGGGAAGATCGTCATCTCGACATCCATCTGCGTCGCCGCACCCGGCTTGATGGTGAAGCGGTAGGCGCCGGTGCAGGACGGGCTGTCGAGCAGCGCCCACACCACCACCGACACCGCATCGGGTGTCGGGGTGCGGATCCAGAAGGAGCGGAAGAACGGGAATTCCTCGCCGTTCGGCTGGCCGGTGTCGATGGCGAGACCGCGCGCCGAAAGTCCATAGAGATGGCCTTTGCCTATAGCGCGGAAATAGGACGCGCCCTGAAACACGCAGAACTCGTCATTGTAGTCCTTGCTGTTGATCGGATAGCGCAGCCGGAAGCCGGCATAATGCAGGTCCATGTCGCCCTTGGGCTGCTGCACCAGCGGGCCGAAGGTGAAGAGATCGGGGACGTAATTGAGCTTCGCCTGCTCGCCATTGTCGACGATGAAGATGTCGACAGGCGAGGTGTAATAGAAGCCGGAATGGAAGAGATCGAAGGAGAAGCCGTGCGGCTGGCCGCGCCAGATCGACTTCTCGGGATTGAAGCGGATGTCGCGGTACTGGTCATAGGTGAGGTTGTCGAGACCGGGCGGCAGCTGGATCTTCTCTTCGACGAACGGCTTTTTGGCCCGCGCCCGCGCCAATTCCAGCACGAAGTCGTCGGTGAAGGTTTCCGACTTGCCCAGAAGCTCCGTCGTCTGCGCCGCCGCTTCAAGCAGACCGGCCTGGGAGGCCGCACCCAGTGCCGCAAGCCCCTGCAGCATGTTCAGCACACCGCGCCGCGTAACGCTCATTCAACACAACTCCTCGGCCGGCTTAAAGTCATGCCGGATCATGGTTTTTGCCAGTCGCTGGAACCTGGGAGCACCCCAAAGTGCGCCGCAACATGAAGCCCCAAGAACGATTTGTAAAGCCCTGCCCACAGGAACTAACCCCGCATAATGGTGAGACTTTGTTCGCGCATGTAGCGTGGAATGGTAAATGGGCCGAATCCGCCCTTCCCGTCGATTCCGGACCCCTTCCAGCCGCAAAAGGTCTGCTCGCCCGGCCAGGCGCCGGTTGTGGCGCCGGTGCGCCGGTTGACATAGAGGACGCCGGCCTCTGCCAGGCCGAGAAACGTCTCGATCTCCTTGGGGCTTCCCGAATAGAGGCCCGCGCACAGCCCATAGACATTGCGGTTTCCCAGAGCGACGCCCTCCGCCAGGGAGCCCACAGCCACCACCGACAGGACCGGCAGAATCAATTCCTCTTTGTTAATCCAATGGTCGGGCGGAAGTTCCGCTACGATGGTGGGCGCCACGAAATGGCCTTTGTTGCAGACCGGCCCTGAAAGCCGCTCACCGCCATGGACGATCCGCCCCTTGGCCCGCGCCGCCTTCGCCACTTTCTGGAAGCGCTCGACCGCCGTCTCGTCGATCAGCGGTCCCATGAAGGTCCGGCGGCTTTCCGGATTGCCGACGACGATCGCCTGGGCCTGCGCTTTCAAGCGCTTGAGCAGCTCCTCCTTCACCGCTTCATCGACATAGACGACCGAGCAGGAGGAGCATTTCTCGCCCTGGAGGCCGAAGGCCGAGCGGGTCAGGCCTTCCGCCGCCATGTCGAGATCGGCCGTGGCCGTGACATAGGCCGGATTCTTGCCGCCCATCTCGCATATGACCGGCCGCGCATAGGGACTGGAGGCGAGCTTGCGGTAGATCCGCATGCCGGTCTGATGCGTGCCGGTGAAGGCGACGCCATCGACGCCTTCGGCGTCGACCAGCAGCGGCCCCGCTTCGGCGCCGTTGATGAGATTGATGACGCCGGGCGGAATGCCGGCGGCCTCCACAGTCTCCATCAGCAGCGCGGAGGTCAGGCCCGATTGCGGCGAGGGCTTGAGCACGGCGGTGTTGCCGGCGACCAGCGCCGCGCCTAGCATGTTACAGGCGAGCGCCACCGGGAAATTGAAGGGCGCGATGACGGCGAAGACGCCGACCGGCTTGAGCAGACAGGTTGTCTCCTCATCCACATGGGCGCGCCGCATCGGCTGGCTGAAGCCTTTCGAACGCTCCATCTCGTCGCAATACCAGTTGACGAGATGGATCGCCTCCTCCGCCTCCCCAACCGCCTCGAGCCGGGACTTGCCGACCTCGTAAAGCGCGGCCATGCCGAGCTCATATTTGCGCTGCTCGATCTCCTTGGCCCATTTGCGCAGAATCCTGACCCGTGTCTTCCAGCCCATGCCGGACCAGACCGGAAAGGCGTCGCGCGCGGCGCGCACGGCGGCGCCAACCGCCTTGCGGTCTGCCGAGACCAGTCGCGCCACCACCAGATCGCGCTCGAAGGGACAATGGACTTCGTAAGCGCGCCCACTCACATCATGGCGCCCGGCCATGACATTGGGCCACGCCTGGCCGAGCATGGACCTGCGAAAGCGCGGCAGCGCTTCGTCCAGCCAGTCATGCAGGGGCGCGAAATCGGCGCCGATATTCGAGTAAGTCACACGCGGCAGGGCTTTCGCCATCGGGAATACTTTCGCAGACGTCACGCGAAGCTAGCGCGTCGTCATGCTGCCGTGAAGGCCACCCTTGGCGGATAGATTCCGTCGGCCATGGAACCCGCTCTCCTCCTCGCGCGTTTGCGACCCAACCTATGGGAAAGAGGACAAACAGGGCATGGATTTGGGTCCGGTCGACCGCGAGACGGCGGCAGTTGCACGGCTTCATCTTTCCAAGACGGTTTCCTTCTCCATCATCGGAATATTCGCGATCCTCCTGATCGGCGCGCTCTATTTCGCCCGCACCTTCTTCCTGCCGGTGATGCTGGCGCTCCTCGTCACCCTGACTTTTTCACCCATGGTGCGGTATCTGCGCCGCCAGGGGATTCCTGCGGTGGTCTCAGCCGTGCTTCTGGTGCTCGCGATATTCGCCATGCTGGGCTCCGCCGCGCTCTATCTCTCCGATCCGGTGAGCCAGCTCATCGCCGACTCGCCCGCCATCGCCCAGCGCCTCGAGGAGCGCTTCGAGCCCCTGCGCGAGCCGTTGCGCCGGGTGATGAACGCGTCCGCCCAGCTCGAGGAGATCGCCAATGCCGGGGGGCCCGCCACCGAGAAGGTCGTCGTCGCGCAGTCCGGGCTTGCCGCCTGGGCCGCGAACACGCTGGGCGGCTTGAGCACGACACTGGGCGCGACGCTCGTGCTGGTGCTTTTCCTGCTGTCCTCCGGTGATCTTTTCCTGCACAAGCTGGTGCGCGTCCTGCCCACTTTGAGCGACAAGAAGCGCTCGGTGCGCCTCGTCCACAATGTCGAGTTCGAGGTGTCGCGCTATCTCCTCACCATCACCGCCATCAATCTGTGCTTCGGCGCCGCCGTCGCCGTCGCCATGGCGGTGCTTGGCATGTCGAATCCGCTGCTTTGGGGCGCGGCGGCCACGGCGCTCAATTTCATCCCCTATATCGGCGCCGCCATCGGCGTCGGCGCCACTTTCGTGGCCGCCCTCATCACCTATGGCACGATCGGCCCGGCCTTCCTGCCGCCCGCCGCCTATCTGCTGTTCCATACGCTCGAAAGCGCCTTCATCACGCCGCTGATCCTCGGCCGCCGGCTCGAGCTCAATGTCGTGGTGATCTTCATCTCGCTCGCCTTCTGGAGCTGGATCTGGGGCATCGTCGGCGCCCTCATCGCTGTACCCATCCTGGTCGTGATCAAGGTGTTCTGCGACAATTTCCCGGGCCTTGCTCATTTCGGGGAATTCCTGTCCGGCAACAATGCCGCTGCCGAGACGATGAGCGGCCCGGACGAAACCTGAAGGTTGCGAGGCTCGATCCCACGCTCTTGACGCTAGGGCCGCCTTGCCTTTCCATACAGCCGAGCGCCCGCATGGCATGTCCTGGCGGCCGGCAGGCTCATCGATATGGAAGAATGGGTGGAGGCAGTTCGGGGCTCGCGGCTGTTCGTTCCGCTTCCCACCGGAGGCCTCGATACCGGCCCGGCTCTTTCCGACAAAGTCTTCAACTTTGGCGGGATATCCTCTAGAAAGCCGGTCCGGACCGAGGAACCATCATGCGTTATGCGAAGATCACGGAGCGGCTGCAGGGCCTGGGCTCCGAGAAATGGGCTGTTCACATCGAGGGCAAGGAGCGCGAGGCGAAAGGCGAGAAGCTGATCTTCCTCTCGATCGGCGAGCCTGACGCGGCAGTGCCCGAGGCGATCATGGATGTCGCCGAGCGGCAGATGCGTTCAGGCCGCACCCGCTATTCCAACGGCCGCGGCGAGCCGCAGGTTCTGCGCGCCCTGTCGGCGATGTATTCGAAGCGCACCGGCCGCCATATATCGCCCAGCCAGTTCCTGTTCCTGCCCGGCACCCAGACCGCGCTTTATGTCGCCTTCATGGGCGTCATCGATATCGGCGACGAGGTGCTGCTGCCCGATCCCTATTACGCGACCTATGAAGGCGTCATCGCCGCGGCGGGCGGCATTCCGGTCCCGGTGCGCGCCGATCCCGACCGCGGCTTCCATCTGAGCCCCGAGGATCTGGCGGAGAAGATCACGCCGAGAACCCGCGCCCTCCTGCTCAATACGCCCGGCAATCCGACCGGCACCGTCTTCACCGCCGACGAGATCGCCGCGATCGGCGCCCTGTGCCGCAAGCATGATCTGTGGATCGTCTCCGACGAGGTCTATGCGACGCTCACCTACGGCAACACGGTCTTCGTGTCGCCTTTCGACGATAAGGCGCTGGAGGAGCGCACCGTGGTCGTCTCCTCGGTGTCGAAGTCGCATGCCATGCCGGGATTCCGCTGCGGCTGGATCGCCGCTTCGGAAGAATTCTGCGAGCATGTCCTGCCGCTGTCCGAAACGATCCTGTTCGGCTCGCAGCCCTTCCTCGAGGATGCCACCGCCTTCGCGCTCGACAACTATTTCCCCGAGGTCGAGAAGATGAAAGTGGATTACGAGAAGCGCGCCCGCGCCCTCATCGCCGGCCTCGACGGCGCCCGGACCGTTTCGGCGCGCATGCCGGAAGGCGGTATGTTCGTCATGGTCGACATACGCAAGACCGGCCTCAGCGGCGATGAATTCTCCCGTAGGCTGCTGGCCGAGGAAGCGGTCGTCACCATGCCGGGCGAAAGCTTCGGCCACGGCGGCGCCGGCCATCTCCGGGTCGCGTTGACCGTCGATGAGGCGCAGATCGCCGAGGCGAGCAAGCGAATCCGCCGGCTTGCCGAACGAATCGGCTGACGCTGGCCTCACTCATCGCGAAGCTCGATGATGCCGAAATCGGCCGACTTCCGCTCAGGGCCGGCCACGTCGAATCCTTCCGCTGCAAGCCCTCTTCGGATGATCTCGCGTACCGCCGCCGCCCGGCTAGGCATGCGCTTATTGAAACGCCAGTCATCGAGAGCGCTGACCTCCGCGCTATCCAGCATGATCTGCAGGCGTATCGATCGATGCCTGGCGCTCATTCGTGCTTCTCCTACTCAATTGACACCTCTTACTTACACAACTTACAAATCGCAGCATAAGTTCCCTGAGCCTGTAGCTCTCTGTCAGCCTTTGCAGAATTGCGTTTCGATGCCGGAGGTGTAGCCTTCCGGTTTGAAAGGTTGATCCCATGACATTGAAGCTTTCATCCAACATCAGGGAAGCCATCCACAAGATCCTGGACGACGTCGAAAATCACCATGGCATTTTGAATGCCTACAAGGCGGCAAATAGGATCCGAAAGAAGCACCCGGAAGAGGACGTGACGCTCGACGATATCGTGAAAGCGATCATTGCGGGCGGAGGCGGGGTCCGCGCCATCGAATTCGATCCGCACATTTAGAGTTGTTCCGAATACATATGATCTGGCGCGCTTCCCCATCGCCGAAGTCGAGCGACTTTAGCGGGAGCGCTGACCCGGGAATATCGGACTGAACCGCTCTCCTATTGAAACCGAACGAGTGTCGGCCGGCGCACGGGCAGCTCTCCCGCTCTGAACTTCCGGGCAACCGCTGTCCCGTCAGGTCGAGAACACGAGCCACACGACGAGGAATCCCAGGAGAGTGCCGGCTATGCCGAGCCCGAGCACATAGCGCATTGGTCCGACTTTGACCGCCTGCCGAGCCTCGGTCGCCGCCTTTTCGCGAGATCTTTGATCCATGGGTGGACAACGGCGGAGATTCGCTTGCGGTTCCATGGCTCGGATGCGGGCGCAGTCCCGATTTCACATTCATCCTGCATGGGCGGCATGCGAAACTGTTCATTGGAAAGGGGACTTCGCATCCGCACTATCCGGCTCGGAGCGCGTGATGGGGCAAAGTGGACGGCGGCGCCGCAACCTAAAGTGATCGCGATCCAGGGGCATTGATGGCAGAATCATCGGAAGGCCGATCGGCAACTACGGATTGGCGCGCCGTGGTGATCGTCGTCGCGGCAGGCGTGGTTGCGGCCTTGCAGGTCGGCAAGGGCATCATCGCCCTACCCGCCCTGCGCGTCGATTTCACACTCGGCCTGGAGGCGGCGGGCTGGGTGATCTCGGTCTTCGCCTTTCTCGGCGTCTTTCTCGGCATTCCCGCCGGCATGCTGGTGAATCGCTACGGCGACCGCTTTACCTGTCTCCTGGGTCTCGCGGTTCTGGGCATCGGCAGCCTCATGAGCGCCTTGTCGGCGAGCTTTGCCTTCCTCCTCGTCGGCCGCACCATCGAAGGCATCGGATTCCTGCTGACGACGGTCGCCGCCCCGGCGCTCCTGCGGCGCATCGTGGCGACCGGCGATCGCGATTTCGTCTTCGGCCTGTGGAGCACCTATATGCCCGCCGGCATGGCGCTGGCGCTCATCTGCGGCGCGGCGCTCACCGGCTGGCGCGGTTTCTGGCTCGTCAATGTCGGGCTGATCCTGATCACGTTGCTGGCGGCCTTTCTCATCCCGCGCGAGGCCGGCGGGACCGGTCAGCCGCTCGCGGCGCTCATAGGCGATGCCTGGACCACGCTGACGAGCCCGGGCCCTGCGCTCATCGCGCTCGTCTTCACGCTCTACAGCCTGCTCTATTTTGCGCTGGCGAGCTTCCTGCCGATTCTGCTCGGCGCGCGCATGCTGGTTTCGCCCGGACTGGCAGGACTGTCGAGCGCGCTCGTCATCGCGGTGAACATCCTCGGCAATCTCGCGGCGGGCGCGCTGCTCGGGCGCAATCTGGTGGCGCGCTGGCTGCTGTTCGCCATCGCCGTCGTCGTGATGGGCTTGACCGGCATCGCCATCTTCCTGGCCCCCTTGCCGCCCGCCGTCATCTTCCTGCTCTGCCTTGTCTTCTCCGGCGTCGGCGGCCTCCTGCCGGCGACCGCGATGACGACCGCTCCGCTTCTCGCCGCCGAGCCGCGCCTCACGGCCATGTCGCTGGGCCTCATCGTTCAGGGCAGCAATCTCGGCCAGGTGGTCGGTCCGGTGACGGTGGGCGCCGCGGTCGACGCCGCAGGCTGGCCCGCCGCCGCCTGGCCGGTGGGCATCGCGGCGATGCTCGCTCTCTTCCTGAGCCTGCTGCTGCGGCGTTTTGCGCCGATGCGTAAATGACCTGAAGCGATCTCGCACCTATAGCGTCCGGGCAATTCACCTTGTCCATAAGTGGGCTGCCCCTCTGCTTCTGGTTGCCCTATATCTGATCGCGCGGGCGGCTCCGTGACGAAAATGCTCTCCAAGGGAGGAGACGCATGGCGCTGGAGATCGAGCTCAAATTTCTTATTGAAGGCGGCGGCCTTCCGATGCTCGACAGCCTGCCGGTCATCGGCAAGCGGCTGCGGCGTGCGCCGCGCAAACATATCGAGACGACTTACTTCGATACGCCGGAAGGGCTGTTCGCCGGTAACGGCCTCTTGCTGCGCGTCCGCAAGCAGGCGAAGGCCAGGCTGCTCTCGGTCAAGCAGGCAAGGCCGACCGGCATCGCCAGAGGCGAATGGGAAAGCGCCATTGCCGGAGACAGGCCGAGCCGCGCCGAACTGGAGACGACGCCGGCCGGCGCGGTGCTGGCGGGCAATGGCAGTGAAAGTGATCTGGCGCCCCTTTACACCGTGGCGGTCGACCGCGCCTCCTTTCTGGTGAAGCACGGATCGGCCGAGATCGAGGTCGCCGTCGACCGCGGCGAGATCAAGCACCAGGACAAGCAACTGCCGATCTGCGAGCTCGAGCTCGAATTGAAGAAAGGCGAGCCGCGCCAGCTCTTCGCGCTCGCCCGCCGTTTCCTGGACAAGGCGCCGCTGCGCCTGAGCTTCATCAGCAAAGGCGATCGCGGCAGCCGTCTCGCCGAAGGCAGCTGGGGAACGCCCGTCGCGGCATCCGTCCCGAAACTCAAAGCCGAGATGACGGCGGCCGAGGCCTTCCGCACCATTTGCCACAGCTGTCTTTACGACTTCATGCTCAACGAGTCGGCGATCACCGATGATGGCGATATCGAGGGCGTCCACCGGGCGCGCATCGCCATACGCCGCCTGCGCGCCGCATTGAGCCTGTTCAAGCCGGTCATTGCCGATGGCGAGCTTGATCACCACCGCCGCGAGCTGGCATGGCTCTCGGATCTTCTGGGCGCCGCGCGCGACCTCGACGTGCTGCAGTGCCGGACCTTCGAGCCGCCGGCCGATGCCGGCTCGGCGCCCATGGGCACCAGCGCGCTTCTCGCCGAGGTGGCCCACCGCCGCGGCGTGGCGCGAGCCGCCTTGCGGGAGGCTCTCGACAGCGAGCGCATGCGCAAGCTGCTGCTCGATCTGGCGCATTGGCTCGACTTTGGCGACTGGCGCGACGCCGGCGAAGCGGGGGGCGGCGAACCGGTGCTCAGCCGGGCGCCGAAGCTCCTCGCCCGCCAATACAAGCGCCTCCACAAACGCGGCCGTCATCTGGCCGAGGCGGATCCGGAGCAGCGTCATCGCATCCGGATCACGGCGAAGAAGCTGCGGTATATGAGCGAGTTCTTCGACAGTCTGGTCACCGGCGGCAAGCGCCGGCATCGCTTCAGGCGCCATACGCGGGCGCTCGAGACCATTCAGAACGCGCTGGGCGACATCCATGACGGCGAGGCGCGCGGCGCGTTTCTCGAGACGCTGGTCGCGGAGGTCGCCGCCAGCGGCTCCGCCAACCGCGCCGCGGTCACCGCCTACGCCGCCGGCGTGTTCACGGCGAGCGAACAGCCGAAGCAGAAGAAGCTCGTCCGCAAGGCGCGCAAGGCCTTGGACCGGCTGGCGGGAAACCGGCGTTTTCTCAAGGCCGGTTGAGAAGAGCTACGCTCACAGAACCTGATAGCCGTATTCTTCCGCCTGCTCGGTCAGCCATTCCCAGAAATTCTCCGAGAAGCCGCGGAACACCGAGAGCTCGAACGTATCCGCGTCTGCCTGGACGAGATGGATGCCGACATGCGCCATCTGGGTCATGGCCGATTTGCCGGGCCCGAAGACGGAAGGATGCAAGTCGACCGGCGTGCCCTTGGCGAGAAGCGGGCGCGCCTTCGGCCCGGTGACACGGATGACGACACGGCCATGGCTCTGGTCGGAGCAGGAAGCGAGGCCTTCGAGGCGGCCTTTGAGCTCGCGATAGAGCTCGCCATCGGCCTTGCCGTCGGCAATGGCGAAATACTGATCGACGCCGCACCAGTGGAAGGCAAGGCCGTTCTTGCCCGTGCTTTCGCACACAGCCGGGAGCGGGAATCCATAGGCGGCCTCGATCGCCTTGCCGAGCGCTCCCGCCTTGTCCTTGCGGGCGATGACGGTGACGATCGACGTCGGATGGCGCACCGAGAGCGTGACGCCGGGGGCGCCCCTGTCGGCGCCGAAGCGGCCCTGGACCGCGACATCGGCGAGGGCCGAGACGCGTTTGATGGCAATGGCGGTGTCAGGCATGGAGCTTCTTGTTCTCCTTGTCGTAATGCATCGGATCGCAGATCTCGGCATACATGTGGATATTGCGTATCCCGTCGAAGACCTTGACGATCTCGCCATGGCGCTGACGGCCGCTCGTGCACAGAGCCAGGCCCAGCCAGTAGCCGAGCGTCGGCGAATAGGCGACGGAAGTGATATAGCCCTGGCTGCCGGCGAGCGAGGGCTGGTCATCCTTCTTCAGGAGATGCGAGCCGGCGCGGAGGCGGTCGGCCTTGTCGACCGGCCTGATGCCGACGACGACCTGTCGGTCCTTCGCGACGAGGCCCTCGCGCGCCGCCATCATGCGGCCGATATAATCCTTCTTGGTCGACATCATGCGGCCGAGGCCGAGATCGTCGGCGGTCGTCGTGCCGTTGAGCTCGCCGCCCGCCACGTGGCCTTTCTCGATGCGCATGACCGAGAGCGCCTCGACGCCATAGGGCGTGATGCCGAACTCCTCGCCCGCCTGCATGAGCGCGCGCGCGACGAGATTGCCGTAATCGGCGGCCACCGAGAGCTCGTAGGCATGCTCGCCCGAAAACGAGATGCGGAACAGCCTGGCGGTGACGCCGCCCAGGATGCTGATCTCCTTGGCCGCGAGATAAGGGAAGGTCGTGTCGTCGAGCGTCACGCCGTCGACGATCTTCTGCAACGTCGGGCGTGCCTTGGGACCGGCCACGGCCATCTGCGCCCATTGCTCGGAGACCGACACATATTGCACGTCGAGCTCGGGCCACAGCGCCTGATGGCAGAATTCCATATGCGTCATGATCTTCGCGGCATTCGCCGTGGTCGTGGTCATGAAGAAGTGATCGGGCGCCAGTCGCGAGGTCGTGCCGTCATCCATGACGATGCCGTCCTCGCGCAGCATCAGGCCGTAGCGCGCCTTGCCGACATCGAGCTGGGCGAAGCCGTTGCAATAGAGCCGGTTGAGGAATTCGGCCGCATCAGGCCCCTGCACGTCGATCTTGCCGAGCGTCGAGACATCGCAGATGCCGACTTTCTCGCGCGCCGCCTTCACTTCGCGGATGACCGGATCGAGCCAGCCCTCCTCGGTCGGCAGCGGGAACCAGCTCGAGCGCAGCCAGAGACCCGTTTCGACGAACACGGCGCCCAGCTCCTCGGCCCAGTCATGCAGCGGCGTCTTGCGCGTCGGCATGAAGTGATGGCCGGTGAACGGCCCAGCGAAGGCGGCGAAAGGCACCGGCGTGTAAAAGGGCCGGAAAGTGGTGGTGCCGATCTCGGCGATGCTCTTGCCCGCCGCTTCCGCGAGGATGGCGATGGCGTTGACATTGCCGAGCTTGCCCTGGTCGGTCGCCATGCCGGCGGTCGTGTAGCGCTTGGCGAGCTCGATCGAGCTGTAGCCTTCGCGCGCCGCGAGCGGCAGGTCCTTGGGCGTCACGTCGTTCTGATAGTCGACGAAAGCCTTGCCGTGGCTGTCCTTCACCCACCAGAGCGGCTGGATCGCATAGGCCTCGTCGCGGCATTTGGGGACATCCGCCTTGGCGGTGAAGCCGAGATCGCCGACCGCCTTGGCCGCCTTCTCGGCGCCTTCGCGCAAGGCCTCGGAGAGCAGCATGGCGCCATTGGCGGCGCCCGCCGCGGCGAGCTGGGCATCGCCATTGGGCGGCAGGAAGGCCTGCAGCTTGTCGTTCCACACCGGCTTGGCGCCCTTGTGGCAGAGCAGATTGACGACCGGGCTCCAGCCGCCCGACATCGCCACCGTGTCGCAGGCGATATGGGTGTGGTCGGAGAGCTCGACGCCGGAGACTATCTTGCCCGCCGCGGCGTCGCTGACCGTCCTGCCCTTCAGCACCGGGATGCCGGCGGCGTCGGCGGAAGCGTCCTTGCGGGAATCGACGATCACCTCGACATGCACGCCCTTGGCTTTCAGGTCGCGCGCCGTGCGATAGCCGGAATCGTTGTTGGTGAAGACCACCACCGACTTGCCGGAAGCCGTTGCATAACGGTTGGCGAAAGTCCGCATGGCGGAAGCGAGCATCACGCCGGGCACGTCGTTGCCGCCGAAGACGATGGGCCGCTCCTCGGCGCCCGCCGCCAGCACCGCGCGCTTGGCCATGATCTTCCAATAGCGCTGGCGCGGCTCGAAGGGCGACGGCGCCAGCACATGGTCGTTCACCCGCTCGAGCGCGCCGAAGACATTGCCGTCATAGGCGCCGAAGGCCGTGGTGCGCGGCATGAGGGTGACATTGGCGAGGCCGCCGAGCTCGGCGATGGCGGCTTGTGCCCAGTCGAAGCCGGTCGAACCGCCGATCTCCTCGTTTTCGCCGAGGAGCGAACCTCCGAGGCGCGAGCCTTCATCGATGAGGATCACCCGGGCGCCGGCGCGCCCCGCGGTGAGCGCCGCCGAAAGGCCCGCCGGGCCTGAGCCGATCACCAGGAGGTCGCAATGGGCGTAGGACTTCTCATATTTGTCGGGGTCGGCTTCATGGGTGGCGGAACCGAGGCCCGCGGCGCGCCGGATCAGCGGCTCGTAGATCTTCTCCCAGAAGCTCTTCGGCCACATGAAGGTCTTGTAGTAGAAGCCGGCGACGAAGACGGAGGCGGCCAGCGAGTTGATGGCGCCGATGTCGAAATTGAGCGACGGCCAGCGGTTCTGGCTCTTCGCTTTGAGCCCGTCATAAAGCTCGATCACCGTGGCGCGGGTATTGGCTTCCTTGCGGCCGCCGTCGCGCAACTCGACCAGGGCATTGGGCTCGGCGGCGCCCGCGGCGATCACGCCGCGCGGCCGGTGATATTTGAACGAGCGGCCCATGAGATGGACGCCATTGGCGATGAGCGCCGAGGCCAGCGTGTCGCCCTGATGGCCGGTGAAGCTCTTGCCGTCGAAGGTGAAATCGAGCGTGGTGGAGCGGTCGATGAGACCGCCTTTGGCGAGACGGAAGCCGGCCATCAGGATCTGCCCTTCTTGTTCTCAGCGAGCGTCACGTCGCGCGCCGCCTGGGTTCCGAAGATCTCATGGGTCTGGGTGTCGCGGTCGACCACGATCCACGAGCGGCAGCCGCCGCCATGATGCCAGTATTCCTTGTATCGGCCCTTCGGATTATCGCGCAGATACACATAGTCGAACCATTGATCCATCGTGGCGGGATCGTTGGAGGTGGGCCGCTTGACCGAAGCGTCACCGAGGATGGTGAATTCTTCCGACGGACGCGGACCGCAATAGGGGCATTTGATCAGCATGGAAAGGCGTTCCTCAACGAGCCGAATCTCCCTCCGCCGCCGAAGGCAGGGAGGGTGGCCACGGCGAAGCCGTGGTCGGGTGGGGTGTTGCCGCGGTTGCGGTCTAACCAATTGGTGATCGGACTAGGTGAGGAAGACCGCCTATGCGGAAATACCCCACCCGTCGCGCTGACGCGCGCCACCCTCCCCGCGCTGCGCGCGGTGGAGGGAGAAGTAACGTGTGAAAATACGGACATGGCCATCAATGCAGATTGGGCGTCGCGCCGACGCCCTTTTCATCGATCATGTAGCCGCGCCGGAACCGGTCGAGCCGGTAGGGCGCATTGAGTGCATGCGCCTCGTTCCTGGCGATCGTATGCGCGAAGCACCAGCCCGACGCCGGCGTCGCCTTGAAGCCGCCATAACACCAGCCGCAATTGAGATAGAGCCCATCGATATGGGTCTTGTCGATGATCGGCGAGCCGTCCATCGACATGTCCATGATGCCGCCCCAGGACCGGAGCACGCGGATGCGCGCGATGCCGGGGATCATGGCGACGCCCGCCTCGATCACATGCTCGACGGTCGGCATGTTGCCGCGCCGCGCATAGGAGTTGTAGCCGTCGAGATCGCCCCCGAAGACCAGTCCGCCCTTGTCCGACTGCGACACATAGAAGTGTCCGACGCCATAGGTGATGACCGTGTCGAGATAGGGCTTGATGCCTTCCGACACGAAGGCCTGCAGCACGTGGCTTTCGATCGGCAGCTTCATGCCCGCCATGGTGGCGACGTCGGTGGTGTTGCCGGCGGCGGCCAGGCCCAGCTTCTTGCAGCCGATATAACCCTTGTTGGTGTCGACGCCCTTGACCTTGCCGTTCTCGATGCGGATGCCGGTCACTTCGCAATTCTGGATGATGTCGACGCCGCGCGAGTCGGCGCCGCGGGCATAGCCCCAGGCCACGCCGTCATGGCGCACCGTGCCGCCGCGCCGCTGCAGCAGGCCACCCATGATCGGGAAACGGGCATTTTCGAAGCTGAGGAACGGAGCCATCTCGCGCACCGCCTCGCGGTCCAGGAGCTCGGAATCGACGCCGTCGAGCCGCATGGCATTGCCGCGCCTGGCATAGGCGTCGCGCTGCGGATCGGAATGGTAGAGGTTGAGGACGCCCCGCTGCGACACCATGGCGTTGAAGTTGAAGTCCTGCTCGAGGCCTTCCCACAGTTTCAGCGACCATTCGTAGAACGGGTTGTTGCCGACGAGGAGATAGTTGGAGCGGATGATTGTCGTGTTGCGCCCGATATTGCCGGAGCCGAGCCAGCCCTTTTCCAGCACCGCCACATTGGTGATGCCGTGCTCCTTGGCGAGATAATAGGCGGTCGCCAGGCCATGGCCGCCGCCGCCGACGATGATGACGTCATACTCCTTCTTCGGCTGCGGCTCGCGCCAGGCGGACGCCCAGTTCTTGTGGCCGGAGAATGAGTTCTTGAGGAGCGAGAAGACCGAATAGCGCACGAGCGTCGAAACCTCTGTTGAGTGTCGGCAGTGTGACAGAGGACTGAATACTGTCTTGTCTCTGAGAGACAAATACTGATAAAAAAGAGACATGCCCACGACTAGCGAAAACGGCCCTCAGAATATCGGCTTCCTGGTCATACCGGGCCTTGCGCTGATGTCCTATGCCTCGGCGATCGAGCCTCTGCGCGCCGCCAATCATTTCGTCGGCCGCGAGCTCTACCGCTGGGTGCACATCACCCATAAGGAGCCGATCGTGACGTCGTCCTGCGGCGCCACGCTGCCCTGCACCGCCCGGGTCGGCGACGATCTCGATCTCGACCTCCTGCTGGTCTGCGCCGGCGGCAACCCGGCCCAGTTCACCCACCGGCCCACCCTCGCCTGGCTGCGGCGCCTGGCGCAGCGCGGCATGCGCCTGGGCGGCGTCTCGGGCGGCCCCTTCATCCTCGCCCGCGCCGGCATCATGGCGGGCTACCGCATGACCATCCATTGGGAGCACGCCCAGGCTTTCGCCGAGGAATTCCCCGACCTGTCGCTGAGCCGGGCGCGTTATGTGATCGACCGCAACCGCGTGACCTGCGCCGGCGGCGTCGCTCCGCTCGACATGATGCATGCGCTCATCGCCGAGCGGCACGGCACCGCGTTGGCGATGCGGACGAGCGACTGGTTCCTGCATACCGATATCCATCCCGGCGGCGGGCCGCAGCGCGCCTCGGTCGGCGAACGCTACGGCATCCACCGCCGCGACCTGATCGCCGCCCTCGACCTGATGCAGAACAATCTGAGCGAGCCCCTCGGTCGCGTCACCGTGGCAGAGAGCATCGGCCTGTCGACCCGCCAGCTCGACCGGCTCTTCGCCCGGCATCTCGGCAAGAGCTTCACCGGCCACTATCGCAGCCTCAGGGTCGAGGCGGCGGGCGAGCTGTTGCGTCATTCGGCGCTCACCATCACCGAGATCGCCATCGCCTGCGGCTTCGCCAATGCCAGCCACTTCTCCACCTGCTACAAGGCCGAGACGGGCATGTCGCCCAGAGCGGAGCGCGGATGACATCTCTTCTGACCGAAATCGCTTCGGACCTCGCTTTTCCGGAAGGGCCGGTTTTGCTGCCGGATGGCGGCATCGCCGTGGTGGAGATCGCCAGGGGCTGCGTCACCCGCATCGATGGCAAAGGCCGCAAGACCGTGATCGCGACGCCGGGAGGCGGACCTAATGGTGCGGCCTTCGGCCCGGACGGCCATCTCTATGTCTGCAACAATGGCGGCTTCGCCTGGAAGACGGTGGACGGCCGGCTCGTTCCCGCCGGTCAGCCCGACGACTATCGCGGCGGCTGGATCGAACGCATCGACATCGGGACCGGCAGGGTGGAGGTGCTCTATACGAGCTGCGACGGCCGTCCGCTCAAAGGCCCGAACGACCTGGTCTTCGACCGCGACGGCGGCTTCTACTTCACCGACCACGGCAAGCGGCGTCCCCGTGATGTCGATCTGGGCGGGCTTTATTATGCGAAGACCGATGGCAGCCTGATCCGCGAACTCGTGCAGCCGATGATCATGCCCAATGGCGTCGGCCTGTCGCCCGACGAGCGCACCGTCTATGTCGCCGAAACACGCACCGGCCATCTCTGGGGCTTCGATATCGCATCACCGGGAGTCATCCGCCGGCAACCGCCGCATGAGAATGGCGGGCGCCATCTGGCGGGTCCGGCCGGCTACACGTCATTCGATTCGCTTGCCGTCGAGGCGGGCGGCAATGTCTGCGTGGCCTCGCTGGTCCTCGGCGGCATCAATGTGATCGGCGCCGATGGCGCGTTTGTCGAGTTCATCGCCATGCCCGATCCCTATTGCACCAATATCTGCTTCGGCGGCGCGGAGCTGAGGACGGCCTATATCACTTTGTCGAGCACCGGACGGCTGGTCAGCCGGCCCTGGCCGCGTCCGGGCCAGCGCCTGAACTTCGACCCGAGCACAGTTTCATCAACCCGTCATGGCCGCCCTTGAGGCGGCCATCCAGCCCATCCATCGAACGGCGAGTGACGTTGAGACTGGATGGCCGGGTCAAGCCCGGCCATGACGAAATAAGAGAGAGGACGATCCCCGCTCAGAGCGCTTCCCGCCAAAGTTGCCCGACTTTGGCGATAAGGAAGCG